>CAVUIN010000009.1:0-98973 GCA_963741545.1 uncultured Alphaproteobacteria bacterium
GCGCCGCATACAATACGACGGTTTCTTACACCGATAAAAAAGGGGAAGACCGTCTCAACTACGAACGCAGCTTACGAGATCAACTCCTGCCGTGTGAACAATTTTCTCAATTCTAAAGAACCAATGCACATGATGGTATCGAGAAGCATTGCTGCGGATTATGCGTCACTGTGTTCGGTCTCGAACATGAAGAAGATTATCATCGATGTATTTGCCGCGACGGAGACCAAAATGAAGGACTCCAACTCCAACAATACAGAAACAAAGGGCAAACCCAGCGAACAATTAGTTGAAGCAAAGGATGCAGTAATCGAGGCTAAAGCTGAAGCAGATAAGGCAGCGGCTGCGAGCGAGGCTGCAGTGCAAGCGGCGGCCAAAGCAAAAGCCGAAAAGAAGTTGGCAATCGAGGCCAAAGATCTCGCGGTTGATGCCAAGAAGGACGCTGAAGAAGCGAAGTCTGATGCCGAGAAAGCTAATCAGTAGCCGGACGGAAAAGTTTGTTACGGCGTACAGGCAGTTCGCAGGCTTTAGAGTGGCCCTTTATCGGGATACCGGTTTAGGCCACTCTACCTGAAGGATCGCCACTGCTCATTATACTTTGAGAGCCACACCACACCCCCTCAAAACTCGCTCGCCTTCACTTCCACGACTTTATGGCTCGCACCGCGCGTCTCGATATTATTCTTGTGCCAATTCGCCGTAATGCCGGGCGACATGCCTTTCAGAATACTGGCCTTGAGCGACGCACTGACGTTCGGCTTGAATTCCATGGCGACGCTGGATTTCTCCGGCTGGTAAACTTTCTTGGCGACGAACACGTAGCGGCCCTGCTTTTTCAGACTGGAAATCAACTGTCTGCAGCGCGCCTGAATGTTGGCCATGACGAAGCTGTCGGTGCCTTCCTCGACTTCGATCTCGGTCACTTTGTCGAAGGTGTAGGTGATGGAGTTGACGTAGTTAGCGCTGGCACCGATCTCGAGATGCGGCAGCTTCACGCCTTCCAGGCCAAATTCGCCGCCGCTGCCAACCGTTTTGACGACGTTCTCTTCGCCCTCATAGGCGCGCGTCCTCATGCGATCGGGAAACTTGGCAACAAGCGCGTCCGTGTCGTCCCAGCAAATCTCGGCGACCTGCGCGCCGAAAACCGGGCCCTTCGCCTTATGCGTCGTTGCGTAAATGCGTCCCGGCTTCAGCCTGTTGGCGTAGGGGAAGGAATGCATGCCGCCGAAAAATCCGCTCGAATACGCGAACGGCAAAACTGCCGTGCCGCCGGTATCGGGCGCTGAAATACTGGCGCACCCAGAAATGGCAATTGACGCGGCCACAACCGCACAGAACTTGAACATAAACGCCCCCGCGTACTTCACCCAACTCAGCCGGACTATGGCGGCAGGGGACCAAGCGAGCCAGGGCAACGGGAGTTGTAATCTTGCATTGTCCCCGGATTTCCGCGCTAGGTGCGCAATGAGGCTCCCGTCAGGCACCAAAGCCGGATTACTGCCCCTCAAAACACGCAAGCAAATGTGCCATGCGTTCCCGCCCCGGCAAATGTCCGCGCGCGCTCCCCGGACTGGACATAATGCGATTGGCGAAGGACATGACGTCGGCCAGATTGAAGTAGCTTTGATCGCGGCCGGTTTTGATGGACCAGCAATCTGCTTCTGCACTCCGAACTCGGCTGCGGCGCGAACATGTGCCCCAGCACATGATGCGCGCACTCATGCAGATAAAAGAAGATTTGCAACTTGCCGGAGAGCGACGCCATCACTTCCTTGTCCACGGTAATGACGGGAATACGGCCGTAGAGGGTCGAGCGAGCGACATCGCCCAGGCCGCTGGTCTCGTAGGTCTGCACCGGCTTGCCGCGGAAATCGGCGCATCCAAGCGACACGCCCGCGACCAGAACTCGGCCACCCGGCCCCTCTTGCGAGGCCACGGGTCCGGCCGTGCCCAAAACCGCTAGAACTCCAATCGCGAAGGCCAATACCGCGCGCATTCAATCATCCTGCTTTGCTGACCAGATACCCTATACGGTTTCCCTCCCGCACCCGGATGCCTTCTAGCGCTTCAAAAATCTCTTTTCCGTGCATCGGCCGCCCGGTCTGGCGCACGGTTAGGGCCTCAAGGTCGCGCAGCTCGCGGGTAACCGGCTCGGCCGTTTTGTGCAACATGGCCACTGCGGCAACTGCCTTACGCGGCATGTTGACCGGCACCTTGGGCGCAACAGTGGCAAGAATGTCCTTCGCCGTGTCCGAAAAGTAAGACGTCACCCGTCCGAGCAGCGACACGATGCGGATGATCATGGTTTCTTCGAACCGGTACTCATAGCGGTCCATCCACTCGAAGAGTTTATCGCAGGTGAAGTCCTGCAAGCGGATGTTCGACGTGCCGCGATAGTCCTGCCATTCGCACACGAGATCGAACTGAACTCTAAATCGATATCGGCCGGCGCGAACGTTTCTGCCGCCTTAACGCCGATGCGATCGAGAAAGTCGCGGTTCTTCATGCCAAGCTTGGTCGGGTAGCGCGGCAGATTTTTGCGGCCCTCGCTCGCCATCTGAAACGCAAGCCGCACCAGCTTGGCGCAAAACAGGCGCCGCCCCTGGTCGAGCCGCATGGAAAAATCATAGAGAATACGCCGCCCGAACGATTTGCGCGTCGGCGCCACATGATCGTGAATGAGCTTCGCCGCACGCGCGGCAAGGGCTGTATCTTTGTGCCGGTAAAGCACTGCGCGCGCGCTGCCATGCGACAAGGAATGACTGAGCGTATTGACGATGGCACCATCCTCTATCAGGCTTTCGACCACGAAATGCTGGCCCGCGTCATCGATATAAATCATGGCGAGATGACTGAATTGGCTATCGACGTCGCCGATACGCGCGATGGCCGCGCTGTTGTGCGCCTGGCCGCGCATGAGCATCACGTCGCCGGATTTGAACGGCAAATCCGGTCCTTTGTAGAAGGCATGATTGACGAGCGTGTTGTAGTCGTTCCCGCGAAAGGCAGGGAGCGCAACAGCGTGCTCCGTAAAGCGCGCGTTGCCCGAGCCGACTTCGCCCACCATGTCCGTCACGTAACGCAGAATGCGGAAGCAATCGCGCAACGCTTGCTGAACCTCCGACGTCATCAAGCCGCGCTGCTCAAACTCGCCGATGCGATTGCGCAAAGCTATGCGTACATCGAACAACCGGTACATGATCGCAGGCGCGGACTTGGCGATAGCCCTTACGTCGTAATCTGAAAAATCCGCATTCGACGCTTTTTGATAGATCGCTTGCAAGGCCTTGACGAGTTCCGAAGCACTCAACGCCGGCGTTTGCGCCAGTGCTTCCAGCGTCGCGAGATCCGTTTCGATTGATAGGGGCGTATTCGACTGCAGCACGGCACACTCCATTAGCCTTATGGAGCATAGCAGAGGCCCTTGGCGGATTTCTGTCACTTGCGGGCAACTACACTCGCCCTAAGCCTGCTTAAGGGGCGGAAATACCGGTATTTTCATCAGCCTTCAGGGGCTTCGATAACTCCTCCAGAGCCCGCTCGATTTGCGGGATCCTTGCCGCCCGCATAACGAATATCGAAAGGTTGCTCGATCGTTGGCGTCACGCCATTGCCCTCGAGCCGCGTGCCGTTGACGCTGACGTCGTTCACAGCCAGCACCAGTAAACTTCCGTCCGATAACATGAACGCGGTCGCAGCTAAAACAGCCCCCGCCGTGCGCTCGCCGATGATTGCGCCGAGTTTCAATTCCTTGAAGCCATGAGCCAACACTTCCTTGCCGCTGCGCGACCCGGCATCGATCAACAGCGCCACCGGTTTACGCCAACGGAAGTTGACCGCCTCAGCCTCGCCATTGCGCTCGGTCATCGTCATGGTGATGGCTTGCGGCACGAAGATATCGAGGTAATGCGGTCGCGCCCCGCCCCAGCCGCCGCGCAGATCCCAGATCAGTGCGTCTGCGCCTTTGAGTTTGCCGGAACTCAGCTCTTCTTCGAGCACGTCTTGATACCGGCTTCCGGCATAGGACCAGAAACGAATGTAGCCGATCTTCTTGCCATCGCGCTCGATGATGCGCGCACTATCGCGCAACGAGGTCTTGAAAGCTTCTCCCGGCTCGATGGTTTCGGGCACCACAATGATGCGCCGTGTTTCGGCATCAACGCTGCGGCGGATTTCGAGCGACACAGGCGTCCCGGTTTTGCCTTGGAACGAGCCGACCGGTGCGAACGCTTTGCCGTCGGCCGATACGATTTCGTCTCCGGTCAGCAACCCTGCCTTGTCGCCCGGCAGTCCTGCCATGACGCCGTAGACGAATGTCTTTCCTTCGATACGTCTTCGTGAAAATGCCAATGCCGGGATAAATCACCTTGTTGCTCGGAAAGTGCTTTGGAATCTCTCCGCGCAGCGGATACGAGAAAATCTCGGCCAACTGGTAGTAACCCGGATCGTCGTTGATGTAGTGGCGCGTGTGCGAGGCTTTGAGTTCACTCAGCATGGCATTGATGACGCTCGAGCGCTCCGTGGGCGACGCCGCTGCCGCATAGCGCGGCCGGTAGGTGTCGCCGATAGCGGCCCAATCGAGCCCATGCAGCTTTAAATCGTAAAACCTGTCGCGCACCAGCCGCCACACTTCGTCAAAGGGTTCGGTTGAGACCTGCTCAGCTTTCGCCGGCTGTTCAGCCCGCAGTGGCGCCGGGAAGGGCGCGAGCAAAACGGCAGCCAAGAGCCATGCACTGAGCACAATCCGCGCGATGGCTGGTGTGCCGGGTGAGAGTGTTTATAATCATGACGCGTTCTCCGTCCCCCAGACCGAAGCTAGGGGATCGCGCGCGCATGCACCAATGACAAAGCAGAAAGGTAGAGCGCGATGTCATCCCGGCCGGAGTGGGCGCGCGAAGCGCGAACCTGGAGAGCCGGGACCCAGAGCATAAAGTGCTACAAGGTGGGTCCCGGCTCTGCGGCGCGCTTAAGGCGCGCCTACGGCCGGGATGACAGCGGCCCCTAATGCGCCAGCGCCTTGGCGATTTCTTCGGTCATCTTTTTGGCATCGCCCAGCACCATGACCGTGTTGTCGCGATAGAATACCGGGTTGTCGATGCCGGCATAACCCGAAGCAAGTGAACGCTTATTGAAGAACACGTTCGCGGCTTTCCAGACCTGCAAAACGGGCATGCCGTAGATCGGCGAGGTCTTGTCGTCCTCGGCCGCCGGATTGACGACGTCGTTGGCGCCGATGACGTAGACCGCGTCCGCTTGCGCGAACTCGCTGTTGATGTCTTCGAGTTCGAACACTTCGTCATACGGCACGTTCGCTTCGGCCAAGAGCACGTTCATGTGGCCCGGCATACGGCCTGCAACCGGATGGATCGCGTACTTCACTTCGACGCCGGCCTTCTTCAGGCTTTCCGCCATCTCTCTCAACGCATGTTGTGCCTGCGCAACCGCCATGCCGTAACCCGGCACGATGATCACCTTCGACGCGTTCTTCATGACATAGGCTGCGTCTTCGGCCGAGCCGAGCTTGACCGGCTTTTGTTCGCCGCCGCCCGCCGCGCCCGGTCCCGCAGTTTCGCCGCCGAACCCGCCCGCGATGACCGACAGGAACTGTCGGTTCATGGCCTTGCACATGATGTAGGAGAGAATTGCGCCGGACGAACCCACGAGTGCGCCGGTAATGATCAGCGCGACGTTGGACAGCGTGAATCCGATGCCGGCCGCCGCCCAGCCCGAATACGAGTTGAGCATCGACACGACCACCGGCATATCCGCGCCGCCAATTGGAATGATGATCAGCACGCCGAACGCCAAGGATGCGAGCACGATCAACCAGAACAGCCAGCCCGATCCGCCCGACATGCAGAATGCGTAAATGAGATAGATAATGAACAGACCAAGCCCTGCGTTGATCGCGTGGCGCATTGGCAGCATGATCGGCTTGCCTGACATACGGCCCGAGAGCTTGGCAAATGCGATAACGGAACCCGTGAACGTGATCGCGCCGATGGCCGCGCCGATCGCCATTTCAGCGAGGCTCGCGCCTTTGACGCCGAGGTCAGGGTTGGCCGGATCGACGAGAATGTTGAATGCCGATGGCGCAGAGAGCGCGCTTGCCGCCACGAAAACGGCCGCCATACCGACGAGTGAGTGGAACGCCGCGACCAGTTCCGGCATCATCGTCATTGGAATTTCGCGCGCCGTCTTGGCGCCGATGAACCCGCCGATCCCGAGCCCCGCCAGGATGAGCACCCAGGACATGAAGGACGGTTGCGCGAGGCCGAGCGTGGTCAGCACCGCAATCGTCATGCCGATCATGCCGAACATGTTGCCCTGGCGCGACGACGCCGGGCTTGAGAGCCCGCGAAGCGCCAGAATAAACAAAACACCCGAGGCGAGATAAAGCAGGGCGGCGAGATTGGCGGACATGATGCTCTGATCCTGGGCCTATTGAACTTAGTCGAAAGGGACGGCGGCGAGGGATATGAAACCCGCCGTTATGACTTCTTCGCGGGCGCGTCTTTTTTCTTGTACATCGCCAGCATGCGATTGGTGACGAGGAAGCCGCCGAAGATATTGACGCTTGCCATGATGAGCGCGAGGAACCCAAACACCTTGGCCATCACGCTGTCGCTTTGGGTCAATGCCACTCCAACCGCCAGCAGCGCGCCGACCACGATCACCGACGAGATCGCGTTGGTCACGCTCATCAACGGCGTGTGCAGCGCGGGCGTTACCGACCAGACCACGAAGTAGCCGACGAATATCGCGATCACGAACACCATGAATTCGAACACGAATGGACTGACCGCTTCACCGCTGGCCGCGAACGCCGCACTCGGAAAAACCGCAGCCGTTAGCGCTATTGCAACAGCTGCCGACTGCGGCCAGCGCCCGAACTCCCCTCCCCTCGACGGGGAGGGGTTGGGGGTGGGGTGACGCGCTAGGCGTTGCTCTTTGCGTGTCATGCTGGCGCTCCGCTGAAATTGCGAACTCAAATTTCGAACTCCTGTCTTGCGGCGTACCCCCGCCCCTAACCCCTCCCCGCGTCGAGCCGGAGGCTCGCCTTCGGCGAGATGGGGAGGGGGACCACCAGCGGTCACGACTCTGGATGGCATCGACAGCTTCCCCTTTAAGACTTCGTAACCAAATTCGGGTGAACGATTTTGCCATCCTTGGCAACGAGTGTGCCCTTGATGATGTCGTCGTCCCAATTGATGGCGAGCTTCTTTTCCTTCTTGTCGATCATGATGTCGAGGAAGGCCAAAAGGTTCTTGGCATAGAGACTTGATGCGTTGACCGCGATGGTGCCCGCCAGATTGAGCGGCCCAGCGATCTTGACGCCGCCCGCCGTTTCAATCGTTTTGCCGGCTTCTGTCAGTTCGCAGTTACCGCCACGCTCGGCCGCAAGATCGACAATCACGGCGCCCGGCTTCATGCTTTCCACCATCGCGCGCGTGATCAATTTCGGCGCCGGACGGCCCGGGATCAGCGCGGTCGTGATCACCAAGTCCTGGATCTTGATGTGGTTGGCAACGAGGTCTGCCTGCTTCGCCTGATACTCCGGGCTCATAGGCTTCGCGTATCCCGCCGCCGTCTGCGCCTGCTTGAATTCCTCGTCCTCGACCGCGACGAACTTCGCGCCCAAAGACTGCACTTGTTCCTTGGTCGCGGGCCGCACGTCGGTCGCCGTCACTTGCGCGCCCATGCGTCGCGCCGTTGCAATGGCTTGAAGACCGGCAACACCGACACCCATGATGAAGGCTTTGGCAGCCGGCACTGTGCCAGCCGGCGTCATCATCATCGGCAGCGCTTGGCCAAACATGGCCGCCGCATCGACGACTGCTTTGTAGCCGGCAAGGTTCGCCTGGCTCGACAACACGTCCATCGATTGCGCCCGCGTGGTGCGCGGCATGAACTCCATCGAGAAGATCGAGGCGCCGGTCGCCGCCAGTGCTTCAAGCGCCGCGCTATCGCCATAAGGGTCGATCATTGCGGCAACGATCGCGCCGGGCTTCAAAGCTTTGATTTCGTCATTCGTCGGGCGTCGCACTTTGAACAGCACATCGGCCCCGTTGAGCGCCTCAGCGTGCGAAACGATTTCCGCGCCCGCCGCCTTCAACGCCTCGTCCGAAAAACGCGATCTCAGTCCGGCGCCCGCTTCAACGCGGACCGTCGCACCGGCCGCAACAAGCTTCTTGACCGTATCTGGCGAAACAGCGACGCGGGGCTCATCGGCCGCTTCGCGCGTGACAGCAATCGTGACCATGGTAACTTCCGATGTTGTTGGCCGGCTTGTTCGTGTGGCCGTCGCAGGCCAAAAACGATTTGGGCAGGCCCCCTAGAGAGGCCTGCCCTGGATCGAGACGAGAATCCCGGGATTAAATCCCGAAGAACCCTCAAACCAAGAAATATCTCATGCCGGCGAGCAGCAGTACCAGAAGTACGATGGCGATCTTTGTGAAACGAAGAAAGCTCGCGTACGTCTTGTTATGTTCGGCATAGTCCATAGCGGAATGGCCGCCCGAAGTATTCACACCCACGTTGTTCTCCCTGCTTGAGAGCCTGTTCGGCCGTTTTGGTAACGCAATGCCCAGCCATCATCAAGCCGGGATCGAAACATCTTTGGAACAATGACAATGTTTCGCAGGGAGTGCAAATGTCTTTGTCGGGCCGCCGGGTAGCTTCATTGCCGTGCGCTCGGCCAGGGGTACGCCAGCCCAAGTGGTGCCGAGCCCTCCTGGCTCTGCCGTTGGCTATTTTAGGCACGCCCAGCGTCGCGGGACAGCCCTCAGCAGCAGGCGGTCTCAGCGCCTGCCTCAACAGCCTCAAACAAACCTCGCCCGAAATTTCCTGTGAATACACAACCTTGTTGACGGACCAAGAGCGCGCCGACATGCGCCGCCTGACCCGCGACAGGCTCCAGGACGCCGTTTGCCGCGTGACTGTCCGCATTGACCGTGCCCTCGTCCAACCAGCCCTGACCGAAGCCAATCACCTATTCAACGCCCCGCCCCAGCCCGTCGTCTGCACCATTACAACCCGCGACAGCACCTTCGACATTAAAGGCACCTTCGCGCCTCAGGTCACCTTCAAAGACGGTGTTGCCGTCAGCGCCTCACCCGGCCTCGCCAACATAGCTGGCGTCAACCGCTATCTCGCCTGGCCGGTGGTGCAATACGTCAACTATTCGCCCGGTATCCGCCGCGACATGATCGCGATGATCAATGCGTACCGCGCGCACCTGCCCAGCAACTAGCGCCAAATCCCGTCTTCAAATCAAATGGCGCTCCGGTTTGGGCCGCCCCGTTAAGGCTGAGAAGGCGGCATTGAACGTCCCCAAGAAGTTGTCTCCTACGGAACTGAAAGCCCACGCCGGTCTGCCTAGAGATTGGAGCACGCACAATATTGCAAACTTCATTTTGAACCTCATAGGAGACTGACCATGGCATACTTAAATGACCTCAAGTACGTGAACGGCCAGTGGCGCGACACGTTCTCGAACGACACGATTTACGGTACCTCTGCAGACGACGTCGTCACCCTCTACGGTGGCAACGACTTCTTCAACGATATCGATGGCGGCAACGATGTGGTCTACGACATTAGCGCCTACGGCGGCGGCGGCTGGTCGGGCCAGGACGTCATTTCTACGGGCGTTGGCAACGACATTGTGGTCTCAAGCCTCAACTCTCCCAACTCCATCTATCAGTATGGCGGCCAGGGCTATTACGGCGGGCTGGGCATTAACTCGCTTTGGTTCAATCCCAACCAGACCGGCGTCGTGGTCGACCTCGCGAATGGATGGGCCGAGAACAACATCACAGGTGAGAGAACTCAGGCCGTCGGCTTCGAGAACGTCACCGGCTCCGCCTACAATGACTACATCTACGGCGATGCAGGCAACAACGACCTCAACGGCTACCTCGGCGACGACGTCCTTCGCGGCGCCGGTGGCAACGACACCGTCGATGGCTCCAACGGCATGGATCAGGTGTTCGGCGGCGATGGCAATGACAACGTCTACGGCGGCACGGGCGAAGACCTCGTCTCGGGCGATGCCGGTAACGACTATGTCGATGGTGGTGACGGCAACGACAAGGTTTACGGCGGCGCTGGCAACAACTCGCTTTTCGGCGGCAACGACAATGGCGACGACTTCATGAACGGCCAATCCGGCAATGACTCAATGTATGGCCAGGCCGGCAACGACCAGATGTATGGCGGAGCAGGAAACGACTCCATGAACGGAGGCCTCGGCAACGACATGCTCGACGGCGGCGTAGGCCGGGACAGCCTGACCGGTGCAGCCGGAGCGGACAAGTTCATTTTCCGCGCCCTCGGCGACAGCCTCACTGCAACCCCGGACACGATCAAAGATTTCCAGCACAACGTCGATAAAATCGATGTGTTCTTCATCGACGCCAGGGCAAACCGGTCTGGCGACCAGGCGTTTAAATACATCGGCGACCACGGCTTCTCGAATTCGGGCCAGATCACGTCGCACTACTTTGCATCTACGAACACCACGGTCGTCAGCTTCAACACCGATACGAACTCGGCAGCTGAAATGGTCATCAAACTGACGGGTAACATCACGCTGTCGGCAAGTGACTTCATTCTTTAAGCAAGCAAATATTCAAACCAAAGTCGGCCGGAGATCCCATCTCCGGCCGTTATTTTTAGTGCTAAACGGCGCGCGCTAAACCCCACACTTAAAGACTGTGAAACTCATTGCGATCATAGATACTTACCATTCGCCCCATGACACAAAAGGAAGCCACGTCATACTTGCAATTCGTGAAATGCGCGCCGTTCCGGCCTCGCAATTGCCACGTCAAGTCTTACATTGATATTTGAGGGGGCCAATGAGCGCTCGGGGCTTGGAGCGCTAGAACCTTTTACAAGGAGTAGGGCTCATGAAAGTCAAAGAAGCCATGCACAAAGGCGTCGAATGGGTTGCGCCATCGACACCCGTTCCAGAACTCGCACGATTGATGCGGAAACATGACATCGGCGCAATTCCGGTTGGCGACAACGACAAACTCATCGGCATGGTCACGGACCGCGATATCGTTTGCCGCGGCCTTGCTAACGGCAAGGACGTCTCAAAGTTGACGGCGCGCGACGTCATGACGGCAAACATCGTCTGGTGTCACGCGGACGAAGACCTCGACGACGCGACGCGCATCATGGAGGATAAGAAAATCCGCCGCTTGCCCGTCATCGACACGAACAAGCGCATGGTTGGCATGCTGAGCCTCGGCGACATTTCGCATTCTGCGAAGTCGAAGCTCTCAGGCGAAGTGCTGCACGCGGTCTCTGCGCATCACAGCTGAGCGACTGGATGACAATCCCGGCGGGCTTGTTCCGCCGGGAACATCCCCCGTGCGGGGGATACGCTATGACTTTGACACAGAGTTTAACCGATACTTCATCATGACGCGCTTGAGGCTGGGCATGTTCCGGCCGGAACAGCGCGTGTGCGCCCTTTCTCCTAGGGTTTGTCTCAAGGCCCCCCGAAACGCTCCGGGGCTCAGACATCAACCTCTAGGAGACTTAGAATGGCTATCATCAACGATCTTCGCTTCATCAACGGTCAGTGGATCGACAACGAAGTTCCCGACTACCTTTTCGGGACACAAACCGGCGACACGATCACTGTTTACGCAGGCAACAACGCCGTTTCGGCATACGGCGGCAATGACGTCATCTTCGACGTGCGTTCCTTTTCGGGCGGATACTCCGGTGCCGATCAGATCTACGGCGGCGAGGGCGACGACCTCATCGTTTCAAGTCTCGACGGCGCTGGCAACTACTACGATGGCGAAGCCGGCGTAGATACCCTCAACCTCATCCCGAACTCCAACGGTGTTTCCGTGGATCTCGCCAATCATTTTGCGAGAGACCGCTCTAGCGGCGCAACCTCGGAAGTCTGGAATATCGAAAATGTCACCGGCTCGTCGATGAACGACTATCTCTACGGCGACGCAAATGCCAACCGGCTCGTCGGCTACAACGGCGACGACCTGATCCGCGGCCAAGGCGGCAATGACAACGTCAACGGCGGCCGCGGCCACGACGTGCTCTTTGGCGGCACCGGTAACGATGGCGTCTACGGCGAAGACGACGGCGATATGCTGTACGGCGAAGCCGGCAACGATTTCCTCAACGGCGGCCTCGGCGATGACTTTCTGATCGGCGGCACCGGACTGGACCACATGGTTGGCGGCGCCGGTAGTGACGACTTCCTCTTCAAGAAGTTGTCCGACAGCGGCAACGGCAACGCTGCCGACCAGATCACTCGACTTCAGACATCTGGTTGATGACATCGACGTCCGGGACATCGACGCCAACGCACTTGCCACCGGCAATCAGGCCTTCCGCTTCATCGGCGGCCAAGACTTCAATGCAGCCGGCCAAATTCGCGCCGTGTTTAACGCCAACACGAACGAGACAATTGTGTTGTTCAACACGGACAACGATGCCGCCGCCGAAATGACGGTCAAGCTCGATGGGCGCATTGCTCTGTCGGCTCTCGACTTCATCCTCTAAGGCGGACCCGAAGACGCAGGCCCGGCCAGCGGCATATATCCGCTGACCGGGCTTTTTTGCGTGCAGCTGGAAGCCCATTGCGATAGCTTCGTTCAACAACGGAGAGATCCATGCGTCGCTCAAGAACCGGAAGCATTCTCATATTTGCAGCCCTCTCCGCCATTGCGGCGACGGCTGCCGTGGCCGACACTGCTGGCCAAGTCTGGAAAACCCCGACGTGCGGCTGCTGCAAAGTCTGGGTCACTTACATGCAATCGAAGGGCTACACGCTCGCAGTCAAGGACACATCGACCGCAACCATCAATCAAATAAAATCGTCCGCCGGCATCGCGCAAAAGTTTGCCGGCTGCCACTCGGCTCAAATCGGCGGCTACATGATCGAAGGCCACGTCCCGGCCGAAGACATCGCGCGTCTCCTGGCCGAAAAGCCCGACGCCATAGGCCTCAGCGTGCCGGGGATGCCCGTTGGCTCACCGGGAATGGAAACCGATGGCACGGTCGAGCCTTTCGAAGTCCATTTGATGAAAAAGGACGGCAGCTCAGAAGTCTTTTCCCGTTACGGCAAAGACGCCAAATTCTAGTGCCGCTGCCTGCTGCCGTTTTTCACACCGCGACCTGGGTCCCGACTTCCACGACGCGATCGGTCGGGATCTGGAAATAGGTTGTCGCGTCTTCCGCGCTGCCCGCAAGTGCAATGAACAAGCGTTCTTGCCAGCGCGGCATCTCGGATTTGTTGGTGACGCGAAGCGAGCGGCGCGACAGGAAGAACGACGTCGCGCCGAGATCGATGTTGCAGTCCTTCCGCCGGCAGTGCTCCAGAATTTTCGGCACGCTCGGCGTTTCCATGAAGCCGTAGCGCGCAATAATGCGGATAAAGTGGTCGGAAACGCGTTCAACCGTCACGCGCTCATGGCGCGGCACGCGTGGCGTTTCTTCTGTCCGGATCGCCAACAGGATATTGCGCTCATGCATGACGCGGTTGTGTTTCAAATTGTGCATCATGGATGTTGGCGCGGCATAGGGATCGCCGGTCAGGAAAACAGCCGTTCCCGGTACGCGATGCGGAGGTTTTGCCTCCAGCTTGCGTACCAGCCAATCAAGATCGGCTTCGTCGCGTTTTGTCGCCTTGGAGAGCAGTTTGGTGCCGCGTACCCAGGTGTACATAATAAGGCCAAGACCAGCTGCAATCGTCAGAGGCACCCAGCCACCTTCGAACAGCTTCAGGATATTGGCAACGAAGAATGCCTGCTCGATCAGCAACAGCGGGACAACGAGAATAATCGTGCGCCACAACGGCCATTTCCAAAGTTTCCAGATGACGAAGAATGCCATCATCGTATCGATAACCATCGCCGCGGTAACGGACACACCATAAGCCGCGGCGAGATTTGTGGAATTCTTGAACAGTACGACCGCAGCCACAACGGCGATATAAAGTATCCAGTTGACGCGCGGCATGTAGATTTGGCCTGCCATGCTCTCGGATGTGTGGCGTATTTCAAAACGCGGCACGAGGCCGAGCTGGATCGCCTGCCGGGTCAGCGAGAAAGCGCCTGTGATAACCGCTTGGCTGGCAATGACCGTCGCAAACGTCGCCAGGATCAGCATCGGGATCAGCGCCCAATCCGGGTAAAGCTTGTAGAAATGGATTTGCCAGCGCAGAATCGTCGCTCATTACGAGCGCGCCTTGACCAAAATAGTTGAGCAGCAAAGCAGGCATGACAAACCAAAGCCATGCCGACTGAATTGGCCGTCGGCCAAAGTGCCCGAGATCTGCATAAAGTGCTTCGGCTCCGGTGCATGCCAGGAACACGAGCCCCATGACTGTGAGACCGATGACACCGTGGCGCCAGACGAACGAAATGCCATACATTGGATTGAGTGCTTCAAGAACGCGTAGATTGTCGAAGATGTGCATCAACCCGCCAATTGCGAGGACGACAAACCACAGCGCTGTAATGGGACCGAAATATCTAGCGATGCGGTCGGTGCCGCGTGCCTGCATCCAAAACAGCGCGGTGATGACAAGCAATGAAACAGGGATGACAGCCTTTTCGAGTTGCGGCGCGATCAGCTTCAGTCCTTCAACGGCCGACAACACGGAAATCGCCGGCGTGATGACCGCGTCACCGTAAAAGAACGAAGCACCTGCCACGCCGAGCGCGCCTAACAACGGTGCGCTCCGCTTGGCGACTGATTGTCCAAGTGCCATCAGTGCGAACATACCGCCTTCGCCCTTATTGTCGGCCCTGAGCAGAATAAGTACGTATTTGATCGTAACAACGAGCGTAAGGCTCCACAGAATCAGCGACAGCACGCCAAGCGTCGCCTCGCCAATGGAGAGGCCGCGATGGACGGCGGCATTGATCGCTTCCTTGAACGCGTAAAGCGGGCTCGTTCCGATGTCACCGAAGACGACGCCGATGGAACCAAGGACCAATGCCCAGAAATTCTTGTCTGTATGTCCTTCGCCGTGGCTGGCATCTGCGGCCGGGCCCTGGGACTGCGTCTGTGCCATTCAGGCACCTCGCCTTTTCATAAAGCTGCACTGCAGCAAAGTGGGGCGCTTCTACTCCCGCGATCACGCCAAGGGAAGCGGCAAAATCGCACGTTTACCGATTGAATGCCCCTTGACATTTGGGCAACGGGGGTAAGGCCACAGCGCACGATGGGACCGTACTCAAGCGCGATGCTAAGGAATTCCAATTTGTGCGTGCAAGCAGCACGTGAACACGCAGCCGGTGACGACGTGCCTCTCACGGTTCGGCGGGAAACAGTTTCTCGTGGCCACGCGACAAGAGCGCCGTCCAGCGCTCCGCTACTTCTTTTTGCCCTGCTTCGGCCAGTTGTCTCTAATCCAGCGCGTCAGGCCGTCTTCGTCGATCTTACCAGCCGCAAGATCTTGGATGATGACGGCCGCTTCAGCCTCATCGGCCAGAAACTCGATGCCGTTCAAACCGAGGAACGTGATGATCGACAAGAAAGAAGCTCGCTTGTTGCCATCGACAAACGGATGATTGCGCGCGATGCCGAACGCATACGCCGCAGCGAGCGCCGCGAGGCCGGTTTCGCCATAGCTCCACTTGTTTTGGGGCCGTCCCAGTGCCGATTCCAACATGCCGCGATCACGAAGTCCCGGCGGACCGCCGAATTCGCGAAGCTGCTCATCATGGATCGCAATCACCAGTTCGGCCGTCAGCCAAACCGGTTCGTTCACTTCGCAAGCTCCTTGAGCGTATTGCGGTACGTTTTCATGGCTTTGCGGGCGATCTCGATGCCCTGCTCGAAAACCTCGTCGCCGCGCTTCACGGCAAAACCATCGGGAGTTTCTGTCACGAACACTTCATCTCCTTGTTCGAGCCCGAGCCGCGCAAGCAGTTCCTTGGGCAAAATGAGCCCCGTGGAATTGCCAATCTTCTTGATTTCGAGCTTCATCGCGGCGAACCTCCCAATTCGCGTTGTACAAAATGTCTAACACAGGAGCGCTACGCTGTCAAACAAATGTTATACGGCGTCAAAAGTCTCAACTCATTGATATAGCTATATTTTTTACGAAACCGCGCGGTCCATCGCTTCCAATTCATCGATCATGCCCTCGATGACTTTGAGCCCCTTATTCCAAAAAGCCGGATCGCGCGCATCAAGTCCGAAGGGCGCCAAGAGTTCCGAATGGTGCTTGGAGCCACCGGCTTTGAGCATGTCGAAATATTTCGCCACGAAGCCTGGATGCGCTTCGGCATAAAGCCCGTAAAGCGAATTCACCAGGCAATCGCCAAACGCATACGCGTACACATAAAACGGCGAATGGATGAAGTGCGGAATGTAGGTCCAGTACACTTCGTAGCCGGGTTTGACGTCAATGGCCGGGCCGAGGCTCTCCGCCTGCACTTCCATCCATAGCGCGTTGAGCTGATCCGCCGTCATCTCGCCCTTGCGGCGTTCCTCGTGCACCTTGCGCTCAAATGTGTAGAATGCGATCTGGCGCACGACCGTGTTGATCATGTCCTCGACCTTCGACGCCAGCATCGCCTTGCGCTCGCGTTGGTCTTTGGCCTCGCTGAGTAGCGCCTTGAACGTCAACATCTCGCCAAACACACTTGCCGTCTCGGCCAAAGTCAGCGGCGTCGGCGCCAGCAGCGGCCCCTGCGCGCGCGCCAGCATTTGATGCACGCCGTGACCCAGCTCGTGCGCAAGCGTCATCACGTCCCGGGGTTTCCCCTGATAGTTCATCATCACGTACGGGTGCACGCTTGGCACCGTGGACGCCGAGAATGCACCCGGCGACTTGCCCGGTTTCACCGGCGCATCGATCCAGCCATGATCGAAAAATTGCTTGGCAATCGACGCCATCTCGGGCGCGAACCCGCTATAGGCATCGAGCACGATTTTCTCGGCTTCCGGCCATTTGATCACGCGCTCGGGCTTTTCCGGCAGCGGAGCGCTGCGATCCCAGGTGTTCAGTTTCTCTTTGCCGAGCCACTTGGCCTTCATCGCGTAATAGCGGTGCGAGGTCCGCGGATAGCTGGCGCGAACACTCGTCACCAACGCATCGACGACGGGTGCTTCGACACGGTTCGCCAAATGGCGGCTATCGGCGACATCGGAAAAGTGCCGCCAGCGGTCGGAGATTTCCTTGTCCTTGGCCAGCGTATTGGTGATCAGCGTGAACAGCGGCATGTTGGCTTTGAGCGTCGCGGCCACAGCGTCCGCCGCCGCCTTGCGCTTTTTCTCGTCTGCATCGGAAAAGCGGTTGAGCGTCTGCTCGAGACCAAGCGGTTCCTTCTCGCCCGTCACCTCGAACTTGAGGCTCGACATGGTCTCGTTAAATAATCGCGTCCAGGCCGCGCGCCCGGTCTGGCTCTTCTCGGTGAAAAGCGTTTCGAGCTTTTCGTCGAGCTGATGCGGTTTCTCTTTCAGCAGATCGTCGAACCACGGCTTGTAGCGCTTCAAGTCCTTGTGCTGGAGGGCTGCCGCCAGAACCGCATCGTCAATCTGGTTCAACTCAAGCTCGAAGAAAATCAGATTGGTCGAGATCTTGGTCAGCTGCTCCGAAATATCGCCATAGAACTTCGCGCGCGCGGGGTCCGCTTGGTTCTGCGCGTAGTAGAGACCGGCAAACGACCCGAGCTTGCCCATGACATCGGCAAGCGCTTCGTACTCTTTCACTGCAACGGCGAGCTTCGCGCCGTCTTTGGCAAGTTCGCCAAGCTGTCCTTGATACCGCGCCTTCATGGCGGCCGCGTCGT
Organism: uncultured Alphaproteobacteria bacterium; assembly: GCA_963741545.1. Lineage (GTDB taxonomy): Bacteria > Pseudomonadota > Alphaproteobacteria > Rhizobiales > Hyphomicrobiaceae > Hyphomicrobium_B. The sequence continues at coordinate 17,796 of CAVUIN010000009.1, forward strand.
TGCTCGCGTCGGCAATGTCATTCTCGACCGCGATGTCTTTCGGACCCTTATAGAGGTCGCTCAAATCCCATTCCGGCATATTGCCGAGGTCATCGGTTTTTGCAGACGCGGCGGCATCTGATATTTTTGCAAAGACTGGGTCGAAGCGCATCGCGTGTCCTCAGGATTAAGCTGGTCAAATCGCAGAGCAAAACTCTGGCGAGACCCCTAACATGGCGCGAGGGCACTGGCAAAATAAGGGGTGCTACGGCCGCATTGGCGGTCCGGGCGGCGGCCAATCAGGATCGGTTTTCAGTTATTTCTTGCGGATCAGTGGCTGAGGCGCCTTGGGCATCGCGCGGAAGCCGCCGACAAACCGCACGCCGGCAGACTCGCCGCGCCGCCATGCGGTCTCGCACTGGACCTCGGCACGCTCGCGCTCGAGGATCAGAACAAATTGATCGGGAAGCTGGCCAACGCTGCTAATCACGCTGGTCTTGGAAAACTTGAGATCGACCTGCGCGCCCGTGGCCGAAAGATCGCGCACGACGCAGGCGACCGAACCTTGCAACCTGTCGCCTACAATTTTGCCCGCGAGGATACTGCGTTTGCGTTGCGCCCAGCGCCGCTCGTCCACGAGACTGTCAGTTGCAAGCCCCAGAATCGCCAACGAGTTTGCCTCTGACTGCAGGCGCGGTTTACTCGGCATCGCTCAATATCTCAAAACAGACACTCAGTTATCGCATCACATTACCAGCGCTTGGTTAGCAATTGCTTAGGATATAGCGTTTTGACTAGGCCGAACCGGCGCCCGTCATTAAAATCGCCCAAAATCAGCAGGTTGCGACCCTGCACCTGCCCCCGGCGACCCCGGCCCAAAGTTATCCACAGGGGCGCGGGAGGGCCGATGGAATGAATGTCATATGGGCCCGTTATCACTCCAAGCGCGCCGGTCGAGCCATTGGTTTTGCGTACGGCTCATGTTGGTGCACCACGCTTCGCAGTTGATCGCGTACATGATCGTCGAAGCGACAATCGATGGGCCGGACCTCAAAAAAGGTCTGGTCCATTATTTTTTTGTCTGACCAAATCAGTAGCCGCGCCCATAGCCGCGCGTTGAATCGCGCATGAGTGCGAGCACGCGCTCTTGCTCGGGTGTCGATCCTCGGGCTGCTGCTTCCGCGACGCCGTTCTTGGTGGCGATCAAGGGAATATCGGGTTCGCCGTGTTCGCCGACTTGCGGCCATGGACCAGCGTGCGAACACGCGGGCTTCGACCGGTCCCTCTTCGCGCACCTCGACGCCATCGTGGCGCTCGTCTTGTTCGATGACGGCAAATATTTTTCTGACCGCCCCTTCGTCGCCTTCGAGCGTCTGCGCGAACCAATCGTCATACAGCAACAGCGCGCCGGTAATGCCCTGCGCCGCATTCTTGCGCCGCGCGACGCTGAAAATCTTGCCGAGTTCGCTTTCGCGGTCCGAGGCGGGCACGCGGCTGCGGCTCTTATAAATCAGGCGGAAAACGGATTCGGATGCCTTGGGCTTATGGTGGCTGGAAGCGGTCTCTGCAGGGGTCACGGCGCATCTCCCTCGATTTTGCTTATTAGGCCGTTTACGTGCGACGCGGAATTCAGATCACAATGCGTGGGGTTCCCATAGCGATTTTTCGCCCGCCGTGCCGCAAGACGGAGCGGGACGCCGGGTTTGCGTTGCGCGGAATGTGGCTTGGGAATGAAGGGGAATGGGGGTGGGGTGGGGAGCAATCCCACAAAGTACGTCATCCCGGCGTCGCTTAGCGACGATGGCGTCCATGCGAAGCATGGCTCCGCCATGATGCCATCGCAGGCCGGGACCCACGGCAAGCGTCAACACGTGTGATGTCGATGCGCGTGCGGGACAATCCGAACGCACTACAAAATGCATTGTGCTGAAGCTTGTCGTGGGTCCCGGCTCTCCAGGACCGCACTCGTGCGCTCCTTCCGTCCGGGATGACAGCAGAGGGATTTGTTGGCGCCAAAACGGGAAACGTAGGTTGGGTTAGCATCGGCCGTGCTGCCGGCCGTTTGCTACACCCAACTCTATTCCGATGCGCGACCACTTGGCAGTCCCCTTGAGGGATAACCCAACAACCAAGAGCCGTTACGGGAGAAGCAGCGTCAGTCCGCGCTTGAGATTGTTGGGTTACGGGCGCGCGACGTTTCGCACTAACGCCGACAATTTTTCCGGCGCCCTAACCCAACCTACGGTTCTTCGCGTATGCGGGCTACGCGAGCTACGATGTTGTGGAATTCGCTGGCTACCTGGGCATTTGCAGGCAACCTGATCGCGATCATTACGTCCAAGTGCCGAAATTCGTTCGAAAGAAGCCTTGTCGATTTCAGACGATCGCCACAATCAAGATAACGGTCTGCCATCTATTCCCGTCTCAGACGATGCAACTACCGATGATTTGCTCAATCGGCTCAGCCTTCTGCTATTCAGGCAAGAACTGCACTGTTGAAGACATCTTCAACGTTACGCCCAAGTGGTCTGCGATTAATCGAGAACACTCCTCGACATTCATCAGCTGTCGAAATTCTCTGTGGCTTGACGCTGATAGCGATTGCATTCCTATTTGCGATGATCCGAACTCTTGGTACCGCTCAATCCGCTTACTTTCACTAAATCGGCCTTAGCGATCTTGCAGCTCATCTAGCTTCCATATCGAATGGCATCGCGTTCGCAGAACTTCGCCAATGTTGGCGTCCCTCGTCAAATAGCAGTGTTCCACTTGCGGTCATCATCGAGATTGACACAATCGGCTTGCCCGAACAGATGAAGTCGCAATCGCGAGCTTCATACAGAAAACGATTTGGCTCTGCGAAACGTCAGGTCAGCAATTAGCATATCGTAGATTCAAACTTGCTTCTATGAGCGCTGAACTGCATTATCATGACCTTGTTCGTACGACAAATGATCACCTTCGAATATGCTTCGAACGTGCCGACGTATTGCCCGCCTTCTAGCGCCGCTGACGTGATCCGATCTAATTGAACAACTAGTCCGCATATTTTCTATTCCATCGGTCGAGATCACTTCTTGCCGATTCGTATTGAGATCAGCAAAACAACTTGTCAGTTGAGTCTCCCAAGAGAAATCACCTTAGACTGCATACTAGCTTGGCGACACTTCATCCATTGGATATCCCTCCCCTACCCCAACCCGCTCATCTCTTCCTTCACGCGGATGTCGGCGAGCATGCGGTCGAGGAGGAGCGTGGTGCGTTTAAACAAATCTGAACCCTTGCGGTAATCGGCGCCGGCGTAGAAATCGCAGCGGCCGGCTTTGAAAAGATCGATGCATTTTTCAGCGCGAACCCTTCGGTTCGTGCACCGCAATCGCGTGGCCGCCGTTCTTCTTCAACAGCGCCATGCTCGGCACGTCGGTTTCGCCGTCGCCGAAATAGATCATGTTGGAAAAGGGAATGGGCCGCGCGTCTTCAGCCATGTGGCTGTTGATGCTCTCGCTCTGGTTCTCGATGCCTTTGTTGATGCGGAACAGATATTGCGTCTTGCCCGTGTCGGTGATGACGCGCTTCGGGAACGGCAAGTCGTAGGCGTCGAACCAGTATTCGCTGGCGAACACATTCGCGAAATGTTTGTAGATCTTCGTGCCTTCGATGATTTCGGTCAGGCCCGACGAGACGAGGTAGTGCTTGACCGTGACGCCGTCGCTGGCTGAGTGCGCTTTGACGTATTTGCCGATCTCGCCGAACCAGGTTTCGACGCCCGGATAAAGTTCGACGTCGCGCCCCTGCGCCACGAGATCCTTGCGGTCGACGCGCAGGCCCTTCTCCTTGGCCTTCTTGTACATCAGGTGCATGTAGGTGATGAGCGGGTCGGCGTTCTCGGCTTTGGCAGACGCGCGTGCACTCGGCCCAGAAGTCCGCCGCCTTGATGCCGAGTTTGGGCAGGAACGAATATTCCTGCATCGGTTTGGGCGACAGCGTGCCGTCGAAATCATAAACCAGCGCGATGGTTTTTTTGGTGAAGGCGGGTTTTGCTTTTGCCTTGGCGCGCGCGGGTGTGCGCGATGGAGCACCCGTGTCCTCGGCGCGCTCTTTTTCCTTCAAGGCCCGTCCCGAAATCCGCTCGACCATAAAACCCTCCCGCGAAAAATCCGCGTTGGCTTGAACCTCTCGACTTGTAGAGGCGACAAAAGCCCGATTCGGGTGCAGAAATGAAGACGCAGAAACTCCCTCTCCCCATAAAGAACGGGGTAGGGGTTCGAACCAAGGAACGCCGCCCAGGAGCATCCCAATGTCTCGGGAAAAACTAACGTCAGCGCCGCTATTTATCGCCGCCGCCTTTTACGCCGCCACGTTTCCCAGCGCCGCGCACGCCAATGTCATTTGGCCGGGGCTAGTCGTCGGCTGGGCGACACTCTTTTGTTCGGTGCCGGCCGGATTGTTGATCGAATATCTCGCGGTACAGAAATGGCTGCCGAGTATAACAGAGCCCGGCAAAGCGGTGATCACCGCCAATCTCATCTCGGCGCTGGCGGGCATCATTCTGTTTCCGATCCTGGCAACGCTTGGCCAAATTGTGCCCAATACCGTGCTGCGTCCGCCCGCCGAATGGAGCGCTGCCTATGACCGCAATTTTTATCTTTTGACACTTCTCGGGCTCATACCGCTCGCGGCGCTCGCCAGCACGCTGATTGAAGGTCAGGTCATGCATAAGCGCTTCGGCCTCGATCAATCTGGCCGCACATTTAAAATCCTGTTTCTCGCCAATGTAGTCAGCACCGCGGTCGCGGGGTTTTTCGCGGCGGCATTTCTGTGATGCACGCGCCGGCAACAAAAATGTCCGAAATTGCGGAAGCAATCATGCCAAATTCAGGGCGTGGGGAATTCTATCGCCCAATGCCGGAACTTCGCTCCCCGTACAGCTGACATTCAAATTCGATCCCCTACATTGATGGTCAGTTGCAGACCCGATGCGTTTTTGAAGTGCCGCGTTTCAAACGATCAGAAAGTTTTCCAATGAACCGGATTATCCTCGCCGCCGCCGCCGTGATGCTTTCGGTGACAGCCGCTTCCGCCAACGACCCCAAGTGCAGCGACAAAATCGAAGCGCGCGGAACGTTCGAGCCACGTTGAAGGCGGCCAGGATTTCGAACGTTACAAGGGACAGGTGCCGCCGGGCCTCGCCAAGCGCCGGGCCATTCAATCCTGGCAATTGAAAGTTTCAACCTACTGCCCGTCGTTCTCCAATAAGTGGTGGCGCGCCCGCACGGCCCAGGTTGCGTGCGACAACGGCATGGGTCACGAACGCTGCATCGCGAGCGCAACACCCGCGCGCAAACTGTTGAGCGTTCTGTTCGATTAAGCGGGACGCGGCGAAGCCGGTCACCCTCGCACCCCCCTCTCACCCCCCGTGAGGACAGCGAGAATCCGGTTTCGCCGCGTTATTTTTCTAGTGTTTGCAGTTCAATGCTTGCAGCCGGGCCCGTGGACATGACCGGGCTTGCCGTGCGCCGGATTCTTTTTTGCTTTGGGCGCTTCGTGACTGTGGTCGTGACCATGATCATGGTTGCAGCCGGGGCCATGCACGTGGCCCGGTAGTCCATGCGCCGGATTCTGCGCGGCATGATCGTGGCTGTGATCGTGACTGTGATCGTGCCCATGATCGTGATTGCAGCCCGGCCCATGCACATGGTCGTCCGCTTCCGGGTCGATCAGCGCGGCATGCAGTTTTCGCTCGACTGCAAGAGACACTTCGCGCGCGCTGTTCTTCTCTTCCGTCAGCATGGCCATGACTTCCGCACCGATACGCAGATCATCGACCGCGCCGAGATAGTGACGGCGCACGCGCCCCTGGCGGTCGAAGATCATCAGCGCCGGTGTCCCCTGAAGCTGATAGGCGAGCATGGTGGCGGGCATACCGGTGCCGAGCGGCTTGTCGTAGGCAACCGGCATATCGATGCCGCTGTGATCCAGGAACTTTTCCAGTTCTTCAACTGATTGCTTTTCGGGGGTCTCGAAGGCTGTATGCAGGCCGATGACGGCGACTTCTTTTTCGTCGAATACGCGGCGTAAACGCATGGCCTGCGGGAGCCCGGCTTTAAGCGAACCCTGGCACAGCATCTGGAACACAACGACGACGACGACTTTGCCGCGATAGTGCTTCAGCGAAAGCTTTTGATCGGAATTGAGCCAGCGGGAGGCGGTAATTTCTGGCGGGTTTTCGGGATTGAACATGAGCTATCCTTGGGCAAGGTGATTTGCTTCTTATAGCACGCGGCGCGGCGCCGTCATCTTGAGCATCAGTCGCAGGACTTATCGTTATTGGCCGCATCCCGCAGAGCATCGGCCTTGGCTTGAAATTCGAGCGTGCAGGGGAATTGTTCTTTTGCCGTGCACGTGGAGACGTCGCTGGTCGATAGGATTTCGAAATAAAGCGGACAGCCGCGCATCATGTTGTAGGCCTCGACACACGCAACCGGACGCGGACGGCGATACTGGAAGCGCGTGAGCGTCTTGAGGCCCAGATCGCGCACCTCGCCAACGAGATACGTGGCGCGGCCTTCAACCAACGCGGCGCGCACCTGTTCTGGCGACGCGATTGCGGGATCGGAATTCAAGATAAATTTCGAAGCCGGCTCTCGAAAGCCGATGACACTCATCGGCCCCGCCGGGCAACCCGCAAGCGCGCGCTGGATTTGACGCGATGGCCAGATCTTATCGACGGAGGGAAGGATTGCGCCGTTGAGCGTGATGGTGAGCAGGCACAGCGCGGCGACGCCGGTTATCGCCCAATTCGACAGGCGCGCAGCGAGACCTTCCCGCGCGCTGACGTAGAACAACATGGCTATGCCTAAGACGAGTGGCAAAATCCATAAGGGCGGCGTCTCGCGCATCAAGACATAAGGCGCGGCGATGACGGGCAGCGCGAAGGGTGCTGCGAGGAGAGGCGCCGGAATCGCGTGAAACTTTGGCAGCGGCAGCTTGCCCTCCCACGCCTGCACGAGCAGCGCGATGGCTATGGCAAAAGCCGGGAACATGACTTGCACCGTGTAGGTGCCGGGCTTCGACGATATGAGTTCGAGATAAACGATGTAGCCAGCGATCCAAGCGAACAGGAATTTCGGCAGCCTTGATTGCCGCTCGTCCCAAAGCTTTTTCAACGCGGGCGCGAGGAGCGCGGTGCCTGGGAGAAAGCCGAGGATGGCCGCGAGCAGGAACGTGCCCGGAAAGGCGCGCAACTTCATATCTTGTGCGCCGCCCAGTGCCGCGAGGAATGCTTGTCCGCCCATACCCGAAAACGGAATGCCGTCTTGCAGGTGGCGCACATAGAGCCAGGGTGCGGCGAGTAATAGCGCCAGTAGAATGCCGGGAAAGAGATGAAGGCGGCGCAGCCAGGAGAGATCGCGCTCCATGATGAACAACGCGATCAGCGTCATCGTCACCAGGATCGGCGTGTGCAGCGCGTTGACCAACAGGCCGAAGCCAACCGCGATCCAGAAAATCACCGAGATCTTGCGTGTGTCTTCGTTTTCACCGGCGCAATAGATACGCATCAATGTCAGCATCGCGACCGTGGCCGGGAGCAGTGCCAGCCCATCGGCGATGGCAAGCGTTCCAACAACGGCGGTCAGCGGCGCAGCAGCAAACAATCCCGCCGCGAGGAACGCGGGGGCAGCGCCTATCAAAGGCAGGCTCAACCAAAAGAGCGCGAGCACGGCCAGGGTCACGGCGATCATCGACGGGATACGATAAACAGTGATGTTGCGCGCGTCGTCTGCACCTGCTGCGGAGGCCGTGACAGCCTGCGCCCAGAACGTGCCGATGGGGCGGAACTTGTGCACCACGTCGCCGTAGCGCGGATCGAGCCAGTTTCCGCGCTCGATCATCCCCCTTGTCAATTCCGCAAAAAACGTCTCGGTGCGATCGACCACGGGCAAGCGGATGACGCCTGGGAGGTAAGTGACAAGGCACAAGGCAAGAAGTGCCAGCGCTGCCTGGCGCGGGTGCGCGGCCACTCTTGCTACGGCGTCCACAATCCTGGCAGTCCATTCCAAGGGTCCGCGCGCTCCTCTACCTTGACACCCTCATCAATCTCGGTTGATTGCGCATTCTCAAGACAAAAAGGCAAGAGGGGCGAACGGCATGGCGGCAGGAAAATCTGACACAAGTGCAAAACGCGCGCGGCTGATCGAGATCGTCAAGGCGCGGTCGTTCCAGATCGGCCCGGAAATGAAACTCGCGTCGGGCAAGACCTCGACCCATTATTTCAACATGAAACCCACCATGCTCGACAGCGAGGGCGCGCATCTGATCGCAACCCTCGTCCTCGATCAGCTCGAAGGCGTCAAAGCCGATCTCGTTGGCGGGCTTGAAATGGGTGCGGTGCCGATCGCATCAGCCGTCACGGCCGTTGCGCACGCGCGCGGGCGCAAGCTGCCTGCGTTTTTCGTGCGCAAGCAAGCCAAGGAGCACGGCACCAAGAGCCTGATCGAAGGTTTGGCGCGCGACGAGACGATGGCAGGTAAGCGTGTCGTCATCGTCGAAGACGTGACAACCACAGGCGGCTCGTCGATCAAAGCGGCCGAAGCCATCCGCGCGGCAGGCGGGGAAATCGTGCGCGTCATTACGATTGTCGACCGGCAGGAAGGCGCGCATGAAGCGTTCGCGGCGGCGGGAATTGAACTGCATCCGCTCTTAGTGATGGCGGATTTCAGGGCGTGACCCGATAGCCATGCCAAGGCGCCAGAAAATATTTTCTTCGAACGGAGCAAGACACGCTCCAAACCTGCGCGGGAATCCGAAGCGTCTGTGACGCGCTCACATCACTCAGCTAACAAACTGCAACGTGCGAGAATAAATCTCAACTGCCGCCGAAGCTCCGCCATTTTTGGCGATCAGCCTGGAAAGCTTGTGCTCAGAGCATAACGCCGGCACAAGGTTTGCGTAACGGGGCGGAAACATGAAACTCGAAATCTTACACAAGCAGTGGCAGGAGACGTGCGTCTATTGCGGCGTGTTGACGAAGCTCAACCCGAAAATCAAAGACGCTCGGATTGGGGCGTCGCGCGATCATCTCATTCCAACATCAGCGGGAGGCAGCAAGGGACGGCACAATCTGGTCTTGTCATGTAAGGGGTGCAACGAACGCAAAAACGACTTCGACCCGCGCATTTTCGTGGATCTGTGGTTCCAGCTCGATCCTAAGGCACTGCGCAATCACATCGCCAGGCTGGAAGCGGGCAGGCCCCCGGCCGGCATAACAGACCGCCTCAAGGCCATGCTGCGGCCGGCACGGACCAAGAAAATCGTAAAACACTGATATTGCAATGCGCATAATCCGCGCCGGATCTCGATTTTCCGGCGCGGCGAACCCCGTTCAACCCGTGATTGGCTAAGAGTTGTGCACGCGCTTTTCGTCGCGGAGCACGAATGCGACATCGAAAAAACTCAAATATGAGGCATGATAATTGGGTCGGTAGCTGTTTGAGCTGGCGAGATGCTAGCTTGACTGGTTGGATGCGCGTCGCATGACAGTTCCTACAACAGGCCCAAATTCGCAAGGCGATCCTCGCGCACCAGCGGCGGAGCGGATCGTTGCCGAACGCGCTGCCATCACAACTCAACGCCCCATTACGCAACCCCGGCTGTATCACTCCGCGCCGGCAAAACTGTTGGGCCGCCGCATACACGCGGCGACATCGCGCCAATCTATGCGCTCGCCACTGCGGCATTCTGGGACGGGCAAACGTGCGTCTGAGAATACTCCGGTTGAAACGATCCTCGTCCCCGAGCCGCCATACGCTCGTTTCGCACCACACCCGCTGTTGCAGTTTGTCAACCGCACCGGGCGGCTGACCTTCGACGCCATGCTGCTCATTGTCTTCGCGCCGGTCATTGCGGTGTGGTGGCTCAACGAGAAGCGCCACAAGCGTTCGTCGCGCAACTAAGTCTTGCCAATTCTTTCGCCCTTCGAGGCTGGCGTTGCCTTCTCTCCGTAACGGGGGTGCGCTATCGTTGCCAGACGCGCTCAAGGGGAGAGACGGCATGGACATCATAAACCAAGCATGGCTCACAGTGGTGGGCTTGGCGCTCGATTTTACGGGCTTCTTCTTATTGCTGCGCGAATGGTGGATCGCGTTTTTCAGCGAACACGCGCAAATGGTGCACGAGGAAGCACTTGAGCGGCAACAGAAGTTGCGCGCGTTTTCAGCAAAGCACGCAGGCGACGGGATGCGCGGTCATCTGGAAACGGCCGGCCAGATGCAGGATGACATGGCCATTCGCCGCGCCCGCGAGGAACGGCGCAATGCCATGCGCGGACGGCGGCGCTGGTTCATTGCGGCGTCTGTTTTAATTGTTCTTGGGTTCGTACTTCAATTGGCCGGCGCGGTTCCGCTTTAGCAATCCTCAAGACAGCTGCTTCAGAAAGGCAAGCAGCGCCGCTGCGGTTTCATTTGGGTACTGGTCGGGAAAGAAGTGCCCGCTCGGCAGCGTCGCAGTCGACACGCGCACAGCGCGCTTTCTCCATTCCGCTTCCATATTGAAAAGTTGTCCCATCAGACCCTTCGCGCCCCAGAAAACCAGCGTGGGGCAAGCGACTTTGAGGCTGAGATCGGCAGCATCGTGTTCAAGATCGATCGTGGCCGCCGCCCGGTAGTCCGCACACGAGCCGTGGATCATATCCGTATTGCGCCAGCATCTGCGGTATTCCGCGAGCTTCGCGGAATCGAAATCGCCAAGCGCCATCTTGCCCCAACCCTTGAGGCAGGTTTCAAAAAAGAAATCCGGATCGAGGCCGATCATGTGTTCCGGAAAAGGCTCGGGCTGGCTCAGGAAATACCAATGCCAGTACGCGCCCGCGAGTTGCCGGGTGGTTTCCATGAACATGGCGTAGGTCGGCACGATATCGAGTACGGCGAGGCTCATAACGGCCGCCGGATGATCGAGCGCAAGGCGATGGGCCGTGCGGGCGCCGCGATCGTGCCCCACAACGTAAAACGTCTCGAAACCCAGAGAGCGCATGACCGTCACTTGATCGGCGGCCATAGTGCGGAACGAATAGTTCGAGCAATCGGGTAGGCAGTGGGGTTTCGAGCTATCGCCGTAGCCGCGCAGATCCGTTGCCACGACGGTGAAGTGCTCAGCCAGGATGTTTGCGATGCCGCCCCACATGGCATGCGATTGCGGATAACCGTGCAGCAACAGCAGTGGCGGGCCTGATCCACCGATCATAGCGTTGATCGTGACATCGCCGGCTTGAATGCCGGCCCGGCGAAAGCATTCGAACAAAAACATTTACTCCCCGTTTAGATCGTCCCTATCTGAGCGCAGGACTTAACAAATCCTTCAAGTTGCCGCCGCCGGATTAACTCCGTTTTAGACGCGGTCATGTATTCAAACTACTATGATCTGGGAACGGGTAAAACATTTCTGGCCATCCGATCTCAGTGCTTGGCGGCAGTCGGCATTGAAACCGGTCGATGCCGCGTCTTTGGCGGTATTCCGCATCGGCCTTGGCCTGTGCGTCATGTACGACGCATCGCGCAAGGGCGGCGACTTCTTCAACTCCAACGACGGCAAAGACTTCCGCTTCGCCTATGAGGGCTTTGCATGGATCCCATCGGCCGGCGATTGGGGCCCGGCCCTGCAGAACGTTTGGTTCATTGCGGCCTTGCTGGTGACGGCCGGCCTTTTCTACCGGCCCGCAATCATCGCAGTGACAGCGCTGACAATTTTTGGCTTCCTGCAATCACAGGAATACTATCTCAATCATTATTACCTGCTGATTATTCTGTGTTTCTTATTGTGTCTGGTTCCGGCCAACCGGGCCTTCGCACTCGACCCTTATCTTTTGCCGGACCGTTTCAAGCCGGCCCCTGTGCGTGCCATGCACCTTTGGCTTCTCAAAGCACAGGCCGAGGTTGTTCTCGTCTATGCAGGCCTCGTCAAACTGAATTCCGATTGGCTGCAGCTTGAACCCCTGCGCAGCTGGCTGATCAAACGCCACGCCGACACGCCCTTGGAGATCTTTTGGCAGACCGATATCGGCATGGCCGCTGCCGCTTACGGCGTGATCGCACTTCATATCCTGGGCGCACCCTTGCTGCTTTGGAAACGCACGCGCCTTGGGGTTGCGCTCGTCTATTGCGCGTTCCACATATCAAACCACTTCACGTTCGAGATCGGCATCTTCCCTTGGATGACGATCGCCATGACGACACTCTTTTTCGATCCCGATTGGCCGCGCCGGCTTGCTGGAAAATTCTGGAGCAATATCGAAATCCCAGAATTCAACGCATCTGCGCTCATGCCGCCCCCTGCGGCCAACGCATTCCTGGCATTCACGGGCATGTGGATCTTTCTGCAGGCCGTTGTTCCATTGCGACATTACGCTTACGAAGGCGATGTGGCCTGGACCTACGAGGGCCATCACTTCGCCTGGCGCATGAAGCTGGTCGACCGCTGGTCTCCAGGCATGGTCGCCGTCACGCACATCCCTGAGAAAAACCTCATCGTTCTGCCGCCACTCAAACAGATGATGACGCGGCGGCAGTACGAAAAAGCAACCACTAGGCCGCCGCTCGCGCGCCAGGTCGGCCCGCAACTCGCCCAAAAGGTGCGCGACAAATACGGCGCGGAAGATGTCAGGGTTCATCTCTACATGCCGGTCGGCTATAACAATCGCGAAGCGGTCCCCTTGATCAATCCTAAAACAGACTTTGGCCGGTGGGAGATCGACACAAAGAACGGAGACTGGTTGATCCGTCACAACGATAAACCCCTGAGGCGCGCCGAGGAGTTCTCGCGGAAACACAAATTTCCGGAACTCGCCGAGCTGACTGAACTGATGGGATTGCCGCAACCCGCGTCGTGCGAAAAAATCGAGGGTGATTGGCTCCAATGCCAGGTCCAGGACGGACAGAAACTGAGCGACGCGCGATGAGCGGGACGCTTTCCGGATCGGGGCCGCGCCTGCGCGTTCTGTTCGACGGCCAGTGCGGGCTATGCTCGAAAACCGTCCACTTCCTCTTTCGCAACGAAATGACCGCCACGTTCGTGTTCACGCCCATCCAATCGGAGGCCGGGCTCATTTTGGCAAAAGCGGCCGGGCTTAACCCGAACGATCCTTCAAGCTTCGCACTGTTCGACGAAAGCGGCACGCCGCGCTTCAAATCGGCCGCTGCATTCTTTGCACTCGGCTACTGCCGTCAGCCTTGGCGCGCCATCGCTGCCGTTTGCCGGATTTTGCCGCAGCGCTTGTGCGACGCGGTCTATGACTACGTCGCGCGGCGGCGCCTAAGCTTCTTCGGAAAAACCGACGTGTGTGCCCTCGCGCCCGAACCCCTCCGCGCCCGGCTTGAGACGTCGGCTGCGTGTCTCGGCTGAGATTTAGCTCCGAGAAGAAACAAACTACTCCGCCGCGACCTGGCGCCCAGCAACGGGCCCAGCGCGCAAAACATCGGCATCGACGTAGGCCTCGAACTTGGCGAAGTTCTTCGTGAACATGTCGGCGAGCTTGGCGGCCGTTGCGTCATAGGCCTTAGGGTCGGCCCAGGTATCGCGCGGCGTCATGAGCTTGGGGTCGACGCCCGCAAGCACAACCGGAACCTTGAAACCGAACACCGGATCGACGCGCATGGTCTGGTTCTTGAGATCGCCGGAGAGCGCGGCATTCAACAGTGCGCGCGTCACTTTGATCGGCATGCGCGTGCCTTCGCCAAACTTGCCGCCGGTCCAGCCGGTGTTGACCAGCCAGCAATCGACGTCGTGGCGGGCAATGAGATCGCGCAAGAGATTGCCGTAGACGCTCGGGTGGCGCGGCATGAACGGTGCGCCAAAGCAGGTTGAGAACGTGGGCTTGGGTTCGTTGCCCATGCCTTTTTCGGTGCCCGCCACCTTCGCGGTAAAGCCCGACAGGAAGTGATACATCGCCTGGCTTGGCGTCAGCTTGGCGATGGGCGGCAACACGCCGAAGGCATCTGCCGTCAGCATGACGATGTTTTTGGGGTTTCCCGCGCGGCCCGTTGGGCTGGCGTTGGGGATGGCTTCGAGCGGATAAGCGGAGCGGGAATTTTCAGCCAAGCGGTTGTCGTCGAAATCGGGTGTTCGGGCATCGCCCTTCAGCACGACGTTTTCAAGCACGGTCGCAAAGCGGTTCGACGCGTCCCAGATTTCAGGCTCGGCCGCTTTGGAAAGACGGATTGTCTTGGCGTAGCAGCCGCCTTCGAAATTGAAGATGCCGTTTTCCGACCAGCCGTGCTCGTCGTCGCCCAGAAGTTCGCGCGCGGGATCGGCCGAGAGCGTGGTCTTGCCTGTGCCGGAGAGGCCGAAGAACACGGCCGAGTTGCCATCCTTGCCGACGTTGGCCGAGCAGTGCATCGGCATCACGCCTTTTTGCGGCAAGAGGTAGTTGAGGAATGAGAACACGCTCTTCTTGATTTCGCCCGCATAGCTCGTGCCGCCGATCAAAACGATGCGGCGCGAGAAGTTACAGGCAATCACCGTTTCGCTGCGCGTGCCGTGATAAAGCGGCGCGGCGCGGAAGCTCGGCAGATTGACGACCGTGAATTCGGGAACGAAGCCGTTGAGTTCGCCTTCCGCAGGCCGGCGCAGCAAATGGCGGATGAACAGCGCATGCCACGCGTATTCCGTGACAACACGCGTATTGAGGCGATGCTTGGGATCGGCGCCGGCAAACAGATCTTGAACAAACAGTTCCTTGTGCTTGGCGAACGAAATGAAATCGGCGAGCAGCCGGTCGAACTGCTCTTCCGTCATTGATTTCGAGTTGTCCCACCAGATCGCGTTTTCGGTCTCGGCGTCGCGCACGACATATTTGTCTTCAGCCGAGCGGCCGGTGTGCTGGCCCGTTTCGACGCAGAACGCGCCGCTTTCGGAGAGTTTTCCCTCGCCGCGGCGAATAGCAATTTCGATTAAGTCTGCCGGAAGCGTGTTGCGGCGGATTTTGGGGGACGATTCAAGGGGAAAGAGTTGAATGGTCATCGAAAGCCTTCTTTTGCGATCCGCAGGGTGGTGTCGTTACGTGAGCGCTAATGGTCTGCGAACACTTGGTGGGTGGTCTTGATGCGTGAACTGACTGCATAAACGGGATGCATAAACGGGGCCAAATCCGCTGCCACGCGGACAGTTCTTAGCAATGCCTTGTACTAAATACCGCTGGGCACAGATTCAAACCGGCTTTGTATACGCTGTCCCGGTACTTGGCCCCGGTACTTGGACTAAGGGAGCGGCGCTATCGTCTCAAGCTGTGCCTTGGTCGGCATACGAAAGTAGCAGTCGAAGCCATCCAACCCGAGGATATACCAGCGTTTTCCGAGCATTCCGTGGTGCAGATTATCGGTTTCAGAGATTCCCGCCAAGCCCCAGATTTGGTTTGCAAACAGGAGTTACTGCCGCCTTTGCTTGCGGCCCGGCGGCTCCTCGCCTATTCAGGTATCATTCAGGCTCATAAAGCGAATTTGGCCGCCGCCACAATTGGTGCAACATATGGCCATAGAGCCCCCGATACCGGGTTGCCCCAAATCCCGCGGGCTTGAGAGGAAACGATGAAAGAAAAAAGCACGATCGCCCTGGTTGACGACGAGCGCAACATTCTAACGTCCCTGCGCTTGGCACTTGAGGCCGAAGGTTACAAAGTTCGCACCTACAGCGACGGCGTCTCAGCGCTCGAAGCCTTGACCGAGGAACCGGCCGATCTCGGCATCTTCGATATCAAGATGCCGCGCATGGACGGCATGGAGCTCCTACGCAAGGTGCGCCAGCAATCGGCAATGCCGGTTATCTTCCTCACGTCGAAAGACGAAGAAATCGACGAGCTGTTCGGCCTCAAAATGGGCGCCGACGACTATATCGCCAAACCGTTCTCCCAGCGTCTGATCGTCGAACGCGTCAAAGCGGTTCTGCGCCGCGTCGCGCCCAAGGACGGGGCAAGCGCCGAAGAAGAAGCCAAGCGCATCCTTGAGCGCGGCAAGTTGAAGCTCGATCCTGAGCGCCATACATGCCATTGGGACAATAAGGCTGTGACCTTGACGGTCACCGAGTTCCTCATTCTCCAGGCGCTTGCAACCAGGCCCGGCGTGGTCAAAACACGCGACGCGCTCATGGATGCTGCCTACGACGATCAAGTCTATGTCGACGATCGCACGATCGACAGTCACATCAAGCGGCTGCGTAAGAAATTCAAACAGGTCGATGACGATTTCGATGTCATCGAAACCTTGTACGGGGTCGGATACCGGTTCAAGGAATAGGCACCAGAGCGGCCAGTTGGCTTTGACCGGCTTCAAACGAAATGGCGCGCGGCATGAATGACCTGTCGGAAACGGCGCGCCTTCACGAGGCGCCTCAAGCGGGAAGTGAAAGTGCCGCCGGTCCGAAGGCGGCGCCTTCATGGTCCTCGGCCGTTTCAAACATTCGCGGACCGCTTTCGCGCTGGTGGGCGCGCCAGCCGGTGCCGCGTTACTTGTCGCGCAGCCTGCGCCGCCGCATCTTGATGTCCAACCTGCTTGGACTTCTGGGCTTGCTGGGCGGCATGCTGTACTTGAGCCTTGCGCATGGCTGGCTGCTCGACGCCAAAGTCGATGTGGTCAAGACGCTGTCCCGTGTCACAGCGGAGGCCGTTGCCTATCGCGCCGTCAATATCAACAGCAAGGCGCTCTTGGATGACGGCACGCCTGAAAGAACGGCGCCGCGCGTGCAGCGCGACGATGCCTTCGCATCGCTGGAGCTGCCGCTTAGCCCTGAGCGTGCTGCTCCGGTCTTGAAAAAACTGATCCAGCCGACGGACTTGTCGGCACGCATTTATTCGCCCAAGGGCACGCTGATTGTTGACAGCGAAGTGCTGTTTGGGCGCGCCAACGGCCAGGACGCAGCGCCGATCAATCAAGCCGGAGAATCGCCGCGGCTCAAGAATTTCTGGACGCGGCTCCACTATTGGCTGATCAACAAGGAATTGAAGGTTTACCGGGAACTTGGAACCGCCAACGGGTTCCTCTATCCCGAAGTGAAACGCGCCGCCCAAGAAGGTGAGGAAAGCCCAATCCTGCTGCTCGATTCCCGCGGCCAGCAGATCGTCTCCATGGCCTCGCCCATTAAGCGCGGCAACAAGATCTTGGGCGTGCTGCTGCTGTCCACCCGGCCCGGCGAGATTGACGAAATTCTTTGGGACGAGCGCCGGCTGATCCTGCAGATCGCGGCAATCGCTTTGCTCGCCTCGATTATATCCTCGTTGTTCCTGGTCCGCGCCATTGCCGGTCCCATGAGCCGCCTTTCAGATGCGGCCCAAGAGGTCAGTCAGAACATCGCGTCGCGCCAGGATCTCCCCGACTTCGCCGACCGGCGCGACGAAGTCGGACAAATGGGCCGCGCATTCCGCGCCATGACCAGCGCCCTCTACAGACGCATCGAGGCGAGCGAAAAGTTCGCCGCCGACGTCGCGCACGAGTTGAAGAACCCGCTTGCCGCGGCCCGCTCGACCGCGGAAGCACTGACATACGCGCGCAGCCAAGAAGATCGCGACGAACTCGTCAAGCAGATTCAGGACGAGTTGAAACGGCTCAACCGCCTGATCAACGATGTCTCGAACGCTTCACGTCTTGACGCCGAACTCGCGCGGCAACACATGCAGCCAACCAACGTGCGCGTTGTGTTGACCAACGTTACCGGCATTTTCCGCGACATCCTCTCTGACGATAGCCGCGGTATCAGGCTAACGATTGAACCCGGCGCAAACGAAGCCGAGCTGACCGTCCTTGGCAACGACGGGCGGCTCGGGCAGGTGTTCACCAACCTCATCGACAATGCCCTCTCGTTCTCGCCGGAAGGCTGCACGGTCTCGGTGCACGCACGGCCTGTATCGGGCAACGTCGAAATTTTCGTTGACGACGAAGGGCCCGGCATTCCCGAAGACCGCCTGCAAACGATTTTCGAGCGCTTCTATAGCGACCGGCCTGCAACCGACGCCAAGCGCGGCAAAAATTCGGGACTTGGGCTCTCGATCTCGCGCGAAATTATTCTCAGCCACAGAGGCGTGATCTACGCCGAAAACCGGGCCGCTGGCGCAAGCGGCAATAATGCCAACGGCTCGGCTGCCCACGAAACCGGCGGCGCGCGCTTCATCGTCCGCATTCCGCGCGCCAATTGGGCAGGAGGCCCGCTTGACCGCAACGGGTGAATGCGTCCACGCGACGGCCATTGCACTCGATGGACGCGCGGCGCTGATCCGCGGGGCGCCGGGCATGGGCAAATCCGATCTGGCGCTGCGTTGCCTGTCTTTGGCGCCGTCCCGGCTGCTTCCGCACGCAGCCGGTCTCGTTGCGGACGATCAGGTGCGGCTGCACGTGCGAGACGGAAAACTCTATGCCAGCGCCCCAGCCGGGCTCGCTGGTAAGCTTGAAGTGCGCGGCCTTGGCATCATGCGCGTCCCATCGGTGGCCGAAGCCGAAGCCGCACTCATCGTCGATCTGGTCGCACGCGAGGCTGTAGAGCGCCTGCCGGACCCATGGCCGGATGCGGTAATTCTGGGGTTCCGGTTCCCCGTGTTGCGGCTGTGGCCCTTCGAAGGGTCCGCCCCTATCAAGCTTCTATTGGCCCTTTCCAGCCCGGAGTTGCTCGTTTCGTCGAATCTGACATGATCCCGGCCGTCGCGGCGCGGCGTAAAAGAACTTGCGAATTTGCCGAACCCTTGCCACCTTCCGCCCGCTCGCCCCGGCCGCCAGTCATTGACCGGTAGGCATCGGCGGCGCGGAACTGAGACGTGGGACTTTACTTTTTTTCAGCAAAGGCCCAATTGACCCTCCACTGCGCAAGGGTTCGGTTCGGATCTGGAATGGCCAACACCGCATGATCGGACTTGTCATTGTTACGCACGGGGGGCTTGCGGTCGAATTCCGCAATGCGCTGGAACATATCGTTGGCCGGCAGCAGCAGCTTGAGACGATTGCCATCGGCCCCGACGACGACATGGAAGCGCGCCGCCTGGACATTCTAGCCTCCGTCAAACGCGTTGAAACGGGTGACGGCGTGATCGTGCTCACCGACATGTTCGGAGGGACGCCTTCCAATCTCGCTATTTCGGTGATGGACGAAGCCAAGGCCGAAGTCATCGCCGGCATCAATCTTCCCATCCTAGTGAAGCTTGCGAGTGTGCGTACCGAAATGCCGCTCGATAAGGCGGTTACGATCGCGCGGGACGCCGGGCGGAAATATATCAAAGTCGCAAGCCAGGAGCTCCTCGGCTAAGCGGCGCGTAACGCAGGGCGGAAAAATGCCGGAACTCATAAACAGCATGCGCCCGGAAGCCGTGGTGATCGTCCGCAACATCAAGGGGCTGCACGCACGCGCCTCTGCCAAGTTCGTCAAATGCGCGGAAAGTTTCAACGCCAAGATTACGGTAACGCGCGAAGGCCAAACTGTCGGCGGCACGTCGATCATGGGGCTCATGATGCTCGCGGCAGGCCCCGGCTCTTCGTTGCACATCACGGCCGAAGGCCCGCAAGGCCCCGATGCGCTCGCCGCCATCGTCGCGCTGGTTGAAGCGGGCTTCGGCGAAGAGTGCGTTTGCGACGCTTAAAAGTATTCCATTGAAGATTGAAACTCGCGATAGAGCGCCTCCCAGCGGGGAAGGGGCGAGTGGCTCAAAGCGGAAATTCTGGGCCAGTGTATTTTGGCGGCGGTTCTTGTGGGATTCTGGAATTGTCTTTGCCGAGGTTCGGCGGGTTACGCGGTCCCCTGCACTTGGAACGCGTAACCCGCACTACACTTCGAAGTCTTGGTTACGTCGAAGTCTCGATCACTTCGAAGTCTCGATCACTTCGAAGTCTTGGCGACAAGCGCATCGATGCCGGCCTGATAGACGCCGGTCATCGTCTTGACGGCATCGGCGTCGGGTGCGTCCTTCGCGTCGAAATTGCCGCTCCATTCGATCGTCGCGCCCCCATCGTTCGCCCCAGTGCCTTTCGCCGCGACGCGCATGGTCGACTTGTAGTTTTTGACGGGGAGCGGACTTTCTTCGATGATGTACGTGTACGTCATCTTGGCCTTGTCGAACTCGACCTGCTTTTCGAGGATCGTGCCGCCGCCTTTGAGAGACAGTGTGCGGTAAGTGGCACCGTCCTTGTTTGAAATTTCACACTTCTCGACCACCGGGTGCCATTGACCGATACCGCAGAAGTCGCCGATGGCGGCCCAAGCGGCCTCAGCTGAAGCGGGGGTGTCTTTGGCGACTTTGGCGTCGAGTGCCAAGGCTCCTCCGGCCCCGGCGAACATCGCAAGGGTTGCAACAATAGCTAATTTTTTCATGGGATTAAGTTTCCTCGATTGGCTGTTACGTGCTCGCCCCCTATGCCACTAGTTGACCGGTCGGTATAGTCACGTTTTCGAGAGCACTTGAGGAGATAAGTGGCGAGCAGATTGGGGTGGCAGCGTCGAAGCCGGGGGGGCAGGTCAAGTGGGTCTGAGCCGGCGTCCGTGAGATCGCGGGCGATGGGTTGCGCGTTGACGCCGCCGTCGAAGTGATGGTGCTCATGTCATAGGTCATGGGCTGACGCGCCCCGGCTATCGCCCACGCCTACTTCGGATTTCCCGCCGCGCGGATCATCTCGACTGCAAGCTGGCCGTAGTTGGCAAAAAAGCTCGAGTCGTTCCTGGCTTTTGCCATCACGTGCGCGCCTTGCATGATGCCAATCAGAACTTCGGCCGCCGCAGGCGCGTCGAGATTTTTGATGTTCTCGGACTTGAGGAAATCCTCGACAACGGGCTGCAAGGCGAGCGACCATTGATCGAGCGCCCAACGTGCCTTGTCGCGCACAACAGGCTCGGTTGCCGCCATCTCCAATATGATGTTGCCGAGAAAACATCCCGAAGCGGTGCCGTGCACGCCTTTCCAAATTTCGTTCTGCTTTTGCGGCACCATGAATACGTTACGCAATTTGCGCGCGGGCGAATCCGCGTCGTTCGCAATCTCGCGGTACTTGGCCGCGATATCGTTGACGTAGCGGTCGATAACTTCGATGAGCAGATCGAGCTTTGAAGGAAAGAAATGATAGAACGTGCCTTTGTTGACGCGGCCCACATCGCAGATCTCGGCGATGCCGACGTTATGAAACCCGCCCCCGAAA
Source organism: uncultured Alphaproteobacteria bacterium (assembly GCA_963741545.1). GTDB lineage: Bacteria > Pseudomonadota > Alphaproteobacteria > Rhizobiales > Hyphomicrobiaceae > Hyphomicrobium_B. Next base: position 38,918 of record CAVUIN010000009.1, read on the forward strand.
AAGAGTTCGGTGGCCGCCGCGATCAAACGTTCTCTGCTTTCGCTCATCTGTACTGGTATGAATCCAATGCAAGAGCCGCACTTTTGACCGAGTGGAACGGCGGGCGCAACCCCGTCTGTATGGGCGAATTGCGCGACTTTCGAACAATCTGGCGGCCTGCATTCGAATGCGCGGTTCCGCCTAGCGCACCATAGCATGACGCTTTGTTGACGGGTTAAGCTTGGTTTTGCGAGTTAAGCCTGGGTTTAAGGGTTAAGCTTGGTTCTACTGTTGTCTAAGGCGTCTCAGGGCCACAGGGCCGCAACAATTGCCCGGGCGAGCCTTGTGGAAGCCGCGCAAACTCCCCATCCTCTTAGTTGGAATGAATTGCAGCGAATCGCCGTATTCTCAGCGCCCGTACTGCGTTCCAGCTAAGGAGTGAGCACTATGCGCGCCACAAATTCAGCAAACGCCAAATCCGCCACCGCGGTAAAACAAAACCCGCTGCGGCGGATTGCGATGATGGCCTTTGTCCCTCTGGTCCTGACGCTCATTGTCGTGACATCGACGCCCGCGCCCGCCGCCGATGCTTTTAACGCCCTCAAGGGCTCGTGGTCCGGCGCCGGCAGCGCCTCGTTTGCAGGCGGAGAATCGGAGAAACTGCGCTGCACGGCTCGTTATTCAGGCGGCGGCGACAACTTGAACCTCAGTCTCAAATGCGCGAGTTCCTCGTCTCAGATCAATCTCACGGGCACGCTCGAAGCCAGCGGCAATAAAGTGTCCGGCAGCTGGGCTGAGAACTCATTTGGCAAAAGCGGCGGCGCTTTTGGCCGCGCGGAAGGCGGGTCGGTGCGGTTGCGCATTTCCGGTGACGCCAAAGGCTATCTGACACTCAACGTTTCGGGCGGGCGCCACACGGTCGCGCTCTCGACCTCGGATTCGACCCTCAAGGGCGTCAATGTCAGCCTTGGGCGGCGCTGACGGCGCACCGGGGCATCGCTGAAAACTGAACGGCCCGGCGCGAGGCTCCTCCGCCGGGTCGTTTATTTTGTTGCCCGCCCCAATTCGAGACCCTAATAAATTAGCTATAATTCAATGACTTGCGCGTTCCGCGTCCTGGTTGGCGCCCGGCAACGGCAGATGAACAGGTGCTTCAGGGTCAATTCAGCCGCCTCCCCGTAAAACATCGCTCATCGGTTGCGGGAATAGTCCCAGCCAGCCCAGCGCGCCCCAACGGCGCGGAGTTTTAAGAGAGAGACGGGAGACCAGTCATGGCCATCGTTCGCGGCAACAACCTCAGCCAGAGCATCTTCGGCACCAGCTTCAACGACAGCATCTACGCTTACGGCGGAAATGACTATATCAACGCGGGCGCCGGTAACGACATGGTTGATGGCGGCACGGGCAACGACACCATTCTTGGTGGCACCGGCTACGACACGCTCTACGGCAACACCGGCAGCGACAAGGTCTACGGCCAGACTGGCAACGACTATCTGTCGGGCGGTTCGGGTGCCGACAAGCTATACGGTGGCGACGGCAACGACCGCATCTTCGGCGGCACGGAAGGCGACTTCCTGTTCGGCGACCTCGGTGCAGATACCCTCGACGGCGGCACGGGTGCAGACATTCTGAACGGCGGCGCGAACAACGACAATCTTTACGGCAGCTCGGGCGACGACGACCTTTACGGCTCGACGGGCGACGATCTGCTGGTTGGCGGCGCGAACGACGACTATTTGTCGGGCGGCACGGGGTTCGACATGTTCGTCTTCAACTTCGCCGACGGCGACGATCTCATCGCTGACTTCACGCTCGGCATCGACTATCTGAACCTCGCCGGCACCGGCGCGACCAGCGACTTGGACCTTGTCTTAAGCGATATCGCCATTAATGGCGTGCTCTCGACCGAAATCGACTACGGTTCCGGCTCGATCAAACTCTACGGCATCGACCAGGCCGATCTTTATGCTACTGGCTTTGGCGACGTCATATTCGCGTAACGCATCACTGTTACCTTTCGTGCCGGCCGCCACCACACGGCCGGCACGATCCCCACCCGCAAACACCTGGCCGCCAGAAACTGTGTATCATCCCAGCCACACTTAAAAGTATCTCCAGCCCTCGCCAAACCCACCAACTCAGTCGATAATGCATATCCTGGAAATCATCCGCGCCGGGGAGGGAATGACCTGTGTTTCGCGCTAAGTATGTTGTCGGCCGTTTATTGGCGGTTTCAATTGCCACCTCAGCCACTTAGCACTTGTGCCAAGCCATACTTGGCGCCGCCGACAATCCATTTCCGTCGCTTGCGGGAACCTGGAGCGGCAACGGCACGGCTCAGCTTGAAGGCGGGAAAACCGAAAGCCTGCGCTGCAAGGGCTACTACACGAACGGCAACGGCGGAGCGGCCCTTGGCCTCTCGATCCGCTGCGCCAATGCGTCGGCCAAGGTCGAACTCAGAGCCAATTTGAACTACGCGAACGGCGCCGTCTCGGGCAGCTGGGAAGAGCGCACCTATAACCAATCGGGCACTGTGTCGGGTAAAGCCAACGCGAGCCGCATCAGCCTCGCGATCTCGGGCGGCATCGAGGGTTCGTTGTCGGTCTCGGTCGGCGGCAGCGGCAGTCATTCTGTTTCCGTGTCAACGGCGGCGTCTGCGCTGAAAGGCATCAATATCTCGATGTCGCGTTGACCCGCCAGTTCGCGCATCGGCTGCGCAAGAAATTCTTGGAGACTTAATCGTCATGCGACACGCTTCAATCGCACTTGCGGCACTCACTGTTCTTTTGGCATTGCCGTTTGGCGCCTCGAGTGCTGATGCGCGCCAACGCCGCCACCAGCAACCGTCGGGCGATTATGCCGTTGCCGAGAGCCGGCACAACAACGGCCAAGTTTCCGGCGCCGTGCGTGGAACAGACCTCGGCCCCCAGGTACAATTGCCAACCGGCCGCTGGGTCTATTGCCGCCGCAGCTGCTCGGAAACGCTGCGCGTTGAAACGATCGACTTCAACGAAGGCGACAACATCTATCTCGGCCGCGGCACGCTCGGCAACGAATGCGGGATTTTCGGCTGCCTCGACGTCGGCGTTGGCCGCCGGGGTTACTAGGCTATCACACCAAAAACGGATTGCTCGCGCGCTCGATGCCAAATTGGCTCGGGCGGCCGTGTCCGCAGATGAATGCCACGTCGTCGCCGAGTGGAAAGAGTTTAGTCTTGATCGCTGAAATGAGCGCCTCGTGATCGCCATAGGGGAAATCGGTGCGCCCGATGGACCCCTGAAAAATCACGTCTCCAACAAGCGCAAACCGCTGCGCCTGGTTGTAGAACACGACGGAACCCGGCGAATGCCCGGGGCAATGAAAAATCTCAAACGAGTGGCCGGCGACCGTCACCGCATCACCCTCTTCCAGCCAGCGGTCCGGCGTCACGTTACGTAATCCCTCGACCTGGTACATTTTGCCCTGCTTCTCGAGCCCATCGAGCAGCAGCTTATCCGCCTTGTGCGGCCCTTCGATTTTGACCCCGAGCTTTTCGCGCAGTTCGTCCGCGCCGCCCGCGTGATCGAGGTGCCCATGTGTCAGCAGGATCTTCTCGATTTTGATTCCGGCCTCCGCTATCGCAGCTTCGATCCGGTCGAGATCGCCGCCAGGATCGACCACTGCGCCGGTCTTTGTGGCTTCGTCCCAGATGAGCGTGCAGTTCTGCTGAAACGGCGTCACTTGGACGATTGCCGCCTTGAGGGCTGATTTGGCGGGGGCGGAAGCAATGGCGGTCATGCGCAGGCGAACTCCTCTTAAATCCGGACGCGATTTAGTGCCTGAATTGCGAAAGGTAAACCACCGGGTCCGGACGCCGCAGACACGGCTTGAAGCAACACTGTAAATACGCCACAAGCCGTCTTCATTACAAAAAAATGACGATCAATTTGGGCTTCGGAGTTGAATTTGTCGCGCAATTCAACCACATTACAGCGCCAGTTCATGTTGTATGAGACCTGCCGTCGACGCAGTAATCCCGAGAAATCAACTGAGCCATTATGACTGAGCCATCATGATTGTGTCTGCTTGGTTTGCGGGCATGCAATTGGCCCGTGACCAACAAGGATCTCTACCCAGATACCCAACTTGCACGCTTATAGCCATCCTGCGCCGCGGCTTGGTTTGGCGCATGTGAATGCAAAGTCGGCACTTGTCCCGCTCTTGGCCGTGCGTGGACCTTCCGCTTCCAGCATTTCCCATCCGGCTTGGCCGAACACTTCCCTTTGTGAGTTCCCGGCTCTGCCGGCGTTGGAGTTTTCATATGTGCGGTATCGCTGGCATTCTTGAACTTACCGGCCGCAAGGAACCAGAGCGCGCCACGCTTGAGCGCATGGGCGATGTCATGCGCCATCGCGGTCCCGACGACGCGAGCAGCTTTATCGTTCCGGGCATCGGACTTTCGCATCGCCGCCTCAGCATCGTTGGCGTCGCCGACGGACAACAGCCCATCTTCAATGAAAATCGCACCGTCGTCGTCGTCGCCAATGGCGAGCTGTTCAACCACCTGGAAATCCGCGCTAGTCTTGAAGCCAAAGGGCACGTCTTTCGCACTCACTCCGACTCCGAGACCATCGTCCATCTCTACGAAGAGTATGGCGAGGGGCTATTCGAGCATCTCAAAGGCCAGTTTGCGTTTGCCCTTGTCGATCTGACAAAGCGCATCGTGTTCCTGGCCCGCGACCGGCATGGCATTTGCCCTTTGCATTGGTCGCGGCAGGGCGATCGCATCGTCTTTGGCTCGGAGATCAAGGCGCTTCTGGCGTCGGGTTTCGTGCGGCGCGCCATCGATCCGCGCGGGCTCGACCATATGTTCACGTTTTTTGCCATGGGTACGCGGCGCACGATGTTCGAGGGCGTCGAGTTGCTGCTTCCCGGTCACTATCTGAAAATCGCCTTTCAGCCCGGCGGGAAGATCGCCGATGTCACGGAACGCCAATACTGGGATCTCGACTTCCCCGATGCGGGCGAAGAGGATAACCCCTCGAACCCAAAAGTCTTGATCGACGAGTTCGAAGCCACGTTCCACCGCTCCGTCGAACTGCGCTTGCGTTCGGACGTTCCCGTTGTCAGCTATTTGAGCGGCGGGGTCGATTCCGCTGCCGTTCTCGCTGTCGCCTCCCGCATTCGCGGCGAAGCACTGCCGAGCTTCACGATCGGCTTCAACGATCCCAAACGCGACGAAACTGCCAAAGCCATGATCTCGGCGCGTCACATTGGCAGCACGCCAACCGTCGTCGTCAGCACCTCGCGCGGCATCGCCTTGGACTATCCCCGCCTTGTCGAAGCCGCCGATTGCCCGGTCGTCGATACCTCGTGCGCCGCGCTTTGGAACCTTGCCGGCGAAGTCAATCGCCAAGGCTACAAAGTGGCACTGACCGGCGAAGGCGCCGACGAAGCGCTTGCCGGGTACGTGTGGTTCAAGATCAATAAACTGCAACGCATGTGGGATGTCGGCAGCTTCCGTCCGAGCCAGCGCGGCAGCCGCACGATCCGCCACCTTTTGCGGCCGGATCAAAGCATCGCCGAACTTGAGCGCATTGACGCCATGATCGCCGGGCCGCATGCGCAATCTGAATTGTACAGCTTGTTCTCTGGTTCGCGCCAATCGTTCTACAGCGCCGCGCTGAAAGACCGGATCGGTTCGCATGTCGCCTATGAGGATTTGAAGCTCAACACAGAGCGCATGCGCCGCTGGCATCCGCTCAACCGGTCGCTCTATCTCGGCCATAAGGTGATGCTCTCTGGTCTGCTGCTGAACCATAAGGGCGACCGCGTCGCCATGGCGAATAGTGTCGAGACGCGCTACCCGTTCCTGGACGAAGATCTGATCAAGCTTTGCGCCCGCGTTCATCCGCGCTGGAAACTCAATGGCGTGCGCAACGATAAATATCTCTTGCGCCAGGCTGCTGCTCGCTGGCTCCCGGCTGAAGTTGCTCTCCGCCCCAAGGCCATGTTCCGCGCGCCCTTCGCCGCTACGTTCCTCGACAACGCCCCGCCCTACGTGCAGCAGCTTATGAGCGAAGAAGCGCTCAACCGGACGGGGTATTTCGATACCGCAGAAGTTAGGCGGCAGTTCGCTCCAGGATCCGGCGGCCCCAACGGCTCCGGCAAAGACACCAAGCGGCGCTTCTTTTCCGAGATGGGCCTTGCCGCCGTGCTCGCCACGCAACTTTGGCACCACCTCTATCTCGGCGGCGGACTTTGCGAACTTAGCGTCCCGGATTTCTCGCCGGCGCGCCTCGCGCCTTCTCCTAAGAGCGTCCCTGCCGGAGCCGCCGCCTCACTTTGACCGGCACAGCGCTCCGGTGCGATTGTGTGCATTGCCTTGCGCGATGTCTTGCAATTTTTTGCGAATTCAACTCTTGCAAAACGAAGCGAATCCATTCAGCAATCAGAGCATAAGCATTTGCGTCTTGTTGCGGCCTGCGTCGGCGTGCGTTGGGCTTGGGGCATGACCACTTGGCGCCCCGTCCCAAAAAATATCCAAAACATGGGATGTGCAATGAACCGCCAAACTCCAAACGCCCCGCCTCATAATACGCGAAATTCAAAATTGGCATGGCTTGGCCTCGGGTCCATGACCTGTGCGATGGCGGCCATGACATTCGCTTTCATCAACGCCACAGACCCAAGAATCGCGCTCGACGCGGCCCGGATCGACGCGGCCGCAGCGCTGGCGCGCTCTGGTTTCGGCTGGGCCGAAGTCGAGATCGAAAATCGTGTCGCCTTGATCCGAGGTGAGGCTCCGGGCGAACCGGAACGCGTGATGGCCTTTGAAGTCGTCAGCAAGGCACTCCGTCCCGCCATGCACGAAAGCAAAGTCGTTGCCAAGGTCCGCAGCCAGCTGACGCTCGCCCAACGGCCAGCCCCGGCCCAAATCGAGCCGCCCGTCGCGGCAATCGAGCCGCCTTCGGCTCCTGCGATGCCCGAGCAGCGCGTTGCCGCAATGGAACCAACCGCCGCCGCAACCAGTTCATGGACGGCGCCACCCGTTCAATTCCCAAATGGCGAGCCCGTGATGCCCCTCGCAGCGGTAAGTGCCGCGCCTGTCCCAACACCCGCAGCAATCGAAACCGCGTCGGTCGATAAGGCCGCGACGCCGACACCGTCCACTTGCAAAGACGAGTTGGCATCCACGCTTGCCACGTCAGCCATCGTTTTCGCGCGCGATTCGTCTGAGATCGACAAGCAAAGCCGGCCCACACTCGACAAGCTTGCCGGCATTGCCAAACGCTGCGGCCGCTTCCATCTTGCCATTCAAGGACATACCGACGGGCAAGGCAGCAAGGCGCACAATCTCGCGCTCTCCCAGCGCCGCGCTGCATCTGTAAGAACGGCGCTTATCAATCGCGGTGTCGATATGGATCGCGTCAGTGCGGTTGGCCTTGGCGCATCGCAACCGTTCGCACAAGGCACGGACGAAGCCGCGCAGGCCCGCAACCGGCGCATTGAGATCGCCGTCTCCGAACGCAAGGCCGCCGCCTTAATTTCAAAGACTCCGGCTTGGAAAACCAAGACCTCGAAGAACTAATTTCAAAAAGCCAGCATCCTCCAAAGGGCCGCTCATTCGGGCGGCCCTTATTCTTTGCTGCTTCGTTATTTTCGGCCGTCTGTTGAGATACTCTCCTGGCGCTTGACGGCTTTGCCCCAGGTCTTGTCGTAAGGATGCACGAGTTCGATTGGGCCTTCGGCGTCGTGCAGCGGGCGATACTCCTGAAGCCAGGCAAAAATACCGCCGCGCAGGTTCTGCGTTCCCAACGCCCCGGCTTCCTTCAAGCCTTGCCCGACGCGTTCTGCGAGTTTGGAACTGCGCACGCCAACCGAACAATAAAATACTGCCGTCTTGCCTTTGACCGCCCCGGCATGGGCCTTCAAGAATTCTGCGCTATCGATCGCCGGATCGACGCGGATTGCGCCTTCAAGGTGACTGACGTTGTATTCCTGTTCGGTGCGCACATCGAAAATGACGGCACTCTTTTCAGTCATCATACGCGCAACATCATCCGCCGGCACGTGCTGCAAGTTTGGCCAGCGCTTGGCCACGTCGGCAATCGTGCGCTCGAGCTGCCCAGCGGGCTGTGCGTCATCCGCACTCAGCAGTGGTATGCCAAGCGCTAAGCCCGCGATGCTCGCCAACGCAGCCAGAACGGCCATCGAACGCGGAATTTCTCTCGTCATGTCGCAGTATCCTTCGCCGGAGATAATCTATCGCGTCCTAAACATTGGCTCGTGTTGCTAATTTAAGTACACTCGTCAGAGATTTCTACAGGTGGAATGCGAGGGAATTTCTTATGCCAAGCCCTAATCCAGGTACGTTTGCGCCCGTCATCCCGTTTCAAGGGTCTCTCCCAGCGCCAGAAGCCTTCAGCCCTCCTGCTGAACGCATTCTCGCGGGCGACCCCAAACAAAGTGCCATCAACCTTTTTCAAAGCGCAGACGGGCGCTTCAATTCCGGCGTCTGGGAATGCGAGAGGGGCACCTGGCGCGTGGTCTTTTCCGAGAGCGAATTCTGCCACTTGCTCGCTGGCATTATCATCGTCACCGGCGACGATGGCTCGGTTCAAACCTTCAAAGCCGGAGATGCGTTTGTTTCGCCAGCAGGCTTCACCGGCACCTGGCAAGTCGTCGAACCGGCGCGCAAGTACTACGCATTTTACGAGTAGGGCACGTCCCATAGCCCCACCTTTGCCATAATGACCCATGCACGTTGCCGCCCTTGGGGCCTAAGTTCATTGATTGCGTAACGGGGGTTTTTCATGGCTTTCAAAATTGGCGGCGCTCACAGGGCAGAAGACGTCGGCGCGGCGCACGCGGTTGAACACGGCAGCCACGGCGGCTTGCTCGCAACCGTGCTTTCCGGTTTCGCGCTCGTCATCTCTGGGCTCTCTTACTACGAGAGCACCATGAAGAGTGCCGAACTCTCGGTCTACGTGCCGCCGATGATCCATTACGCGCGCGACGGCGACAGCGACGTCTTCAACGTGCCCATCACAATCGCCAACGACGGTGCGCGCAATGGCACCGTCCTCAATATGGAACTTGAAGTCGAGAACCTGCGCTCAGACGCTCCGAAGAAAAAGGCACGCTTCCACTCGGCTTTTCTCGGCGAATTTCCGCGCGACGATAAAGCACCCAACAGGTCCTTCGCACCGCTTTCGATTTCCGGCCACGGCACGTTTACCGAGACAGTCCGGTTCTATCCGATGGACACAAATCCCCTGCCCTTCGTCGTCGACGACAAGGGCGACTATCGCTTCACCTTGAAAGTCATGACAGCAAAGGCCGAAAGCCCCGGACTCTTGGAGGCGGCGCTGCGTACCGATCCAAAGCCATTGTTGTTCGAACTCAGCCTGCCGTATCTCTCTGGCCAGCACCTGACGTTCCGGCGTGGCACCATCGCCATGTACAATAAGAACTGGAACCCGGCCGCATCCTCTCAAACCGATCCCGCCGTCAGCCGCAAAATCGACGACAACACTTCGAAGCAGGAACCTGACGGTGATCCCGGCGCACCCGGTAGCGACCCCGGCGGCGAAGCACCCGCACCCAACAGGTGACGCCCTAACGGCCGATCGAACCCCGCTCACTCGTCGTTGGGATCAAGCGAACACGCAGACCCGAGAATGCGGGTGGAGGGAGATGCGCGCACGTTTCACTTCCCCCTTTAGGGGGGAAGAAGATGCGTCCGTGGTTTAGACCGGCGTTCGCAGCTCAGCCCACACAAAACACCAAACCTTCGCGCGTCACTCTGGCCACGCGTGCTCATCACGTCATCCCCGCGCCGATGCCGCGCGCATGCGCGCCATCGGGAATTCGGCGGGGACCCAAGCAAGCTTCAATTGGAAAAGAAACTTTGGCTCGATAATAATCGGTGTTTTCGTGCCCCAGTGGCGCTTGGCTGGGTCCCCGCCTGTCGCCGCTTTGCGACGATCGCGTTCCGCGACGCGGGGATGACGTTCGTGGAGTCCTGCTAAGGCTGTGGCGCATCTTCCTCCCCCTTAAGTGGGGAAGAGCGCCATCTTGCCTCTTGCCTCTTGCCTCTTGCCTGTTGCCTGCTGCCTGCTGCCCACTCCGATTGCCTAACGCCAATTCCCTACTGCCCAATTCAAAAACCCATCAACCAAACCTCGAACTTCGTTTTCCCCGCACACGCACTTTCTGGCATACTTCACCGCAACCGGACCCACACGGGGTTCAACGCGCGGCATCGCTTTGAGCCGGGTCCGGGGAGACTGCTGACCGCCCGCAATGCACGGGACCGGTCTCAGGTGAACCGCCGTCCGCGCGGGGGTGAGATTCCCCGCGTGTGGAGCAGCCCACCGGTGAAAGTGGCGGCGCTCAATAACCCGACAACAGTCTTCGCGGGGCGGATCTGTGTCCGCTTTTTTTTCAGACTAGATAGATCCGGCGCACGTTCGCTCCGCTTCCGTCTTTTGAGGTTTTTAAATCGCCGGTGGGACACCACGCGGCGCAATTCAGCCTTGTCCAAGTCCGCCGCTTCAGGCCAAGGTGACGCAAATTGAAATGAACCGAATCCGGGACCAATGACCGTTACGCCACCCGACACCCCGCCCTCCCCCCTCCGCCCATTCGATGCGCGCATGCTTTGCGTTGGCGGCGGGCATTGGATCTATGTCGAAGAAGTCGGCACCAAAGGTGGCATCCCGGCAATATTCTTGCACGGCGGCCCTGGCAGCGGCGCACAGCACAGCCACCGCGCATTGTTCGATCCCGCGCGCCATCACGCCTTCCTCTTCGATCAGCGCGGCGCCGGACGCAGCCATCCGCATCTTTTCTGCAACGCGAACACGACGCAGCATCTTATTGAAGACATCGAAGCCATTCGAACGCATTTCAACGTCAAGAGATGGATCGTCGTTGGCGGTTCATGGGGGTCAACGCTCGCGCTCGCCTATGCCGAAGCGTACCCAGAGCGCGTAACCGGTCTCGTGTTGCGCGCGATTTTCCTCGGCACGAAGCGGGAAGTCGAATGGGCGTTCGTGCGCGCCCCGCAAATTTTCCGGCCCGAACTGTTCGCCGATTTCCGCGATTGGCTGCCCGATAACGAACGCACCGATCCGCTTGGCGCCTATGTGCGCCGCCTGACCAATCCCGCTCCCGCGATCCACACGCCGGCAGCACACCGCTGGAACGCCTACGAGCGCATTCTTTCCGAACTTAAGCCTAATGCCACCCGGCTTCCTTCGGAGTTCGCAAGCGATGCCCGCTTACCGCCGACACCAATTCTTGAGGCGCACTACATCGCCCACGATTTCTTTCTTGAACCCGATGAGTTGCTGAGCCACGCTTCCCGCCTCAAGGACATTCCCGGCACAATCGTTCAAGGCCGCTATGATTTGCTCTGCCCGCCGGGAAATGCCTACGCCTTGCATCGGGCTTGGCCGAAGTCTCATCTTGAGATTATCGCGGATGCCGGCCACGCCATGACCGAGCCGGGCGTTGCCGAAAAAATGCGCGATGCACTCTCCGCCTTAAGCGTCATGGCTTAGTGCAAAAGCCCATTGCTTCAGTATTATGACTATCGTTAAAGCCAGAGCACCCCTCCAGCGCTACACAATTACAGACGATTGTCGCGCTCCAGCGGTATAATCACACGATAATCCCCTTGCATCCCGGATCGATCGGGGCCATGTATGCGCATCGACTTGGCCGGACAACAGGGCCGCTACGCCTTTGCATCGCTGGGCGCACGCACAGAGCCTCCTCCCAACCTCGACAACCGGGTTCGCCGGCTGCGTAAATGCAGCTTGCGGCTTATGTGCAACCAAGCCTTGAAAGGGCAACTACTATGACTCCAGGTACTGTTAAATTCTACAACGATCAAAAAGGCTACGGCTTCATCGCTCCGGCTGACGGCAGCAAGGACGTATTCGTCCATGCAACCGCTCTTGAGCGTGCAGGCATGCGCAGCCTCGTCGAAGGCCAGAAGGTCATGTTCGACACGCAGCAGGACAGCCGCAGCGGCAAGATCGCCGTCGGCAACATCCAGGCTGCTTAAGATCGTTTTGGGATTGGGCTTCTTGCCCGCCTGAACACAATAGAAGCCGCTGTCTTCGGACAGCGGCTTTTTTCTTCGGCCACCTAAACGACCCGCAATGTCAAACCTTCGAACGGCGCGCCGGAAAATTCAGTCGACCAGACTTCACCACGCGCAATCGGAAACGCCCGCGTCACCGTGCCCGTGGTGATGAATTCACCCGCTGCCAGCGGCGCATTGATCTTGTCCTTCGACAAGACTTCGACCACGTTGCGCAATGCCGAGAGCGGTCCACCTAGCACGTTGCGCGCGTGCCCCTTATCGATCAAAGCTCCATTGCGCGAGAGCTTCACGTCAAACGAAGTCAGCCGCGCCAGCCATTCTCGCGCATTGGCTGACGTCACCGCGTGCTTCGGCCCGAGCATCAAGGCGCCGTGCAAACCAAACGCTGCGACGGTATCGGCGGCTTGGAACTTCCAGCCGGGAAAGAGCGATTGAACGACCTCAAATCCATGCGCCACCCAGTCCAGGCACTCAAGCAGGGCCGCTTCATCCATGCCGGGCTCCGGCGCGCACCTCAGCGAGAGCGTGATCTCAGGTTCGATGCGCGGCTCGACAACGCTTGAAAGATCAAAATCGGCGCCAGCGGGCTCAACCCAGCGCACCGTCGTATCGTACATGTAACTCCAGATCGGCGCATAGACGTTGTATTCGTCCCAGATGTTGCGATTGGTAAACCCAAGTTTGCGGCCAATCGGCTTCTCGCTCCGCGCCCGGCGCAGTTCGCAAACGCGCGCGGTTACGGCGTAAGCAACATCAAGGTCAAAGCCCGGCTCGCGATCTGATATGGGCGCGATCTGCCGGCGCCCGTCGAGCGCCGCGATGACCTCGCCCGCAATCGCTTCGATCAATCCCACTCTGTCAATCGTCAAGTTCACGCCTCATTTGGCACGTTCTAGGATCCAATCGTTGGTGCTGATGGTATTAACAACCACTGGCCTCTTCCGCCACCTACCTCCGTCGGGTTTGTCGTTCCACGGGGCCGTGTTAGGTAGCGTGCCAACGAATTTGTTAAACCATGGATCGTAAACAAATGAAGTCCCTGATCGCCGCCGCCCTACTAACGGCAACTGTGGCCGCAACCCTGAATTCCACGACGGCCCAGGCGGGCGAGTCGACACCGCTGATCGAGCTCTGCGAACAGTACCTAGCGCTGCCAAAGGGTGGTGAAGTCACGGCCGAGTTCATCCAGCTCAAATCGTCGTGCGCGGGCTATATTAATTCGCACGTTAAAATGTCGAAACCTGAGGATGGTTTTTGCGTGCCCAAAGGCTACAGCATGGACGACCTCGCGAAACACTACATGGATTGGATCAAGAAAAACCCTGGCCACGAGAAAGATTCAACCCAGACAACGATGACGGCAGCGCTGACCCAGGCCTATCCGTGTTCGAAATAGGGCTAACACAAATGAGCCGCGGCAAACTTGTCCCCGACAGTGCAATAACTTGACTTATCGGGCGAACCCTGCGCATAAGCCCGTCATTGAACTTCGATGGCGCTCGGGTCTTCGTGCCACTAACAAGCGTTGCTAACCAACGCGCTCGACCCTGCATCCTGATCAATCCGAACAAAAACGGCCACACCCCGACAGCGCCGGTGTGGGCCATGGGACAGAACCCCGGTACCGCCACAGAGCGCCCGGCATCTGAAGCCCTTGGGACAACTTTCTTTTGACCGACCATACTTTTGAGGCATTCGGCTTTGCCGAGCCTATTTCGCGTGCCCTTACGCAGCGCGAATACACGACCCCGACTCCCATCCAGATTGAAGGCTTGCCGCCGCAGCTTCAGGGCCGCGATCTCATGGCCTTGGCTGAAACAGGCTCCGGCAAGACCGCCGCGTTTCTTTTGCCTATCCTGCAGCGCATTGCCGCGAACCCCGTTGAACTCGCCTGGAAGCAGGTTGGCGCGCTCATCCTTGCCCCAACACGCGAACTCGCGCTCCAGATCGACGCTGAAGCCGCCAGCCTTTCGCGCAACATGAACATCCGCCGTGCCGTTGTGCTCGGCGGCGTGAGCAAGGGCCCGCAGATCAATGCGTTGAAGCGCGGCGTGCATATCCTCGTCGCCACACCCGGCCGTCTGCTCGATCATGTGAATATGCGCAGCTGCGATCTCTCGGGCGTGCAAACGCTCGTGCTCGACGAAGCCGACCGCATGTTCGACATGGGCTTCATTCGCGACATCAAGAAAATCGCGAGCATGATCCCGCACAAGCGCCGCACGGCCATGTTCTCCGCAACCATGCCGCCTGAAATCAGGAACTTTGCCAAGGAACTGCTGACAGAACCCGTGTTCGTCGATCTTCAGCCGAAAACCATGGTCGTTGATCGCATCGATCAGAAAGTTATGATCGTGCGCACACCGGAAAAGCAGAGCCGGCTGCATACCATTCTCGCAGATCCCGCCTGCACGCGCGTCATCGTCTTCACGCGCACAAAACGCGGCGCAGACCGCGTCACTGAGCGTCTCGCCATGGCCGGAATCGGCGCCATCGCCATCCACGGCAACAAGGCACAAAACGCCCGCCAGCGTGCGCTTGCAGACTTCACGCAAGGTCACGTCCGCGTTCTCGTCGCAACCGACATTGCGGCGCGCGGCATTGACGTCTCCGACATTTCGCACGTCATCAACTACGAAATGCCGGTTGACGCAGAGACTTACGTTCACCGCATCGGCCGCACGGCGCGCAAGGGCCTCTCCGGTATTGCAATCTCGCTTTGCGACCCGTCCGAACGGCCCGAGATTAAAGCTATCGAACGCCTGATGAAGCAACCGATTGAGGTCATCGGCGACGTTGGCGGCGAAGTCTTGCCGGTTCCGGAAAAGCGTCCTCACCATGCCCATGACGCACCACGCCGCGAAGGCTCGCATCGCAAGGGTCCAACTGGACGCGGCCCGGGCGCCGAAGGTCATCGCAAGGGCGGTTTCCGCAAGCCCGATGGCGAAGGCCGCGACAGCTTCCGCAAGGAAGCACGGCCGGAACGAACATCGGATCGTGGTGCAGACCGCGCACCTGCTCGCTCGTTTGAGCCACGCGGCGAAGCTGTGACGAGCTTCGATCCTATCAACACGGCACGCACCGCAGAACGTGCGCCGCGTCCCGATTTCAAACGTGCTGAGTTCGTAGCCCCAGACGCCAAACGCCCGAAACTAAACGCCCTGACTCAAAGCGCTATGAAGATCGCCGTCCAGACGGCCCTCGTGAAGCGCGGGGCGATGGCGAGCGCAAATTCCAATCGCGCGGTCCCCGCACGAACGGCGATAGAAATCATGGTGGTCAAGGTGGCGGTCAAAATCGCGAACGCCCAGAACGCCGCGCTGGCGAACGGGCTCCTTACAGCGCCCGCAACGAAGCACAACGTAACGACGCGCCCCGCCACGACGGCCCGCGCCAAGAACGTCCACGACACGAGGGCGCGCGTCCGGAAGGCAAGCGCGTCGAACGCCCGCATCGTTCAGCAGACGCGGGCTCCGGTCACGCCGAGCATCGCCGCCCAGATAGCCCACGCGCCGACCGTTCGCACGGCGGCAAACCGCACACCGGCGATCGCCCGCAACACACCAGCAAGCCGGCAGGAGAGCGTGGCGGCGACAACAAAGGCGGCGAGCGCAAAGGCGGTAACAGCCAAGACTGGAACGGCCAGCGTCCGCCAAAATTCTTAAAGCAGCGCGAGTCAAATCGCGATGGCGCCCCGCGCGGTGGCCGTCCGAATGCCAAGCCGGCTGCTTAAGTCAGCAAAATGCTCAGTCAATAAAAAAGGCCGGGGATCGCATCCCCGGCCTTCTTCATTTCCGTTAGCTGACACCTGCTCGTGCGACGAACCTTAGAGGTTGTCGCCCGGCACCGTAGTCTCGCCGTCGCCTTCTACGTCAGGAGCATTCTGCGGGACGGTCTGACCGCCGTCGCTCTTGCCACCCTTGTCGCCCTGGCCACCCATATCGTCTTGACCACGATGTCCGCGCCCGCCGCGATCGCCGTGATGCTCGCCGCGCTCATGACCGCCCCAGCCGCCATCATGACCCCAGCCGCCCTTGCGTCCACCGCCATGCGCCCAACGTCCGCCGCCATGACGGCCACGGCCCATTCCCGGCAAAAACTCGCGCATAAGCGGCTTCAAAACGTCCTTCTGCTCGTCCGACAGCGAAGCATAGAAAGGTTTGAACGCGCTCGTGAAAGCTTTCATCCGCTCCGCACGCTCGCTCATATGCTGTGTCATTTTGTCGAGACGCTCGGCCATATCCGGCTTCTTACCGTCGGCCTTAGCCGTCTCGCGCTCGGCACGCATCTTGTCCCATTCGGCGCGCTTCTCGGTCCGCGCCTTGGATGCGGCACGCACTTCCGTTTCAACCGCCGCCCATAGCTTCTCCTGTTCGGCGTTGAGTTTGAGGGCGGTCTTGGCCATCGCCAATTTGCCTTCGTCAAGTCGGGCGCGCGTCTCGGGGCTCATCTGATGCCAGCGGCCATGTTCGACCGACTTGGCAACGGCGAACCCGGCCGGCACGAGAACAGCAACTGCAATTGCCGCCAACGCGCCACGTGATAATTTTCTCATTGAACTCTCCTCGTTATTCAGGCGCGGGGCTTGGGGGGGAAATAAGCCATCCGCCGCCGTCAAGAGATAGAACGGGCGAGGATCTTGCTTCCGTCGCGAGCGCAGGAAAGCTGGCACCCGAGCCACCAAGAACCCCGTCTGGAGTGCGCCGCATCGCCTCAGATCATTGGGAGCATATGACTGACTCTCAATGGTTATTTCCATACGCCCAGGTCACGCCACATTTCAATCAGTGGACGCCAGGGGCGCCCTAGGCGAGTTATTCCGCGCAAGTATCAAGTAGCGTAGCAACTGGAAGAGGCCTTCAATGTGGACGCGTAATTTCCGAGCTATTCAAGCAATCTCATTTCTCACGGCAACAATTACAACATGGGTAACCCTCGCGGCTCCTGCCGCCGCCGATCGCGATCTCGTACGCAACGGAAAAAGCTGGAGCCTGCAGTATCAAGGCGACCTCAAAGCCATTCAAAAACGCAACAGCGACGTCGCCGTCGTCGATCCGGATCGCATTCACAACCCAAGCAAGCTGAAATCGAAAGCCTCCGGCGGGCGGCGCGCCGTTCTTGCCTACATCTCAATTGGCGAAGCCGAAGAAGGCCGCGCCTACATGAAGAAGCACAAAAACAAATCCTGGATGACCAAGGACGATCAGGGCTGGAAAGGAAATTACAAAGTCCGCTACTGGGACAAAGAATGGAAGGCCATCGTCAAACAGCGCGTCAAGGCGGCCATCGATGCCGGATACGACGGCGTCTATCTCGACCGCGTCGACACCTACGAGCGCATGAATGCGCCGGGCGGATCGCGCAAGGAGATGGTCAAGTTCGTCAAGGAAATTACGGCCGAAGCCCGCTCGCGCAAAAAGAACGCGGCCGTCGCCGTGCAAAACGCCGAAGAGCTTCTGACCGATAGCAGCTATGTCGATGCCATCGACGCCATCGGCAAGGAAGACCTCTATCACGGCATTCATCATGACGGCCGGCGCAACAACTCCGGTGCTATTAAGGCCAGTTCCGATCTCTTGAGGAAAGCCAAGGCCAAGGGCAAGGGTGTCTATGTCGTCGAATACCTCGGCGGCAACTCCGCTAAAAAGGTCAAGGACGAAGGCCGCAAGAACGGATTTGCGGTGACGACGGGCGGGCGCAACCTCAACGACGCAACAGACTGAGCGGCGCAGGCCATTGGCGGCGGATACGACATCCCCGCCAATGGCCTGCTTCAAATGCCCCCCCTCAATGGCCTTCTGGCCACACATCACCTCCAAAAATAGGGCTGCGCGAGAGCCAGACGGGCACGGATTTGATGCCGGGCCCGTCCAATGCGATAACCCCGGCGTAAAAGAAGCGGGAATAGCCGCCGTACGAGCATCTAGGGGAGTGGGGCGAGATGAGGCGTTCAGCGGTGTTACGGTCATGCCTTGCGCTGGCCGTTATTCTAATCGGCGGAAGCGCATGGGCGCTGAATAAAGATCAGCCCCAGAGTAAGCAACCGGCTCAGTCTAACGCCCAGCCCTACGACGACATTTGGCCGAAGCCCGTCGAAACATTTCTAAATGGGCACTATGTCGATCGCGCCGACGTCGTCCTCACGCGCCGCACCGGCGACATCACATCGTCAATCATCCGCTGGGCCACCAATTCACCCTTCTCGCATGCGGCGCTCGTCTTTACCGGCCCGCAGTTTGACGCCGGCGTTTCCGGCACTTTCGTTATCGAGGCTGGAACGAGCGGCGTCGATCTGACGAAATTCACAGATTACGCCTTCAGCAAAAACACGTTCATCGCCATCAAGCGATTGCGCAAGGACTGGTTCAACGCACCGCGTCAGTCGCGCGTTCGCGGGGTTCTTCTCGACAAGATCAAAGCAAGTTATGATTTCTGGGCGATTTGGCGCATCGCGCGCAACATTTGGTTCGGCGTCAGAACGAAAATGCAAACCAAGGAAAAGACCGTCGAAGCTTATCGCAAGAACGACTGGCAGCCGCCTAACGAATACATCTGCTCGGGCCTGGTCCAGATCGGCTTTATCGAGATGGCGGTTGAGGCCATTAAGCGGGGTGAGCTTTCACCCGAAGCGCTGCGCGAGGTTGTATTTCATAAAGGTGCCGAAAGCCGCCTTCCACCGCCTGGTACTTGGAAGTATTTGGGCGAAGACGCCAAGGATACGGCTATCAATTTCCGCGATGTGTTGAGTGACGAACTTTACTCCGTCACTCCCGAGGATCTAGCCCAAACCGACAAACTTGAATGGATGTACTTCATCCGAAACGGGTTGGTTCACAAGGTCGCCACTTACGCAGACGTCATGAAACTCATCCAGAAAGGCAACTAAGCCGCGAAGTTAGGTGCTGCTCAGTCTTTGTCCTTGTCTTCCCCTTCGTCGTTGTCGGAACGCTCTTCCTCGGAGTCGCCCGAAGATTTTTTGGCAGACGATTCCTCTTCGTCCGAGTCATCGGATTTGTTTGCCTTTGATGACGGCTCTTCGTCTTTTTCTGCCGCAGTCGGCACCATTTTCTTGGGCGCGCTTTCCGCGGCCTCTGACTTGGCCGCAGGCTTCGGCTCGGCCGCAGCTTCGGCCTTCTCCGGCGTCTCAGACTTGGCCGCCTCAGACTTGGAGGCCTCAGACGTGGCCGCCTCAGCCTTTGGTGCTTCCACGTCGGCAGCAGGGGCTGGAGCCGGTGCAGGCGCGGCTGCAACGGGCTCGGCAGCCTTCGCGGGCTCGGGCTCTGCGGCTGCGGCGGGCTGAACGGCGGCCGGTTGCGTTACGGCAATTGCGGGCGGAAGCGGATCGGCGGGCACCGCGTAAACCACGCGTTCAGCGCCCGGACGGCAGCCGGCAATGCAAATGACTAAATCTTCGTTGGGACGAACGCCTAACAGATGACGTACCAGCCGGCTTGAAGCCGGAATGCCGACATCGCCCATCCCATCCTCAGGAATGGTGTGCAATATTTTTGGGGGCGCCGGGGTGCTATTAGCGGCGGCAACAGGAGCCGCAGACTTTGCGGGCGATTCTACAGCGGCCGCTCCACCAATGTTTTGAGCAAGTGCGGCAGCGAGTGCAACGGAGCTCCAAGAGAGCAGGCGAAGTGAACGCATGACTGAAACCTTTTACGCTGGACTGAACTGAGCCGACATTGGCCCAACAGCGTTAACAAAAGGTTTCACGCAGATTGATTGGTACTGTCCGCATGACGGATGAAAGTACTCAGAATATAAAGCCCGACGCTTCCGTCACGATTGTACTGCGCGTTGCGCCCCGGCCCCGGAAGACTTTCGTAACAGCCGCACGCTTTGGCCGGTCCCGTTTGGCGGCCAAGCGCGCCGCCTTTTTCGTCGCGAAAGCGATTTTTGTGCGCCAGGTTTGCGTATCCTTGATAACGCTCGTGACGCGCTTTTTCGCAATTCGCCCACGCGTTTCCGCACTAATACGGTGCGCTCTGGTAAGGCTCGACGATGCCAGCGCTTTGGTTGCCGGAACGTATGCGGCAACACGGACGGGTCGTGCCGCGGGTGCGGCAGCCGCGCGTTTCGCTTTTAGAGCGGGGGAAATTTCTTCGTTCGCATAGCATCCGGCAATGCAGGCCACGGCGTTCTGATCGAGGTCTTCCGGCTTGTTGCCGCTAGCCGCCCCGGCCGCTGTCGTCTCCATGCGCCGTTGGGCAATAACCGCATCAGCGGCGGCCGTCTTCGACACGCGGTAGACGATCTCGTCGCTGGAAGCCCGGCAGCCGCCAAGGCAAATGACCAAATAACTATCCGGGTTGGCCGCTGCGAGCGGGTGTTCCTTGCCTTTGGAGCGGCCGTTTTCTTCGTTCAACTTTATGTCGGCGTTCTTTTGCCAATTATCGTAATTTGGATCGAATTCTGGCGGCAGATCTGGATTGGGTGCACGCCGCAACTCGCCGCCACCGGGGCCGCCGGAACTGCGCGCCGGTCCGCCTGACCGGTTCTGGATAGATTCAGCCTGCGCAATGATGGCCTGAAACAGCATGATTTCGGCAGGATCCGCTGCCACCTTCAACGCAGAGACCTCGGAAGCCGCTTCCGCCGCTGCTTTGGCCAAAGTAGCATTTCCGCGCGGCAGGCGGCTCTCCGGCGCGGGCTGAGGTACCACTGTCATCACAATCAAATCAGCAGGAGGTGTGCTTTTGGCGACGCCCGCCGTGGTGGAGGCAGCCGGTGTCGAAGGCCCAGGATTGTAGCCAGGGTTGTTGCCAGGATTGTTCACTGTCAGCAAAGCGAGACTCGCAAGCGTGAGCATCGTGCGCAGCGCCAAGCCTTTTATGTAACTCCACATCTTCTCACCGTCCGAACATTGGCAATAAAAGGCCCAAATTTAGTCAACGTAATTTAGCGCTGGTGCTTGAACCATCGGCTCTCATCAGTGCCGGCATTGAGAATGCGGACGTTTCTGAAATCTGTTCCAGGCGCGGCCGAAGGCGTCATCAGCGATGCCGAGCGCTCAAATTTCGCCGGCACGCGCACCGTGTGTTCGGGTTCGGACAGGGATTTAAGTTCAATTCTTGGGTTCGCGTTTTCATTTGCAGGCGAACCCTGAGCAGGATTAGCGGGTATGCCCGGCGCCGATGCGGCGTCGTCCGCCACCGTCAATCCATAATATGCGGCAATGCACTTGTCGGTCTTCTTCTTGTGTTCAAGTTCTTCGATTTTGACGTAGACGACCGTGTCGGGCCCGCACAAATAGGCCTCGTCCGCCCGGGCAACCGGCACGGTTAGCCCAAGAAATGACGACACAAATATAACCGGAACGCCGATGCTCGCCCGCGAAACCATAGACTGACCCTCGAAGCAACTAACCCAACTTGGGTGTCACAATATGGGACAGTCATTGATAAAGCGTTGACCCGTGCCCGCGCTTCAGGGTTTAGGCGGATAGCGCCAATACGCAGCGCCCGAAGCCGTCGTCATCTTCTCAAGAATCGGAATGCGCTTATCCGGCGGGCGCTCGCCCGTTTGGATCAGCAGCTTGATGTCGTTGAGCAGCGTATTATTTTCCGCGTAACCCGAATGATTGAGGCCGAGGCTATCGGTCGAAACTGAAGTCACATCGATTGTATCGACACCCGGTACGACCAAGGGTCCGGTTGCGGGCACATCCCCGGCGCGGGGTACACCACCCCAGAAGCGTGCCGAATAGCCGAGCGCTCTGTCGTT
Organism: uncultured Alphaproteobacteria bacterium; assembly: GCA_963741545.1. Taxonomy (GTDB): domain Bacteria; phylum Pseudomonadota; class Alphaproteobacteria; order Rhizobiales; family Hyphomicrobiaceae; genus Hyphomicrobium_B. The sequence continues at coordinate 60,732 of CAVUIN010000009.1, forward strand.
CGAGGCCGCGTACAGCGTTACGCCCTTGGCAAAGTTCATGATCTCGCGGGCGATATTCGTGAACTTGTCGCGATCGACATCGGGCGCGGCCAGGATGACCTGACTGATGACGACGCCTTCAGGCGCAGCTGGGCGCATGCGTTCAAGTACGCGCAGCAAGAGCTCGTTCCCCATCGAATGAGCGATAAGGCTGATCGACTTGGCACCGCTTTCCTTGACGACCAGATTGAGGAATTCCGCCAAGTGCGGTTCGGCCTGCTCGGCGCTGCCACGGTCGTAGGTATAGCTCGCGACCTTGCCGCCGGACGGCCAGCTGTAAACGAAGGGTGCCCCATCGAATTTCAAATCATAAGAAATCTGAGCCGTGCGATAGAGCGCGTCGTCGAACGACGTGTTGAAACCATGAACGAAGACAAGCGCGTGATCCTTGAAGCTCGCAGACTTCGCAAGCCGCTCTTTAACGAGCGCAATCATCTGCTCTTTCGAAAGTGCGCTGATTTCCTGCAAAGTGAAGTGCTTGGCACTATCTTCCGTCTCTTCGTAGATCTTCACTTTGAAATAGGGGATTTCAACAACCCAAGGACGCTCGATATTTGGGACTTTGTGTGCCGTTGGCACCGTAATCAAAGCATGGCCGAGTTGTAGCTGGTGGCCACGCTCGGATCCGTATTTCAATCGCTTCGGATCAGGCTCGACCGTGCGGTCCGTACCGAAGAAAACGGGAACGACGTCAAACTTTTGATCAACTGTCGCTGCGGCGCCCGCTGGCGGCGGCGCGGGGGCAGGCGGTGGCGGCGGTGCAGCGGCCCCGATGTCCGGCGCTTCGGTTGATGGCGCCGGCTCTTCATCCGAAGGGCGCTCGGCTCCGGTCCTCGGGCGTTCGCCGTTTTTCTTCGCTTGGTCAAGGCCGCGCGTCGCTTCCTCAGCTTGGCGGCGCGCCTCGCCTGCGGCTTGTTCCATCCGCGCGCGTTCGGCAGCCGCGCGTTCGGCTTCCGCTTCGGCGTCAGCCGATTGGTAGGAGGGATCTGGGACATCTGGCTTGTCAGCCTTCTTTGGCTCCGGGGCCGCCTTTGGCTCGGGTGCCGGGGCGCCAATGGGCTCCTCGCGCGAATTGCCTTCCGATTTTTGGCCAGGCTGCTCGCCGCAACCGGAGAAGCCTAGCGCCAAAAGCAGCATTACGGGCAAAATAACCCGGCCGATTTTCAACATATGAGCCCCACTCAAATAACGATCCAGTATACGTCGCCCGGCACACTACGAGGGGCTCCGTCCCCCCGCAACAACCCTCGGTAGGAACGTGCGCATGACAGAGCAGAGCGGCGAAATCGCGGCTTGCCGCAACATAAGAATTCTGCCCATGGTCGCCGCCGGAGAAACCCAATTACGAGCCCTGCCCTAATGTCCGTTGTTTCCCAACCCGCTCACCGCATTTGCGTTGCCGACTATGTCTCCGGTGTCTCTAGCGGCGACCGCACGCTTCTGGCGCGCGCCATAACACTGGTTGAAAGCACAAATCCAGAGCATGGCCGCCTCGCTCAAGACGTTTTGCAGGGGTTACTGGCGAAAACAGGTAATGCCATCCGTCTCGGTATCACAGGCGTGCCCGGTGTCGGCAAATCGACCACAATCGATCAACTCGGCATGAACCTCATTGCCGGGGGCAAAAAAATCGCCGTTCTGGCCATCGACCCGACGTCCAAAAGAACCGGCGGCTCCATCCTCGGCGACAAAACGCGCATGAGTTCGCTTGCGCTCGAAAAAAACGCTTTCATTCGACCGTCCCCCTCGTCTGGAACGCTTGGCGGCGTCACGCGCAAAACGCGAGAGACCATGGCGCTTTGCGAAGCGGCCGGCTTTGACGTCATCATCGTCGAGACGGTAGGTGTCGGGCAATCCGAAGTCGCGGTTGCCGATATGGTCGATTTCTTTCTCGTGTTGCTGCTCGCCGGTGGCGGCGACGACTTGCAGGGCATCAAGAAAGGCATCATCGAACTCGCGGATATGATCGCCATCAACAAGGCTGACGGCGATAACATCACCCGCGCCGAGCGCGCAGCCAGCGACTATCGCGCAGCCTTGCAAATCTTCACGCCGCATGGTGCAACCTGGTTCCCGCCCGTCGTCACCGTTTCAGGCCGTGAGAACCGAGGACTGAAAGAGCTCTGGGAGAAAATAATCGAGCATCGCAACACCATGACCGGAACCGGCGAATTCGCCGCGCGCCGCAAAGCGCAAGCGGTATCCTGGATGCGCGACATGATGGAAGATCACCTGATGAGCGCGCTCCACGCCAACCCGCGCGTTGCCGCCGAGATACCGTCGATCGAAGCTGACGTCGCAGCCGGAAAACTTCTCCCAACCCTCGCCGTCGATCGGATCATGGGACTGATGGGCCTTGTGCGTTAACGCCGGAATGCACTCTTACGACCTTAAGTGCTGCTTTGGCGGCCTTGAGTGCGTTGGCCCAACAGGTATGCTGAACCCATGATCTCGACACGACAGAACCTGAATGCTCTCCCCGCCGTCCTGCTCACCGGCTTCGGCCCGTTCCCCGGCGTTCCAGAAAACGCAACCGCGCGGCTTGTCCCGGCATTAGCTGAGACCGCGCGCGCCGCCTTCAAAACTCACACGATCCATCACGAAATCTTGCCAACCGAGTGGTCGAAAGCGCCAATGCGCATCGCCGAACTTTTGGACACACTGAAGCCTGTGCTCGCCCTGCACTTCGGCGTCGCGCAAGACGCAACCGGGTTTCGCATAGAATGCGAGGGACACAATGCCTGTCTGTTTGCCGCCGACGCGAAGGGTGAGTTGCCCTCACTTGGCAACCTGCTTGCCGATGGCGCTATGTCCCAAACCGTGACGGTACCGGTTGAGATAATCGTCCAGAGGCTGATCGATCTCGGTCTCCCTGCATACAGTTCGAATGATGCCGGCCGCTATCTCTGCAACGCCATTCTTTACCATTCGCTCAGCGCCGCTGAGCGAAGCCAACAGGGCTTCCGCGCCGGATTCGTCCACATTCCAACCGAACTGTCGGGCCCGCCCCTGTCCTTCGAAGCGGCTATGCGCGGCTCTCTTGAAATCGTGAAAGTCTGCCTTGAACATCCAGCCTCGAGGGTTGGTTAACTCCTTGAACGTTGGCGCGCGGCTTGCTTAGCGTATCTGCTGAATTGTGGAGCTTCCCAATGACATTAGACCGGCGCACCGTCCTGACCGCAACGCTTGGAGTGGGTGCCGCAACTGCGGCCGCCGCAGCGCCGGCCGCCAAAAAGGATGCAGCGCTGCGCGCGGCCTTCCGCGATATCGCGCATGAGATTGTTGCCGGCGTTCAGCCAAACTCAGACCGAGACCAAACTCCGGCTCTACAAGCCGCGATCGATTCCGCTTCTGAAAAAGGCGTGCCTGTCCTCTTGCCTGCCGGCACCATTCGCGTTGGCGATTTGCGATTGCGCGCAGGCACCAAGCTCATCGGCAATGCCCGAACAACGATCCTGGAGTTCACCGGCGGCGATGCTTTCATTACAGGCGACAAGGCAGACGGGCTCGTCCTGCGCGGCCTGGTACTGGACGGCGCCTATAAAACGACGCTCGAGGATCGCGGCGAAGGGCTTGTGACGCTCTCGCGCTCGCGCGACATCGTCATTGAAGACGTGGAAGTTCGCCACAGCGCACGCATCGGCATCTCGCTCATGTCCTGTTCCGGCCGCGTCAGCGATAACAAAATTCACGCCGTTCTTGATGCGGGGCTAAAAAGCCTGGACGCGGCAGGGCTATCAATTACCGGAAACACCGTCACTGACTGCGGCAACAACGGCATCCTCGTATGGCGCAGCGAGACCGGCGAAGACGGCTCCATCATTTCAGGAAATCGCATTACAAAAATCCGCAACGCCCTCGGCGGCACGGGCGAGTATGGAAACGGCATCAACGTCTTCCGCGCAGGCAGCGTTATCGTTCAAGGCAATCGCGTTGCCGACTGCGCCTACACTGCCATTCGCGGCAACGCAGCCTCGAATATCCAGATCATAGCCAATAGCTGCGAGCGCCTCGGCGAAGTTGCTATTTATTCCGAGTTCGAATTCCAGGGCGCGATCATCGCCAACAACGTCATCGACACCGCGGCAACGGGCATCTCTGTCACGAATTTCCAGGAAGGCGGGCGCCTCAGCGTCATTCAAGGCAATCTGATCCGCAATCTCTTCCGCCGCGAGTCCGAAAAAGAAGATAAGCGCGGCGAAGGAATCGGCGTTGAAGCCGACGCGGTTGTCTCCGGCAACACGATTGAAAATGCGCCAACGGCCGGCATCCAGATCGGCTGGGGGCCGTTCATGCGCGACGTCGCCGCGACCGGCAACGTCATCCGCCGCTCGCGCGTCGGTATTACAGTCACGTCCTCGCCAGATGCCGGTAGTTGCGTCATCGCAAACAACGTCATTTCGGAAGCTAAAGACGGCGCCATTCGCGCCATGAACCACGGCGCAGTTCTTGGACCAGACCTTGCGCGTGAGCCTCAGGCAGCGGGACGGATAACGGTTAGCGGAAACGTCGCGACTTGAAACCTATCCGAGAGCCAAAGATAGAACTTCAGAGGGCCTGACCACGCCAACCTCGATGCCTTGAGCATTTTTTATGGTCTTCAGAGGTAATTGCCCGCGTGCTGCAGGTACAAACGCTTCGATGAGCAACGAGACCACAGCCTCCGCCGCGCGTGTCGCGCCATCGTCGATCTTAAGCGCGAACCCAAGGCCAGCTTCAGGAAATGTCCCTGCGTAGGCGCCTTCAGCTCCTGTTTTCACGAATGCCGCGCCGCCGAACTGCTTCAGCACGCGCGTATCGAAACGCGTGGGACCTGCAAAATAATCCGGTGCCGCAAGTGCTGCGTCCATAATCCGGCATGCGGCGGCAACGCGATTGTTTGAAAACCCCGAACCTGCACCAAAATTTGCAAATGCCTGTGCCAGCGCATTGGCGGGCAATGCCCAATTCGGAACCATGCAGCCATCGATCCCGCAGACGTCAGGCCGGATCTTCATCCCGCACAAATCTTCGAGCATCACGCGAATACGCTCCTGAACCGGGTGGCTCGTCTCCCAGTATCCTTCGATCGCTTCACCGAGATGTCGTGCCGTCGCCAGCATGCCGGCATGTTTGCCGGAGCAATTGTGGTGCAGCGCGCCGGGCTTGGCGCCAGCCATCAGCAGCGCCCTCTGTTCCGCTTCATCGCGCGGCAAGTGCGTACCGCAGTGGAGCGCGCGCTCATCCAATCCGCATAGCCGCAGCATGTCGCGCACCGCTTCAACATGATCACGCGTTCCCGAATGCGAGGCAGCCGCAATCGCAATATGCTTGTCGGCAAACCCGAAGGCCGCAGCCGCATTAGTTTCGATGAGCGGTAGTGCCTGCAACGGCTTGACGGCTGACCGGGGATACACGGGCCGCGCCGTATCGCCCAATTCGAGCACGATCCGTCCGTCGTTTGCAACGACGGCCAGCACACCGCGATGGCAGCATTCAACGAGCGGGCCGCGTGTAATTTCGACAAGAACGGGATTTGTCATCAAGAGATTCGCTAATGCAGGAGAAGATTCAATCTCCGCATAGCCCGGACGGGGGAAAAAATCGAGCGGCGCATTGACTGCGGCAGTCGCGCACATCTCGGACAACGGGGTAACAACAAAAACCCCGCCAAGACATGACGCTTGGCGGGGCTTGAGTTGGGACTACGTGGGAGGAAGTGAAACTAAATACGAACTCCGTGGGTGCGCCGGCCAAGCCGGGGGGATGGGGGTAGACCTGGCCGGGCGCCACGGTCTGGTGTCACAGATTTGTGCCACCAGCTTGGTTTGAACCTTAAGGGGTACGACATGAACTGGGGCTGAACGGCTGCAATAGACAACGTCGACATCAGGATTCGCCCGTACAATCAGGCCACGAGCAAGCAGAAAATCGCAATTTCTTAGAGCCTATTTGCCTGAGGATGACAGTGAACGCAGGGGCCGTCGCTCATGCGAATCGCCCTAGAGTTGCCTCCACATTTCCGCCTCATCCTCTAGGATCACCGCAATGCCGGCCCGCGCCGCGTCTAAAGCCCCGCTGGCTGGCAATGCCCAACCCAGCGAACAGATGACGCTCGCGCACCTCAAACTTGAAGAGGTGTTCGGCTACAAGATATTCCGTTCCCATCAAGAACAGATCATCGCCACTCTACTTGACGGCGGCGATTGTCTCGCACTCATGCCAACCGGCGGCGGCAAATCGCTTTGCTATCAAATCCCCTCGCTTGTGCGCAACGGAACCGGCGTCGTTGTTTCGCCGCTGATCGCCTTGATGCAAGATCAAGTCGATGCTCTCAGAGACGTCGGCGTCAAAGCTGCCTTCTTAAACTCGACCCTCGATCGCAGCCAACAAGACCAGATCGAACGCGAGTTTGCTGCCGGTGCACTCGATCTTCTCTATGTGGCGCCAGAACGGCTCGTACAGGAGCGGACGTTGGCGCTCATGGCGCGGCACCAGGTCGCTCTTTTCGCCATCGATGAAGCCCACTGCGTGGCACAGTGGGGACATGACTTCCGGCCCGAGTACCGCCAGCTCAAAATTCTGGCCGAGCGTTTTCCCAACGTGCCGCGCATCGCGCTGACAGCAACGGCCGACGAGCGCACGCGTCAAGAAATCATCACCGAACTGTCGCTCGAAAGCGCGAAAGCCTTCATCGCCAGTTTCGACCGGCCCAACATCCGCTACACGATCAGCGAAATGGGATCGATGAGTGCCAGGGAGAAACTCTGGCAGTTCATCGAAAGCGAACATCCGGGCGACGCCGGCATCGTCTATTGCCTGTCGCGAAAATCCGTCGATGAAACCGCGGCGTGGCTGGCCTCCAAAGGCCGCAAAGCGCTGAGTTATCATGCCGGACACGACGCCCGCATTCGCTCTGGCGTTCAATCCAAGTTTTTGAGCGACGACGCCGTCATCATCGTCGCAACGATCGCCTTTGGAATGGGCATCGACAAACCCGACGTGCGCTTCGTGGCCCATCTCAATCTGCCGAAATCCATTGAAGCTTACTATCAGGAGACGGGCCGCGCCGGGCGCGACGGCGAACCCGCCAACGCCTGGATGGCATATGGCATTCAAGACGTCGTGCAACTACGCCAGTGGATCGGGCAATCGGAAGGTTCCGACGCCTTCAAACAAGTGCAACGCCAGAAACTCGACGCCCTGATCGGCCTTGCCGAAATGCCGGGTTGCCGCCGTCAAGCGCTGCTCGCCTACTTCGGCGAACGTCTCGCGGAGCCTTGCGGCAATTGCGACAATTGCCTGAACCCGCCCGCGACTGAAGACGGCACACTCATCGCGCAAAAAGCCCTTTCAGCAGTCTACCGCACCGGTCAGCGCTACGGCGTCACCTATGTGGTTGACGTTCTGACAGGCAAAGAAGACGAGCGGATCATCCGCAATAGCCACGACCGTCTCTCCGTATTCGGCATTGGCAAAGACATCTCCGCCACTGCGTGGAAAGGGCTGTTCCGCCAGCTCGCCGCCGCCGGTTATCTGACAGGCGACGAGGAAGGCCACGGCACGCTTGGCCTCACGGAACGCGCCCGCCCATTGCTCAGAGGCGAAGACAAGTTCCTCATGCGCATCACCCGCGCCGCACCTAAGAAGTCAAAACGCGAAAGCAAATCATCTGCCAAAGTTGCCGCCCATCACGAAGCGCTCTTCCAGGCCCTTAAAGCCTTGCGCCTGCGCCTTGCAGGTGCCGCCAAATTGCCGCCCTACGTCATCGCGCAAGACCGCACGCTCGTCGAACTCGCTGAAAAGCGCCCCCAAAACGAGGGCGCGCTTCATGATATTCTTGGCCTCGGCGCGAGCAAGATAGCGCGCTACGGCGCGGCGTTTCTCGAGGTCATCCGGGCCCACAAGGCGCACCCCGTTCTCACCAATCGCCTGCCCGCAAGTGTCAATCAAACGCTCGCCGCGCATCTCCGCGGCCTCGACGCAGACGCGATCGCGGCCGAACGCGGCATCGAAACGTCAACGGTCTACGGTCATTTTGCAGAGGCCATCGAAGCGGGCCTCATCGAAGCACGTCAGGTTCTGCCGTTAGACGAATCCGAGATCGACGAAATTCTCGGGATCTTCGAGCGCTGCCACACAATTGATACCGGAAAACTTGGCCCGGCACATGCAGCGCTTGAAGGGCGTTACGACTACGGGCTTCTGAAGTGCCTGCTCGCCGAACTCGCGTGAATAGCTTGCCGTATCTCAGGTCTTGCGCGCGACGAAGACGAAGCTGTTGGCGACGCCCGCCGTGTACCAAAGTCCTTTGCGCAAAACTCCGTCGAGTCCACCCTTGATCCCCAGCGACGGCGTAATCGACGCGATGCTCAATCCCAGCCCGGTCAGCGCCTTGGCGATATCTTTCAAATCATAGCGCCGGTATTCGGCATCTTTTCCGAACGCCCGCCAAATCGGTCCCGCGCGTTCGTCCTGGATGTCGAAATAGAGAAGTCCGCCCGGCTTCAGGCAATCGGCGTACTTGCCGATCAGCGCATAGAAATCGACGTGCTTGGTATAGAAGAGATCGTTTATGACGACTGCGTCGTAGGGCTTTTGGGCATTGAAATCGTGAACGTCGGCCACCAGAAATTCGCTATTTGCGACGAAGCCATTGGATCGCAGCTCTCCATGAAGTGCTAGGAGCCGCGCCTCGCGATCGAAGCTCGTGATTTCTGCATCGCCAAGCTGCATGTAGAATTCAAGTGCGAACGGACCACAGGCGACGTTCAAGATTTCAATGCCCTTGCGGCGCAACTCGCTGCCAACAAGCCGCTCAATCAAGTCAAAGCGCCGGCCATTGACAAAAAAGTCAATCTCCTTGTCAGGCATGCCTTTGAGGTGACGATGCAGCGCACGAGCGTAATCTTGTTCGGCCGCGCTACCAACAGCAATGGACATGCGCTCCGGCGCCGATCCTTGCACGGCAGATGCACACGTGCCTGCCATCGGGGTTTGAGCCCGCGTGTTTGCTGCCTGCGTCATGTTTAACTGTGCCGCTCTGGGAAAGTGCCGTCCATTGCCCCGGTAACCCCATCCAGCCGTTTCAAGTCGTCGTGGAAATTAGCACAGTGGCCTGCCTGCGTCGCAATTACGATGCCAACGTTGTAAATTGCTCTGGCACCACGAAATCCTACCTGCCCTGACCCAACCAAACCAGCCATTAAGCAAGCCGGCAATCAAAGGGCGAGCTTTTGCACAAGTTCCGCGCGCGCCGCTATCATCGCAGGCGTCCATTGAGCCACATTGGAGGCGATGAGGTTCGCCGCGGATTTAAGGATAACGCCGTCGTCGAGAATGCGCAGCCCGTTGGCGCGCAGCGTCTCGCCCGTCGTCGTAATATCGACGATGAGTTCCGCTGTGCCGGCTGCCGCCGTTCCTTCCGTTGCGCCCAGGCTCTCGACGATCCTGTAATCGCCGAAACCCTTGGAGGTAAAGAAGCGGCGCGTCAGGTTCATGTACTTGGTCGCGACCCGTGGCCAGCGCCCATGCGCACGGCGGAACGGCATGGCAACGGCTTCGAGGTCGGCAACGGTTCTGACATCGATCCAGCAGTTGGGAACGGCAACGACGACATCGGCAAAGCCAAAGCCAAGCTTTTTCAAAAAAGTCACGCGCGTTGCGGCGTCTGACATCAATTCCTGGACCAGGTCTTCGCCCGTGATGCCAAGGTGAACACTGCCGCTCTTCAGGGCTTCCGCGATTTCGGAGGAGGAAACATAAGCGACTTCGATCTCCGGCAAGCCTTTGATCTCGCCGCGATACCCGCGCGCATGTCCGACCTTTTTCACGACCAGACCCGCTTTTGCGAAAGCCTCTGTCGTCTGCTCCATCAGGCGCCCTTTGGATGGAATAGCGAGGGTGAGTTTTTCGCTCATGCCGCACCTCCCGTGACAGCCTGCAACAGGCGCTCCGTGTGAATGGCGGCACCAACGGCTGGCACGTCGCAATTTGCGCCCGCCATGCGCATCAAGCCGTCATAACGGCCGCCGCCGGCTATCGGACTGTCGCTGGCAAATCCCGGTGCCGTCACTTCGAACACAAGCCCCGAATAGTATTCGAGGTTGCGGCCGAACTCGGCTGAGAACGTCACGCGATTTAGATCAATGCCGGCATTGGCGAGGAGCGCGAGGCGGCGATCATAGGCGTCTAGCGCCGCGCCCGTGCCGCCCTTCGCGCCTTTTAGAATTCCAGTAATTTTCTCGCCCGCCTGAGTTGCTGGCGCCGACACAGCCACATAGCTCTCGATCAGTTTTGCGGCAGCTTCATCAAGCGGTTTGGCATTCAAGTCTGCAACTTGCTCGATGAGGTGCTCCGTCATTTCGGAAACGGAACGCGTTCCGATCCATTCGATCGCATTCGCATCAAGATAAGCAGCAACGGCCGCTTCGCTTGCATCCCGGTTTTTTGGATCAAGCACTTTCACCAGCGCTTCTGGCAACTTTGCAGCCGATGCAGCGGGTGCCGATGTGAGGCGCTTCAGTTCGGCCCGAAAGCTGTCTGGCCGCCAGAAGGCTTCGCCCAAGCTCTTCTCCCAACGTGTTGGCAGCGCGCACGCGGCGAGCACGGACCGGAACAGCCCGAGATCGCCCAAGCGCAACGACCACGATTTCAGCCCGGCGGCTTCAATGGCGCGGATGATGAGCGCGATCGTCTCAGCCTCAGTTGCTTCCTTGTTCGTGTCGCCAATACGCTCGACACCGGCCTGTCGAAACTCGCGCGGGTGCACGTCGCTCGCGCCTTGCGGCTGAAAGCGAAAGGCGGAACCGTTGTAGCAGTACTTTGCTGGTTTTGCCGGATCGGCGTGGCGCGCAATGTGCAGTCGGCAGGTGGGCACTGTGAGATCTGGCCGCAGGCAAAGCTCCGCGCCGTCGGGATCTGTGAACACATAGGTGCGTGCGCGCAGCGCCTCGCCAACGCAATCAAGAAACACGTCAGCCGGCTGGATGACGGCGGGCGCAACGGCTTCGTGGCCGGCCTTGGTGAAGACCGACATCACGACTTGCGCCTGTTTCTCAAGCGCTTCGAACTGTTGTGCCGTTTCAGCGGCCATAGTCAGCCCCAATAGACGAGCCGCGCTCAGGTGACATCTTTGCTGCACTTCCCCCCTCCCCTTGACGGGGAGGGGCCGGGGGTGGGGTGAAGAGCTTGGAGAATGGCATCGTATTGAGCGGCATCTCCGGCTGAGCGCTTGTGCGCAGACCGCGACGGCAACGCCCGTGCACTCCCCCCACCCCTAACCCCTCCCCGCAGGGGGGGAGGGGGACAGAGCGGAGACTGTTGCTCACGATACTCTTACCAACTTCGTTCATTGCACCACTCAACTCGTGGTCCCGTTCGTGTGCAGATCGACGATCTTGCGCACTTCCTCGACCATGTTTGTTTCTGGAACCGCCATTTGCGCCGGGCGCGCTTCTTTCCATTCCTTGTTGTCTTTGATGGCGGCGGCAGCCTTGGCGCCTTCGATCAAATCCTTGATCGTGACTTCGTCTTTGGCGCGCTCGTCGGAACCCTGAATGATGACGCACGGGCTGTTGCGCTTGTCGGCATATTTCATCTGCGCCTTCATGCCGGACGTGCCGAGGTACATTTCGGCGCGGATACCGGCCCCGCGCAGCGTCTGAGTCAGTTTCTGATAGCTGGCGATCTTGTCCTTATCCATGACGAGCACGACGACGGGACCGAGCGCGGCTCGCGGCTTTGCGCCGACGTGGGCGAGGGCGGCTTGCAAGCGCGAGACGCCGATGGAGAACCCGGTCGCCGGAACTTTTTCGCCCGTGAAGCGGCTGACCAAATCGTCATAGCGTCCGCCGCCGCCGACCGAGCCGAAGCGCACGGGCTTGCCGTCATCGCCTTTGACTTCGAACGTCAACTCGGCCTCAAACACTGGGCCGGTGTAGTATTCGAGACCACGGACGACAGAGGGGTCGAAACTAACGCGATCATATCTGTAGCCAGCCTCCCAAAGAATGCTGGCCATCTGTTCAAGTTCGCTAACGCCTGCAAGTACCTCAGCTCAGAATGAACCGATGACAAGTTCGCCAAGCGTCAAAGCTGGTCTGCCAACCGCGAAAAATCGCTGTCTTTTCGTGACGTCATATACCTGACGCTTAAATAGTCTAGGATCGGTCCCACTTGAGTAGCGGCTAGATTTGCGCCGGGCGTAAAGTCACCACTTTCGTCCTTGCGACCTTTGCCTAGAAGCTGTTCAACACCACCAAGTCCGAACTTATCTAACTTGTCCATTGCACGAAGAACGGTCAGCCGCTTTCCCGTTTGAGAGTTATCGGACAGCTCAACCCCAGCGTTTTCAAGAACACCATCAAGAACCTTCCGATTATTGACCTTAATCACATAGTCGCCGCGCTTGATCCCCAGCGCCTCAAGCGTATCGGCCGCCAGCATGCAAATCTCGGCATCCGCTGCGATATTGTCGGTGCCGACCGTATCCGCGTCGAACTGCATGAACTGGCGGAAACGTCCCGGACCCGGCTTCTCGTTGCGGTAGACATTCCCGAACGCATAGCGCCGGAATGGCTTCGGTAGGCTCTGAAAATTCTGCGCCACATAGCGCGCCAGCGGCGCCGTCAGATCGTAGCGCAGGCTCATCCATTGCCCACCTTCGCCTGAGGAGTCTTCGTCCTGAAACGAAAACACGCCCGCGTTCGGCCGGTCTTGATCCGGCAAAAATTTGCCCAAAGCATCCGTGTATTCAATCGCTGGAGTTTCCAGCGCTTCGAACCCATAGCGCTCGTAGACGCCACGAATGACGCTGAGCATCTCGTTGAGCCCAGAGAGCTCCGCCGCCTCGATGTCTCGGAAGCCTTTGGCCAATCTTGCTTCTGGGCGCGCATCGGGCCGCGCGCCGGTTTTGTCTTTAGACATGATCTCGAAACTTAATCTGGATTGAGTTGCTGAGGCGCCCTAAAGCCTGCGCGAATAGGGCGCCCAATTGAAAAGGTCAGCGCCTTATAGCCGAAGCAATCGGAGCGCGAAAGGCAGACGAAACCAGCATCAATGGCTGTCTTTTTTACCCATAAACCGGCGCGCCAAGGCCCGGATGCGGGGATTTTTGCGCGCCCGCGCTTTCCAGCGGTGGAACGCCGCGCGCGGCAAGGCGGCGAGATCGCGCGCCACGATCAGATCGTAGAGCGGCACTTCGGTGACCCCAAACCCGCGTTTGAAGGGATAGTCGCCGATCCCCATGTCGAAGCGCCTCACGCCCTTGTCAACAAAGTACTTCATCGCTTCGACCACGATCAGCCGTCCGGGTGACAAGTGGCTCCAGCGCTCGCCGCCGTTTGAAATGCGCAAGAGAGTAAACGTGCCGTCGTGTAAGATGCCAAACAGTGTAGCGATGACGGCGCCATTCCCTTCCAGCGTGAACAGGTAGCCGAGATCACACTCGGTTCCGTCCATCACGAGCCGTTCGTAGAATGCGCGGTAGGCGGGTTCATCTAGAACGTAGTTGCTCCCCAAGGCCTCATGACGCGCCAGTTGTTGCTCTTCGAGAACCGAGTATCCCCGCGCGACGGCTTCGGGCGTGATCGCGCGTTCAAATCGCGGCGCGCCCTCTTTTTCCCAAAGCCTGAAGCAGCGTTCGACTTCTTTGCGATATTTCTTGCCGCGCGAGCGCAGAAAATCTTCGACCGTCGTCTCGATGGTCAGAACATTTCCATTGTGGCGTGCGGGCGCTGTGGTGGCTGGCGAGACCAGAGGATTGGGCAATCCGCCGATTTCCGCCGGCATGCGTTCAAGCTTGATCAAGTCGACATCTTTGAGTGCGTGGCGGATGGCGCGCCATACACGCCGGATCGAGCGGCGCTTCTTAAGCGGTGCCAATCCCAGAATCGGCCCGCCATAGTCAGAGACACCAAGGTCCGCCATGCGCGCAACTCTCAGTGTTCGCTTCTTGGTAACGAGCAATGGCAGCACGATCGCGACTTCGCCGCTGTTGCGTTCGGTCACGATGACGACGCGCGGCATGGCGCGCTTTGACGGGGCAAGCTCCTCGTACAAAACGGTCAGCCAATTAAGCGATTGAAACCCGGTGCACTTCAAGCCGCGCTGCACGCTCTCAAGCGCCGCGAGCGCGTCATCGGGGCCATCGAAAACTTCTGCGATATAGCGGGGCCCGCGCCAGGTCCAAGCACGGGACGGCGCTGCAACGTCGCGATACGCTGCGTCTTCGCTCACGCTCACCATGGCCTTCCCACGTCGCCCCGCCTTCTTCGCCGTGTACTGCGCAACTTACTCGGCCGCTTCCCTGAAATCGATGATTGCGCCCGGATGCTCGGGATCAAGCTTGAAATCGACAACGCGGCGCGACTTGCGCTCTTTCTGCAGAAGCCCCGTGCGCTTGACGCCTGCCTGCATTGCAGCTTTTGCCCAGAACCCCGCGCCCGACGTCGAGCGGCTCTTCGGGGCTAGACCCGCTTTATGGCGCAGAATGCCGTTCGCCATATTGATCATCTGACTGCGGCGCACGGTCTCGGTCCAATACTCGGTCGTCATCGACACGTTGAGGCAATCGAGATTTTCGACGCGGTGCGGCGCGTTCAACGGCCAATGCAGCATCTCGCCGCCGCCGATTTCGAACACTTGCGCCGATTTATCGTAAGCCGGATCGTAGGGCATATCGACCTCGACCTCGAACAGCGCGATGTTTTCAAGCAGCTCGGGCGTAATAAACGGCGGCGTATTCGGATAGACGTAGACGCGCTTCCTACCGTGGATCTGCCAGAGCGACTGGCCCGGCAGGTCTGCGTGATAATAGACCTGCGCATTGGGCGACGAAATCAGAATGCCGGACGTGCGGTTGTACGTCTCGTATCCCGGCACATTGTTGCGCACTTCTTCAAAAGCCGCGTCGAGCAACTCGCGATAGCGCTTATCGACGCCGCTGACGTTGCGCAGGTTGAGCCACATGCGGCCCTGCTTAATGGCTTCGATGACATCGCGGCCTTTGAGCCCGCCGATATCGCCTTCGCGCCACGTGCGCCGCGCCGAACCTTGCGGGCCCATCTGCACGAGCGCGTAGTGCTGGCGCGGATAGCCGTCGATGAGCTCAGCCAGGGCATCTAATGAAAAGAGCGGATGATCGCTGAGCCTATGCGTGGCCTTGAGGGGCGCCTTGCCCCATTTCGCTGTCAGATCCGGCGACCAGTTCGTGAAAATCGTGTCCGTCATACGCATCACCAATTCTAAAGTTCGCGCTACTCGCCCGCTCCGGTTCAAACCCCGGATCTCTTTGCAGATATGCCGGTGTTCTGGCAGACCTCGCCGGTCTGGCCACCTGCAAGTATCGTGCGCGGCTTATGTCCGTCAAGGATACTAGGACCTAAGACAAACACAATCAATGGCTTAGGGCCAGCGTCCCACTAATATGTTCCGCATAGCACGCAAAGCGAGGAGCCGCATTCACCAATATTCCGGGACTATGCGCTGATGTAGTCGTCCACCGAACGCTTAGGCGGCTGTGGAACCGGCGTCGAGAATTGCTCTAGCGCCTCCATGCCCGCCGGCACGGGCCCGCCATACGACCAATCGAGCAATTCGACTGTATGGACGACGGGAATATCGAGTCCGTTGGAGAGCTGACTGATGCAGCCGATATTACCTGTCGCAACCAGATCCGGGCGCAGAGCTTTAATGTGGCCGGCCTTGCGCTCAAGAAGCTGCGACGCAATCTTCGACTGCAGAATGTTGTAGACGCCCGCCGAGCCGCAGCATAGGTGCCCTTCGGGGATATCGAGCAGGCTGTAACCAGCCTTCTTCAGCAGTGCCTTGGGCTCGCGCGTGATGCGTTGGCCATGCTGCATCGAGCAGGCCGAGTGATACGCCACCTTGAGGCTGGTCCAGCGTTGCGGCGCGCCAATATCGTGCTTGGCTAAAAACTCAGACACGTCCTTGGTGAGTGCCGAGACTTGTGCCGCGCGCTCGGCATACTCAGGGTCACGCGCCAGAAGGTGGCCATAGTCTTTCACCGTCGTGCCGCATCCCGATGCGTTGATCAAAATGGCATCGATCTGGCCCTTGGCGATCTCCTTGGACCAGGCATCGACGTTCCTTTTGGCAGACTCTATCGCCGCCGCTTCCATACCGATGTGTCCCGTCAGCGCGCCGCAACAGCCCGCTCCCGCCGACACAATGACATCGACGCCGCCGCGCGCCAGCAACCGGATCGTGGCATCGTTGATCTCGGGGCGCAGAACTTGCTGTGCGCATCCTGCGAGCAGGATGACGCGGCCAGTCCGTTCAGCCTCCGTCGCAGCCCGCCCCGGTCCAATAAATCGCGCTCTCTTGGAAGCAGACTTCGGCGCGAGTTCAATCATTGCTGCCATCTCGGGCAAACCCAAGCGCCTGAATGCTCCAACAAAGGGCCGGCCAAGCGGAGTGGCTTTCAATGCCCAACGGAACCGCCGGGGGTGTGGCACGATCGCCGCCAGCATCTTGCGAACAGCGCGATCCTTCAGGCTGCGCTTACCGGTCTTTTCGATATGGTTGCGGGCGATTTCCACGAGATGCATGTAATCGACGCCCGAGGGGCACGTTGTCATGCATGAAAAACATGACAGGCAACGGTCGATGTGCGTCGAGACTTCGGGCTTGGCATCGATACCCTTCTCGAACATGTCCTTGATGGCGTAGATCCGCCCGCGCGGGCTGTCGCGCTCATCGCCGAGCGTTACGTACGTCGGGCAGGTCGCGGTGCACAGCCCGCAGTGCACGCAGCGCCGTAGTATTTTTTCCGCGTCCGCGATTGTCGGATCGGCCAGCTGCTCTTGCGTGAAATTGGTCTGCATGTGTCGGATCTCGATTAAGAGCGGCGGATCAGATATGGGCGTACATGCGCCCGGGATTGAGCAGATTGTGAGGGTCGAACGCCGATTTAAGGCCGCGCGTCAACCGGTCGATCTCCGGCCGCATAGGCTCGAAAATATCGACCGTTTGGCGCACTTCGGCCGCCGCACGCACAAGCGTGGCATGTCCGCCGCGCACGGCAACGGCGCGCCGCACATCTGCAGAACCCGCATCCGCGGCCGCCGGCACCTCCATCCAGACAAGCCCGCCCGACCAATCATAAAAAGCGGTCACCGGCATAAACTTCTCGATTGCAGCGACAATTTCTGGCGCTTTCGTCGGCGTCGTCGAAATGCGCCAAAGGCTCGTATCGGGGGAGTGCGGCATGACGTTGAGATGGCGCAGATCGGTCCAGAAACCATGCGACTCATCGGGGCCGAATTCTAGGGGACTGCCGTAGACTTTGAGCGCTTCTTTGAGTTTCCCTTTACGCTCGTTGACTGAGGCAATAAAATTTTCGAGTTTAATTGCGGTCAGCGCTTCACCCATGGCTTTAAGACGCGGATGAGTTAAACGTGCAGCCGCCAGCTTCGGCAGGTGCGCCGCGCCGCTGACATCGAATGGCGAACCCATTGCGGCAGTCAGAAGTTCGACCGCAAGATCGTCGGGCAGCCCGGCATAGACGAGTGTCACAACAGACTCGGGAAGTGGCATGACTTTAAAGGTCACTTCCGTCATGACGGCGAGCGTACCCCAGCTGCCCGTCAATCCGCGCGCCACATCGTAGCCCGTCACGTTCTTCATTACGCGGCCTCCGGACTTGAAAAGTTCGCCCCGGCCGTTGACACCGACAGCGCCAAGCAGCTGATCGCGCGCGGCGCCAGCCGAGATGCGCCGGGAACCGGAAAGATTGGTCGCGAACACGCCACCGATCGTTTGGGCGCCCGCCGGTCCGCCGGTCGCGGGGCCTAAGTCCATAGGTTCAAAAGCCAGTATTTGACCGTTTGCCGCCAGCTCCGCCTCGATTTCCAGAAGCGGCGTCCCAGCGCGCGCGGACATCACGAGTTCTGACGGTTCATAGAGAGTCACGCCGCGCAGCGATGCCGTTGAAATCACCACACCCGGCTGCGGCGGACGGCCCATACCGCGCAACGAGCCATGACCGATGACCTCAATGGGCAGCTTATGCACCGCGATCTTGTCGATCATCGACTGCAATTCCCAATTGGCAGCGGGGCGCAAAAGTTCGTTCACTTGGTCCGCTCCTTCATGCCGCCTGTTCCACAGCATGGGCATCCGCGCCAATATCAAGCGGGAAAACCTTCGCCGAATTCAGCAGCCAGTGCGGATCGAAAACAGATTTGATGCGCATCTGTACGGCCAAATCGGTTGGCGAAAATTGCACCGTCATGAGATCGCGCTTCTCGATCCCCACGCCGTGCTCGCCCGTCAAGCACCCGCCAACTTTAACGCAAAGCTCCAGAATTTCTGCGCCCGCGCGTTCCGCGTTGGCCGACTCTTCCGGATTGTTTGCATTATAGAGCACCAGCGGATGCAGATTTCCGTCACCCGCGTGGAAGATGTTCGCAACCTTCAAACCGTACCTGGCGCAGATCTGCGATATTTGCGTCAGCACGTTTGGCAATTGGCCAAGAGGTATTGTGCCGTCCATGCAGTAGTAGTCCGAGATGCGGCCGATGGCGCCGAACGCGGCTTTGCGTCCGGCCCATATCTGCGCACTTTGATCGGCGTCTTTGCTTATCTCGATGCTTTTCGGCTCAAATTTGCGCGCTATCGCCGCGACCCGCCCGAGAAGATCTTCGATCTCGGTTTCCGATCCCTCGACCTCGACAATGAGCAACGCTTCGACATCGAGCGGGTATCCCGCCTTGGCATACGCCTCGCAGACATGGATCGCGGGCTTGTCCATATACTCAATCGCGACAGGAATGATGCCCGCGCCGATAATGCCCGAAACGCACGCGCCTGCGGCTTCCGGCGAGTTGAACCCGATCAGCATCGGCCGTGCGCCTTCGGCCTTTTTAAGAATGCGCACGGTCGCTTCGGTGATGATACCAAACTGCCCTTCCGAGCCGATGATGAGCGACAGGAAATCATAACCAGGCGCATCCAAGTGCCCGCCGCCGAACTCTGCAACCGTGCCGTCGATCAGCACCATCTTGAGGCCAAGGACATTGTTGACCGTCACGCCATACTTGAGGCCGTGAGCGCCTCCCGAATTCATCGCCAAGTTGCCAGCCAGCGTGCACGCGAGTTGCGAAGATGGATCGGGCGCATAAAAATAATCTTGGCCCGCAACCTTGCCCGATATCGCGAGGTTGGTAATGCCAGCTTCTACGCGCGCGGTGCGGTTGACGTAGTCGACATCAAGAACGCGGTTCATTTTCGAAACGCACACGACAACCGTGTCTTCACCCGGCAGCGCGCCACCGCACAGCGACGTTCCCGCACCACGCGGCACGACTTTGAGTTTGTTCTCGTGGCAATAGCGCAGGACCTTGGAAACGTCCTCGGTGGTGCGCGGCAAGACTACGAGCAAGGGCACCCGGCGATAAGCCGTTAGCGCATCCGTTTCAAAGGCCCGGCGTCCGTCTTCATCCAAAATCAGCGATTCGCGTCCGACCAGCCGGGCTAGACCCTCCGTGATGAGACCGCGGCGGCCAATGACGCCAGCATCGGGTTCTGGAAGGCTTAATAGGGTCATTTGAGGTCTCCACCATCCGCAGAGCGGAAAATACGCTGCCCATTGACAATCATTAAGAGCAATCTGGCCACCGGCGGTCCTTCAGTTTACTCTCTGGGGAATAACAGTCCTTCGTTTAACACGATTTAGCGAGACACTTAGTTCGTGGCACAACATCTCACAATGGGGGCAACCATGCCGCAACCCAGACTTAGCACACCTAGGGACCCAAACGTGACAGCGATCAGCGACCTCGACATTTTCGCACGCGTCGCAAGAACCGGCAATATGTCTGCGGCGGGCCGCGAGATGGGCCTTTCGCCAGCCGTCGTCTCAAAACGCGTTAGCCTCCTCGAAGACCGTCTCGGAGCGCGCCTGTTCCAGCGCACCACCCGGCAGTTGACGCTTACCGAGACTGGAGAGGGCTATTTCAAGCGTGTTGTCGATATCCTGAGCCTCGTTGAGGAAGCCGAGGACTATGTCAGCCGCCGCAACACCAAACCGCGCGGTATCCTCAAAATCTCGGCGCCGACGTCCTTTAACCGGTTGCATATAACCCCGCACTTGCCGGACTTCCTGGCGCGGTATCCGGATATTGAACTCGACATGCATCTCTCGGATCACTTCGTCGATATCATCCGCGAAGGGTTCGACGTTGCCATCCGCATTGGGGAACTCGAAGATTCCTCCCTTGTCGCCCGCAAACTCGCCAACGAGCACCGCGTCATGTGTGCCGCCCCTAACTATCTGGAAAAGGCCGGCGCCCCCAAAACGCTTGAAGATCTCGATTCTCACAATTGTTTGATGGCCGGCGCACAGGACGTTTGGCGGCTAGAAGGCCTCGGCGGCGAGCACGACGTGCGCGTCAAGGGCAACATTCGCTCGAACTCGGCTGACTTTGTCCGGACGGCCTTGATGCAGGGTCTTGGCATCGGTCTGCGCGCACTGTGGGACATCGGCCCGGAAATCGAACGCGGCGAGCTGCGCGTGGTTTTGCCCGAATACCGGGGTTCCTCGAAGAACGCGATTTTCGCCGTCTATTCCTGCCGCGAGTTCATGCCGGCCAAGGTCAATGCCTTCATCGACTATTTTGCTGAAATCTATGCCCGCGACAACAACTGGGAACACACCAGTGCCGCCGACGCCGCCTCCAAGTTCCAGCGCCGCCAGCAACCACAAGCGCCAAAGGCAGCCATAGCGTAGTCGTCTCACGACCTGGCCAAATACCTAGCCAAGCACAAAGAGTTTGAGCCGCGGCGCCTCCACCGGCCGTCTAGCTTGCATGGCCCGGTCCAAGGTCCTACGGATGGACCATATTCGAGGCGATTGTGCCTCTGGCTCAAACATTGATGTTTCGATGACCCCGCGATCGTCCGCCCCCCGTCCGCGCGCCGGACTTTTCGTCACGTGTCTGGTCGATACCTTCCGTCCTTCGATTGGCTTTGCGGCGGCAAAACTCATCGAAGCCGCCGGTTGCGAGGTGGTGGTGCCGCAAGGGCAAACCTGTTGCGGGCAGCCCGCCTACAATTCTGGGGACAAATCGGCGGCCGCGCAGTTTGCGCGCCAGACAATCGCCGCCTTCAGGGACTGCGACTACGTCGTCGTGCCGTCGGGATCTTGCGCGGGAATGCTCAAAGTCCACTTTGTCGAGTTGCTGGCCGGCAGACACGACCATGCCGCCGCTCAAAACTTCGCCGCCAAAGTTTTCGAATTGACGACATTTCTAGCCGTTGAACGAAAACTCCAGACCGTGCCCGGCCGGTACGACGGCGCCGTCACCTATCACGACAGTTGCTCGGGCTTGCGTGAACTCGGCGTCAAAGATGCGCCGCGCGAGCTTCTTAGCCTTGTCGAAGGCCTCGAACTCAAAGAAATGACCGAGTGCGAAACCTGCTGCGGCTTCGGCGGGCTTTTCTCCGTCAAGTACCCCGATATCTCGAACGCAATGGTCGAAAAGAAAACAACCCACGCTGACAAGTCGGGGGCCGAACTCTTGCTTGCGGGTGATCTTGGCTGCCTGATGAATATGGCCGGCAAATTGAGCCGGACCAATTCTCCGCTCGCGTGCCGTCACGTCGCCGAAGTTCTGGCTGGCGAGATGAGTGCGCCACCCATAGCCAAGAGGGATTGAGGCCATGACGGCTCCCATCACCCTCTTCAAAGGCCGCGTCGGGGAAGCCCTTCTCGATACGCAACTGCAATCGGCGCTCGGCGAAGTCCCGGTCAATCTGGCGGGCAACCGCGCCAAAGCAAAGGCTGCGCTGCCAGAGTTCGAGGCCCTGCGCGATACTGCCCGCGATATCAAGGACCACACCCTCGCGCATCTCGATCACTACCTCGAAATCTACGAAAGCAACGCCACCACTGCCGGCGCTAAAGTTCACTGGGCCTCAACGCCGGAACAAGCGCGGGCGGCCATCCTCGATATCTGCCGCAGTGCCGGTGCGCGCCTCATCACCAAGGGCAAGTCCATGGTGTCGGAGGAAATCCACCTCAACGATCACCTCGAAGACGCTGGATTCGAAGTCGTCGAAACGGATCTTGGCGAATACCTCATTCAGCTTGAGCACGAGGCGCCGAGCCACATCATCGCGCCCGCCATACATTTGACCGTCGCTGAAGTCGAGCGCCGCTTCCGCAAGGCGCACACGCAGTTTCCCGACGGCCGCGTCTTCAACGAACCCGCCGACCTCGTGGCCGAAGCGCGGCAAGTTCTGCGCCAGAAATTCCTGACGGCAGATGTCGGCATAACAGGCGCTAATTTTCTTATTGCCGAGACGGGCTCGTCCATCATCGTCACCAACGAAGGCAACGGCGACCTCACACAGCTGTTGCCCAAAGTTCACATCGTCATCGCCGCGATCGACAAGGTCATCCCGACGATGGCCGACGCCGTATCGCTGCTCCGCCTGCTGCCGCGCTCCGCAACAGGCCAGGAAACAACCGCCTACGTGACGTTCACCACCGGGCCGCGCCGCAATGGCGAATTTGAAGGTCCCGAGCAAGTCCACGTCGTCATTCTCGACAACGGCCGCTCGGAACTGTTGGGCAGCAATATGCGATCGGTCTTGCGCTGCATCCGCTGCGGTGCCTGCATGAACCATTGCCCGGTCTACGGCGCAGTTGGCGGGCATGCCTACGGCACCGTCTATCCGGGCCCCATCGGTGCAGCCCTCATGCCGGGGCTCTCAAGCGTCAAAGAAAACGCGCATCTGGCCGGGGCATCGACCTTCTGCGGCGCCTGCGCCAGTGTCTGCCCTGTCAAAATTCCGCTCCCAGATTTGATGCGCCACTGGCGCGAAGCCGAATTCCAGGCAGGGAGCGGATCACCCTTCGCGCGCGCCAGCCTTAAGGCCTGGGAAGCCATTGCGCTTCGCCCGAAACTTTATCATCTGTTCATGCGTTTTGCCGCCGCAACGCTTGGAGCGCTCGGCCGCAGCCGCGGCACATTCCGCTGGCTACCGCTTGCTGGCGGCTGGACTCGTCACCGCGATTTGCCCGCTCCCGAAGGTCGCACTTTCCAGCAGCTTTGGCGCGAAACCCAACAGGGAGTTCCGCGATGAGCCGCTCTGAGATTTTCGCGAAAGTCAAAACCGCGCTAGACGCCCGCGACGGCGACGGCCGCCGTGTTGCGGCCGAGGCCCGGATTTCCGCGCCGCCGTCTCATCCGCGCCCGCAACGCGCTGCCGTTTCCGGCACAATCGCCCGCGCCGACTTTATGCGCCACTTGCAGAATGTATCAGCTGTCTTTGCGGCCGTTGCCACGCCTGAAGATGTGCCAGGGACAATCGCCGCATTCGTCAGCGAGAATTATCCAAACGAGCCTGTAACGCTCGGTCGCGACCCTTGGCTTGCAGCTTTGCCGTGGCAGCGCGCCCCAGATCTAAAACGCCTGGGTTGGAAACCTGGTTTGCCGCCTCGTATCGGCCTATCGCGCGCCGTTGCAGCCATTGCAGAAACCGGCACGTTGGTGCTTTCGTCCAGTCCCGAAAACCCGGCCTCGCTCAATTATCTACCGGAAGTCCACATTGTTGTTGTCGAAGCTTCAACACTCAAAGCCAGCATGGAAGCTGGCTTGGCGGCCGCGCGCCAAAGTCCTGAACCCGCCGGTATGCCGCGCACACTCGCGCTCGTCTCCGGTGCGTCGCGCACGGCGGATGTCGGCGGCAAGCTCGTCGCTGGCGCCCACGGCCCGAAAAAGCTGCTAGTAATTTTGGTGGGATAGGCGGGCGGATCAGCGCTTCGAACGGCAGCCGTCCATGCACGACTGCAACTGGGCGTCGCAACTCGGCGAACCCTTGGTCGAGATCCGGCACTGATTGTGCGCGCTACGGCACTGCGACACGCACTGGTCGGCCTGCGCCAACTCAACGTTGGCCTCTCCGAACGTGAAAAGACCGAAAAGGGCGACGACGGCCATTGCAGATTTCATGATTGCGCCTCTCAACATGGGCGGCCTCCCGCACAAGGGGCCATCGATCCAAACAGTCCGGGCCCGAACATGAAGCGGTTATAGTCGAGGTTGGGTGAACGACACCTGAACCGGCGGGTGATCCGGCAGCGCCACTTATCTACCTATTGACTAAAAAGCGAATTCATCAAAAATATAGTTGATGTCGCCATGCCAGCTGCCGCGATACCGGTCGAGTAGTTCATCTGACATTGTGCGGCCGGCGCGCGCCATCGACTCGAGCGGCGCCAAATAGATCGTTTCGTCCTGCCCCTTGGCGTTGAGCCGGTTGCGGTTCTTGAGCCCAAGGCGCGACAGCCGCAGGGCTTCTTTTGCAAGCTCCGACACCGTCGTCTTGCGGAACGGAGTTCTGATGCCGCCAACGGGCACCCCATTGCGCAGGGTCTCGCGTTCTTCGTTTGACCAATCCTTGACCAAATCCCAGGCACCATCGAGCGCTTCTTGATCGTAAAGCAGCCCGGTCCAAAATGCAGGAAGCGCAGTGATGATGCTCCAGCGCCCGCCGTCTGCACCGCGCATTTCCAAAAAGCGCTTCAATCGCACTTCGGGGAAAAGGGTCGTCATATGATCCGACCAATCGTCGATGGTCGGGAATACGCCTTCGAGGCCCTTGAGCTTACCGGCTAGAAAATCGCGAAACGACGATCCCGCGACGTCGATATAGCGCCCGGCGCGGTAGACAAAATACATCGGCACATCGAGCGCATAGTCGACATAGCGGGCGTAGCTCATGTCCTCATCGAACACGAACGGCAGCATGCCCGTGCGCCGCTTGTCCGTATCGCGCCAAACCTCGCTGCGCATCGATTGAAAACCGTTGGGTTCGCCTTCCGTGAAGGGCGACGAGGCAAATAGCGCTGTGGCAATAGGCTGAAGGGCCAGCGACACGCGCAGTTTTTGCACCATGTCGGCTTCGCTCCCGAAGTCGAGATTCACTTGCACCGTTGCCGTGCGATACATCATGTCGAGGCCGCGGCTACCGACTTGCGGCATGTAGCGCGTCATCACGCCGTAGCGCTGCTTTGGCATCTTCGGCACGTCTTCGAGACGCCACTTTGGGGAAAAACCGACGCCCAGGAAGCCAATCGCCAAATCTTCGCCGACATCGAGCACTTCATAGAGATGCTTGTAGGTCTCGGCTTCTGTCTCATGCAGGGTCTCGAGCGGCGCACCCGAAAGCTCGAATTGCCCGCCGGGCTCAAGACTGATGGTGCCGCCCTGTTCGCCTTCGGGGCGTTTGAGCGCGATGATGTTGTCGCCCTCGTGGATTGGCAGCCAGCCATAACGCGCGATCAGCTGCTCCATGAGCGCGCGAATGCCTCTTGGGCCGTCGTAGGGCACGGGATCAAGCGATACGGTCCGGAACACGAATTTTTCGTGCTCGGTGCCGATGCGCCAGGCGTGCTTGGGTTTTTCGCCGGCCGCAATCCAATCGATGAGATCGGCGCGGCCTTTGATCAGCGGGCTCTCGGCACCATCCTCACGCGTCGACATAGTTCCTCGGAGTTCCTCGATTTTGGGCTTCCCGCGACTTGAGCGATCCCACGCCCGCCGCCCGCCTATTCTCATCTCGTTATGGCGTCCGGCCGGTCCGAGAGCAAGCTGTCAAAGGCCTCATTTCCTACTCGGCCTTCCAATCGCCCAAGGTTGCATTGATCAACGCGAGGGCTGCCACCGCCGCCGTATCGGCCCGCATGATCCGGGGGCCAAGCGATAGCGCAACGACAAAGGGCTTGGAGCGCAAAAGTTGCCGCTCTTCATCCGAAAACCCGCCTTCGGGTCCAATCAGCACGGCGAGCGGTCCAGGCCGCACTCTGGCAAGGACGGCCAGCGGACAAATCCGGCCCGCCCCTTCGTCGCAGAAAAAGAGCGCGCGTTTGGGGTCCCAACTGTCCAGTGCCTTAGCGAGCGGCCGCAGTTCCGCGATTTCAGGCACCCGCAACACGCCGCACTGCTCCGCCGCCTCGATCGCGTTGGCGCGCATGCGTTCCAGGTTGACGCGATCCGGCACGGTTCTTCGCGTCAGAACCGGCGATAGCTTTGCGACGCCCATTTCAACTGCTTTTTGCACCATGTAATCGAGGCGCGCATGTTTCAGAGGCGCGAACAGATAGTCGATATCCGGCCCATCGGCTTGAGGTCGCGTCTGCTCCAAAACCTCGAGAACCGCCGTACGCTTTTTAGATTCGATGAGGCGCGCGCGCCACTCTCCATCCCGGCCGTTGAAGACTAAGATTTCCGCTCCAAGCTTTGACCGCAGCACATGGACGAGATAGTGCGCTTGGGCCTCGCCAAGTTCGATACGCGTTCCCGGCGCTAACCGGCCATCGACAAAGAGCCGCTCGGAGGTGAGATCGTGGACTGCCATGGAGCCCTCTTAGCGCAGCCTCGCTCCCGCGCAAGTCTCAGGCGAAATACATAGCGCGATTGCCGTCGAAGCACGGTCCGTCTAGGCTTTAGCCAGGACGCACAAAACCCCTCGGAAACATGACCAACGCAACCCAGTCCCCAGCCCCCGTATCAGAGCCTGTCGCAGACGCGCCCCCGCAGAATTGGGTTGACCGATGGGCACCAGAGCCCATGCGGCCTTATCTGCGGCTCGGGCGTTTCGACCGCCCCATCGGCATTTGGCTGCTTCTTTTTCCTTGCTGGTGGTCGCAGACGCTGGCCGAGGTCGAACGCGGGCAGCCTTACCCCAGCATTTCCACCCTCGTCCTTTTTCTCGCCGGCGCCGCCGCCATGCGTTCGGCGGGCTGCGCATATAACGATTACGTCGACCGCGATATCGATGCACTCGTCGCGCGTACGGCGAGCCGGCCCATCCCATCGGGTCAGGTCACGCCGCAAGGTGCGGTCTACTTCATCATACTCTGCGGGCTCATCGGCCTCGCCGTGCTAATCAACTTCAACACATTTACAGTCGCACTTTGCATTTCGTCGTTGTTGTTAGTCGCGTTTTATCCGTTTGCTAAACGGATCATGCCCTACCCCCAACTCGTATTGGGACTAGTGTTCCAATGGGGCGCACTTGCTGGCTGGGCGGCCGTCAAAGGTTCGCTCGATTGGCCGCCGGTTCTGCTCTACGCCGGATGCGTGCTCTGGACCATCGGCTACGACACAATCTACGCGCACCAGGATAAAGAGGACGACGCACTTCTCGGGCTAGGCTCCACCGCGCTTCTGTTCGGTGACAACACCGTCTCGATCGTCGGCGCCCTCTATCTAGCCGCAGTGATCTTTTGGCTGGCTGCCGGAGCACTTGCCGGCACGCACTTGATCTTCTTTCTGGCGGTCACGCTTGTGTTCCTGCAAATGGCCTGGCAGGTGGCGACGCTTGACACCAACGATCCGGCAAATTGCCTGTGGAGATTCCGTTCGAAATCGCGACGTGGGCGCGGCCGTGTTCTTAGGCCTCGTTGCCGACATGGCATTGTCTTGGTTTTCGGGACTGAGCTAATGCAGTGCCCATAAAACGGGCGCGGCGCGGAGATTTGTTCATCTCCACGCCGCATGCCTCGCTGTTGACTTTCGAGCGGCCGCTTTTTTTCGGCCTTAAAAGCACAATAGCAGCTTCCCCTTCTGAATCGATTAAGGGACAGGGTAAATATCGGCTTGCGGGAGCGTATCATTCCGGGACATACGAGCTAATCCAGCCGAGCTAATCCGGCCAATCTAAACCGGCAAGCACTAAGCGGGTGTCGCAACTATCCCGATCCCCTATGATTGCAACTTCAACGGCACGGCAATTTCAGCGGCAGAGAACCATGAGCAAGGTGACGAAACCAACAAGCGGCCAACAGCTCCTGCATCTCGTCTTTGGCGGCGAACTCAAAAGCCTCGACTCGATGGAGTTTCGCGACCTCAACATCGTCGATATCGTCGGCATCTATCCGAACTACGACGC
The DNA here is from genome assembly GCA_963741545.1 of uncultured Alphaproteobacteria bacterium. Taxonomy (GTDB): domain Bacteria; phylum Pseudomonadota; class Alphaproteobacteria; order Rhizobiales; family Hyphomicrobiaceae; genus Hyphomicrobium_B. Next base: position 88,674 of record CAVUIN010000009.1, read on the forward strand.
GGCGCACCGCGCCTGGAAAGGTGCCGCCCAGAAAACCGTCGACAATGCCTTGATGCGCTATTTCGTTGTCCACCTGCACCGCTTGCTCGAACCGGACGCAACGGAGCTCGCACGTAAGGTCAAAGAAAAATCGTGACAACTGAGAATCGGAAAACCGCAAAGCCGCCCCGCACCCAGCTCCGGCTGGATGACGAGGCGCGCGCGCTGCTCAAGCGGTTCGTCGCCGATTGGGTCTGGCCGCGCCGGAAAGAACTCGCCTGGACGCTTCTCCTCACCGCTTGTCTCGCCGCCGCAACCGGCGGTTACCCAACCGTCATCAAGCTCTCGTTCGACACGCTCATGAAGGGTGCGGAAGGCGACAGAGGTCTTCTGCCGTTGGTTCTTGCCGCCATCATCGGCATCACCGCTTTTAGAAGCCTCTTCCTTTATTTGCAGTCTGTTGCCTCGAACCGGCTCGTACTGCGCATGACCACCGATCTGCAGCAGAAAACATTCGCCCATTTGATCGCCGCCGATTTTGCCCGCCTGACGCGCGACACACCGGGCCGGCTGGTCTCGAAATTGACGAACGACATTACATTCATTCAAACTGCCGTCACGGCGGCCATGAACTCGGCAATCCGCAACTCACTGACGGTCGTCGCGCTCCTCATTGCCATGCTCTATCTCGACTGGAAAATGACGCTCGTCGTGCTCTCGGTTTATCCGCTGGCCGCCTTGCCTGTTGCCCTCATTTCGCGCCGCCTGCGGCGCGTCGCCAAGCAAACGCAAGACCAGCTCGGCGACATGACATCGTTGCTCAGCGAAAACCTTTCAGGTGCCCGTCTCATTAAGTCGTTCCGCCTCGAAAACTACGCTGCCAGCAAACTGGGCAAGAGTTTTGAGGAAGTTTTCCGGCTCAAATTCAAAGCCGTGAAGACCCGCGCGCGTCTCGATCCGATGCTCGAAGCCCTCGGCGGCCTCGCGGTGGCGGGCGTCGTCGCCTTGGCTTACCTGCGCATTTCGAGCGGCATGTCGACGGTTGGCGACTTCATGGGTTTCGTGACCGCGCTCCTCATGGCGGCGCAGCCCATCAAGGCGCTTGGCAACTTGTCGGGCAAAATTCAGGAAGGCTTGTCGGCCATCGAAAGCGTTTACGAGCTTCTGGACGAGATTCCCCAGATCGCGGACCGCCCCGGCGCCAAGCCGCTTGATATCGGCGAAGGTGCAATCTCATTCCGCAGTGTCGGGTTCGCCTACGATGCCGGCGGCAAGCAACGCGCAGTGACTGATTTCTCACTCGAAGTTCCGGGCGGTAAGACTGTCGCGCTTGTCGGCCGTTCGGGCGCCGGAAAGTCAACCATCATCAATCTTGTACCGCGCCTGTTCGACGTGACAGAAGGCGCCATCCTGATCGACGGCCAAGACGCCCGCGACGTGCTGTTGGCGTCCCTGCGCGATCAAATATCCATCGTCAGCCAGGACATCACACTGTTCGACGACACCATTGCCGCCAACATTGCGCTCGGAAAACTTGGCGCGAACGACGCCGAAATCAGAGCCGCCGCTGAAGCTGCGGCCGCGCACGATTTCATCATGGCCCAGCCGCAAGGTTATCAGACGCTGATTGGCGACCGCGGTGGGCGGCTCTCGGGCGGACAAAAGCAGCGCCTCGCTCTCGCCCGCGCCATCTTGAAAGACGCGCCGATCCTGCTGCTGGACGAAGCGACGAGCGCGCTGGATACCGAAAGCGAGCAACTGGTGCAGGAGGCGCTCGCCCGTTTCACCAAAAACCGCACGACGCTCGTCATTGCACACCGGCTGTCAACGGTTCAGCGTGCCGACCTCATTTGCGTCATGGAAGACGGCCGCATCATCGAGCGCGGCGCGCATAAGGACTTGCTAGCCAAAAACGGTGCCTATGCCCGCCTCGCCGGTAGCCCGCAAGGATCAACGCTCGTCAACTGACTTGTTCGCGCACCAGCTAACTACTCGCGCCGCAAGATATTATTGACCAGCCGGTTTGCAAATCCATTGGCCTTGAATGTGCGATTGACTTCATCCGCGTCGTATTTCGTCGCGACCCAATCCCAAAACTCGATTGGCGATTTTTTATTGTCGGCCAGATAGCGCTCGAATAAATAATCGAGCACGCCCGTATCGGCCTGCCGGATATGCCCGTATTTGAGACTGAGCTGGTTCTTGGCCTTGGCTATCGGAACGCCATCATGGACATGCGAGTACAGCACGCTCATCAAGCCGGCCCTGTCCGCGCCCGACTTGCAGTGAATGAGCACGGGGTACTCGATGGACGCGAGGAGGCGCTTCGCCGCGAGGAGATCATCACGCGCCGGCGCGACGCGCGACTTCATCTTGAAATTAACGAGCTTCAATCCGTGCTTGGCGCAGGCCCTATCCTCCAGCCACACGGTTCCGAACGACCGGTCGCCGCGCAAGTTGAGAACCGTCTTGACGCCCTTGTCAGCGATCCAACGGATGTGATGCGGCGCTGGCTGGGCCGAGCGCCAGGCATCCTGCGAAATCTTGTGCCGGTTGTTGTAGAGGACGCGCGCGATCCCGTAATCGAGCACGAGCATCTCGAAATAACAGAGGATGGGACCGAACCGGGAGCGGACGGCGGGCGGCGCATTGTGGATAGCTCCATGCATCCATGCCCCCGATCTCCGGCGCAATTCCCGCTTCGCTCGTTTTATGACGCCTGCCATTGACCCGTTGTTATCTGAAATTCAAGTGTTTAGGGTGCCAGCATTGGTTTTGCAGCGGCAGCATTCCGGCGGCCCCAAAGGTGCTGAATTTACGCGCGAGCGCACCGGCAAACACGTTTGCACTGGCTAGATATTCGCTATAGGTACGTGCCGCAAGGGCCTTTGCCGGGCACCTCCGCAATTGACCGCCATTTGAACAGTGGGTGCCGCCTTAAATGGCCGATTCCAAGACGACGCTCACCCGGTTCGCCGGCCGATCGCTTGCGCGGCTGATCAAGCACGTCGTCAAGTCGTCGCACATTGTCTACGAACCGGCCGGACTTAGGCGCCTGCTGCGCGAAACGCATCCCTGCATCATCGCCTGCTGGCACGGCCAATTCATGATGCTGGCGCATCTGCATCCCGGCGACGTCAAAGTCTCGGCCATGGTGGCGCGTCACGGCGACGCGGAATTGATCGGCGAAGCGCTACGCCACCTCGACACAGACCTTATTCGAGGTGCCGGCGCGGGCGGGCGAAAACGCGACCGGGGCGGCGCCTCGGCCTTGCGCGCGTCCGTTCGTGCACTCAACGACGGCGCATCCCTCGTCATGACCGCCGACGTGCCGCCGGGGCCAGCACGCACTGCCGGCATCGGCATCATAACCATTGCACGCATGTCGGGCTGTCCGATCGTGCCGGTTGCGGCTGCGTCGTCGCGTTTCAAATCATTCGACACTTGGAGCCGGATGACGCTGAATTTGCCGTATTCAAAACTCGTCTTTGCCGGCGGCGACCCGATCCACGTTCCGCGCGACGCAGACGATGCAACACTCGAAGCCCTCCGCCTCAATCTCGAACACGCGCTCAACGCGGCAACGGAACGCGCATACGAATTGGCCGGCGCCGACGTGCGCCGTGCAACACCGCTCGGCCAACTGGCTGCAAAAAATCCGCCCGCGCCGGGCCTCAGTCTCAATCTCTATCGTTCCGGGACGTCTGCTTTGCGCGCAGCCGCACCGCTTCTGCTCAGATACCGCGAACGCCAAGGCAAGGAAGACCCGGAACGCCGGGCAGAACGATTAGGACAAGCGGCCAAAGAGCGCCCGCCGGGACCGCTGGCCTGGGTGCATGCCGCGAGCGTTGGCGAGACAAACGCCGTGCTGCCGCTTATCGAAGGATTGCTCGACGCCGAGCCATCGCTCCATGTTCTATTGACAACCGGCACGACGACCTCGGCAGGCCTTGCCGCCCGCCGTCTGCCGCCGCGCGCGTTCCACCAATTCGTGCCACTGGATGCGGCCAGTTACGCGGGCGCATTCCTCGATCACTGGCGTCCCGATTTGGCGATCTTCACCGAATCCGAGATTTGGCCGAACCTCATTTTGGAATCGTCGCGCCGCAAAATCGCGATGGCCCTCATCAACGCGCGCATGTCGCCGCGCAGCATGAAACGTTGGCGCCGCAACGCGCGACTAGCACGGCCGCTTTTCTCGCGTTTCGCCATCGTTCTCGCTCAGAACGAAATGGTCGCGCGCACGATCAAGTCGCTTGGCGCGCCGCACGTCGTCACGGCCGGCAATATCAAGATCGATGCGCCCCCGCCGCCAGCCAACCAGAGCGATCTTGCCCAACTCAAAGCGGCGGCGTCAGGACGGCCGCTGCTTCTTGCCGCCAGCACCCACCCTGGCGAAGAGATAATCGTTGCCCGCGCACATGAAATTCTTAGCCAGACGCAGCCCGGCCTGCTGACGATTATAGCCCCGCGCCATCCAGACCGCGCGACGGCGCTGGCAACCGAGCTTGAAGCCACGGGACTACGTGTAACAAGGCGCAGCGTTGCCGGCCTGCCATCGCGAGAGACACAAATCTATTTGGCCGACACCATCGGCGAACTCGGTACTTTCTTCGCACTTTGCCCCGTCGCGTTCATCGGCGGATCCCTCATCGAACACGGCGGACAAAACCCAATCGAAGCCATCCGCCATGGCGCTTTGGTACTGACCGGGCCAAGCACGCACAATTTCCGCGAAGCCTACGATGCGCTTGTGAGTTACGGCGGCGTGAAGGAGGTCAAGTCTGCCGAAGATATGGCGGCGGCGGCGGCACTGCTTCTCGCCGACAAAGTTGCCGCACAAAAAATGCAAGCCGGAGCCGAAGCGGGCCTCGCCACGCTCTCCGGCGCTTTACAAAAAACGCTCGCCGCACTCCTCCCCTATATCGCTTCTAAACGGGATACGCCAAGTGCCGCTTCATGAGCCAGCATGGTGGTACGACGCTTCGCGCCAGTGGCCGGCGCATATCCTTGCGCCCTTCGGCACGCTTTATGGCCGCTTCGCCAAACTGAGATTAGAGCGCGCGCGACCCTACATGCCGCGCGTGCCCGTTCTATGCGTTGGCAATTTCACAGCCGGTGGCACGGGCAAAACTCCGATGGCGATCGCGCTCGCACACTTGGTGCGCGACCTCGGCCGCGAGCCGGTATTTCTCTCACGCGGATACGGCGGACGTTTGCGCGGCCCGGAAATTGTCGATTTCAAGCGCCACACTCACATTGATACAGGCGATGAGCCACTCCTGCTCGCGCGCGTCGCGCCCGCCGTCGTTGCCCGCGACCGCCGCAAGGGCGCTGAGCTTATTGAGCGCACCTTTGGGCCCAAAGCCGTCATCATCATGGACGACGGCCTGCAAAACCCAGCACTGAAAAAGGATTTTTCGATTGCAATCGTGGACGGGAAACGCGCTTTCGGCAATGGCCTGTGCATCCCTGCCGGTCCACTTCGTGCGCCGCTTGGCTTTCAAGCCGGGCTCGTCCAAGCCATCGCCATCAATGGGGCTGCTGACGGCGGCGACGCGGGATCTCTAAGTGCGCCCATGGCAAAATTATTCGCCGGCGCGATCATAAATACCCATGTCGCGCCGGAAAGAGACATCGCCTGGCTCAAGAACAAAAAACTCGTCGCCTTTGCCGGCATCGCCAATCCGGAACGCTTCTTTGCACTCGTCGAAGCGCATGGCGGCAAAATTGCGGAGCGTCACACGTTCCCAGACCATCACAGCTTCACGGACGCCGACGCAAATCGCCTTACCACCGCCGCTGACGCACATGGCGCGCTCCTTGTCACGACGGAGAAAGATTTCGTGCGCCTGAGGGGCGGCGGAGCCGCAATGCGCACTTTAGCCGAGCGTACCCGTACGCTGCCCGTCAGTTTGATTTTTGACGGCAATGCGCGCAGCGAACTCGCAGGGCTGGTCGCAGCGGCGATCCAGCGCCACGACAGCGCGCATCAGCGCTGATCTCTTTTGCGCAATTCGAGATAGCGCTGCAGCGACACGTCTGCCGTCGCGTAAGGCTCCTGAACTTCAACGTTCCAGTATTTGAGATCGGCGAGGGGAATGTGCGTGCCGGTCACGGCGCAGGACACGAAATCGCCTGGAGAGACAACCTCGAACTCGCCATCGAGATATCGCACCTTGGCTTCGTTCTTGATCCCAAAAAACTTATCGATGCGGTTCATAAATATCCTTCAGCCGGAAATGAGTGCATCAGACCCGGCGGCTTCAATCACGGCCGTCGCCATAGCCCATGAAATCGCCAATCGCAGGCCCGCCGTCAAGAGCGGCTTGTTGCGGCCGATTAATACTAACGAATACCCTAGAAGAGTGAACCCTGTCCGCCGCCGCGTGAAGGCCCTTTGCCGCTCTTGAGGGGGCCGCTGGCGGGCTTTTGGAGGGTGCCTGGACCCACCGTGCCTGAGACCTCAACGGCCACCTGGCCGTCACTAAACTCGATCCCGAGTTTATCGCCTTGTCCAACACTTTTTGCCAGCCGCACCATTCGCCCTTCGTTATCCCTAACAAGGGCAAACCCACGCGCCAGCACGCTCTGGTAGCTGAGGCTGCCCAGTAATTTGGCATGGCTGTCGAGCATGCGCCGCCGAGCCGTGACGCGGTTTTTCAGCGCCTCGACGCCGCGCGCACGCAGAGCATCAAGCCGTTCCCCCTGGCGCCCCAAGCGCTGCAAAAGCGACGTTGGTGCCAGCCGCGAGGAAACACGCGCCAAGCGCATCGCATGAGCCCGCGAATTCGCAAACAGCGCGCGTCCAAGCCGGCCAGAGGCTCCATCAAATCTCTGGCGCGGCAGCGCGATCAGATCTTCGAGTTTCGGCAATCCGCGCGCCGAGGCTTTCAAATGCGTGCGGGTCGCTTCCAGCACCCGGCGCATGGCGACGCGCTTGCGCAGCGCGAATTTTTCAATCTGCTCGACGAGTTCCGCGTACTTCGGCACGGCCCACTCGGCCGCTTTGGTCGGCGTCGGCGCGCGCGCGTCCGCAACGAGATCGATGAGCGTCCAATCGGTTTCGTGACCGACGGCTGAAATCAAAGGGATCCGGCTCTCGGCGGCCGCCCGCACGACGATCTCTTCGTTGAAGCTCCACAAGTCTTCAAGGCTGCCGCCGCCGCGCGCGACGATCAGCACATCGGGACGCGGGATCGCGCCGCCAGGTTGTAGCGCATTGAAACCGCGTATCGCCGCCGCGATCTCCGGCGCGCTGCCTTCTCCCTGCACCCGCACAGGCCAAATAATAACGTGCGCGGGAAATCGCTCGTTAAACCCGGCAAGCATGTCGCGAATGACCGCGCCCGTCGGCGACGTGACAATGCCGATGACACGCGGCAGAAACGGACGCGGCTTTTTGCGCGCTTCGTCAAACAGCCCTTCCGCCGCCATCTTGCGCTTGCGCTCTTCGAGCAGCGCCATGAGCGCGCCAGCGCCCGCCGGCTCCAGGGTCTCAATCATGATCTGGTAGTTCGACTTGCCGGGGAAGGTTGTGATCTTGCCTTGGGCGATCACCTCCATGCCTTCTTCCGGCTTGAAGCGCAGGCGGCTGAACACGCCTTTCCAGATAACGGCGTCAATTTTGGCTTTGTCGTCTTTCAGGGCAAAGTAACAATGCCCCGAGGCGTGCGGGCCGCGATAGCCCGAAACCTCACCCTTGATGCGCACATAGCCAAAGCCCTCTTCCAGCGCCCGCTTAATGGCGCCGGAAAGCTCTGAGACGGAAAACTCAGGCGTATTCCCGCCCGGTTTCGCGTCAGCCTTTGACTGTGGAGGAATACTATCTGTCACGGCGGTCCGCTGTTCAAAGTTTCCGGTTCGATGCTACATCAAGCGCGCGATTGCAATAGGGCCCGAATTCAACAAGGAATGATATGAACGTACTTCTGATCGGCTCGGGCGGCCGGGAACATGCGCTGGCCTGGGCGCTCTCCGCCAGTCCCATGCTCGACAAGCTCTATTGCGCACCCGGGAATGCCGGAATTGCAGACATAGCGGAATGCGTGGCGCTTGACACCACAGACCACGGCGCGGTCATCGCCTTCTGCCATTCCCAAAAAATCGAATTCGTGGTCATCGGTCCGGAGCTGCCGCTCGTCGCAGGGCTTGGCGACGCCTTGGGCGCGGCACACATCAAATACTTCGGCCCGACCAAAGCCGCGGCCCAACTCGAAGGCTCCAAGGGTTACACCAAGGATCTCTGCCGCGAGTTCGATATTCCAACCGCCGCCTACGGCCGCTTTAAGGATGCCGCCAGCGCGCACGCTTATCTTGCCAAACAATCGCTTCCCATCGTCGTCAAGGCCGATGGCTTAGCGGCCGGCAAGGGCGTCATCATCGCGGCAACGCGTGCCGAAGCCGAAGCCGGGATCGACGCATGTTTCGCCGGCACGTTTGGCGCTGCCGGATCCGAAGTCGTCATCGAAGAATTCATGGAGGGCGAAGAAGCCAGCTTCTTTGCGCTGTGCGACGGAAAAAATTCACTCGCCCTCGCCACGGCGCAAGATCACAAGCGCGTCGGCGACGGCGACACGGGGCCCAACACCGGCGGCATGGGCGCCTATTCTCCAGCACCCGTCATGACGCCTGAACTCATCGAACGCACGATGCGCGAGATCATCCGCCCGACGGTTGCCGCCATGCAGAAGCGCGGCACGCCGTTTCGCGGCGTCTTGTTCGCCGGACTCATGATCACCAAAGACGGGCCCAAAGCTGATCGAATACAACGCCCGCTTTGGCGATCCCGAAACTCAGGTGCTCATGATGCGCCTGCGCTCGGATCTGCTCGCGGCGTTGATCGCAACCGCCGACGGCGTGCTCGACCGTTTCGCCCTGCAATGGAGCGATGACGTGGCGTTGACTGTTGTGATGGCAGCCAACGGCTATCCCGGAACGCCATTGAAAGGCACCGAGATCAAAGGCCTCAGCGCCGCAGTCAATATCCCCAATGTCGAAATTTTCCACGCAGGCACGAAGCGCGACGGAAGCCGAATTGTCGCTGACGGAGGCCGTGTGCTCAATGTCACCGCGCGCGGCAAGACCGTGGCGGAGGCCCAGGCGCACGCTTATGCCGCGATCGCGCATATCGATTGGCCGGGCGGATTTTGCCGCAAAGATATCGGCTGGCGGGCTATTCTGCGGGAAAGCGGCAAGGCCTAGGGTACACAAGGCTTAAGCGGCGAATGACCCTCGCATTGCCGGTGGCCAACTCTTATGTTGGTGCCATGACTTCATATAACATGACTTCATCCAAATCGCCTGCTCAAGTGTCACGCACCAAAGCAGCACGTCACACAACGCCCTCGATCGGCGTCGCGCTTGGCGGCGGCGGCGCGCGCGGCTTGGCCCACATCCCGATGCTCGAAGCCTTCGACGAACTCGGCATTCGTCCAAAGGTCATCGCCGGGACATCCATCGGTGCCATTTACGGCGCGGCTTATGCCTCCGGCATCTCGGGCAAGGAACTGCGCGCTCACACCGAACTCGTTCTCTCACAGCGCTTCGGACTGGTGCGCGATCTGTTCGCGGCCCGCGCGCAACCGTTCCAGCGGGTCATGAATTTATTCGCCGCCCGCTCGGCGCTTCTCGATCCCGATGCGCTGCTCGACCTCGTCATGCCCAAGGGCCTCGCCAAGGATTTCGAATCTCTCGAAATCCCTCTGAAGATCGTCGCGTCCGATTTCTACGATCAGGAGCCCTACATCTTCTCAACCGGTGCGCTGCGCCCCGCCGTTGCCGCTAGCATGGCGCTCCCCGTCATCTTTCAGCCCGTTATTCACGAGGGCAGAACGCTGATCGACGGCGGCCTGACCAATCCCTTTGCCCTTCGATCTTTTGTTTGAAGGACGCAGATATCATTGTCGCCATCGATGTCTCGGGCGCGCCGGTGCAAGACCCAGCGCGGGCCTTTCCGACCGCCATGGATTCCCTCTTCGCCAGCGCATTCCTGTTCGAGCGCTCGATCGTCAAAGAGAAATTGAAATCGGCGCAGCCTGATATTCTTGGTGCCGAGCGGAACCAGCCAGTATCAGGTGCTCGATTTTCTGAAATTCGATGACATCTTCGCTGCCGCCGAACCCGCCAAAGAGCGGCTCAAGGCGCAACTCGCGCGCGTGCTGTCGGTTGAAACACTGCCCGCAATCGAAACGCGCGAACAAGAGGCGATCACTGTGGTCACGACACCGCAAATTGAAAAACCCAAGCGCCGCGGCTTTCTCAAACGCCGCAAATCAAAGACGGGCTCGTAAACCCTCCCGGTACCAACGGCAATTCAAGT
>CAVUIN010000010.1:0-49429 GCA_963741545.1 uncultured Alphaproteobacteria bacterium
TAAGCCTCCGGCGAGGACCGCCTTGCGGACATGATAATGGATAGTTCTTGTTACCTCTTTGAGTAACAGGAGGTGACTGTTCCGTGAGTATGTCTGGGGATAGTTCCAAGCGCTTGGAAATTGTTGCGCGCCGGGTTCGTAGCGACGACGAGAAGCGCGCGATCGTTGCGGAGGCGTCACAGGGGCTCCGCAATGCGTCCGCCGTTGCCCGCCGTCACGGGATCAAGCCGAGCTTACTTTTCCGCTGGAAGAAGCAGTTTTCAGCCCCACAGACATCGGACAGCACACGAGCCCCAACATCCTTCGTGCCCATAGCTCTGGCCTTGCCGCCGCCGCTTCGTGACATGGCTGCGTCTGGGTCAAAGCCGCACACCACAATCGAGATCGAGGTTGCGAGCGGCCGCAAGTTGCGTGTGGCAGGCGATGTCGACATTGCCGTTCTGAAGCGGATCGTTGCGGCGCTGGAGACGCCCTGATGATCCCAGTTCCGGCTGGCGTGCGCGTGTGGCTGGCGGCGGGCCACACCGATATGCGGCGCGGCTTTCCGGGGCTGGCGCTAATGGTTCAGGAAACGCTCAAATCCGATCCGCACGCCGGGCATCTTTTTGTCTTTCGGGGAAAACGCGGTGATCTCGTGAAAATCATCTGGCACGATGGCCAGGGTGCGTGCCTGTTCTCGAAGCGGCTGGAGCGCGGGCGGTTCATCTGGCCAACGTCCAAGGATGGCGCGGTGACGATATCGCCAGCGCAACTTGGGTACATGCTTGAAGGGATCGATTGGCGCTTCCCACAAAAAACCTACCGTCCGGAGATCGCAGGATAACGCGAAGCAGTGTAAAATCATGACATGGCTCTCGACCGCACAACATTGCCGAAAGATGCTGCGGCCCTAACGGCCCTTCTGATCGCAGCCGATGCGCGGGCACACAAAGCCGAAACCCGCGCACTGGATCTCGATGGTCAAATCGCGCACCTCAAACTGACAATCGCCAAAATGCGGCATGCTGAGTTCGGTGCTTCGTCCGAGAAGGGCGCGCGCCTGCTCGATCAGATGGAACTGCAGCTTGACGAACTCGTTGCGACTGCGGCGGAAAACAAATCGGCTGACGCGCTTGAAGCACCGGCCCTTCTCGCCGATGAGGCAGCGCAAAAACCTGCCCGGCGGCCACTTCCTGACCATCTGCCGCGCGAACGTGTCGTTCACACACCGCCTTGCGCCTGCGCCCATTGCGGCAGCGGCAGACTGCGCAAGATCGGCGAGATCACAACGGAAACGCTCGAACTGGTCCCGGCGGCATGGAAAGTTCTGAGCCACGTGCGCGAGAAGTTCAGCTGCCGGTCGTGCGAGAAGATCACGGAAACACCGGCACCTTCGCACCCCATCGCGCGCGGACGTGCGGGTCCGCAACTTCTGGCGCACATTGTCTTCTCTAAATACCGGGCGCATCTGCCACTCAACCGGCAAAGCGATATCTACGCCAAAGAAGGCATCGCTCTCGACGTCTCGACGCTAGCCGACTGGGTTGGTGCCTGCGCGGCAACGCTCGATCCACTGGTCAAGGAAATCGAGAAGCACGTGCTCTCCGCGGAGCGCATTCACGCCGACGACACGACGGTGCCAGTACTGGCAAAGGGCAGATGCACAACGGGAAGGCTCTGGGCTTATGTCCGTGATGATCGGCCGTTCGGGGGAACACACGCCCCAGCCGTCATCTATCAGTACTCGCCGACGCGGGGCGGCGAGCATCCGGAAAAGCATCTCGTTACCTACAGCGGCTTGATGCAGGCCGACGCGTTCTCCGGTTACAACAAACTTTATGCTTGGCCCCGGCGACACTCCTCCGGAGCGCCGGCCGCCGGGGCCGGACGTATCATCGAAGCTGCTTGCTGGGCACATGGCCGGCGCAAGTTCTTCGAACTGGCCGATTTGCAAAAGGCGCCGGTTGCCGTTGAGGCCGTCAGGCGCATCGACGAACTCTTTGCTATCGAGCGCGAGATCAACGGCAAGCCGCCAGACGAACGCAAGCGCGTTCGTCAGGAGAGATCGAAGCCGCTTGTCGACGCTCTCGAAATCTGGCTGAGAGCCGAACGCAAAAAGCTCTCGTCCAAAGCGCCGGTCGCCGAGGCCATCGGCTACAGCCTGAAACGCTGGCCGGCCTTCACGCGCTTTCTCGACGATGGCCGTATCTGCATGAGCAACAACGCTGCCGAGCGCGCCGTGCGCGGCATCGCGGTTGGGCGAAAGAACTGGACATTCTGCGGTTCTGATTCTGGCGGACGCCGGGCCGCCGCGATCTACACGCTCATCGAAACCTGCAAGCTCAATGATGTCGATGCCCGCGCCTGGCTCGCCGATGTGCTGGCCCGTATCGCCGATTATCCGGCAAAACGCATCACCGAACTGCTGCCCTGGAACTGGCGCTCTTCTCGTACGGCCAGCCGGGCTGCTTGACGATGGCGGGCATATCTCACGTCTTCACCATAGCTCGCGCCGCCGAAATGCTCGGCGAGCCGGAGGACTGGTTGCACGAATTGTCGATCAGCATGGATCCGGAAGACGGCCGTCTTTGGGTCTACGATATCGAAGGACGGGAGGTTCCCGCCTTCACCCAGTACGGCATCGAGTGCCTTCGGCAGATCATCTCCGGCGAACGTGCCGCAGGAAAAGCCCCGCCAGTCAAAGGTTGAGTGCGGTCTTCACCGGATGCTTACCTAACCGGATCCGCTCAGCCGAAATCAAACGCGCGAAATAAATCTGGGCAGTACCGGTTGCAAACCGCCGGAAACGCAAGTGATCTTTCCCGCACCTTCTGCGTGGCCACCTGAGCTGGCTACGCCTGCTCCGCCGTCCACGCAGCAAATGGCGAATGGAGGTGTCATGAACAAACACTGCCACCGGTCCGCTCGATGGGGGCCGATCAGTCTTCAGCCCATCATAAGAGATAGGCCTCAAGAATCTCGACTATTTGTTCGGCCGCTGTGCCAGTGCCATACTCTTGAATGGGTCGTGCTGGCCGGCAATACTCCTCGACGGTCCAGAGCCTGTTCCAGCCATGTGTGATCGTTTCAATCCATTCGGTTTCTGTTCTCAGGGTGACGCACGGTACCCCGTGGAAATAGGCTTCCTTCTGCAAGCCGCCAGAGTTTGTGAAGACTGTTACCGCAGATGCGATCAATTTGTTGAAATCGAGGTACCCGAGTGGCTCGATCAGTTCCAATCCAGTTGGCCGGATACCCGCTTTTGCCAAATTCGCTCTAGTCCGCGGATGAACTGGAAAAATGATTTGTTGATCGATAGCGTGAGCTTCTAAGAAGGAAATGAGCTTTGCCAGAAAACGAGGATCGTCGGTATTTTCGGCTCGATGTAATGTGCATACCGAATATTTCATCTTCTCCAGCTTGAGGCGATCAAGTATTTGCGATTTCTTATTAGCCTCGTCACGGGCAAACATTACTACATCGCACATCACGTCTCCAACGTGATGAACGCCGTGGGTTATTCCCTCGTTTGCAAGTTGCAGGATTGAATGAGACGTGGGGCAGAAAAGGAGAGTACTCAAGTTGTCTACGACGACTCGATTGATCTCTTCCGGCATACGTCTATTGAAGGACCTTAGTCCGGCTTCAACGTGGGCGATGGGGACATTCAGTTTAGCTGCCGCCAAGCCGCCCGCGAGTGTCGAATTCGTGTCGCCATAGACCAGAACCATATTAGGTCTAACTTGGGATATTGTTTGTTCTATCGCTTCGAGCATCTTGCCGGTCATTGCACCATGCATGCCACCGTGAATGTCGAAATGGAAGTCCGGCTTCGGTATATTCAGCTCTCTGAAAAACACCTCCGACATATTGTCGTCAAAGTGCTGTCCGGTGTGAACAATAATTTCCGTGAGCCGTGAGGAGGATCTGATCGACCGCGTTATCGCGGCCGCTTTGACGAATTGCGGACGAGCGCCTACAATTGTCATTAGCGTCGGTTTGTCAGAATTCATTTTTAATCACCTATAACGGCCGCGCATAACGTTCTGAGTGCACCAGTCCCACAGTCGTCGGGCCGATCCGACGTTATCAGCGCATAGAACTCGTCGAGCTTTTCAGCTTGCCTTTCCCAACCAAAGGTCTGGCTGAGATGTTCAATCGTCGCGGGGTAATCCCCCCGTTTTTAACGGGGCTCAATCGTAGAGCTCACGCTGCGGTTTGCGGTCTTAATTTCTGAGCGGGTGTGATCCCGCCAAGCCCCATGTTGGGGCGGTCGTTGTTGTAAGTCCAGAGCCATTCGTGGCGGACCGTCCGGTTGCAGCGTTCGACATACGCATTCTGCTGCGGCCTGCCCGGCTGGATGTGCTGAATGCAATGCCACGAACTTCCGCCCATTTGAGCAGTTGTCCGCTGATGTATTCAGGCCCGTTATCGACCCTGATCACTTGCAGTGATCCGCGCCATTCGATGATCCTCTCAAGCGAGCGTGTCACCCGCTCGGCCGGCAGCGAGAAGTCCACTTCAATGTCGAACCCTTCGCAGTTGAAGTCATCGACCACGTTGAGCAGACGGAACGCCCGCATGTCTTCTCGCCGATCCGCCTTGAAGTCCATCGACCGTACCGTGTTCGGTTGATCGGGAACGCTGAGTTCTTACGGCTTCTCACGCTTCAGACGCTTCTTCGGCTTAATACGCATATTCAGCTCCAACTCGCGGTATATCCGGTACATGCGCCGTACTTCGAGCGTCACTTGTAAAAGGTCGCATTGATGATCGCGTGTTCGCGGCAAAAACCGGCAACAGCCAACCCGCCTTCCGCCTGACGCAAAATCAACTTGATCTGCGCTTCCGCAAACCGGCACTTCCTCATCTCAATCTTCTCGTGCCTCGGGCCTGAGAAAATTCTACCTTCAAATCCCGTTAGCTGGAGGGCAGATTACCCACTAACCCGTTCTCAACATGCCGCTGTTCGAGTTTCGGCTGAGGTAACCCAGTAGGCAGGCGATTTATAATAATCCAACGCGTCTTGAATGTTACTGTCGAACGCTATCTGGCCCTTTCTGAGTACGATGCCCCGCGAGCAGATCGCCTTCAGAATGTTCTCGTTGTGGGAAGCGAGCACCAAGATCTTGCTCGCTTCGATTTTGTCCAAGAGCCTCTTCTTGGCCTTTTCGATGAATGAAATGTCGCCGGCCCCGACCCATTCGTCCATGAGGAGAATATCGGTGCGTACGGTGGTTAGAGTTGCGAACGCGAGACGCAGTTTCATGCCCGACGAGTAGATTTGGATCGGGTCGTGGATCGCGTTTCCCAGTTCGGAGAATGTTATGATTTCCTGGGCCCGGTCCCTAATTTCATCCATCGATAAACCGACTGCGAGCCCACAAAGAAATATGTTTTCCCAGCCGGTCGCCTCCTGCTGCATTCCCAATTGCAGATTGAGTAGGGCTTGCCGGGTGCCCATGACCTCGAGCGAGCCACTTGTCGGTTGGAGAACACCCGAACAAGTACGGAGCAAAGTGGTCTTTCCAGCGCCGTTAGCGCCGATCAGGGCGACCCGTTCGCCGTCTAACACCGAAAAACTTATGCCGTTGAGAATTGTCCTGAATTCGCGGGACCGGCCGTGTCCGTAGAATTCTCGGATCGCCTGAATTGGGCTCGTCAACAAATTCCGATGATTCCCTGTCAATACCGGCACATCGAGTATCAAGTCGTGGGCCTTGATCGAAGCAGTCGCCATAAAACTATCCCCCGACCTGCGCCTAAATCCAAACGGCAACGTACGCGCGCCCGCGCTTGTATACGGCGTGGGTTGCAATGCCAGAAATTATGATCATGACGACCATGGCCGCGATCTCAAGCCAAGGTATCCGGCCATAGATCAAAGGCGCTCGAACACTTTCGATCATATAGTAGAATGGGTTTGCATAGATGAAAGACTGAATGACTCTGTTGTGCCCATGTGCCACTGGCGACCATACAATCGGAGTTGCAAAGAAAGCGACACGGAGAAATGCACGAATTATCCGAGAAACGTCGCGGAACCTCGAGCCGACCGTGGCCAGAAAGACCGACAACAATATCGTCAGAATTAGTACCAGTGGAAGGGTAAGCAAAGCAACCGGCGCTGTTGACGCCACATGGGACACTGTGAAAATGAAGATCAATACGATGACGACCAGATGGTGAGCGGCCAGCAACAGGTTTGACGCAATCATCTGCAGAATATAATCCGTCAAGCGTGTGCGACCGCTAAGAATCATATTCCGGTTTGAGACAAAGAGATCGCTTGCCGACTGAAGGCAGGTTGAAATGAACGTCCACATCACAAGGCCGATAGCAAGATGAGCGAAGTATTGTTCGTCCGTTCCTGCCAATACCTGAGTATACAATAGTCCGAGCAACGGAACATACAGCGCCGTTTCCGCGACGATCCAGAGTGGACCCAAAACGGTAGAACGGTAACGCAGCTGGAGCACTAGAAGCGCAGTATAGTACCAGAAGCCGTAAGAGCGGAGGCTCTCGGAAAAGTCACGGGAAAGCAAGCTCGGTTGATCCTTCCAAGTTTTTCGTTACCGCTTCAATCGACGCGGTCGTTTCATAGTTTTCGAAGGCGTGGCTGTACACTTTGAACAAGAAACTTTCTCAGGCTGGCAAGTTATTTCTCAAAACGGCGGTCGCAAATAGATTTTTCCGCAGCAAATGACGCCACAGCGTCCATGACTCGTCGCTGCTCAGTTTCAGTCAGGTAGGGATGCATTGGTAGACTTAACACTTCTTTCGGCAGCCGTTCGGATACTGGAACTCCACCGGATGCAACGACTGATTTTGCGTAAGCGGGCTGGTGGTGCAAGGGTTTAGGGTAATAAATCTGGGTAGGAATACCCAGTTCTGAGAGCCATAACGAAAGCTCGTCGCGTATGCCACTAGTGAGGCGCAAAGTGTATTGAGCCCAGACCGATGTCCTGCCCGGAGCAACGGCCGGCACCGCAACGAGACCGCTGAAAGCGTGCGAATAATTGTCGGCGACGATTTGGCGAGCCCCAATCTCTCCTGGAAAAATCTTCAGCTTTTCGATTAGAATCGCAGCTTGAATCGTGTCGAGCCGGCCATTGATGCCGACGCGCACACAATCATACTTGCTTGCACCTTGTCCATGAACGCGGATTGACCGCATATATGTCGCGAGTTCGTCATCGTCAGTAAACAACGCACCTCCGTCGCCATAGCAACCAAGCGGTTTGGCCGGGAAAAAGCTCGTCGCCGTAACAAGACCGAATGTCCCGGTCTTACGGCCGTTGATTTCACCTCCGAAACCTTGCGCGGAATCCGCGATCACGAACAGCCCAGCATCGTCCGCAAACGGCACGATCGCCTCGTAGTCTGCGGGTAGACCAAAAAGATCAACGGCGATGATCGCGCGTGGTGTCAATCCAGCCTTTTTCGCTGCGTCGATTGCGTGCGGCAAGGAAGCCACATCGAGGTTGAACGGATCGTCTCGAACGTCGGCAAAAACAGGCGTCGCTCCAAGAAGCGCGATGACCTCTGGTGTCGCCGTGTACGTGAACGCCGGACAAATGACCGCATCTCCAGGACCAATGCCTTTTGCCATCAGAGCGATGAGCAGAGCATCCGTTCCACTGGCGCAGCTGATCGCGTGCTTAGCACCGCAGTACTGAGCTAACTCGCGCTCGAGCGCCGCCACTTCAGGCCCCATAATGTAGCCGCCGTGATCGAGCACGCGAGCAATCGCGGCGTCGATTTTATCGCGGATCAGCGCCTGTTGAGCCTTGAGATCGATGAACGAAATGGGCTCAGCAAATGCTGGCGCCTTTGCGCCTTTATGCGGGCTCGAGACGGCCATCTGAAGTCTCCTTGTAGCGGCGTCCATCGATGGGGCAGATCATGGAGGGCCCAAGCCTTCCTCCTGCCTCACTCATCCAGCCAATGCGCTTTGCTGGAACACCAGCCATCAAAGCATAAGCAGGCACATCGGACGCAACAACCGCTCCCGCGGCGATAAAGCAATATTCGCCGAGCGTGTGACCGCAAACGATTGTGGCGTTTGCGCCGATTGACGCGCCGCGCTTGACGAGTGTCTTTCGGAATTCACTCTTACGTTCGATTTCGGCGCGTGGATTATTGACGTTAGTGAAGACACAGCTTGGACCGCAAAAAACACCATCTTCGAGTTCCACGCCTTTATAGAGGCTGACGTTATTCTGGATTTTGCAGCGGTTGCCGATTGTCACTGATGGACCAACGACAACATTCTGGCCGAAAGAACAGTCGTTACCGATTTCGCAGCCGGCAAGAATATGGGCGAAGTGCCAGATCTTGGTCCCGGCTCCAATGCGGCAGGGTGGGTCCACGTAGGCGCTTTCATGCCGCGTGACGCCGGGAAATTCCGGATCATGAATCAGCTGAGACTTCGGATCTGACATTGGGCTTACACCGGCCAGCCGTATTGATACCGGGCCTCGTCCTTTAAAACCTCCCTGAGGAAGGGATGCTGCTCGCCTTTGCGGAGCTCGATTGGGGCCGCACGAATTTGAGAAACCGTTTCGATCGAAGGCCTGACGTCGTCGAGCGGGAAACCGCGTCCCGCGAGAATTTCTCGATAACTGGCCGTGTGAAGGTCTGTAAAGCCTTCGGAAAATTCGATTTCCTTGCCATCGACCGAAATTGACCGAAACGTCCGTTGCGTTCCGGCGAGCGAAGTGGGTACATCGCGCACGTTGATCGAGAGAAACCATCGCACGCGAGCGCGCTCGTATTCTAAATAACCGGACGCGCAGTCCATGCTGCGGTGATGCACGACGTTGGATATCAACTTGCCGAAAACGAAGCTCAGCATGTCGTAGAAGTGGACGCCGATGTTCGTGGCAATGCCGCCAGATTTGGCTGCGTCTCCCTTCCAAGAGACATAATACCACCGGCCGCGCGACGTAATGTAGGTCAGATCGACATCATGGATCTTGCCGCTTTTTTCGGCGGCGATTTGGTCGCGAAGTGCGATGATGGCCGGATGTAACCGGAGCTGCAGGATCGTATTGACTTTGCGTCCCGTATCGCGCTGCGCTTCGGCGAGCCCATCAATGTTCCAGGGGTTGAGCACGAGCGGCTTTTCGCAGATGGCATCCGCCCCCGACCGAAGCGCAAAGCGCACGTGTGCATCGTGGAGATAATTCGGCGAGCAAATACCAACATACTTGATGGGTTCGCCCTGCCTCTTGCAGCGATCAACATATCTGTCGAAGCGTTCAAACTCCGTGAAAAAACGCGCCTCGGGGAAGTGGCTGTCCATGACGCCAACCGAGTCGGCCGGATCGTAGGCCGCGCGCAGAACACCGCCAACGTCCTTGATGGCGCGCATGTGGCGTGGCGCAATGTATCCGGCGGCGCCGATCAGTCCAAATATCCCGGGTTGGTCGCTGTTCTGCATGAGGTTGGTGGCTTGGCTTTACTGGTTGGATGTTGTGCCGTTCGTCGCAGCGCTTCTTTAGCGCTGTCTTTTGTCTTTTGTCACGCTTCCGCTATTCGGGTGAATTTCGTTCACCCGTTCAAGGCCTATTGATGCCAACCCAGGACCCTGGGTTGGCGAGTCAGTTCGCCAGCGATAGTTGCCGCAGGATGGCGCCGACGCGAACCTCTAGGCTCAAGGACGCAAGAAGCAACTCGACGCGCTCTCGCGGCTTAATCCCAATTATCAAGGCAGTCTGGCCAGCGAATGGACCGGAAGTGAATTGCACCTGAACCCTAATTTTTAGATCTGGCGGCGGCGGCTCAAGAGTTCCGGCAGCGTCGGCATTTTTCTGTAAACGCTCGCAAAAACCGACAGGTACTGCGGCAGGGCGGTCCCCATTCATCAGTAGCGAGCGTACACCGTACGTTCCGTTATTGCTCCGCCAATGCGTCGTTCGTTGAGCGAATTTGATAAACAGATAACCCGGAAACAGGGCTTCGAGTACTGTGCCAGTACGCCGTGCGTGCCGGATCGTCCGCTTAAGGCGCGGCAGAAAAACGGAGTAGCCTTGCCGCGCTAAGTTTTCCGAGGCTTGCTGTTCTTGCCGGGGAGCCGTGGCAACGACAAAACATTGGGTCATGTGTTCAGTCCCCGTCAAATTGTGAAAACTTGCGAGGCCCGGTCGTTATACGCAAGAGCGAAGGAGCTGCAATAACTTCGGCCCGCAATTGCAACCTTAGACGATCATATGTTTGCTGAGGCGTTCTCATTTCGGTAACGACAACGAGGTCAAAATGCCCTGCCTCTTCAAGGGTTTGAAATATTTTCAAGCCCTGTTGTTGCTCAAGATTGCTTTGCGGCGCGAGGAGGCCGGCCAGCTCTATGCCGGCGCCGTGGGCGGCGAGCACGGCAATCTCGGCCAGATCTCCGCTTCCAGCCAGAATAATTCGTGTTTGACCACGAGATTTTGCCTGTGCAAAAATCGTCTCCAGTTCACCTCGCGCACGGCGGAAGAGATCTAGCGACGTTTCAAGATACTCGGCAACAAGTCTGCCCTTTTCGAAAGCGCCATTGGGCGTCAAATAGTAAGCCCAGCGTTTGGCAGGGGCGCTCGTGGTTTTAACATACCCCTTGCGGATCGCCCGCCTTAAAAGGGCGTTGACCAAGCCAACCGAGATGCCGATGCGCCGCGAAAGCGTCTGCTGACTGACGACTTCGCCACTTTCGACCACCGTCAGAAATTCCATCTCTTTTTCGAGTGCATTCGCGGCGGGCACAGCGGCTCCTCACGTTTAAAGCGGCCCCTCCACTTGATCGTTCACGGCGTGAACGTCAAGCGTTGAATTACGAAATCCACAGAATCTGACGGGCCCTAAAATCCGCAGTGCCCGCGCATCAGAAACAGATTTTTAGGTCTTGGAACAATTTTTGGAAATATCTATAAGCCATTGATATGGAATTATATATTTTGAAACTCGTACTTCTAGAGAAGAGTTGTCCTCAGCGCGACGCTCAGTCGACAGGGCCATTTTTGAACGTCGATCAGAATCCAAGATCAAATTCACAATGGCCCGTTCGAGGGCATCTGGAGAATGAACGGGGGACTAATAGCCCATCAGCCTGGTCGCGGACGGCTAAAAAAGTCTAACGGACACGTGACGCTGCCCGGGCCGATGTGTTCGACTATATCGTGCGGTTCTACAATCTCCGCCGCAGGCATTCGACACTCGGCTATATCAGCCCGGTGGACTACGAGGCGAAGATGCGATTTGCTTAAGTGCATGTCCACGGAACCGGGGGCAGCTCAGCTCTTGCCAACCGGACGCCGGACGCGTTCCACGCCCACCACTTGGCTCTTGCCGTGACAAACGATCAGGGCCAAAAAGTTAGCCCACGCCTCGCCCTCTGAGTGGAGGAGACAAAGGGCTTAGATTATGCGTTGCGCAGATCGCAGAACATTCATTGGCAAGCGGTCGATGTGTCGAAGAAGCGGCGTGCGGAGTTGACGGGACAAAAGGCGTGCTGCCTGTGGTTCACGGGACTCTCCGGTTCTGGCAAATCGACAATCGCAAACATGCTGGAAAAACGATTGTCTATGCTCGGCCGTCACACCTACATTCTGGATGGCGACAATGTCTGCCATGGATTAAATCTCGACCTTGGATTTACAGAAGTAGATCGCGTCGAAAATATCCGCCGGGTTTCAGAAGTGGCGCGACTTCATGGTCGATGCGGGTTTGATTACACTCGTTTCCTTCATCTCTCCATTTCGTGCCGAGCGCCAGTTTGCGCGCGAGCGAATTTGCAGGCGGCGAATTCCTGGAGATATTTATCGATACGCCGCTTGACGTTTGTGTAAGCCGGGATCCAAAAGGTCTCTACAAAAAGGCGCGGGCAGGCCAGATTGCGAACTTTCCGGCATTACGTCTCCCTATGAGCCGCCGTTTTCGCCGGATCTCCAACTCGAGAGCCGTGGTGTGGAGCCAGAGTCGGTCGTGGAAAGGATTCTCGGCGAACTTGAGCCCCGTGGTTTTGTCTAAGACCGTTGCCGGAGCGTGAGACGCAGTTCATGCCGAATTCGGTTTTGCGGCAGTGTTCTGGATTGGCTCTGCCCGATATTGGCGAAATTTTGGATGGCGAAATACTTTCATGACCACTTTTCTAGTCCTCCTCACAGGCTATGTCCTTTCGCAGTTCTATCGCTCGTTCTTGGCAGTGATTGCGCCGGAGCTCTCAGCTGAACTGCATCTTTCGGCGGCAGACTTAGGCTATATTTCAGCAGCTTGGTTTGCCGCATTTGCAATCGCACAATTCGTTGTTGGCGGCGCGCTCGACAGAATAGGTCCAAAGCGGACCGTTTCGATACTAATGCTGGCAGGCGTTGCGGGAGCGCTCCTCTTCTCGCGTGCGCAGTCTAGCAGCGATGCGATTGTGGCGATGGCGCTCATCGGCGTCGGGTGTTCTCCGTCGCTCATGGGTCCGCTCTACATTTTTGCCCGCATTCACACCGCTGAGCGCTTTGCCCTGCTGACGTCGGCCATGATTGGCTTCGGCAGCATCGGTAATTTACTGGGCGGTACGCCGTTGGCGCTGGCGCAGCAGAATTTTGGCTGGCGGCCGGTGTTCGTGGGGCTTGCTGGACTGAGTCTTTTATCGGCCTTGCTTGCTGCGGTTCTGGTGCGCGATCCGCCCGCGCTACCTAACCATGCGCAATCGTCCCATGAAGGCGGCAGTTTGGGTTTGCGTGAGATAATCTCTATTCGCGGTCTTTGGCCGATCTGGCCGCTCATGGCATTTGGTTACGGCATATTGATAACTGAGCGGGGCATATGGGTTGGGCCATACTTGTCGGACATTCATGGTCTTGCGCCCGTCGCGCGAGGGAACGTTATTTTTCTCATGGCCTGTGCCATCGCCGCAGGAGCGTTTGCGTATGGCCCGCTCGAATCATGGCTACGGTGAGCGAAAGAGGCTTGTGATTTCTGGCAGTGCCGCCGCTGCCTTGGCGCTGATAGCGCTATGGTACGTACCAGAACCGCATATTGCGTTGGCAACAGTCGCGCTTTGCATTTTTGGCTTTGCCGGCATGACCTACGGTGTGATCATGGCCCACATCCGCCGCTTTCTTTCCGAGCACATCCTTGGACGCGGGATGTCGTTTGCCAATTTTCTCTGTATGAGTGGCGCCGGATTGCTGCAAATAATTTCAGGCGTTTATGTTGACGAGCTTCGCGGTTCGGGGCTCGCGCCGGAACTCGTTTATGCGCGCCTGCATTTGGCTTTGGCACTTATTCTGATCACAGCAACGGTGGCGTACATCTGGTCTGCCGAGAGGAAATAGCGCCCTGTGGGATCATCAGCAACGAAAGACTGTAGCGCCGCCGGTCATGCCGGCGCCTGCGGCAGTCATCAAGAGCGTTTCTCCAGGCATCAGCGGCTGTTCCGCAGCGCTCATCGATAATGTGAACGGGATCGTCGCCGCTGAACTGTTGGCGAATTCCCGGACGGTTGTGAGCATTGTGCCGGGACGGATGGCAAGCTTATGAGCGACCTTTTCCATCATGCGCGCGTTGGCCTGATGCGGGATGAAGCGGCTGATGTCCTGCGCTGAGAGACCGGATTTCGCGAGTGCCGCGCGCGCCGTTGCCGTCATCATGTCGATGGCTTCGGAGAAAACTGCCTTGCCGTCGTTTATGACCATCAGCGTGCTGGTTGCGTCGGAAAGCGATGTAAAAGGCGCGCGGCTGCCGCCGGAAGGGATCTTGATCAGATCGTAGCGGCTGCCTTTAGCCGCGAGTTCTGCGCCGACGATGCCTGCGTCCACCCGATCGCTCGGCGCAAGCAATGCCGCGCCCGCAGCGTCCGCAAAAAGCACGCTGCTGGCGCGATCTTGCGGGTTGATGCGCCGCGATAGCACGTTGGCCGCGATGACGAGAACCGGCGCGTTGTGCAGACGAACAAAGCTATCGGCCAGTGTCAACGCGTAGATAAACCCGCCGCACGCGCCCGCCATGTCGATACCGCCGGCGTGCGTCAAACCAAGCCGGTGTGCGACCAGCGGGGCCGAAGGCGGCAACAGGTGGTCCGGCGTTGATGTCGCGAGTAGAACAAGCGCCACGCTCCGCGCGATCTATGTTCGCGTTAGCGAGCGCCATGTCTCCGGCAGCAGTGGCGATATCGCTGAGTGCCTCGCCGTCCGCCACATATCTGCGCGCTTCAATCCCAGTGCGCCGGAAAATCCAGCCCGGTTCAAGGCCAAGTCGCGCCTCAATTTCAGCGTTCGGTACACGGCGCGCCGGCGCGTAGTGTCCCAATCCTTTGATTTCAACGCCGCGCATCATCAAACACCGTCTCTCGCAACGGCGCGCACAGCGTCGTAGACATGTTTGAGTTCATCCGGTGTGATGCAATAGGGTGGCATGACGTAAATCGTGTTTCCAAGCGGCCGCAGAAGTATACCGCGTTCGAGAAATTTGGCGCGCAACTTCAGTGCGGCCACGGCGAGATATCCGCTATCGGGCACTTTGAAGTCGAATGCTGAAATCGTTCCGGTTTGCCGAAATCCGGAAAAGTGTTCGTCAGCAGCGAGAAATTGAAGTTGCATGGCCTGGGCCGCCGCGAGCGCGGCTACGCGTTCCAAAACCGGCTCGCTGCGACCAAATCTCGAGATTGGCGACAGCCGCCGCACAACAGATCGGATTGGCTGTATAGGAACTCGAATGAAAGAACGTCTTGGACCGGTCATCCGAGTAGTGCGCGTCGAAGATGTCGCGCCGGCAGAGCGTTGCTGCCAAGGGTAACGCGCCGCCAGTCAATCCTTTGGCGAGACACATGATGTCCGGCGAGATGCCGGCCTGTTCGCAAGCGAACATCGTGCCCGTGCGGCCGAACCCGGTCATAACTTCGTCAGCGATGAAGAGAACGCCGTGCTTCGCGCAGATGCGATGCATCTCTTTGAGCGTCGCCGCGCCGTACATCAGCATTCCGCCTGCGCCCAGCACCAAGGGCTCGACGATGACAGCCGCGATATTGCCGTCGCGGCAAGCGGCTTCAAGCGCATCGAGCGTCGTTTGTTCTTCGCCCGCGGCTGGAAACGGAATGCGGCCGACATCAAACAGCAGCGGTTCATAAGCGGAATTGAAAACGCCGCGTGCGCCCGCCGACATCGTGCCGATTGTGTCGCCGTGATAAGCGTGTTCGAGCGCAAGAATGCGCGATCGTGGCTTGCCGGTGTTGCGCCAGTACCCAAGCGCCATTTTCAAGCGCCACTTCGACTGCGGTCGAGCCGCTATCGGAAAAGAAGACATGCTCCAAGCCCACCGGAACGAACTTCATGAGCATTCGCGCGAGATCTTCAGCCGGCTTGTGCGTGAAGCCGGCAAAAATAACTTGATCGAGCGTGTCGGCCTGATCCTTGATGGCGGCGATGATCTTCGGGTGCCTGTGCCCGTGTGTAACAACCCACCATGACGAGATCGCGTCCAGAATGCGCCGTCCGTCTGGCGTCGTCAGCCACGCGCCTTCCGCACCGGCAATCTCCGTCATCTCGGGCTCAAGCCCGTGTTGCGTGAAGGGATGCCAGAGCGGCGATTGTTTTTGTGATCTCATGGGCCGCCGCCTCCAAGCCCAAGCACATCGCTAAGTTTGAAGTTTGCAGCAAACGCCTGGCGCAAACTTTCGCTCGTCAACGGATCGAGACGTGGTAAGCGGCCAAGCCGTTTCACGCCGCCCAAGGCACAAATCGTTGCTTCGCTGTCGGGGTTGGCGTCACCCATAAAGGCCACTCCAAGGATAGGAATGGCACGCCGTTTCAGGGCTTCGATAGAGAGGAGGCTGTGATTGATCGTGCCAACGCGCGTTGACGCGCACAGGATAACCGGCAATTTCCAGCGCGCAAAGAGATCGATCTGTAAGAGATCGCGCCGGACTGGAACCGCAAGCCCGCCTGCGCCTTCAATGACGAGGGGGCGGGAGACGCGAGGGACAGTAAGCCGGGCCGCATCGATTTCGATCCCGTCCCGCTCGGCCGCAAAATGCGGCGATGCGGGCGTTGTAAGGGCATACGCTTCAGGAAGAATGCGCTCCGGCCCCAAGCCGCCGAGCCGTTGTACGGTCTGACTGTCCGTCTCGCCGTCAAGACCGCATTGGATGGGCTTCCAATAGCAGCCGTCGAGAGCAGCGGTGAGCGCGGCGGAAAAGACGGTCTTGCCGCAATCGGTATCCGTTCCGGTGATGATGATGGCGTGTGTCATGCGGCGAGCTTTGCCCGCTCTTCGGCAAGCGCATCTATCAGCGCTGCAACCTCCGCCTCGCCGGTATTGAGTGTCAGGGTGATGCGCAGCCGCGCCGTGCCTTCGGGCACGGTTGGCGGGCGAATGGCCCGCACATCGAAGCCGCGTGCGCGGATGGCATTGGCAAAGGTTATGGCGCGCGTATCCGAGCCAACGATGAGTGGCTGGATCTGCGAGCCTGAAGGCTCAATGCCGAGCTTCTCGCGTAGCAGTCCGCCCGCAAGAGCAATGCGCTTATGCAGTTCTTCGCGCCGCCCGCCTTGGGTTGCGCTGATCTCAAGCGCTGCGCGCACGGCGGCTGCAACAAGTGGCGATGGTGCGGTCGCATAGATGAAGGATCGTGCCCTGTTGACTAGAAAGTCGCGCATGACACGCGGGCATAAAACCAGAGCGCCCATGACGCCGAGCGCTTTTCCGCACGTGTGCAAGGAAATGACGTTGTGCTGCCCTTCAAGCGCCGCGCCGAGGCCGCGTCCGTCCGGACCAAATACGCCGGTTGCGTGGGCCTCATCGATCACGAGCATGGCGTCGTGGCGGTTGGCGACCTCAGCAAGTTCGGCGAGCGGTGCGCGGTCGCCATCCATGCTGTAGAGGCTTTCGACGGCGATCCACACGCGTCCCGTGCCGCCTGCTGCTCGCCAGTCACTTATCACTTCGTCAAACGACGTCGCATCGTTGTGCCGGGCGGAAACGGCCTCAGCTTTGGATAGCCGCATGCCTTCGTGCGCGCTGGCGTGGATGAGTTCGTCGTAGACGATGAGGTCGCCGCGCGCGGGGAGTGTCGAAAGAAGCGCGGTGTTTGCGACAAATCCACCGCCAAAAAACAGCGCGCACTCGGCGCCGAAAAATGTTGCGGCTTCAGCTTCAAGTGCTTCGTGTTCTGCGTGGTTGCCGCGCAGCAGCCGAGATCCTCCGGCGCCGATGGGCACGCCCCGTGCAAGTGCTGACATCACGGCGCGCTGCAACTCGGGCGAGTCCGCTAGCCCCAAATAGTCGTTCGACGTGAAGTCGGCGCCGAGCCTTGGCTCTAGCTCGCGCAGACGGCCGCGGCGGAGTAGCGCCTCAAGCGCACGCTCATGACTGGCGGACATTCCTTTGTCCTGCTGCATCCGCCGGGCCAAGCGAACTGGTTTCCAGATCTTTGAGGGTCAGGGGCTCAAGGCCAAGCTTGGCGAACAGGCGGCCGTCGGCATCTTCGCCGGGGTTTCCGGCGGTCAGCAACGTATCGCCAACGAAGATGGAGTTTGCGCCGGCAAAGAAGCACAGCGCCTGTGTCTCGTCGCTCATCTCCGTGCGCCCGGCCGAAAGCCTGACGAAAGACTTCGGCATCATGATGCGGGCAACCGCAATGGTGCGCACGAAATCGATTGCGTCGAGCTTCTCGACCTTCTCGAGCGGCGTGCCGGGAATGGCGATCAGCATGTTGATCGGCACGCTTTCGGGATGTTCTTCGAGATTTGCGAGCGTCACCAGCATATCGACGCGGTCCTGGGTCTCTTCACCCATGCCGACGATGCCGCCGGAGCAGACCTTCATACCGGCGTCGCGCACGCGAGCGAGCGTATCGAGCCGGTCGGCATAGGTGCGCGTGGTGATGACCTTGGAGTAGTAGGCTTCCGAGGTATCGACGTTGTGATTGTAGTAATCGAGACCCGCGTGGGAAAGCTTGGCGATGTCTTCGTCCGAGAGCATGCCGAGCGTCATGCAGGTTTCCATTCCGAGCGCTTTAACGCCCTCGACCATGGCGACGACCGACTCCATGTCGCGCTGCTTCGGGCTGCGCCAGGCGGCGCCCATGCAGTAGCGCGTGGCGCCGGCGTCTTTGGCTTTTTTTGCTTCGGCGATGACGCGCTCGACTTCCATAAGCTTGGTGGCTTTGAGGCCGGAGGCGTGATGCGCCGATTGGCTGCAATAGCCGCAATCTTCGGCGCAACCGCCGGTCTTGATCGAGAGCAGGCGGCTCATTTGAATTTTGTTGGGATCGAAGTTCTGGCGATGCAGAGTTTGCGCGCGGAACAAGAGTTCCATGAACGGCAGCTCGTAAAGCGACTGCGCTTCGGCACGGGTCCAGTCGTGACGGGCCTCGTTGCGGGCGCGCGCGGTCGAGCGCTTTGAAAAGTCGAGTTCTGTCACGTTTGTCGACATCGGCTGAGGCATCTCCGGAAACGGGCTGGTGATCACGCCTAATTACCACATTGGTTTGCACCGCAACGCCCCCCGTGGGCAACCGTCAATTTGCCTCTGCCCTGCCTTCCCACAAGCCGTGCTTAACGAAGACGTGGGCCGAGCCCTTTAAACCCCGATTTTTCCGCCGCCTTTGCGGGTAATGGCTACGACCGAAGGCCGGGGCGGCATTTGGGGATCGAAGTCCGGCCAGCGCGTCAGTGGGGCGTCGTAACGGGCTGGCGTAGCGTCCGGGTCGTTTTCGTCTGTGTCGGCGGGGTGTTGCACGGCCACGAACAATGTCTCCAGGTCGGGCGTGAAGCAGGGCCCGCATAATTCCGCGCCCACCGGAACCCGGTAGAACAGCTTGGAAAGGCCCCGCGCTACTCCCTCGGTCTCAATGGCCCAGACCCCATCGGTTCGGCCGGTGCTGCGTGCAGTATTGCCGTCGGTGGTTACCCAGAGTCGGCCAAGTACATCGACAGCGCAATTATCGGGCATGCCAAACCAGCCATTGGCACTGGTCAGGGGGTTGAAGGTTGCGCCGACTTCGGCAATGGCGGGATCGCCGCACTTGAGCAAGATTTCCCAAGAGAAGTGCTCGCTGGCATGGTCGCCGTCGCGTGGCGTGATTTCGATGATGTGACCGAACGAGTTGTCTGCCCTGGGGTTGGCGGCATCGGCCTCGTTGGCTTTGCGTTTGTTGTTGTTGGTTAGCATCACGTAGACCTTGTTGGTCTTCGGGTTGACGTCGATGTCTTCCGGCCGGTCCATCTTGGTCGCGCCGAGCAAGTCCGCCGCTTGACGCGCAAAGATCACGACGTCGCCTTGATTGTTGAAGCCGAGTTCGGGTTTCAACGGACCCGTTCCAAATACAAGTGGCAACCAACGGCCTGTCCCATCGGCATCGAAGCGCGCCACGTGCAGCGTGCCGCTATCGAGAATATCTCTGTTGGCGGCTGGATTTTCGAGATCGACTTTTGTCTCCGTGACGAATTTGTAGACATACTCGAAGCGCTCGTCGTCGCCCTGATAGACGACGAAACGGCTATCCTTATTGACGATGTTGCCGGCGCCCTCGTGTTTGAAGCGGCCGAGTGCGGTTCGTTTGACGGGGGTTGAATTGGGATCGAAAGGATCGATTTCGACCACCCAGCCGAAGCGGTTTGGCTCGTTCGGTTCCTTGGCAATGTCAAATCGGTCGTGAAATTTCGCCCAGCCGTACCATTCGACCGGAATGCCATAGCGTTTGAGGGCGGCCGCGTCGGGGTGTGCCGCGACTGCGCTCTTCGGCATGAAATAGCCGTTGATATTTTCTTCGCACGTGAGCCACGTCCCCCACGGGGTGACTGCGCCCGCACAGTTGTTCAACATGCCAAGAACACACTGGCCCTCTGGGTCGGTGCTCGTGCGCATTTTATCGTGGCCGGCCGCTGGACCTGAGATGCGTATGTCCGTCAGCGCCGTGATGCGGCGTGCATACTTGCTGTTCTCAACCACGCGCCACTTGCCGTCCACTCTCTCGATTTCAAGCACGGAGCCGCCGTGCGCCGCCATCTCAATGGCAACGAGGTCCGCCGTCATCGCGTTGAAGCGTGCCTCTTTGTCCTGGCGATCGATGCCCGGAAACATCAGTTCTTCGATCGTGTATTCGTGATTGATGACCAGCAAACCCCGGTCGCTCCGGCCGTCGATTGGAAGGTAGCCGATGAAATCATTGTTGTAGCCGAACTGTTGTGCCTGCGCGGCGGCGGATTGCCGGTTCGGATCAAACGATGGCGCGCCGCTTGTGACTTTGTCGCCCCAGCGGATAAGCACGTCCGCTTCATATCCTGGTGCGACGTGATGGGTTGCGTCTGTTCCGGCGTCGAGTTCGTCGAATGCAAACGAGCGTACGTCCACCGCAGTGTCGGCAGCAACGTCCTGCTCGTGGGCAATCCCTGCCATCGCTGTTATCGCCAGCGCACCTCGGGCGAATTCGCGACGGCTCAATCGCGCGGCGATGAGATCGCCAAGAGCCGAATTTTTGCAGGTGTTCGAGCCTTGATCTTCTGACGCCTTGAGCTCTTGTGATGTCGAATGGGTCAGCGGAGACTCCTGCGTTGGCCAATGAAGGATGATCGCCATTCTTCGCCGTCGTATACGACAAGCCGATTACACGGAGAGCAAACACGCCTCAAGCCATGCTTAATACTGTCTATATTTTCGCGTTCAAACTTCGATCAAACAAAGCGCGCTTTTCCTACAGTATTGGCGGTTATTCTGTAACGTATACACGCATTAATATTTGAATTGTTGCCGGTTTTTACTCAAAACAATTGAGATGCGCAGGTGCTGCCACCCGTTGCATCTATCTTTGATTTGAGGGTTAGCCGGCACCATGGGCGCGAACGCACAAAATACGAAACTCATGCAGGCTCTTGAGGGGCATGAAGTGCTGAAGCAGCGCGGCTTTACGGCGGCTTGCGGGCCGACAGGTGCCGTTGTCGTTGATCGCTGGCACCATGTGCGCGGCGTCTGGCACTTCCACGAGGGTCATTATTTCTGGACGCCTGCTGGGTATACACAGCCGACGTTCCGGACGGAGTCGCTCGATGGCGCCCTGGATTATACGCTGTTGGAGATTTCGAAGACATGATGCGCGAAGCCTGGATATTAATTCTGGTCTTCGGGCAAGGGTGGTAGCAGGCCAAACGGGACGCCGTCGTCGATAAGGGAGCGCGCATCGTCAAGCGAAGCCTCGCCGCGAATCGATCGTTTCTCAGCCTCGCCAAAATGAATTCGCCGCGCTTCGCCGGCAAAATCTTTGCCGACATTCTCGGATTTCGCCATGATTTCGTTTCTGAGCCGGCGCAGATCGGCCAATGACGGCCTTGGCATGACCTCTGGTGGCGGGAGCTGAGAACTTACGCGCCCAGAGTTCAGCCCAGAGTTCAGCCCAGACTTCAGCAATGCGGGCGCCATCGGTGCTTTTTCAATTTCCGTCGAACCGCAATCCGGGCAAACGACGAGTTGCCGGCGCGCCTGCCGGTCAAAGGCATCGCCTGATCGAAACCACGCTTCGAAGCGGTGGTGGTTGTTGCAGCCAAGGCTGTACTTGATCATCGGGCCATTCTCTTGTGTACAGCGGTCATGTGCGCGGCTTACCGGCCCGGACCACTTCGAACGGCCGGTCGTGGGTCAGTGAGGGGACCCTGCGCCGGGCTTCGTTCAACTCTGCGAGATCGATTTCGGCGGTAATCACGCACGGTTCAACGCCCGCTTCGGCGAGCTTCTTGCCCCAGGGTGAGATGATCAGGCTGTGACCAAACGTCTCCCGGCCGTTCTCGTGCATGCCGCCTTGGGCTGCCGCGAAGACGAACGATTGGGCTTCGATGGCCCTCGCCCTTAACAAAGTATGCCAATGTGCTTCACCGGTGACGCGCGTGAAGGCGGCCGGCACCGCCAGGAACTTTGCCCCGCCCTGTGCGAGTGCGCGATGGAGTGCCGGAAAGCGCAAATCGTAGCAGATCGTCAGACCGAGTGGCCCCCACGGCAAATCTGCAATCACTGCCTGAGTGCCGGGTACATAACTCGCGCTTTCGCGATACACTTCCCCATTGCCCAGATCGACGTCGAACATGTGGATCTTGTCGTAGCGCGCGGCAACCGCGCCATCGGGCGAGAACAGGTACGACCGGTTGGCAATCCGTCCGTCCTCGGCCTTGATGGCCATGGAGCCGATATGCAGCCATCTCTTGATATCACGCGCGAGGTCACTGAACGCCTGTAGTGCAGGATTGCCGCTCTCGGGTCCGATGGCCGCGAGGAGGCGCGGCTTTTCCAATTCCATCAGTGTCGTGCATTCGGGCGTTTGAATGTAGCCCGCGCCCTGCGCCGCTGCCGCGCGAATGAGATCGGAGGCTGCAGAAACATTCTTTGCGACGTCGCGTCCTGAGCAGAGCTGTACGAGAGCGGCCGTAAACGTCGCCGGACCAGAATTTGTGGACATCGAATTAAGACTCGCCGGTTACGACGCGAGCAAGGCATCCAGTCCGCCTGCCCGGTCGAGAGCAAGCAGATCATCGCAGCCGCCGACGTGTTTGTCGCCTATCCAGATTTGTGGGACCGTGCTCCGGCCGCCGGATCTCTCGCGCAGAGTCTCGCGAATGTCACCCCGGCCGCTGACATCGATTTCCTCGAAGTCGGCGCCCTTTTGGCGCAGCAGCTGTTTGGCCATATGGCAATAGCAGCAGTGGTCTGCTGTATAGACTGTGACCTTGGGCCTCGGTGTCGACATGGGTCGTCGCTGTCCTCTGGACGCGCGGAATCAGTTGAGGAAGCCTAATCGTTTCATAAGCCTATGCAAGATTTGAGGCGCAAATTGTGGTTCTATGCCGCAAGTTTGCAACGCAGCCATGCGCCAAACCCGCGGGAAGCCTATCTGGCAAGCCTAAGGGATGACCGAAGCATCCCCGGCAATCGCCAAAGCCAGCACATCGACCCGGGTCGCCCCAGCCCTCCTTAAGGCCTTGGCGGCTGAAGAGGCCGTGGCCCCTGTCGTGATCACATCGTCGATCAGCAGCACGGCTTTGCCCGCGACGCTTACCATTTGCGCCTGCGGGACCGCGAAGGCGCCTGCCACGTTGCGCCGCCTCTCGGTGCGGCTGAGGCCGACCTGGCTTTTCGTGGTGCGGACCCGGCAAAGTGAAAACGGCGCGGCAGGCTTGCCGGTCTGCCTGGCCACTTCGCTCGCTAGGATCTGTGATTGATTGAAACGCCGGGTGAGCAATCTCCAGCGCGCCAGCGGCACGGGCACGAGAACATCGCACCCCGCGATAATGTCACGGCCGGCTTCGCTCATCCAGCGGCCGAAGAGGGTGCGGGCATCATGGGTATCGCGAAATTTGAAATCGTGGATGAGGTCGCGCATCAAGCCGTCGTAACGCGCTACGGCCCTTGCGCGATCGTATTCCGGTGGAGCGGCGGCGGCAGCGGCGGAGATCATCACGCCCCCGGTATCATAGGGCATGGGAATGCCAAGGCGGTCGCAAAGCGGAGGGCGGATGAAGTCGATCGTGCGCCAGCAGGCGGGGCAGAGCGCATCGTGCGCGTCGAGCCTAGCTTCGCATCCCAAACACACGGGCGGCAGGAAAACGTCGAGTGTATAGTTCGAGAAGGCCCGAAAATTAGTCTTGATCCGGGCGCCAAGCCCAACCCGGACAGGCGCGGCATCACGCGCGTCAGCCTCTCGGTCTCCAGTCGTTGCCCCGTCCATGCTCATCACGCCATCTTAATCCAATGTGGATCGTTGCGCGAGGTGCTGATAGGGATCTTGGATGACGTCCGATCACATTATCTTTGACCGGCAATTGCTGCGTCTGCGACGCCAGCGCGCCGCCGCTAATGCCGAAGCCCATGATTTTCTGCTGCGGCGGGTGGCGGACGATTTTGCCGAACGGCTATCAATCGTGCGCCGGGCGTTTCCGTTGCCGCGAGCATTGGATCGCATCATGGTGTACTGGCAGAACGGCTCATGTCCCTGCCGTCCATCGGCAGCATCATTGAAACTGATGTCCTCACACCTGCCAGCTACACGCCCAATCGGCATCGCGAGCCAAACCCCCCTCCCCCTTGCGGGGAGGGGGTCATGCTGGAAGCATGCCTCCGGCATGGGGTGGGGGTAACGCCGTAGGACCAGTCGAGGACGTAATTCGCGAAAACGCGCCGCAAATTCAGACCAGCAAAAAGTCATCTCGCCACGATCATCACCCCACCCCTAACCCCTCCCCTGAGGGGAGGGGAATTCCGCACATTGATAGCGGTGGAAAAACACGGACGTACATCATCGCCGACGAGGAAGCCTTACCCTTTGCGCCAGAGTCACTCGATCTCGCCGTCTCGGGGCTGGCCCTGCATCACGTCAATGATTTGCCGGGTTGCCTTGTGCAAATCCGGCGCGCTCTGAAGCCCGACGGTTTGTTGCTCGCGGCATTGCTGGGCGGCGAAACTCTGAAAGAACTGCGCGAAGCCTGGCTCATTGCCGAAGACGAAGTTTCGGGCGGCGCTTCTCCGCGCGTTGCGCCCTTTGCCGATGTGCGCGATCTCGGCGGACTTCTGCAACGCGCCGGGTTCGCACTGCCCGTCGCCGATACCGACGTCGTGCGTGTGACGTACGCATCGCCGCTTGATCTGATGCGCGAGATCAAGGCCATGGGTGCGAGCAACGTTTTAACCGCGCGCCGCCGCGTGCCCGTCACGCGCACGCTGCTGTTTCGCGCCGCTGAAATTTACGCCGAGCGCTTCGCACTTGCTGACGGTCGCATTCCGGCGACCTTCGAAATCATCACGCTGACCGCCTGGGTGCCGCACGAAAGCCAGCAGAAGCCTTTGCAACCGGGATCAGCGAAAGCGAGGCTTGCGGATGCGCTGGGCGTGAAGGAGCAGGGAGCGGGGGAGAAGCCGGGAGATCCATGACGGCGTTTACCTACCCCAACAAATCCCTCAGCCACGGCACAAGCGGCAAATCCGCAGGCGGCATGGGATATTTCCAAAGCTCCGTGCCCTTTACCCACTTGATCTCTTGGTTTTCGCGCGGGTGGATGTCGCCGTCCCAAGTGCGGCACATATAAAGCGGCATCAGGAGATGAAACGTCTCGTAGGCGTGGCTGGCAAAATTGAACGGCGCGAGGCACGTCAAGCACACCTCAATGCCGAGTTCTTCTTTCAATTCGCGGATGAGCGCCGCTTCCGGCGTCTCATTCACTTCGACCTTGCCGCCGGGGAACTCCCAAAGCCCCGCCATCGATTTGCCCTCGGGGCGCTTGGCAATGAGCACGCGGTTATCCGCATCGATCAGTGCGACGGCCGCTACAAGCACGATTTTTGTCATCGTTGTGGTCATGGACGCCGCCGCATCAGGTAGGCCGCCTCTTCGAGCCGGGTCACGCCCTTCTTGGCGAGATGCTCGCTCTTAGTCAGGCCGTCGCGCGCTTCAAGCAGCGTCACATTGAAATCGTCTTCGAATAGAGTTTGGACGGAAATGCGTGGGATCGCGAACGGCGGGCCCTGCATTTCGTGTTGGTTGTAGTCGAGGCCAATAAGGAGAATTTGCGATTGAAAGGGCATCAATTCAGCAAGCTTTTCCGCGTATTCCGGCTGCATCTCCGGCGGCATGGCGACAAGAGCGGCGCGGTCATAGGCGGCTGCGGCATCAACCTGTTCGCGCATTAATGCAAAAAAATCGCCGCACCAGAGTTCGTATGGGCCAGATGACTTGACGGTAAACCCGTCCACAGTCCGTACCGACGGCGTCAGGCCGCGCTCTGCAAAGAACGCGTCCACGGCAAGTTCTGAGAGTTCCGCGCCGACGACCGCGTAGCCCTGCTCCGCCAGCCAAACCATATCGAGGCTCTTGCCGCAGAGTGGCACCAGAACGCGCGCGCCCGTCGCGACGTTGAGCGCGGACCAATGTTTCTCAAGCGCCGGCTGCACGTCTTTTGAATGAAAGCCGATCTCGCTTTTTTGCCAGCGCTCAAGCCAGAATGAAGGGTCCATCTTGCCCGCCTATCAGCTGCGATAATCCGCGTTGATCGACACATACTCGTGCGTCAAATCGCAGGTCCAAACGCGCGCTGCGGCCTTGCCAACGCCGGCATGAACGCGAATGACGATCTCGCGGTTTTTCATGTAAGCGGCAACAGTTTTCTCGTTGTATTCCGCCGCACGCTCGCCATCGCGCGCCACGCAGTGCGGTCCAAACCAGATGGCGAGTTTATCGCGGTCCGCAGCCTCTCCCGATTTTCCGACCGCCATGACGACACGGCCCCAGTTGGGATCTTCGCCGGCAATCGCCGTTTTCAAAATGGGTGAGTTGGCGCACGCGAGTGCGATTTTCCGCGCGGCCGCCCAAGACTTCGCGCCTTCGACCTCGAAAGTTACGAACTTCGATAATCCCTCGCCGTCTTTTGCAACTTGAATGGCAAGATCCTGCATCAGATCGTGCAAGGCGGATGAAAACCCAGCGAGCTTTTTCGATTTCGCCTTGTCGATCTTCTTTTGCCCGCGTTTCGCCGCCGCGCCCGTCGCAAACAATAAACACGTATCGCTGGTCGAGGTATCGCCGTCGATGGTCATGCAATTGAATGTCGTCGCGACGTGTTCTTCGAGTAGCTCTTGCAGGACTTTTGCGTCGATGGCCGCATCGGTGAAAATGAAGCACAGCATCGTCGCCATGTCGGGTGCGATCATGCCGGCGCCTTTGCAGAAGCCGTTGATCGACACGCGCGTGTCGCCGATGAACGCTGAGCGGGTGGCGAGCTTGGGATACGTGTCGGTTGTCATGATCGCCCGCGCGGCGGCTTCAAATTTGTCAGCGTTGGCTTTGTCTGCAAGTCCGCTCAGAAGATGCGCAAATTTTGCCGCGTCCAAGGGTTCGCCGATGACGCCGGTCGAAGCAACATAGACGTCATGCGGTTTGCATGCGACGGCCGCTGCCGCGTGCTCTGCAGTCATCTCAACCGCTTCTGCGCCCTTCTTTCCCGTGAACGCATTGGCATTGCCGGAGTTGACGACCAGGATGCGCGCCTTGCCCTTCTTGAGGCTTTTTCTGCACCAGAGTACGGGCGCCGACGCGGTCTTCGATTGGGTCAGAACGCCCGCTGCCGCTGTCCCATCGTCCATTATGGCAACGAGCAAATCTGTGCGGCCTTTGTAGCGGATACCGGCTTCGGCCGTCGCGAAACGCACGCCTTCCAGCGGTTCGAGCCGGGGCAGCGTTTCAGGTGCGAAGGGTGATTTGGTGGTGATCTTGCCCATGGGCGGCGTGTCTCCGGTGCAGACGTTCACCCCCCAAAAACAGATCGGGCCGCCTTAATCAAGCAGCCCGATCAAATTAACGGCGGAGCGTCCAGAAACAAAAGCCTACTTTTTCTCGTCTGGCTTTGCTTCTTCCTTCTTAGGCTCATCTTTCTTGGCGGCGTCGGGCGCGGTGTTAGGGGCTTGTTCGATTGCTTTGTTGCGATCTTCGATGGACTTCTTGATGTCGGCATCGACGTATTCGATCTTGGCCTTGGTTCGCAGATCGACTGCAGCCTTAGAGGCCTTCTGTAACAGTAATGACTGAAGGATGCGGTCCTTCACCACGTCGAACGCCGGCGGTGCTTTGGTGCGTTTGTCTTCGACTTTGATCAAGTGCCAGCCAAACTGGGTCTGTATCGGCGCCGAAACATCGCCCTTCTGCATCGTGAACACGGCTTCCTCGAACTGCGGCACCATCTGTCCGCGGCCGAAGTATCCCAGATTGCCGCCATCTTCCTTGGAGCCTGGGTCCTTGGAATTTTCTTTGGCGAGGTCTTCGAATTTGCCGCCACCCTTGATCTTTTCGGCGAGTTCTTTGGCCTTATCTTCGCTTTCGACCAGGATGTGGCGCGCCTGGACCTCTTCTTCGGGTTTCAGCAATTTGACCTGATCGTCGTAGAGTTTCTTGGCATCGTCGTCGCTGACCGAAGCCTTAATCACCTTTTCGAAATACATCTCGCGCAAAGCGCGGCGCTTCAAGTAGTTGACGCGGCTTTCGAAAGCCGGACCTTCGCCGAGCTTGTCGCCTTCGGCAGCGTCGGCGAATAGCTGGTTGTCGATCAAGAACTCAAGCAGCGACATGCGCTTTTGATCGGCGGGAATAGTGCCCATGTCTTGGCCGATTTCGCTGTCGGCGACGGCGATATCAGCGTCCGTAATGGCTTTGCCGTTAATTGTTGCGACAACTTTGTCCTCGGCGGCGGCGGCGTTGATGAACGGAACCGAAACGGATCCCGCGAGCGCGATGGCTAGAGCGATGGGTGCAAAACGCGTTTTCAATGGATCCTCGGCTGCTTGCTGTTGAGTTTGTTGGTGAGTTTTCTGGGATAAGGCCCAAATGCGGCGAATGAGGGCGGGCCTAAATAGGCCTTTCGGCCAGGGCTCGATACCCCCCGGGGCAAGCCAAGCCAAGTTAAATATTGGAGAGCGGCCTAAAGCCCCTATTTGGGTGCCGAAACGTTGACATTTGGGGAGCTCAGTTCTTATGTCTGCCCCAGACTACACCAGAGTACAGGGGCCCGCCTCTCTAGGCTGCCCCAACAGCTCTATGGAATTTGTCCTTGGCGCCGGAAGCGCGGGCGCGGCAAGTGGGTTTGCTGCGTGATTTGCGCTGAATGGATGCCGGAACCGACTTAAACCCGCCGGCGGCGAACGCCGGCAATACGAAGTCAAGCATTGGGATAACATGAACATGCTCTCGCTCGGCGGTATCGCAACCAAGATCTTTGGCTCGTCGAACGAGCGCAGAGTCAAGATGTTCCGCCCGAAGGTCGCCGCTATCAACGCGCTCGAAGCCGGCATCGAAAAACTCTCCGACAGCGATCTCAAGGCGCGCACCGGAGAATTCCGCCAGCGCATCAAGGACGGCGCGACGCTCGACGATCTTTTGGTCGAAGCTTTTGCCACGGTCCGCGAGGCTGCAAAGAGGACGCTCGGCCAGCGCCACTTCGATGTCCAGATGATCGGCGGCATGGTGCTGCACCAGGGCGACATCGCCGAAATGAAGACCGGCGAAGGTAAGACACTCGTTGCAACGCTGCCCGTGTACTTGAACGCGCTTGCCGAAAACGGCGTCCACGTCGTCACCGTCAACGACTACCTCGCCAAACGCGATAGCGAGTGGATGGGCCAAGTTTACAAGTTTCTCGGTCTCACGGTTGGTGTCATCGTCCACGACATGAGCGACGAACAGCGCAAAGCGGCATATACCTGCGACGTCACCTACGGCACCAACAACGAACTCGGTTTCGATTATCTGCGCGACAATATGAAAATGCGCAAAACCGAAATGGTTCAGCGCGGGCATACCTTCGCCATCGTCGACGAAGTGGACTCGATCCTCATCGACGAAGCCCGTACGCCGCTCATTATCTCGGGCCCCCTTGAAGATCGCGCCGATCTCTATCAGGCGATCGATGCCTTCATGCCGGGGCTCGAAACCGGCGATTTCGATCTCGACGAAAAGCAGCGCCAAGTATCGTTGACGGAAGCCGGCAACGAGAAGATGGAAAATGTTTTGGGCGCTGCAGGTCACATGAAAGGCTCGCTGTACGATATCGACAACGTCACGATCGTGCATCATGTCAACCAGGCGTTGAAGGCGCACAAGCTCTTTCAGCGCGACAAGGATTACATCGTCAAGGGTGGCCAGGTCGTCATCATCGACGAGTTCACCGGCCGCATGATGCCCGGACGGCGCTATTCCGAAGGCCTGCATCAGGCGTTAGAGGCCAAAGAGCGTGTTGAAATCCAGCCCGAGAACCAGACACTCGCGTCGATTACCTTCCAGAATTATTTCCGGCTCTATGACAAGCTCGCTGGCATGACCGGCACGGCCATGACGGAGGCCAGCGAATTCATGGATATCTATGGTCTCGAAGTCATCGAGATCCCGACCAACGTCAACGTCGTACGCCTCGATGAAGACGACGAGATCTACCGAACGCAGCGCGAAAAGCTGAACGCCATCGTGCTTTCCATCGCCGATGCCAAAGTGCGCGGCCAGCCGATTCTCGTCGGCACGACATCTATTGAAAAGTCGGAGCAGCTTTCGGAACTACTCAAAGATCATAAATTCTTTGAAACGCTCGGTCAGTCGCTGCTCGATCAAGCCGCCGCCATCAAGCCCGGCAAGGAAGAGGAACTGCGCAAGCACTTCACCGAGAGCGGCGAAATGCTTTTGAAGCTCGCGCGCGACGCCAAAGGCAAGGGCGACCCAGTTACCCATCAAGTCTTGAACGCCCGCTATCACGAACAAGAAGCGAGCATCGTCGCGCAGGCCGGTGTTCCCGCCGCCGTGACCATCGCCACTAACATGGCGGGCCGAGGTACCGACATTCAGCTTGGCGGCAACGCGGATTACCGCTTGCGCGATTGGCTGAACGACGAAGCGGCGGCCGGGCGCGAACCGGATGACGCGCAAACCAAGAAGAAGCGCACGGAACTCCTGGCTGACATTGCGCTGAAGAAGCAAGCCTCCCTTGATGCGGGCGGCCTTTATGTTCTCGCCACCGAACGCCACGAGAGCCGCCGTATCGACAACCAGTTGCGCGGCCGTTCGGGCCGTCAGGGCGACCCGGGCCGTTCGAAGTTCTATCTCGCGCTCGACGACGATCTAATGCGCATTTTCGGATCGGAACGCATGGACAAGGTGTTGCAAACGCTGGGCCTCAAGGAAGGCGAGGCGATCGTCCATCCCTGGATGA
Organism: uncultured Alphaproteobacteria bacterium; assembly: GCA_963741545.1. Lineage (GTDB taxonomy): Bacteria > Pseudomonadota > Alphaproteobacteria > Rhizobiales > Hyphomicrobiaceae > Hyphomicrobium_B. Next base: position 30,663 of record CAVUIN010000010.1, read on the forward strand.
ACAAGTCGCTCGAGACCGCTCAGAAGAAGGTCGAACAGCGCAACTTCGACATCCGCAAGCAGATCCTGAAATACGACGACGTGATGAACGACCAGCGCAAGGTCATCTTCGGTCATCGCCTTGAAATCATGTCGCAAGACAGCGTTTCAGAGACGACAACGGAGCTGCGTCACGAGATGGTCAATGAACTTGTGACGCGTCACATTCCGGAAAGCGCCTACGCAGAGCAGTGGAACACCAAGGAACTCAAGGAAGCCATCAACGGCATCTTCGGGCTCGACCTGCCGGTCGAAGAGTGGGCCGCGGAAGAAGGTATTGCCGACCAGGAAATCAAGGAGCGCCTGATAAGTGCCGTGGATGCCAAGGCCGCCGTCAAGGCCGAACAGCTCGGACCGGAGCTCTATGGTCAGATCGAAAAGATGGTCCTGCTGCAAACGCTCGATCTTCTGTGGCGCGAACATCTCGTGACGCTTGAGCATCTCCGCCAAGTGATTGGGTTCCGCGCATACGGACAGCGCGATCCGCTGAACGAATACAAGAGCGAAGCCTTCGTTCTATTTGAAAGTATGCTGGCGCGGTTGCGGGAAGCAACGACGGGACAGCTGATGCACGTCGAACTTGCGCCGCCCGAGGACCAGCCGGCATTGCAGCCCGTCGAGTTGCCGCCCATGGAAGCCCACCACATCGATCCGTTGACCGGGTTCGATGAGATGGAAGAAATGATGCCCCCGGGGATCGCGCGCGACGTTGCTATGGCAGATGCGGCGATTTCCGGCGCCCGCGCGCGCCGCTTTGTGCCGCCCGAAGAACCGAAGCGTCAGCCGCTGCACACGCGCAAGGGTGAAGGCGGCATTGATCCAAATGACTCAGCGACGTGGGGCCGGGTTTCGCGCAACGCGGAGTGCCCGTGCGGATCGGGCAAAAAGTACAAGCATTGCCACGGCAAGCTCGACTAATACCCTCAGATACCCCAGATATTCCCAGTGAATGCCGGGCCCGCGTGGCCCGGCAGGTTCGCGAGCGCTGACCGTCTTTCAGTAACCGTCTTTCGAGGCCGCTTCCGGCTTTGCCGGTGTGCCGTGGCTGTTTCCATGCCCTGCGATCCGGTCCGAAAGCGCAAGCAAGACACTTGAGACGACAAACACCACGTGAATGATGACGAGCCAAAAAAGGACCTTTTCATTCTCCGGTGTGATCGTTTTCACCGACATGAATTGCTTTAACAGCTGGATCGCTGAAATCGCGACGATCGATGACAGAAGCTTGAGCTTCAAGGCTGCGAAATCGATGGTGCCCATCCATTCAGGCCAGTCCGTGTGACCGCTGTGATCGATCTTGGAAACAAAATTCTCGTAACCCGAGAAAATCACAATGATGAGCAAGGATCCGGTCAAGGCTAGATCGACGAGCGTCAGCACGCCGAGGATCACGTCGGGCTCGGAAAGCGTGAATGCGCCGAGCACAAGATGCACAAGTTCAGCCATGAACTTTACGAGCAGCACTATTATCGAAATGGCGAGGCCAAGATAAAATGGCGCCAAGAGCCAGCGCGAAGCGAAAATTAGCCGCTCAAGAAGTGTTTCAGTTCTTTTGGCATAGGATTGTTCGGCCATTTCGCTCACCGCTTGGAATTTCTAATGACGCGCGGTCGTAGCCTAGAATCGCGCATGCTCACAAGGCGGCACATGCGCGCCGTCCAACGTCAATGTGGCCCAATTTTTTGAAGCATTGTGCAGGATTGAAGCCAGAACTAAGGCTTTGCCGTCAGCCTGAACCGGCGCAATCCGCTGGATAGAAGCGCCGCGCGCTTTGCGGCCATGAAGTTCTGCAGCGTGAGATAGCGCCCGCAACTGCGCATCGCGAACCGGCACTTGATGGCTCGGACTTGAGGTTCGGCCGCAGGGGCCAGCTCGGCCGGCGCGGGTGGAATAGGCTCGAAATTAGCGTCCGTTACGCTTGGTGAGCCAGATGACGGAGGCACCATCGTTGCGGCCGCGGTGCGCACCGGGATCGGGCCGGGCGAGGGCACATTGTCCAGCCATTCGTCCTGGTCGCGGATGGCTGCAACGGTATCGCCACAGGCTTCGAGCGGGCCAGAGTCGCGTGCCGAGGAGGCGCGCGTAAATTTATAGTTCCCATCGCAAACGCTCACGCGCGGCGGCAGTTTGTCTTTTTCAAACAGGTCGTAGCCCTCTTTGAGATTGATCCAGAAGGCCTGCCATGGCGAACGCTCGTGTGTTTCCCAGTTGTCCTTCGTCATCCGGAACGGGAACACATGAATGGGAATGTGTTCCTGCCCGCTTTCGGTCGCAGCGAGCGACAAGCGGTGGATTTCATCCATAACTGGATTTGTCATGGCGAAGCAGCCGACCGACGTGCATCCGCCGTGAACGAGAATGAGGTTGCCGGTCCGGGCAAGAGACTGATCGTAAATATTGGGATAGTTGAGATAAAGCGATTTTGGCCAGCGCCCGACGTGGAATAGCTGCTTGCGCGTGACGGTGTAGAAACCTTCAGGCGCCTGTTTGTCGCCGTCGCGCAACTTGGGCCCGACGCTGCCCGACCAATGGCAAATCGGGTAGGTTGCAAAGAGCACGAAGCTGCCCTTGCTTTCCTTCCAGACTTCTAATTCGGATTCCGACTTGAAGACACGGATGAGAATCGGCGAGTTGAGCGATACGCCTTTCTCGCGCAAGCGTTCGTCAAGGATCGCAACGTTAGGTGTTCCGGGGAGAGGCAGCGCGCCTTCGGCCGCCGCACGCTGGCGGTCAACGCGATCGGCTGCGACGTCCTTTAATTCGATCGAGAGCGCGAACGCCGGCCGCGCAGTCAAAGCCAGACCGGCCAATACGCTGGCGATCAGGCTGAGGACCGCGACGGACGTGGTCCGGACGCGCGCAAACATAGACGTCATTAACCTGCCGCCTCGATGTACTGACCCCCAACGGAATGCCAACATAATGCGTGCGCCCCAGGAATCGAAGTGTCTTTTTGCATCATATCCCTACTGAGTTACGCCTCTGTATTAACTCAGTTCTCAGCCGATGCGGCCGGGCAACTACCGGCCGTCGCCGCATTGCCGCCTTGGTCCCGGCCGCCTGCTTCAAAGACATAGCGCCCGCCGCACACAGAAACCTTGGGCGGCTGCAATGTTTGTTCGAACATGTCGTGGCCGCGCTTGAGGTCCTGCCAAAACTTTAAATTGGGGCCGCTATCAATACTCGCCAGCTTTTCCCCCGTCATGCGGAACGGATATACCTGCACCTGGAATTGTTTCTGGCCGCCATCGAGTGCGGCATTTACCAGTCTCCAGATCTCGTCCATCTGAGCATTCGTCATGGCAAAACAGCCAACCGATGCACAACCGCCATGCACCATCAGGAACGATCCGGTGCGGCCGTGGGCGCGGTCGAAGCTATTCGGATACCCGAGATTGAAAGACCGGTACCAGCGGCTGTTTGGGTTGAGTGCCGTTTTATCGACCGCGTAGAACCCTTCCGGCGCTTGCCCGTCGCCTTGCGCGAGTTTGGGTCCAAGTGTCCCCGACCAGCGGCAGATGGGGTAAGTGACGAAGCGATGAAACACGTCGTCGCGCTGCATCCACAGCTCGAGTTCGAATTCGCGCTTGAAGATGCGCATCAGGATGGGTGCGCCCTGCTTCAATCCATTATCCGCCAGGCGGCCAGAGAGATTTGCGAGATCGGGTTCGCCGGGGAGTAGACAGACCGGCTTTCGCACGCCACAGCCGCTGGCTGCGTTCGTAAGCGATGTGGCGCTGGTCCGCGTCTCCGCGCACGAGCGGCAGCCAGTAAGGTGAAGCAAGGGTCACACCGGTTGCAATAGCGATCAGCGATAACATGGCGAAGCGGCGCAAACGGCGGCGGCCGCGCGTTCGGGCGGGCCTCGGTCCCTCGATGGTTTCGCGAGTATTGGTCATCTATGATTTCGCCAAAGCGTATTGCCGCCACTTAATCAGACAGACGAAAAGGCGAATCCCGATCCGTCCATAAACTCTATTGAGCGTTGGCAATTGAAGGCGGCGATTGCGGCGAAGTCGCGCCCGTCGGAATGGCAGCGTTGGCGGCGCTCTTTGCGGCGGCTATTTCGGCCGCCGTCGGGTCCACGTCGGGATTGACGAAACCCTTGAGTTTATTGCCGTTGGCGACTGTCTGCTCGGTGTCCGTTGGCAGCGGTGTGAAGGCGGCAATCACCGGCCGCTGAAATGGTGGACACGGCCCGTCTGCGTCCGGCCGGCTTTGCGGCGGCACAACATTTGGCACGTAGCGGCGTTCGCATACGGCGACGTGTGGCGGAATGCGGTGCTTCTCGAAGTAGTCATAGCCATCTTTGAGCGTCTTCCAGAAGGCAAACCACTTGTGCTTCTTCATCTCCGCCATTTTGGCGTCCGACATGCGAAACGGCAGAGCCTGAACTTGGAAACTTTCCTGACCAGCTTTCAGCGCTTCGCGCGTCACGCCATAGATCTCTTCCATCATGGCATCCGTCATGGCGTAGCAGCCGGCAGAGCGGCATTTGCCGTGCACCATTACAGAATCGCCCGTGCGGCCCCATGCTTTGTCGAAGCTGTTGGGATATCCCATATTGAAAGAGAGATAGAATTTCGAATTCGGGTTCATGAGTACGGGGTTGACGTTATAGAAACCTTCCGGAGCCTGCTTGTCGCCATGCTTGAGCTTTGGCCCAAGTTCGCCCGACCAGGTGCAAATCGGATAGGTTTTGAAATGATAGAAGCGGCCGTCGTCGCGCTGCTTCCAGATTTCGAGTTCCGATTCTTCCTTGAAGATGCGCACGAACACCGGCGCGCCCGCCTGCATGCCCTTTTTGCCAAGCAGCATGATCGTATCTTTGCCGAGCGGAACTTCAGAGGGAGCAGGAATAACCGGCGCACTCGAGCAGGCAGCAAGGCTCACGATCGCAGCAGCAACTGCGATCCGTCCAAGCCGCGCCAACGTGGCTGTTATGCGATCCGGCAAAATTTCAGGTCCCTTCGGTCCCGCGACCCCCGTTCGAGTACGCAGGTTTTATGCCCGTCGAAAAACTAAACTCAAGAATTTAATCAGCTTTTTCGGTCGCGCCGCATGCTCTGTCAAGACGGGCTGCAGCCAAGTCTGTGCCAAGTATGTGAATGATTGCGGCACTGGCGCGGCGCGCGGGGCTGATTGGGCCTCTTAAACTCTCAGTGAGCGTTAGGCTTTAGCCGCAACGGGCAGCCGGCCGATCTTCATAAAGCGGTCGTGGCGATGCCGGCGGATCTCTTCAGGCGGTTTGCCGTCGAATTCGGCCAGCGCCTTAAGTAAGGCATTTCCGGTTGTCGTAATCATCTGCTCCCGGTCGCGGTGGGCGCCGCCGACGGGTTCGCGCACGATGATGTCGATAACGCCAAGCACGTCGAGATCTTGTGCCGTGATCTTCATGTTGGTGGCGGCTTCTTCCTTCTTATTGCTGTCGCGCCAGATGATGGACGCGGCGCCTTCGGGAGAGATAACCGAATAGATGGCGTGTTCGAGCATGAGTATGCGGTTCGCCGTGGCAATCGCAATGGCGCCGCCCGATCCGCCTTCACCGACGATGACCGAGATCACCGGAACGCCGATCATCAGCGAGCAATCGGTCGAACGCGCGATCGCTTCCGCTTGGCCGCGCTCTTCCGCGCCGATCCCGGGATAGGCGCCGGGCGTATCGACAAACGTGATGACGGGAAGACCGAACTTGTCGGCCATTTCCATGAGCCGCACGGCCTTGCGATAGCCCTCGGGCTTCGCCATGCCGAAATTGTGCTTGATGCGGCCTTCGACGTCGGAACCCTTTTCGTTGCCGAGCACCATGACCGAGCGGCCGCGAAACCGCCCCATGCCGCCTATGATCGCTTCGTCTTCGGCAAAGTAGCGGTCGCCGGCGAGCGGCGTAAAATCTTCAATCAGCGCGTTGACGAACTCCAGGCAGTGCGGCCGCTCCGGGTGGCGGGCAACGAGCGTCTTTTGCCATGGTGTCAGCTTGGAATAGATATCGACGAGGAGCGCGCGCGCCTTCTGCTCCAGCTTGGCGATTTCGTCGCCGATCTGCACACCTTTGCCTTGCTGTTGCAAAGTCTTCAGTTCGGCAATTTTGGCTTCGAGTTCGAGGATCGGTTTCTCGAATTCGAGGTAGGTGCGAATGGGAGTTTGGGCGCTCACGTATAAAGCCTCTTCAGCGTAACGTCGCCGGCCGCGAATACATGACAGCCAGCCTCAGAATTTCGCCGCGACAATCACCCCCGCGCACAGGCCAAGTCAAGGTGACACGGGGGCGATATCGCCCTGAGATGGGGAAGAACCAGATTTATTCAAGCATAACTGGAGGTTAACGCGCGTCTCCGGACAGTTTTTTGACCCATGGAACAAGGGCGAATAGGACCAAGGCCGCTGCAGCAACCCAGAGCGCCTGGGTCAAGAAGAACGAGGCAAGCCCCTCTGTGTTTTCACTCTCGAACGTGCCGCCAAGCATACCCGCCAGCTTATTGCCGAAGGCGGCTGCCAGGAACCAGACGCCAAGCACGAGGCCGGTCATACGGGCCGGGGCTAGCTTGGTCATGGTCGAAAGGCCGACGGGGCTGAGCAACAACTCGCCAATCGTCTGGAGGAAAAACAAGCCGCACAGCCAGAGCGGCGAGACTTTGCCGTCGGCCGCGAGCTTGGCAGCCGGTATCATCAAAACGAACGACGCCGAAACGAATAACAGCCCGAGCGCAAACTTGAAGGCCGGACTCGGCTGGCGCGATCCGAGCCGCATCCAGAGCCAAGCGAATACGGGCGCCAACAAAATTACAAAGATTGGATTGATGGATTGATACCAGGCGGAAGGAAACTCTGCGCCAAATAGCGTGTTTTCCGTCATCCGGTCGGCGAACAGCGCCATGGACGTGCCCATCTGCTCGAAGATGGCAAAGAAGATCATGGCGGCAATGAACAAGACGCCGATGGCGGCGATGCGGTTGCCGTCCTCTGTGCCGCGCAATGCGAAGAATGCAATGGCCGATAGCGGCAGCACAAGAAACATCCAGCGTATCCACTCAAAACCTTCCAAGTCAGACGCGAGCGCAAGGATGAGAAGTGCGGCAGTTCCAAGAACCGCCAAGACTCCGTCGCGCCAAATATTGCGTGATCCAAGAAGCCTCTCTTCATGCGTGACGGGCTCCTGCAAGTCTCGCGAACCGCGCGCATAGAGCAGCATGGCGATGGTCATTCCGATGCCGGCGGCGGCAAAGCCCCAATGCCAGCTCGACGCTGGATCAAAGCCGGCATTCGCCAACCACGCTTTGAACCAGGCGCTTTGGGCAAGAAACCCGGTAATCAACGGCGCGATAAAGGCACCGATATTGATGCCCATGTAAAAGAGCGAAAACCCGGCGTCGCGGCGTCCGTCGCCCTTTGCGTAGAGCGCGCCGACGAGCCCGGAGATATTGGGTTTGAAGAGCCCGGTACCGATCGCGACTAGAACGAGGCCTGCATAAAAAGTGACTTCTGAGGGTACCGCGAGTGCGTAGTGTCCGAGCGCGATGATCCATCCACCAAGGAGCACCGACCGGCGTGCGCCGAGAACCCGGTCGGCGATGAACCCGCCTGGAATGGACAGCATGTAAACGGCCATCGTGTAGTTGCCATAGATCCGCGCGGCATCTTCAATTCCTAATGCGAGGCCACCCTGGGCAATCGGTGCGACCATGAAAAGTGTTAACAAGGCCCGCATGCCGTAATACGAGAACCGCTCCCACAGTTCGGTGAAGAACAGTGTGGAAAGTCCGCGTGGGTGGCCGGTCAGGAAGTTTTTCCCGGAGGGAGAGGTTGCCGCGGCGTGTGTTGATGTATCCATGGGCAAAGTGTGGCTGGGCGAGAGATAAGAGTCAAAGGATGCGCGCCGTTCCCGGCCGCTTGCCGGCTAACCTGATCGGCTAATACAAACTTCCGTGAAATCCGCTATAAGCGGCTCCAAGTCTGTAAAAGATCATGGACGAGCACTATGTGACTTCGGCTCATCCACTTTCGCAAATCCCCTTGAGGAGACAAAAATGAAATCGCTTACCAAAGCAGCAACATTGGCCGTTGTGTGCTCCTCGATAATTGCCCCGATGTTCAGTGAAGTTGCCAATGCCGAACCGTTTGCCTATGCGGCCAACGAGAAGTCGGGAACTGTATCCATCATTGACACAGCGACCAATGCAGTCGTTGGCGATATCGCAGCCGGCAAGAAGCCGCGCGGTATGGCGGCGTCAAAAGACGGCAAAACGCTGTACGTCAGCGATCAGCCCGAAAAAGCACTTCAGGTCATCGACGTTGCGACGCGCAAAGTCACCGGCAAGATTGATTTGGGCAAATCGCCGGAAGGCGTGTACCGCTCGCCCGACGGCAAATGGATCGCCGTCGCGATCGAAGAAGACAATTCCGTCCACTTCGTCGACACCGTCAGCGGAAAAACCGAGTTCAGCGTCAAGACCGAAGGTGACAACCCCGAGCACTCAGTTTTCAGTCCCGACAGCAAGCTCGTCTACGTCAGCGCCGAGGAAGCGGACACAATCGACGTGATCGACGTGGCGGCGAAGAAGCAAATCGCCAGCATCAAGGTCGGCAAGCGCCCGCGCGGTATTGGTTTCACGCCCGACGGCAAGTTCGCCTACACCGCGTGCGAATTGGCCGACAAAGTCTACGCTATCGAAGTCGCGACGAATATGGTTGTTGCTGAAATTCCGGCCGGTCTGCGCGTCAACGGCGTCACCGTTCATCCAGACGGCAAAACCGTTTTTGTCACCAACGGCGGCGACGGCAATGTCATGGCCATCGATGTGGCAACCAACAAGGTAACCAAGACCATTCCGGTCGGCAAACGTCCGTGGAACATGGCCATCACGGCCGACGGCGGAAAACTCTACGTTGCGAACGGACGATCCAACAGCGTGACGGCTATTGACACGGTGAAACTTGAACCCATCGCCGAGATTGCTGTCGGCGAATTTCCGTGGGGTGTTTTGATTCCATAAATCGCGCTGGGGCTCTGCGGCATTCGCTGCGCAGGGCCCCGCTTTCTACTTGGGATGCATTTTGTCTACTTTTTCGCCGTCTGGCCAAGCGCCCGGTAGACGGTGTTGCGGGAAATGCCAAGGCGCCGCGCTGTCTCGCTGACGTTGCCATTGGTTTCGCTATAGGCGGCAAGTACGCGCGCGCGCTGCATGTCCCACAACGGCAACTCGGCCTCATCACGAGGGATTGCGTGGTCACTCGCCTCGGTGCCCGCGATTTCAATGTGATTGTCGATGGCAGAGAGGCTCAACCGCGCCAGCATATTGCGTAATTCGCGAATGTTGCCCGGCCAGCGCTGGGCCGCGAGATGCTTGATCGTTTTGTCCGAAATCGAGAGCTTTGGATCAATTGCCGCCAGCAGATGACAAATAATTTTTTCCATGTCCGAGCGCTCGGCCAATGCGGGCAGAGACACATCAACTGTATTCAGTCTGTAGAGCAGATCGGAGCGGAAACGGCCGACTGAAATCGCCTGATCCAACTTGGCGTTGGTCGCCGAGATCAAAAGTATGTCCATGACTTGGCTTGCGCCGCCGATGGGCCGCGCGGTCCAATCGTCGAGAAATCTGAGCAAAACCGGTTGCAACGAAATGGGCATATCGCCGATTTCGTCGAGAAACAGTGTGCCCTTATCGGCCTGCTTGACGAGGCCGGGCGAGCCTCCGCGCCGCGCGCCGGTAAAGGCACCATCGACATAGCCGAAGAGTTCGGCTTCAATTAGGGTTTCGGGCATCGCCGCGCAGTTCAAGGCGACGAATTCGCCCTTCCGGCCGCTTGCCGCGTGGGCGTGACGGGCAAGTTCTTCCTTTCCGGTTCCGGTCTGTCCCCGGATCAAAATCGGCATCTTTCTCGGAGCAGCCAGTTCAATTTGTTTAACGATCGCGGCAACTGCAGGATCGGCTGAAACAAACCGGCTCCGGCTATCGATGCACTTCGTTTCGGTGGCACTCGCCGCTGCGGCCTGTGCCGCGTTCATTTGGGTATGCAGCGGACCGGCGCTTGCCAAGCGGTGGTGCGATTGTTTCGGTTGCGTGCGCTTGCTTGATTGCAGCACCACGAGCGCGCCGAGTTCGCTTTCTCCGGTTGTTACGATGTCGGTGCTTGCGCCGGGCAACAGCTCTTTCAGACGCAGCTGCCATTGGTCGAACGGCAAGTGTTTGAGTGCCGCCAGGGTGCGGTCTTGAATAATGTTTGATTGCGACTTGGTCGCAAGTTTCAGAGCATTGTCGGTGGCGTGGACAATGATGCCGCGCCTATCGACCACCAGAACTTCGTCGTTGAGCCATCTAGATTGCTTCGACTTGTAATAATCGAGCAATCGTTCGCGATCATATTTGCACGAACCCGCCATGAGGGACTGAATATATTCGCTCATGATCATCGCCAGCGCGAGGCTTTGCGGGCTGAATGTTTGGGCAGGGCCGGAAATGTCGATCACCCCCAGAACTTCGCCATCGCTGGGATGACGGATTGGGGCGGCGGCACAGGTCCATCGTTGCACTTTTGAACAGAAGTGTTCAGCACCATTGATCTGTACCGGCTGAGCCAGGGCAACCGCTGTCCCGATGGCATTGGTGCCGATGTCGGCTTCGCTCCATCGTCCGCCATGTTCGAGATGGATTTCGCGTCCTGTTTCTATGGCGCGATCATCGCCGCGCGTTTCGATGATGAGACCCGTGGCATCGGTCAAAATCATCATCGAGATGGATTCGTTCATGAATTTGCCCGCGCGATCGAACACGGGCTGCGCGCATTGGGCCAGAAGCGCGTGCGCGGAGCGCTGCCTGAAGAATTCACCTTCCGAGATCAGCGGTGCCGCGTTGCTATTGGCCGCCACTTGGTATTCTGAACATCGTTTCCAGGACGCCGCGATATCCTTCCGCAGCTCTTCGGAAACGTCGCCGCGCTCGACAAAGCGCTCCCAAGCGCGCCGGACACCACGTTGATCGATCTGCTGTCCCATCGCCGTGAGATCCTCACCGCGGCCGGTGCGGCCGGATAATCCGCAGTTTGAGTGCAGTTTGCATTCAAGTCAGGGTGGCTTGGCACGCGCGCAAACCAACCCGTGCGTTGCCCATCAATCAAATAAAGACGCGGCAGCGTGCCGTATACCGGGATATGTTGACGATGGTGGTCAACATTGTAAAGGCCAAAACCCAGCAAACTTTCTGGCCGATGGCATCTTGCTAAACACAACGCAACATTGGCCCGGCCGGAGGCCGCTTGCTCGCAGTTGCAGCAAGAAAATCATTGCGATGCACCATGCTTCGTTGCGTCACACCCCCCGCAACAACGGGTGTTGAGGACAACAACAATTTTGCCCCTCATTAACCAATTAAAACTTAACAATAACAATAAATTAACGAGTTGGCACGGCGCTTGCTCTATAGCCTACTCAGAACGTGCCGGATAAACGGCGCGCGGACGCATGAGTGGGGCTGGAAACTATGAAGGCGGCAGTACTTCACCGGTACGACGAGAAACTGACGTCACCTGAGTTCGTCAGTTTCGAGGACGTAGCCGACCCCAAAATCAAAAACCCAACCGACGTGATCGTCAGGATCGGCGGGGCGGGCGTGTGCCGGACAGACCTCCACATTGTCGAAGGCATCTGGCGCGATAAATCAAATGTCGCCTTGCCCTACATCATGGGGCACGAGAATGCCGGGTGGGTCGAGGAAGTTGGCCAGGCCGTCGCCGGCGTTCGTGCTGGCGACCCGGTCATCTGCCATCCGCTCGTCACCAGTGGTCACTGTCTCGCCTGTCGGCGCGGCAACGACATGCACGCAACGGAGAGTGCATTCCCTGGTATCAACGCCAATGGCGGTTACGCGCAGTATCTACTGACCGGCGAACGTTCGCTGATCAAACTTCCGAAGACCCTCGCGCCCAAGGATGTGGCGCCCTACACCGATGCCGGTCTGACCGCCTATCGCGCGGCGAAGAAGGCATCGCGGCATCTTCTGCCCGGTCAATTTGCGGTCGTTCTCGGTTGCGGCGGTCTCGGGCACATCGGCATCCAAGTTCTCAAAGCCCTATGCGCCGCCGAAATTATTGCGGTGGATCGTTCAGAAGGATCGCTGGCGCTCGCAAAAGAATGCGGTGCCGATCACATGGTCAAAGCAAATGGCTTTGAAGTCGATACCATCCTGCAGCTGACCAAGGGCCGCGGCGCAGAGGCCGTCATAGATTTCGTCGGCGAAGGCGACGCCATTGCCAATGGCTTGGCCATGACCTGCAATGACGGCTACTACTACATCGTCGGCTACGGCGGACGCATCGATATTCCGACCATCGATATGATTGTTTCAGAAAAGACAATTGTTGGAAATCTGGTTGGCACCTACGCCGAACTCGTCGAGCTCATGGCGCTCGCAGACCGTGGCCTCGTTCACCTCAAAACCAAAGAATACAAATTGAGTGCCGCCAACGAAGCGCTGCACGATCTTCACAATGGCAAAATTCATGGCCGGGCGGTGCTCATCCCATGATGACGGCGGCTGACAAGAAACTGAAAGTTCATATGGACCGGGAGACCTTGCGCAAGTCTTTTGCCGCACCGGCCTGGAGTATTTGGACAGAGTTGGCGAGGGGCGACGTGATGGCAAACTCGGCTGACAGAACGCAGATGATGGAACGTCACAAAATCGTGGTGGCGCTGATCGAAGTCAATTCGCAGCAGTTGCGCTGCGACAGCGCCACTGCCGGTCTCGATATTGAGCGCCTGAATGCGCGGCGGGACGTCGAGAAATCAGGCGGCACGGCGGAGGCTGAGAAGGCTCTCGCCGAAGTCGAGCGGCGCGCAAGCGAGGTTGAAGACAAGAAGCGCAAGCTCGCGCAGGAGCGCGACTGGCTCGAGACATCTCTCACGGAATTCGATGGCCGCATGGCGGCAAACGCGCAGCAACCCAAGAGCCATAATAAGAGGACGTGAAGCGTATGGCAGCACAACCCGAAAAGCTGGCCAACGGAAAATCGGGCGCCCTGAATTGAGTGACGAGGACCGCTCGAAAGAGAAATTTTACGAAGAAGTCGCAGCGCTTGGAAATGCGATGATTGCGGCGCACGGCCGGGATTTCGCGATGGGTGTGCTCGTTCTCGCCGCGCGCTTCATCGCCGAAAACAAGCCCCTCACGAACCCTGCAGATGCGGCCGCAAGTTGCGGCAGCGGCTGCAAAGATCACGACCATCACCACAAGAACTGAAACTTTAAACGAAGCGGCCGGTGCTGCTTAGCACCCAACAAACATCAACAAGCACTCAAGAAAACGAAAATTAACTTAGAAATTGAGGAGAGAAAAATGGCAGCAAACCTGACATTGAATAAAATAACCGGGCAGAAAGGCATGAGCATCGCCGATGCCACGGCCCGCATTGCCGATCTCGGCTGGACGCCGACGTTCGTCCAAGAAGCGCAGACCTTCCCGACGGATTATAAAATCTCGAAGGTTCCGCGCGACCCGATGAAGCAAGTCCTGCGCTCGTACTTCCCGATGCAGGAAGAAAAAGACAACCGCGTTTACGGCGCACTTGATGCGGCTCTGCGCGGCGACATGTTCCGTAACGTGGAACCGCGTTGGGTCGAGTGGATGAAACTGTTCCTCGCCATCATCCCGTTCCCGGAAATCTCGGCTGCACGTTCGATGGCCATGGTCGCCCGTTTGGCACCCGGCGAAGAACTTCGCACCGGCTTCACCATGCAGATGGTCGATGAATTCCGTCACTCCACAATTCAGATGAACCTGAAGAAGTGGTACATGGAAAACTACATCGATCCGGCCGGTTTCGACATCACTGAAGCGGCGTTCGGTAAGTGCTACGCCTGCACCATCGGCCGTCAGTTCGCCGAAGGGTTCCTGACTGGCGATGCCATCACGGCTGCAAACGTCTATCTGACGGTTGTGGCAGAGACGGCATTCACCAACACGCTGTTCGTCGCCATGCCGTCGGAAGCCGCTCGTAACGGCGACTACGCCCTGCCGACCGTGTTCCTCTCGGTGCAGTCGGACGAATCGCGCCACATCGGTAACGGCCACTCGTTGCTGATGGCGATGATCAACGATCCGTCGAACCACCAGCTGCTTGAGCGCGATCTCAAGTACGCGTTCTGGCAGAACCACGCCATCGTCGATGCCGCAATCGGTACCTTCATCGAGTACGGCACCACGAACCGCGACAAGAACAAGGAGTCCTACGTCGAACTCTGGCACCGCTGGATCTACGAGGATTACTATCGCACGTACATGCTGCCGCTCGAAAAGTACGGCATCAAGATCCATCACGATGACGTCTCTGAAGCCTGGGATCGCCTGGTCAAGAAGAACTACGTGCACAAAATCGCCCAGTTCTTCTCGGTCGGCTGGCCGGTCAACTTCTGGCGTATTGAAGCCCAGACGGAAAAAGACTTCGAATGGTTCGAGAAGAAGTATCCGGGCTGGTACGCTGAATTCGGCGACTACTGGAAGTGGTATGCAAAGAAGAGCGTTCCCGGCGAAAAGAACATGCTGTTCGACGCCGAGAATGGTTACGCCTATCCGCATCGCTGCTGGAGCTGCATGTGCCCTGCGGTCATCCGCGAGGACTTCTGCATCGGCGAAGTCGATGGTCAGGTCTACACGTACTGCTCTGAGCAGTGCAAATGGACCCACATGGTCGCGTTCCAGGCCGAATACGAAGGCCGCGCGACGCCTGCCATGGGCCGCTTCAAAGGCCGCCGCATCTGGGAAGAGTGCTACCACGGCTGGGATCTGGCCGATTGCATCAAGGACCTCGGGTTCGTTCGCAACGACGGCAAGACGATCGTGGCGCAACCGCATCTCAGGTTCGACCCGAAGGATCAGTGGACCCTGGACGACATCAAGGGCTGCACGATCCAGAGCCCGTTGACACTTATCCGCGCCATGAGCCCGGCAGATCGCGAGAAGGCCGTTGCTGACTATCGCAAAGGCTTCTCGATCCGGCCGTTCGCCGGTTAGACCAATATTGACGGAGGCCGCGCCGTGCGGCCTCCGTCATTCACCGCAATAGTTATTCAAGTTTCGAGGCAAGTGAATGTCAGGTGGCGCCGTACATACCGTTCGCCTTGAACCCGTTGGTATCGAGATGGACATCGAGGAAGGGGAAACGGTACTCGACGCCGCGTTCCGTCAGGGCATTGCCCTGATGCACGGCTGTAAGGAAGGCCAATGTTCGGCGTGCAAGAGCAAACTTATTGACGGCGATATCGAGCTGCTCAAATATTCGACGTTTGCTTTGCCGGACTACGAGAGCGAGACCGGCCACATTCTGCTGTGCCGCACGCACGCTTACAGCGATCTCTCCATTGAGCTCTTGAATTTTGACGAAGAGCTTCTGAGTCGCTCGATCCCTGTAAAATCGTACGCGGGCACCGTCACGAGTGTGACGGCGTTGACCCACGATATACGGCTGCTCGAAATCGAACTTGAAAGCCCGATGAAATTCTGGGCCGGGCAATATGTCGATCTGACCATCCCCGGTCACGGCGTGACACGCGCCTACTCGATGGCCAATACGCCGAGCGAGCCGCGCAAATTCCAATTCATAATCAAGAAATATGCGGACGGCGCGTTCTCAGCCCTGCTCGATGGTGGCCTGCCGGCCGGAACACCGATTTCAGCTAAGGGCCCATACGGTGGGTGCCTCAGACGTGAGGGCCGCTCGGGCGCGATGATCCTCGTCGGCGGTGGATCGGGCATGTCACCACTTTGGTCGATTTTGAACGACCATCTTCAAAGCGGCGAAGATCGACCAATACGCTTTTTCTACGGGGCGAGGACGCGCGCGGATCTCTTCCATCTTGCGGAAATCGAAGCCGTTGGTGCCAAGCTCCGCGATTTCAAATTCATTCCCGCCTTGTCCGATGCCGCGCCCGGCGACGAATGGACCGGCGAGACAGGTTTCGTCCACGAGGTCGTAGCCCACACGCTCATGGCGGAAGGTTTGAGTGGCGACATGGATGCTTACTCCTGCGGTCCGCCGCCGATGATCGATGCGGTGCTGCCTGTTCTGCAAGCCGCAGGCGTCGAGCCGTCGCGCATCTACTTCGACAAGTTCACGCAGCCGATAAAGTGAGACAAAAAGCCGAAACCAAATCATTCGCCCAGTAGCATCCCAGTAACAAACAAAAAACGAATACCCAGGAGGAAACAATGGCAGCTGAAACATCAACCCCCGTGAAATCCGGTGCCGCCGGTTCCGCGACGTTCCCAGGATCGGACAGCAGAAAATATAATTACTACGATCCCAAGGGCCGAAAGGCCACGCACTACGAAGACATGACGGTTGACGTTCAGCCCGATCCCGAGCGTTACCTGCTGCAGGACTGGATCATCCATTTCCCGAATGGCGACACGACCTACACCAAGGAGTGGACCAAGTGCAAAAGCAGCAACTGGCATGCCTTCCGCGCCGTCGATCAAGAATGGGAGAAGACCCACTATCAGCGCCAATCGACCATTTGCGGCACGGTGCAAAGTGTTATTGAAAACGGCCGCCGCTCCGGTGCCGTTGGCCGCTTCGATCCGGCGTGGGTGAAAGTTCTTCAAGACCATCTCGGCGCTTACAAGCACGCCGAATTCGGTCTTGGCACGTCAACCATGCAGGCGCAGCGCTACGGCTACACGCAGATGATCAACAGCGCGATCCTCACCAACTCGTCCTACAAATTGCGCTTTGCTCAAGACCTCACGCTCTACATTGGCGAAATTGCCTCGAATCACGAGCCTCGATCCAACGCCGGCAAAAAGCATTGGATGGAAGATCCCATCTGGCAGGGCACGCGCCGGGCCATCGAAGAAATCATGGGCTCCACCGATTACGCCGAACAATACATGGCGACGAATTTGGCATTCGAGCCGCTCGTCGGCGAATTGTTCCGCAGCGGCTTCATCATGCAGATGGCCGCCGCTCAAGGTGACTTCATTACGCCGAGCGTCGTCTCAGCGGCAGAAGCCGACTATGAACGTAATTTCGCGAACACCGTCGAATACGTGCACATGCTGACGCATGACAAAGAGTTCGCGGCTCATAATCAAGCCGTAATGAATGCCTGGTTCGAAAAGCACGTCAATCTGGCACTTGCCGCTGCCAACCAGCTGCAGCCGATCTGGTCGCAGCCGCGCGTCAAGGTGGCGACGTTCACAGAGGCCATCTCCAAGGCCAAGAACAGATTGCAGGCGATTGCCAACGAAACCGGTTTGAAAGTGCCGGCTTCGATCAGCGCTTAATATCTACCGAATTGAACCAGAAAATCTGGAACAGGAATTCAGTCATGAGCCATGAACACACCGCCAATATTTTCAAGACCATGAAGGACATCAAATTCGAGGAAACGATTTCGCATCAGTGCGGCGTGACCATGAATGACAGTGTCGAAGCTCGCGCTATTGCCGAGGTTATGGAAGCCAAACCGGGTGTCACCGTCACCTACATGCCGGCCATGATCCGCATCGACGGCAATGGCAAACTTGAGTTCAAAATGGACGAAATAAGCGAAGCACTTGGCCGCCCGCTTTCGGCCCAGACGTTTGAAATTTCAACGTCCACGCACTACGGCCGCATGGTGACGATCGATGAGAATTCGGTAACGCTGTTTGGCGACATGGACGAAATGATGAAGTACATCGTCTAAAGTGACGGCTTGTCACGTAGGCGACGCCGATCTCGCGCCGCCCAGGTAAACATAAGAAGCAATCGAGGAAGCGACCCATGTACAAAACTGCAAGCGGCGAGGAAATCTTCGTTATCGACGGCCACACCCACTTCTGGGATGGCAGTCCTGCAAACCACAAGAACATCCACGGCAAGCAGTTCATCGATTGCTTCTATGCCTACCACAGTGGCTTGAGCCCCAAGGACGAGGTCTGGCCCAAGGAAAAATTCGAGAAATACGACGCGCAGACCATGTATGACGATCTGTTCGTCAAGGCTACGACAACATGGCGATTTTGCAGTCGACATTTCTCGGCGACTTCTACAAAAACGGCTTCAACACCACCGAACGCAACTACGCGATGAAGAAAAGCCATCCGAATCGCTTCATCTTAAATGGTGCGTTTGATCCGCGGACGGAATAAGGGCATTGAAAGCCTGCACGAGCAGCTCGAGAAGTATAAGATTACCGGCATTAAACTCTACACCGCCGAGTGGAAAGGAACGAAGGGATACAAACTCTCCGACAAGGAAAGCTACCGCTTCCTCGAAGAAGGCCAGAAACTGGGCATCAAGAACATCCACGTCCAAAAGGACCGACCATCATCCCGCTCAATCGCGACGCTTTTGACGTGGCCGACATCAACGGATTCTGCCGCCTCGAGTTCCAAGGACTGAACTTCATCATCGAACATTGCGGTCTGCCGCACCTCGACGATTTCTGCTGGATCGCCACCCAGGAAACCAACTTTTTATGGCGGACTAGCGGTCGCACTTCCCTTCATTCACAGCCGCCCTGGATACTTTCGCGCATGTCATCTCGGAGTTGCTGTTCTGGCTTGGCGAAGACAAACTGCTCTTCGCCAGCGACTACGGGATTTGGACGCCGAAGTGGATCATCGACAAATTCATGGCGTTCGAATTGCCGGACGATGTTGCCAAGGAAACTGGCGTTTCGCTCAATCTTCAGGCCAAAAAGAAGATTTTAGGGCTGAACGCGGCTCGCCTCTACGGCATCGATATTGA
>CAVUIN010000011.1:0-180799 GCA_963741545.1 uncultured Alphaproteobacteria bacterium
TCAGCCTGATCCTCCCCCACTGAAGTGGTCCGACTCGAAGTATGGCTTTTTGCCCGAGGAGGACAGTGATGCCGAGGAAGAGATACAAGGCGGAAGAGATCGTTTCGAAGCTGCGCCAGGTCGACGTTTTGGTGGCGCAAGGGAACAAGGTTCCCGACGCGGTCCGGTCGATTGGCGTGACGCAGGTGACGTACTACCGCTGGCGGCGTGAGTACGGCGGCCTGCAGATGGACCAGGTCAAGCGGATGAAGGACCTGGAGCTGGAGAACCAGCGGCTGCGCAAGGCGGTTTCCGACCTGACGCTGGACAAGCTGATCCTTGGCGGAGGCCGCCAAGGGAAACTTCTAAGCCCCGCCCGCCGACGACTTTGCATCGAGCATGTTCGACGTGAACTTCACGTCTCCGAGCGCCGTGCCTGTGCGGCGCTCGGACAGCATCGCTCGACGCAACGGAAGGTGCCGACGGGGCGAGATGACGAAGAGCGACTGACCGCCGATATCATCGAGCTGGCCCGCCAGTACGGCCGCTACGGCTATCGCAAGATCGCCGCGCTGCTGCGCCATGCGGGCTGGCTCGTGAATGACAAGCGGGTCGAGCGCATCTGGCGGCGTGAGGGGCTGAAGGTTCCTTACAAGCAACCAAAACGCGGCCGTCTGTGGCTGACACGACGGCTCGTGCATCCGGCTGCGCCCGGAGCATCGCAATCACGTGTGGTCCTACGACTTCGTCGAGGATCGCACGCATGACGGAAGGAAATACCGGATGCTCAATGTGGTCGATGAGTTCACGCACGAGAGCTTGGCGATCAGGGTCCGGCGCAAGCTGAAATCGATCGACGTGATCGATGTACTCTCAGAGCTGTTCGTCCTGCGCGGCGTACCGGGACACATTCGTTCCGACAACGGCCCAGAGTTCATCGCCGAGGCGGTGCAGAAGTGGATCGCCGCTGTTGGATCGAAGACGGCCTACATCGCGCCGGGCAGCCCATGGGAGAACGGCTATGTCGAGAGCTTCAATGCCCGGCTCAGAGACGAGCTGCTGAACGGGGAGATCTTCTACTCGCTCCGCGAGGCTCAGATCGTCATCGAGAGTTGGCGCCGGCATTATAATGCCGTCCGCCCGCACGCTTCGCTCGGCTACAAGCCCCCGGCGCCAGAGGTCTTCGTTCCAGCGCTTGCTGCATGGCCGCCTGCGCGGGCTACGCCCGCTCCGTCGTCCACGCAGCATCTAGCCGACGGAGGCGCCATGAACTAACATTCCAACCGGGCCACTCGATGGGGGCTGATCAGTGGTCGCGAGCCTCGGTAATGAAGAAGATGCTGTATCGGTCGGCATCGAAGACGTCGCGCAGGAACGCTGGCTCGAGGGCGTCTACATGCCCGAGATCATGGGCAAGCCGGAGACGATCTACAAGAAGCCCGGCTACAATCCGCTCTGAAGAACTGAGGTATGGCCGTTCTGATGTATCTCTTGTTCCCGGCCGTGCTCAAGTCAAAGAGAATGGATGCGCGCGTCCTCGTTAATCGAGGCGCGCCATTGCCGCAAATATAGTCGCCGTGGGTTCGGTCCGAAGCAGCGCCCCGCGCAACTTGAAAGTGCTTTCCCATTTTTCATCTCAGTTCGAACGGCCACAACCTCTGGCCAAAGTGACGGGACAATCAGTTTACCAGTTCGACATTCCAATGTTTTGACAGGCGGCACATTTGTCGCCATCCGACGAGCTGTTGTGCATGGAATCCAAGATCCGCAGTTTGAAAGTACTGAACGTGCGATGCACTTCCCAACGCGGCTATGCTGCCACCTGATGTAAACGGGCTCCAGCCAAATTTTAACTGAATCGGCCGCAGTGCTCAGGACAATCGTCTGGGGCATCGTCGCGTATGATACGAGCGGCTAATATCATTTGGTGGAATTGGATCAGAAACTATTGACACGAACTCAAGTGCACCTCGAGGAGGAAAGCGACAATGTGCGAACACGACAACGATCATGACCATCACAACAAGTCTTTTGGCCTCCATGAGCGGCGCGCGATCCTGCTCGGCCTCGGCATAGGCCTCGTCGGCTCCGTTGCAGCGAGCGCTGCGAGAGCAGCCATGCCGGCGCCGGGCATGAAGTTCGCGCCCACTCCCGGTATTGATCTCGTCGCCGATACGACTGCTCATGCGTTGCCGATCCCGCTCGTTGCCACGAACGCCGACCTTCTCGGTCCGTTCTGGCGCGCAGGTGCGCCGATGCTCTCGAACCTGATCCCGAAGGGTGTGGGCGGGCAGCAAGTCGTCCTCTCGGGGCGCGTCATGGACACTGACGGCAAGCCGCTCGCCGGCATAGTCTTGGACTTTTGGAACGCGGACAAGGATGGCGCCTACGATCTCAAAAACCCTGGCCAGGCACTCGATCCGAGCGAGTTCAAGTTCCGTGGCTTGAGCGTCACGGGAGAGGATGGGCGCTACGAGATCACCACCGTCGTTCCCGGGCGTTACCACATCCCGCCGGGCTTGACTGGCTTCGACAAGTTCGCTGGCGTGCTGCGCCCGGCGCACTTTCACCTCATGACTTCGAGCACCGAAGCGGTACCGCTCGTCACCCAGATCTACTTTGCGGGCGACGACGCAATTCCGAATGATCCCTGGGCACCCAAATCTAAGAACATCATCACCTTTGACAAGTCCAAGGACGTCTGGCAGGCAACATTTAACGTCGTCCTCGTGCGTTATGCCTGACGGCGCGGCGGGTTAATACGATGGTGAAGATAAAGCGGGGCGGCGCAGAATTGCCCCGTAATCTCAATCTGGCTGGCTGCCCAGGTCATCGTCGAAGCGTCGGGAATTGGCTCAGCGATTGACGCTTTATGGGCAGGCACAACCCCGGTCAAGGCAGAGGTCTCGTACGCCCCTGGGCATCGATCGCGACGAACGTGAAGACGCCTTCTGTGACCCTGACAGGTTCGCCGATCCGATTTCGCAAGGCCCAGGCTTCGAGCTGGATGGCCATCGAGGTTCGACCGCACTTGATGATCTTAGAGTAAACGCAAAGCACGTCTCCGACATGAACCGGCTTGATGAACTTCATGGCATCTATCGCTATCGTCGCTACCCGGCCATTCGCGCGTTGCCCGGCTGCGATTCCTGCGGCCAAGTCCATTTGTGACAGCACCCAGCCACCGAAAATGTCCCCGCTCGCATTGGCATCGGCTGGCATCGCCACAGTTCGGATGGTGAGGTCGCCGGTCGGGGTGCCAGTGTCGCTGCTCATCGGAAGTCCCGTCCCGGGGTGCGCGTGTCCATGTTGCCTCTCGTAACCGCTATTTCGACCGCCAGGATCGGGGCAGCCGAGTTCACATGCTCCGCGTCTTTTCGCTAGCCTATCAGTGAGCCGCTGAACGACAAGTTCGCATTGGTCGGAGGGCCCGCGCACCCTTTTGGCCATCACACACATTCGGGTTCGTTTGAAGCGGTTCTGACAGCGTTGCAAACTGGCGTTTGGCGCTTGCAGGAACCCGTGAGAGCCGCATTCGGCAACGCCCCGCCGTTCCGGTCGTGAAGCTGAAACGCACGTGACAGCCTCTGAATAATCCAAATAAAAACGCCGGGCTATTGCGACCCGGCGTTCTCATTATCGCTGTCTCGACGAAACTTACTGCACTGAGACCGCGTGCAGCGTGCCCTTCATCATTTGCGGCACGTACATGATCTTGGTCGCAGGATCGTAGCCCATGTCGGCGGCGCCCTGTCCAAGCTCGAGAAGCGTCTCGACCTTACCGTCTTTGCCGTACTTGAGGACCTTACCTGCCATCCAATCCGTGAGAACGTAGGCGCCATCGCCGAGCGAAATCATGCCGTCGAGATTCCCGAACGGCTTGCCGTCGCCCATTGCCTTGATGCTCTTGTCCGCAAGCGACACCGTGAACATGCCGCCCGGCGTTTTAGTTGCCCAACCTTCACCTGAAAGAACGCCCCAGGTGTTGACGATCAGGTTATCGCCTTCAACGAGAATACCGTTCGGACCTGCAAGTTGGTCATCCTTCACGAAGACATCGACCTTGCCGCCGGAGAGGCGGTAGACGCTGTTCGTCAGCGTGTCGGTGGCGTACACATTGCCCTTGCTATCGGCTGCCGCGTCGTTGAGACGTTTAGCGCCTTCAGCCGGATATTTCGCAACGATCTTGCCGTCAGCGAGATTGATCTCAACGAACTCGTCAATATCGGCAGCGAAAAGCTTACCGCCAACGATTGCGAGGCCCATCGGCGCATTGAGGCCTGTGACGAAGTCTTTATTGACTGTCTTTCCGTCGAGGGAAATTTTTGCAATCCAGCCCTTTACCGTCTTTACCCAAGGCCTCGCCATCGACGTTCGATACGTACATGAGGCCTTCCGCTGGAACGACCAACGCGGCTTCGGGGCCCGCAAGGCCGCCGATTTCCCAAACTTGCTTTGCGCCCGGCGCGACGGCCGCGGCAACTTGGTCCGCTGCCTTTTCAACCACTTCAACGGCCTTATCAGCCGCCTTGTCGGCAACCTCCACCGCTTTGTCGGCGACCTTTCCTGCGGCTTCTTTCGCGGTATCGACAGCCTTGCCGGCTGCTTCGGCGGTTTTGTCAACGACTTCAGCTGTCTTCTCGGCAGCCTTCTCTGCTGCTTTCTTTGTGTCAGGTGCCGTACCTGAATCGCAGCCAGCTAGTAGAAGTGCCGCAAGCGTGGCGCCACAAGCTAATCTCTTCATAGTTCACCTCATTTGCTTTACAGAAAAACTCATTGCGGCTGACGCCAAGGGTCAGGAACTTCTTCTAGAATAGTGCGCAAAGTGAATTTTACCAGTCACCGAGTGGGGGAGATCGTCATCGCCCCGCCGGGTTTGTTTGTCGCAGGCTCTGCGTGTCCCGTTTCGGGGCCGGATATGTCCGAGCTAACGCACGACTGCGTAAGCTGCTATCGCCGCGCGGCCTTGGCCCCCGCATCAAAAAAGGCGCCCGGATGAGCGCCTTTTTTCGATTTCATCCTAGAAACAGGCGATCTATTCAGTTGAGTTTGTAGGCAGCAAGACCATTCTTCATCATCATGGGTAGGAAGACCGTCTTGGTCGCGGGGTCGTAGGCGAAATCGGCACTTCCCTGGCCAGCATCAATAAGCTCGGTCGTTTTTCCATCGGCACCGAACTTGAACACCTTGCCAAGCATCCAGTCCGTAATCAGGTACTCGCCATTGCCCAGGGGTTTGAGGCCGTCAAGGTGGCCCACCGGCTTGCCGCCGTCGAGTTCCTTTATTTTCTTATCGGCAAGCGCGACAGAAAACATGCGGCCATCTGAACTCGTCTCGAAGCCATTGCCTGTCAAAACGCCCCAAGTGTTGACGATGAGATTTTCTCCCTCGACGAAAAGCCCATTGGCCCCGGCTGCGATTTTGTCATCGAGCCACTTCTCAACTTTGCCACCGGACAACTTGTAGACGCCGCCAGCCATCGTATCGGCCGCATAAATGTTACCCTGAGCATCGGCGGCCACGTCATTGAGCATCTTGGCGCCGGACGCTTTGTGCTTCGTCAGGATCTTTCCATCCTTCATATCGATTTCGGCGATCTCGTCGCCATCGGCCGTGAATATGTGGTCATTGAGGATCGCAATGCCCTGCGGACGGTTGAGGCCCGTGGCCCACTTCAGCTCTACAGTCTTTCCGTCATTGGAGATCTTGGAGAGGAAACCCTTGTTGCTCACATAGAGTGTGCCGGTTTTGGTATCGAGTTCTGCGCATTCGGGCGCTTCGAGCCCCGTGACTTCCCAGAGCTTTTGCGGCTCACCCGCGCCAGCCGGTGTGGCGATCATAAAGCCAAGCGTAGCGCCCAACGCTACCTGCAAATGTTGTCTCATTTTCCACCTCAGTTGAAACGGCCGCGAGCGCAGCCCGAAAGATCAAGAATGTTGAACAATCCTAGCGGCAGGCACTTAGACTTTCCAGTGAGACGTTCGCATGTCTCGCCAGCCGAAACATAACTGCAATGTTTTCAACGCGAGTTAGTGCTGCCGGCTCATATCAGAGAACTGCTTAAATCCAATAAGTTCAGAATAAAGGCAAGATGAGGCCGCGATGGAACTGAACTCCACGCCCGTGCGAACCGACGGTAGAACAGACCGCACCTGGGTGTTGGTCTTCATCTTTGCGTTTCTCGGCTTGATGGTCGACGGCGCCGACCTGATGTTCCTCTCCTACAGCCTGTCGAGCATTCAGAAGGAGTTTTCACTCACAAGCGTCGAAGCAGGGGCTCTCGGCAGTATTACGCTCGCCGGGATGGCGATCGGCGGTTTTGCCGGCGGGTGGGCGGCGGACAGGTTTGGCCGCGTACGAACTATCGTTTGGACAATCGTTGTCTTCTCGTTAGGGACCGCAGCGCTCGGCACGGCAACGGGATTTTGGGATTTTGCCATCTTCCGCTTCATATCTTCGCTCGGAATTGGCGCCATGTATGTCGTCTGCAATACGCTCATGGCCGAATATGTGCCGACAGAAAGGCGCACCACCATCCTCGGCACTCTCCAGGCTGGCTGGTCGGTCGGCTATCTCGTTGCAACATTGCTCGCCGGATGGATCCTCCCGGCTTATGGATGGAGATGGCTGTTTTATCTCGCCATCGCTCCAGTTTTGCTTGCTGATCGCTCATGCAGTTTTGGTGCCCGAGCCGCCAGCGTGGGTGGCCGCGCAAGCTAGAAAGGCGCAGAATCAGAAGATTGCCGTTGATGCAGTCGTGCAGGAAAAACGAAGCACTGGCCGGCATTTTCAGCGATGCCTCGCGCCGCCGCATGTTCCTGCTTTGGACATTGACGGCGGGCTTGCTGCAGTTCGGCTACTATGGCGTCAATAACTGGATGCCGACATATCTCGAGAAAGAACTGAACCTCAACTTCAAATCGATGACTGGATACATGGTGGGCACCTACGTCGCCATGATCCTCGGAAAAGTCGTTGCTGGTTGGCTCGCCGACCAGCTCGGGCGGAGCGTGGTATTCGCCGCAGGCGCATTCGGCACGGCCCTCTTCCTGCCCAGTCATCGTCTTCTACAATACGCCTGAGAACATCGCATACTTGATGATTGCCTTCGGCTTCCTTTATGGCGTGCCATACGGAGTCAACGCCACCTACATGACCGAGAGCTTTGAAACGGCCATTCGGGGCACTGCGGTCGGCGGAGCCTACAATCTCGGTCGCATCGGTGCGGTCGTAGCTCCGGCTTGATCGGATACCTTGCCACGCAAGGCTCGATCGGCCTCGGCTTCCTCGTCATGGGCGCTGCGTACTTTCTATGCGGGTTGGTGCCGATGCTTTTCATCAAAGAGAAGCTGTACGACCCGCAACAGTGAACTTGTCGTACGTTACGCATTCGCGCCTCACTTGCGATACGTTCAACGCAGGCCGCACAACAAAATGAACTGCAGCGTCGATCTGTTCCGCGCGCCGCCCGCAAAAAATAAGGGCCGGTCCAATGGACCGGCCCTTTTTCCGTTCTCCCCGAAGGGGGACCTTAGCGTGGAGAACTGCGTGTTCTTTAGTAGAAGATGACCGCGCCGACGAGGAACATCTTAAGGTGATCGGCTTCACCGACGGCCATTCGCCAGTCGAAGTCCAGATCGCGAAGAGTGTACTTGGCCCAGAACGACATCGCCGCTGCATCGATTTCCTGAACCATACCGATGCCCAAGCGCTGTGCATCGCCGTCAACGATCTGCGAACCGAAGATCTTACCGTCGAGAAAATCTGCGCCCGTGTTCAGATTGCTGAACCCATCCCAGTTCCGGCCGTACTCACCCCAGAAACTGGTGTTGCCGAGCGAGTTGAGCTTGCCAGTCCAGCCAGCCTTGACGAAGATGCCCTGCGAATCCGGGATGGGCGTGTGCGGCAGGGCCATCAGCCGTCGATCTCTGCGTTTCGTCATAGGTGGCGTGCACCCACAGACCCGAAGCCAAGATGCTTGATCGAGCCGCCAACCTGCCAGCGGTTGTTGTCGTTGACCGGAATACCGACGATAGCGTTGTCGGTGATCTCTGCATAGCCAGCAGCGACGGTGTACTTGAAGCCACCACCTTCACCCGAATACCGAGCAGCGAGATCCCAGTAATCGTCTTCAGCCCAACCAGCCGAGGCGGAGAAGCCAGCGAACGTCGGCGTGTCATAGCGAACGCCGTTCAGGCGTGTGCCGTTACAGTCGTTGGCGATGCCGGCGCCGATCGTGCGGGCAGTAGAACGCAGCTGCGCCCCAACGCGTGCCCGTGAACGACACCATTGACGTTAACCGCGGCGGCAAAGCCGTCGAAGGTTGCAACCGTGTTACTGGCGAAGATATTGCCGATCGGCGACAAGTCGGCGAAGACGGTCAAGTTGTCCATCGCCATGCTCTGCTTGCCGAGCGTGATCTTGCCGAACGTATCGGATTCGATGAACCAGTAGGAGTTCTCGACCGCGAGGCTCCAGTTGCCGCCAAAGCCCGTCTTGTTGGCTTTGCATGCGCTCCAATCCTCATCGCAAGCGAGCGATGACGGACCTTGCGTGTAGACCGCCAGCGCATAGCCAGCCTTCCAGCCGGGCGATGATCTGAGCCGACCCGGTAAACTTGAAGTGCGACGACAAGTCGTTGTTGTTGTCGGTCGACGTAAACGTTGCTCTCTTCGCCGTCATCAAACCAGTAGAGCTGGCTCGAAACCCAGCCCGTGATCGTAAGGCTGACCTTGCGGTTGCCCTTGCGCGCCGTGGTGGCTTCAAGTTCGGCTATCCGCTCTTCGAGATCGGCGCAGCAGTTGCCGCCAAGATCGGCAGCAAAGGCATTGCCTCCCGACATCAGTAGAGCGGCGCTCATCGCCGCAGTAAACAACTTAGCTTTCATGTTTATTCCCCCGTCCTGGCTATGCCAATTCTGTTCAACCTGCTGCCTCCCCCCAGGGAGCCAAGCATTGTGTTTGCCTGTTTGGGTCAGCCTGACTAAAGCGGCGCAGGCGACTTTCACAGGCGTGACATCAAGCTAGGTGTAGAGGCCCTGGCAGTTAAATTCGTTTTCAGTTGCACTAAGTTGATCATGGCATGAATACCCAGATAGTCATTATGCGTCCCATGGCGAGTTCGAAGATAATGACGACGAACAAGATCAAAAAATAATATATAAATCAATATGTTGCATGACGGTAGTTTCCCGTTGCAACGATAGCTTCGGGCAAGATCATCGCGCTGAATGTTTCGCTATGAGTGCAGCGTGTGTCGTTGATTTGATGTGCATATGTGGCGAACCCGACACAAAAAGTTTCGCACATCGAAACAGCGATGCTGCACTTCCCGTATCAGAACACGTCGAGCGGATGATTTTGCGGAAACAGCGCTTGAGTCGCGAGCCAAATGAGACGGCATTTCTGCACGCGTTTGCGTACGCCACCATGCGTCTCAGGACGCGCCGCCGAGCGTCACTCAATGTTGGAAAAAGTGCGGGCCAGGAGCGACGACACGGAAGTCACAGGCAAGCTTGCCTTTTGGGGGACTACTTGCAAACTCCTGGCCCGGCGATACCCTACATAATTCCGACCACGACGTTAAATTCGTTCTTCGGCTGTTTGATAGCAGCGCCGCATAAGTGGATCTGTACGCGGCGATTCCAGATACCCCAGACGCGATTCTCGTCAGTCTTTACGCTCCACATTGCGCCCTGCACGCTTATCGAGAAATGCATCAACGGCTACGGCATGCTCGTCAGTTTTGTGTGCAAGCACTTGAAATGCAGCAGCCATCTCAAGCGACCCTTCGAGCGAAAGATGCATGCCCTCTCGAATCAGTCGTTTCGTCATGCGAACAGCAGCACCTGAATTGGCCGCTATACGTGCAGCCATCGAGCGCGCCTCGGTCATAAGTTCTGCGGCTGGCACAACTCGAGAAACAAGCCCGCATGCCAAAGCCTCGGTTGACGTAATGGCGTCCCCAGTAAAGGACATTTCCGCTGCTTTCGATGCGCCAACGATGCGCGGCAAAAACCAAGCACCGCCATCACCAGCCACAATTCCGAGTTTGACGAAGCTTTCCGCAAAAGTCGCGTTCTCCGACGCCAAGCGAATATCGCACATACATGCGATGTCGCAGCCAGCTCCAATTGCGGGGCCATTGATGGCAGCAATCGTTGGCACTTCGAGATTGTACAAGGCTAGCGGCAACCGCTGAATGCCAAAACGGTATTCCTGCCGCAACTCCGCTGCAGGAACCCCAATTTGACGCTTCATCTCGTTGATGCTGCCGCCTGCGGAGAACGTCGTGCCTGCACCCGTGATGATGACTGCGCGAACACTGTCATCCTTCTCTATCACTGCAAGTGCAGCAACAAATTCGTCTACCGCAGAGTTGCCGGTAACGATATTGCGAACCTCGGGCCGGTTCATCGTCAGAGTGACAATTGGACCGTCCTTCTCGTAAAGCAGGAATTTACCGGCCATGTGTCCCTGCCTTAGCTGCCACGTGCAATTTGGCGCGCCAATTCACACGATTTTACGAATACTCAGTTCCTTGATGCGCGCATCATCGAGCCCGAGAACATCGCGTAGACACTTCGCTCGTGTGCTGCCCTAGCATCGGCGGAGCGAGCCGATATTCTATCGGCGTTTCGGAAAGCCGGATTGGGTTAGCAACCAATGGAATTTCTCCGCCAAGCGGATGCGGCAGGGTAATCTTAGTGCCACGCGCCTTAACGTGTGGATCTTCGAAGACCTGAGCGACGGTATTAATAGGCCCGCACGGCACACCGACCACTTCGAAGCTCTTCACCCACTCGGCAGTGGAGCGCGTTATCGTAACCTGGCGCATCGCGGGAATTAGTGTGTCACGGTTGATCACTCGAGCTGCGCTCGTTGCGTAACGCGCATCCGTTGCCCACTCTGCGTGCCCGGCCGTCGCGCAAAACTTTGCAAACTGGCTGTCGTTACCAATCGCAAGTATCATGTGGCCATCAGTCGTGGGGAAGTCCTGGTATGGAACAACGTTAGGATGGGCATTGCCCATTCTCTCTGGAGACAGAGCCTGTATAAAGGTAATTCATCGACTGATTGGCGAGGCATGCAATCTGTACATCGAGCAGCGACAAATCAATTTGCTGCCCCTTTCCGCTGACATCTCGCTGTGCCACTGCTGCAAGGATCGCGGTCGATGCAAAAAGTCCCGTGAGGATATCGGTCAGCGCTACCCCGACTTTCATTGGACCGCCACCTTCGTCACCGTCGCGATGACCAGTGACGCTCATGAGGCCGCCCATACCCTGGATAAGGAAATCATAGCCGGCGCGCGGCGCATACGGACCCGTCTGACCAAAGCCTGTGATTGAACAATAAACGAGCCTCGGGTTTATTTTATGGATCGTCTCGTAATCAAGCCCATATTGACGCAAGCCGCCCACTTTGAAATTTTCAATCAGCACATCGCACTGGGCTGCCAAAGCCCTAACGAGTTCCTGACCTTCCGGTTGCGTAAAATCGATCGTCACAGAGCGCTTATTGCGATTGCAGCAGAGATAATAGCCGGAGTCCTTCGTTTCCTGTCCGCTCTCATCCTTCAGGAAGGGAGGGCCCCACAGACGCGTATCATCGCCGACCAAGGGGCGCTCGACCTTAATCACGTCTGCGCCGAGGTCTGCCAGCTGCTGGGTTGCCCAAGGCCCAGCGAGGATCCGGGAGAGATCGAGGATTTTCAAATGCGAAAGTGCGCCGCTCATCATCAAAACCTTATTCTCTGCAACGCAAGTAATGTTTGTTCTTCTGATTGCCGTTCAGCGCGAAATTGAACCGGCGTGTTCGAGTAGGCCACAATCCGACGCGATTGGCACTGCGTGATGGTAAGAGGCCGGCATCAATGAGCACCGGCCTCCACTCGAAAGATTTTCGTATCGCCCTAATCTTTTTGCTGCGCTCAAGTTCGGGCCGCGGATCACCATGACCGGCAATCCGCGAGCGTGCACCCGATGCCAAAGTAGCAGTGCCCAGACTGTGACGTATACGATCAAGCCTTCTTCAACAGGTTCTCGCCCGGCAGCAGGCTGCCTTCGGTGTCAACCGGGATTTCGCGCCCCTTGATCAGAAGCTTGGGACCAATGCCGCCAACGTCGTCACTGGCAAGGCCTTCAGACTTCGTAACTGGAACTTCGATGCAGTACGGCGTGTTCGAGTTGATTGCGCGTTGCAATGCACCCGCAATGTCGGAGCACTGGCCGATGGTCTCGCCGTTGGCACCAAATGCCTTGAAGATGTCAACCCACTTCGGGTTGGTGAAGTCGCACCACGACGGGCTCTGGTACCGGTAACCCATCAGCTGATGGTTCGCTCCGTAGGCACCGTTGTTGAAGACGATGCATATAATTGGCAGCTTGTGCTCCATAGCCACGCGAAGTTCGTTGAAGTGGTAGAACAGCGCGCCGTCACCCGTGCCAAGGAACACCTTGTTCTGAGGCTCTGCGAGCTGGGCACCTAACGCCATCGGGAATCCGCAGCCCAGAATGCCTTCGCCCTGCGAGGAAACAATACGGCGAGGCTTTTGTTGCGGCACGCCCGCCAGCATCTGAAGCGTGTGATTGCCGATATCGGTGACCAGTAGATCGTCCGGACGCATAACTTTGCGCAGCTCGGCCATGACGCGCCACATGCTGGCCGGGATCGTATCAGAGCGCCCCTTCTCTTCGATTTCGGCAAGCCAAGTCTTCTTGAGTTCACCGGCCTTTTTGACGTTTTCACGCGTTTCGTAAGGCACCGCCTGGAAGCCCGGCGTATGCGGCAGAATGGCGACCAACTGCTCTGCGAAGCTCTTCGCGTCGGCTTGGATCGACAAATGCGTCAGGTAGAAGCTGCCTGGCACGCCGGGATCGGTATCGACATGCACAATCTCGGGCAGGCGCACGCAATAGCCTTGCGCGATGCCCCAGTCCGATAGACGCGAACCGAGCACCAGAGCAAAGTCCGCCTGATCAATGAGCTTGTTTGCGCTTTTCCAGCCGCAGAAGCCGGCCATGCCCAGGACCAACGGATGCAGCTCGGTTACGACGCCAGATCCGTTCGAGGACGTGACAATTGGGATACCTGCGAGCTCAGCCAGCTTTTGAAGTGCCGCTCCGCCCTTGGCTCGTGCCACGCCGCCGCCAGCAATGATGATGGGGTTTTTGGCCGCGACGAGTTTGCGTGCCGTCTCCATTACGTCTTCGTAGGCGGCGCTTATCGGGCGATCAGCGCGATTTGCGCCGCGCGGCACGATTGCGCGCGAGTCAATGCGATCGATGCCCATGTCGAAGGGAATATCTAGATAGGCGGGACCGCAGGGATGACCTTCTGCGACGCGGAAGGCGTTGTGAGATATGTTCACCGATCTTGTCGTGCCGTTCGAACTCGCGTCGTCGAAAGGGCAATGTGTGTTGAAGCTCTGCCAGGGCACTTGCTGACAAGCCTCACGACGGCCTGCGAGTCGGCTGTCGCTGTTGAAGCCGATGTGCACCGAGGGAATACGGCCCGAACGCGCTTCCATGCATACCTGCATGGAGGAGAAGGTTGCCGACTGTATGCCACATGCCCACGGCCGCGGCGCGATCCTTCACATAGTTGTAGCCATTGAGGATGTGGGTGCCGCCCAGCTCGGTCGCAGGATTAACAACCTTCTTGCCGAGGTCCGATTTCTTTACGGCATCGGCAATTTCATGAGTGGAGTGACCAATAAACCCAACGACCGTTTCGCCGCCATTCTCCAAAACCGTTTCCACGATCAATTCTGCACCGCTCTTTAGCGTCATTTGAAGTTCCTTTCGAAGTTGCCGGCTTGCCCCGGCGATTTGTGCACGGCCGCGCACTTCAATTCCGCTGTGCGAAACTTGTGCGGTGCTTGTAACTTTTTACTCGCATTCGCATGCCGTTATGAGCCTTATAGTGCACTCGAAAAATAATGGCTATAGGCCGCATGGATGCTTGCCCTCAACACTGCACATGCCTCATATAAGACTGCATTCAAGCACTTCTTCTCCGATTAGGCGCTTTCCGCAAAAGTTCCGCCTGGCAAACCAGCATGCACCTTTCACAGCGACAGCTGAAAATATTCGTGGCACTTTCGCATTCGCTCAGCTTTAGCCGCTGTGCGGAACAGCTACATGTGACCCAGCCAACTCTCAGCAAAATCGTGCGTGAAATCGAAGACACCATCGGCGTTCAACTGTTCGAGCGAACCACGCGTAGCGTTCGTCTGACAAGCGAAGGCGCTATGCTGCTGCCGATCGCGGCGCGCATGATCGAAAGCTACGATGCAGGGTTGGTGGAACTGCAAGATTTTGCAAAGGGGCACGCGCAGACGCTTGCCATTGCGGCAACCCCATCTATTGCTGCATCTCTATTGCCGGGTTGCATCAAACGATTGAGGTCGGAATTCCCCGATCTTCAGTTCAAAGTCAATGACGTCAGTGCGGAACAAACTGTTGAACTGTTGCGCGGCCGAAAAGTAGGCGTCGCCCTCACGGCTCTCCTTCCAGGCATTATAAACGACAAGGATTTGGAAGCGATCGAACTCATGACGGACACCTTCGTGCTCGTAACGTCGAATCGCAATGATTTGGAACTGGATGGAAAGCCCTGGTCCGAGGAAGTCCTCAGCAAATTGCCCATCATCACGATGCCGCGAGGCACAAGCACGAGACTTGCCCTCGACTTGAGCCTGCTCGATGACACCGCCTTCAAACCAGTTCTCGAGTTGCGGGATTTGGCCACAATTAAAAAGTTCGTGGAGTGTGATGTGGGTGTCGCCGTGCTCCCAGAGCTAGCCGCACGGCTTATCATGGATGTCAACCTGCGGATAATCCACCTTCAGGATGCCCCCAATAGATCTATCGGTGTCGTGACGCGCCGAGGCGAAACTGGTTCACCTATTTGCAATCGATTTATCGCCTGCATGCGTCAAATTTCGAACCCGACGCGCACGGCCTGCAGTAAAATGCAGCCCCGGCTTTCTTTTCCAGAGCTGCGATTGAACACTTGAATGGCAATGGCAACGTTCCGATTTAAGTCCGCCTCAGGTCTTAACCGGCCGATTCTCGGGATAGTGTTCGACGTCCGGTGAGATACTAATCCACGGTCGCGCGCTATTCATCCAGATATTCATGGCGTGTTTCATGGAATTGGAGTTGTCGAGCGTACCAACCTTCACGACCATCATTTCAGGCATTTTTTCCCGCTGGCTATAGATGGGAGAACCGCAGTCGCCACAGAAAGCGCGATACAGTTTGTTGCCGCTGTTTGCCGTATCCGCGAAGATCCTCGGCTGTCCCGCGGTCAACTTGAAAGCGTTGCTCTGTATGGCCGTGTTATGGCTCATGCCAGACCCGGACGATTTCTGACAGTTGGTGCAGTGACACGCGATGATGTTCTGGACTGGCTGACTTATCTCGTAACGAATCTTCCCACACAAACATCCGCCAGTAATTGCGTCGGCCATTTTTGTTCTCCTGTAATTCGCTTCATACGGCCGGATCCCCGAACAGAGCCGCCCTGCCTAGGCGTCAAAGCTTGAATGGGTCTTTCGTCTGCCCAGTCATCTCTACCCAGATTGCTTTTTGCTCGGTGTAATCGCGAATAGCCTCCAGGCCGCTTTCGCGACCGATACCGCTCGCACCGAACCCACCAAATGGGACACTCGGCGCAACGCCACGATAGGCATTGACCCAGACTGTGCCGGCGCGAATTCGCTTTGCAACTCGATGAGCCCGCCGCACGTCACTGGTCCATAGACCAGAGGCAAGACCGTAACGAGTGTCATTCGCTAGCGCGATACCCTCTTCTTCCGTGTCGAATGGCATCATGCAAACGACAGGACCGAAGACCTCTTCGCGCATGATGTAGTCGTCCGGCTGCAGGTTGATGAGAACAGTGGGCTTGATGAAATAACCGCCCAATTTCTCATCTGCGCTGCCTCCGCAAGCAGCCACGGCGCCGTCCGCCAAGGCGCGCGCCAGCATTTCCTTGACCCTTTCGAATTGCGGCGCCGTTGCGATCGGCCCCATCTCTGTCTCTGGAAGTCTAGGATCCCCAAGCTTCAACGTTTTCGCGCGCGCAACGACTTTTTCGAGAATCTTATTGTAGACGGGCCGCTGCACGAAAACGCGTGACCCAGCATGACAGATCTGGCCCGTAGCCGAGAAGATGCCCCGCAGCACGCCATTCGCAGCCGCTTCGACGTCCGCATCCTCAAAGATCAGCTGCGGCGACTTCCCGCCGAGCTCGAGGGTGAAACGGGCGAGATGTGAAACAGCGGACTGAGCGGTCTTTACGCCTCCTGCCGTAGAGCCGGTGAAGGCAACCATGTTGACACCTTCATGCAGCGTTAGCGCAGCGCTGACGTCGCGCGATGATGTCGGGAGAACGTTGAAAACACCCGCTGGAAACCCGGCCTCTTGAATTCTTTCAGCTAATGCCAGTGCTGAGGAAGGCGTGAACTCCGACGGCTTTGCAATGAATGTACAGCCCGCGGCCAACGCCGGCGCAAGCTTCCACGTCATCAGAAGCAGAGGTGCGTTCCAGGGCAGGATCGCTGCCACCACACCGATTGGCTCCCGGCGCGTATAGACAAAGAAATCCGGGCTCGCGTCTTGCATGACGGTCCCTTCGATCTTGTCCGCGGCACCTGCAAAATAGCGGAACCACTCCGCCATCAGCCCGACCTGCCAGCGTGCATCCCTGATGAGCTTGCCGTTATCGTAAGTCTCAATCATCGCAATTTTGTCGGCATCGCGTTCGAGAATGTCCGCAAGTTTGTTCATCAGGCGGGCGCGCTGCCCGCCTGACATCTGCCCCCACGGCCCGTCGAGTGCCGCACGCGCGGCCTTCACCGCTAGATCGACGTCGCTCACGCCTGCATCGGCGATGCTAGCCCAGGGCTTCCCCGTATAAGGGTTCTCGGTCTCGAAGCGGCGGCCACCTTCAGCTTGGAGCCACTCGCCTCCAATGAAAAGTTCTTTGTGCTTCAGTTCGGGTTCGATGACAGATACGGATGACATGGCACAGCCTTTGATTGCGATGAAATTGGGCGCTTACTGCGCAATACGTTCGATGACCACGGCAAGTCCCTGGCCCATACCGATGCAGAGACTTAGGACGGCATATCGGCCGTTGCGACGCTCGAGTTCGCGCATGGTGGAAACCATCAACCGCGCGCCAGATGCACCCAGCGGATGGCCAATAGCGATGGCGCCGCCGTTAGGATTGACGCGGTTGATCGTCAAATGAAAGGTTCAAGAGCCTCAAGCAGCCAAGAACCTGCGAGGCAAACGCCTCGTTGATTTCTATGACATCCATATCCGATAGTTTGAGACCGGCACGCTCCAGCGCCTTCGGTATCGCATAGGCAGGCCCGACGCCCATGATGCGAGGTTCCACGCCAACAGCTGCGCCCGCAAGTATGCGCACACGAGGCTTCTTTCCGGCCTTCTCGCCTGCCGCCTTACTGCCCAACAAAACCACAGCCGCACCGTCGTTGATGCCTGACGCATTGCCGCCAGTAGTAACGCCGCCCTCGTTCAACGGCTTCAATTTAGCGAGCGCATCTAACGTCGTATTGGGACGCGGATGTTCGTCCTCATTCACAATGCGCGGGGGCATACCCTTCTTACCGCTGGCGACCTCTATAGGCAGTATTTCACCGGCGAAAAAGCCCGCTGCGCGCGCGGCTTCATATTTCTGCTGCGATCCGGCGGCGTAGACGTCCGCGTCATGGCGCGATAGTCCCAGATCCTTCGCTACATTGTCCGCCGTCTCGGGCATCGTATCGGCGCCATGGCGCTTCAGTACATGCGTGTTGGGAAAGCGCGCGCCGACGGCGGAATCAAATACCTTGAAATCCCGGCCATAAGCGCTTTCGCTCTTAGCGACTACGAACGGTGCCCGGCTCATACTTTCGACGCCGCCTGCGAGATAGACTTCGCCCTCGCCGCTGGTTATGGCACGTGCTGCATCAAGGATCGCGGCAAGGCCGCTCGAACATAGACGGTTCACTGTCTGCCCTGGAATGGTGACCGGAAGACTCGTAAGAAGCACGGCGTGACGGGCAATGTTGCGGGCATCCTCGCCGGCCTGGCAGGCACATCCGAGCACCACGTCTTCAAACTGGCTCGGAGAGAACCCCGCTCGGCCAACCAGCACTTCGATGAGCGTCGCCACGAGGTCGTCTGGCCGAACGCTGGCCAGCACACCCGCTTGGCGGCCGAACGGTGACCTCAGACCATCATAAATATAAGCATCAAGCATGAGGCAATCTCGTCCTTACAATTGAATTCAAATTTCGGATTTGAGAAGAGACAGCCCCAATTGAGCGCGGCGGCGCAGCCATGGACTTGGGCGGTAGCGAGGGTCGCGATAAATTTCGAACAGCCCGTCTAAAATCTCCAGCACACGCCCGGCGCCAAGCTTATCGCCCATCGCTAACGGACCCGAGGGATAGCCCAGACCGAGCTTCACCGCCGTATCGATATCCTGCGGGCGCGCAACACCTTGCTGCGCGATATCGCTGGCAATGTTGACAATAGTGGCGACGACCCGTTGGGCGATGAACCCGGCACTGTCCTTGATCACCGACACGGGGGTGGTGTCAGATGCGAAAAGCGCGTGCGCGGCGTCGCGCACTTCAAGCGACGTTGCTGGCGTCGTCATCAAAGTACGGCGTCCAGATAAAAAGAGCGGATCGAGTGCTACCGTGCGCTCCGGATTGCTATCGGCCCTTACTGCGGCCGTGGTGGCGTCTAAACCAATCGGGAGTACGAGACAAATGGCGCCGGAACTTGCTATTTTTCCCGTCTCTACGACAGCGCCTAAACTGGACAGGATTTTTGTTGCCTCAGGAAATGAGAGTACGGTCACTGACACTAAGCCAAACAGGACGCTCTACTCGAGGCGGCACGGCCTGAACTGGTGCATCTACTTTCTCACCATTTTGGATAATCGTAAAAACCCCGCTTGCTTTTACGTCCCGAACAGCCCAGCGGCGAGACGCTGGCGTGCAATAGGCGAAGGACGGAAACGCGGCTCCTGGTAATATTGATTGTAAATCGCCTCCATCACTGGCTGAGAGACGTCGAGACCGGTCATGTCGATCAGCTCGAATGGTCCCATACGGAACCCTGCGGCTTGTTTCAGCACGCGATCGATCTCTGCGTGCGGCGCGATCGTTTCGCCGAGGATGCGCAGCGCCTCGGTGTTATAACCCCGGCCCGCGTGGTTGATGATGAAGCCCGGTGTATCGCTGGCGCGCACTGGCGCATGCCCCATGCGCTCAGCCAATGCCGTCAACGTCTCAACAACCCGCTCCTCCGTCAACGGCCCTGGGATGACCTCGACAATCTTCATCAGTGGCACGGGACTGAAGAAATGGAAGCCCGCGACGCGCTTTGAGCCGATACCGCCGCGGCGATCGACGTCACCGATAGCGACGACGTATTCGTTGCAAGAATACAATCGCGCGAACAACCCCCTCAAGCGCGCGGAACAACTGTTGCTTGGCTTCGAGGTTCTCGACGATGGCCTCGACGACCACCGTGCAAGACTTCAAGTCTTCAAGCGTGTTCGCAACCTTCAAACGTCCGGACGCAGCTCGATGCCGCTTCGGCTGTGATCTTACCTTCGAGCTAAGAGTTGCGAGCGTGGATACCAGAGTCTGACGCGCCTCTTCTGCCCCCCCTGGACGGCTGTCGAACAACAAAACTGGCACGCCAGCCTGCGCAGCGATCTGCGCTATCCCTCGGCCCATTAAGCCGACACCAACAACACCCAGTACCGCTTCATCAGTCTTGGCAGGCATTGCTCAACGCCCTTTGTAGACGGGTTTGCGCTTCTCAAAAAAGGCGCGCATACCCTCCTTTTGATCTTCGCTGGAGAAAAGGATCTGGAACGCTTTGCGTTCCAGGGCCAGCGCGCTTTCAAGCGAAACATCCTGGCCAGCGAGAACAACTTCTTTTATCTGCGCGATCGCGATTGGTGGCATGGAGGCAATTGCCTTTGCTAATTCAGAGGCGCGTTGCTGAACCTGCGCGTCCGGCACACACTCGCTTGCAAGCCCTATTGCAACGGCTTCTCTGCCTGAGACAGCCTGGCCTGTCATTGCCATTCTCATCGCGTGGAACTTGCCGACTGCGCGCAAAAGACGCTGCGTTCCACCAGCGCCTGGCATAATGCCAACTTTCACCTCGGGCAGGGCAAATGATGCATTCTCACCCGCAACGATGACATCCGCGTGCATAGCTAGCTCACAGCCAGCGCCAAATGCGAAACCGTTCACCGCGGCAATGACCGGTTTGGGACATTGCGCGATTGCCTGCCACAGGCGCTGCGTGTTGCGGAGATAAACGTCAACGGTGGTCGCATCCGCGAGTTCACGAATATCGGCGCCTGCGGCAAAAACCTTTTCTCCGCCCGTCACAACGATGCATCGCGTTTCCGCGTCGGCCGATAGCGCCGTAAAGTGCCGTGCCAATAGTTCGCGCACATTCATGTTCAGTGCGTTCTTAACTTCCGGCCGGTTTATGCGCACCCAGCTGACGCCATCTTCATGTCCGATCAGCTCGACTTCCGGCATCTGCCCTCTCAATCCGTCACATTCTCGCCCGCGTTCTGCATTGCGAACCTTGCGAGGTGCTTGATCTGCTATTTTCTCTAACTAACTGGGTCTATGCAATTGTCAACTAAGCCGAATGCATGGCTTTTATCTGCTTTACAAGTGCCGTAAATAGTGATGCATGCTTGTTCCGCCCTGCGGATCAGTCTTTTGGAGAGCATCCATGCCAGAACGACAGAGTGGAGTTGAAATCAACCTGTTGCCGGAGTCCGCGTCCGGCAAAGACAGGCAGTTTGTTACAGCCCTTGCCCGAGGACTTGAGATACTCCGTTGCTTCAATCCTGGTGAGCGCTTTCTAGGCGTTTCGGAGCTGTCTCGGCGAACCGGGCTTCCCAAGCCAACTGTTTCACGTTTGG
Source organism: uncultured Alphaproteobacteria bacterium (assembly GCA_963741545.1). Classification (GTDB taxonomy): domain Bacteria; phylum Pseudomonadota; class Alphaproteobacteria; order Rhizobiales; family Hyphomicrobiaceae; genus Hyphomicrobium_B. Next base: position 20,976 of record CAVUIN010000011.1, read on the forward strand.
CCGGCACACTTACCAAGCTCGGATATTTGAGCTTTTCCGGCCACTATGGTCAATACCAGCTCGCGCCAGGCGTACTCTCGTTGGGATATGCATTTCTATCCAATGTCGACATTCGGCAGATTGCAAGACCAATGATGCAAGTGCTTGCCGAAGTTGTCGCAGACATCGACATCGCTTGCCATTGGCGACCGTTTGAGCTTGGTCTATGTCGAAACCGTACGCTCCAGCGCGTCAATCGGACTGCAACTAAGCATCGGATCACGGCTCCCGATGGCGACAACCGCAACGGGCCGGGCCTACCTTGCTGGGTGCCTTCCGCGTGAGCGCGAAATCTTGATGGCGCAGCTAAAGAAGCAGGATCCCGAGAATTGGCCGGCAATTTCGGCAGGGATCGAACAAGGTTTAAAGGACTACAAAGATCGCGGCTTCTGCATTTCTGTCAAGGACTGGAATAAAGACGTCAGCGGTGTCGGTGTTCCGTTTCACGCGCCAGACGGCACCTTAATGGCTTTCAACTGCGCTGGCCCGGCGTTCCTGCTTCATCGCAAGAAACTAGTTGACGACATCGGCCCCCGGCTTGTCGCGCTTGTTGGCCGCCTGGAAAAGGTAATGGGTCGCGCGACCAGAGATTCGCGTATGACGACGAGGACAGAAGCATGATCCGAGATCAGGAGACGATTGACGCCCTGTGTGAGACCGTGGCGCGGTTCGTCCGTGAGCGCCTCATTCCTGCGGAGGAACTTGTCTCCGAAACAGATGAAATTCCGCCAAGTATCGTGCGAGAGATTCAAGACCTCGGCCTCTTTGGCTTATCGATTCCCGAGGAATACGGCGGCATGGGCCTGACCATGGAGGAGGAAGTCCTGGTCGCGATGGAGCTTGCCAAGGCTTCGCCATGTTACCGCTCACTCATTGGCACCAATAACGGCATTGGCTCACAGGGCCTTGTTCTCGACGGAACCGAAGAGCAGAAGAGAAAATATCTGCAGCGGTTGGCGACAGGCGAGTTGATTGCCTCCTTCGCATTGACCGAACCGAACGCCGGATCTGACGCAGCCTCGCTGCAGACGACTGCCGTGCGCGACGGAGAGGATTACATCCTCAACGGTACGAAGCGCTACATTACCAATGCGCCGCGCGCGGGCATTTTCACCGTGATGGCCCGTACCGATCCTGAGAACAAGGGTGCCGGCGGCATCTCTGCATTTATTGTCGAGAGCGGTACGCCCGGACTTTCTTTGGGCAAGAAGGACAAGAAGATGGGACAGCGCGGGGCTCACACCTGCGACGTCATCTTCGAAGACTGCCGCGTTCCTGCCGCCAACATCATTGGCCTGACGGAAGGTGCCGGATTTAAGACGGCCATGAAGACGCTGGACAAGGGCCGGCTACACATCTCCGCAATTTGCGTTGGAGCAGCTGAGCGCATGCTCGAGGATGCGTTGCGCTATGCGATGGAGCGCCAACAGTTCGGCAAGCCTATCGCGGAGTTCCAATTGGTTCAAGCGATGCTGGCTGACAGTCGAACGGAAATTTATGCGGCACGCTCGATGGTGCTCGATGCCTCTCGCCGGAGGGACGACGGCAAGGATGTCAAGACCGAGGCCTCATGCTGCAAGCTCTTTGCGTCCGAGATGTGCGGCCGCGTGGCAGATCGCGCGGTGCAGATCCATGGCGGCGCCGGCTACATTGCGGAATATGCGATCGAACGATTTTATCGCGATGTACGGTTGTTCAGACTCTACGAGGGAACGAGCCAAATCCAACAGCTCATCATCGCGCGAAACATGATCCGCGAAGCCGCCTAACTCGCCCATTCATCGATACATCGTTTAAGATCACCAAAATTGCGGCGCATCTGTTCAAGGGCAAAACCCATTGCGAATAGGTGCTCGAGTTCGTCGCTTGAAAGTCCGCGCAAGGTTCCTTCTTGACGAGCGTCCGCCAAGGCAGTTGTACATTTAGCGACAGCAATATCGACAAATTCGAGTAGCGGGGCGGCCTCGCCGATCCGGAGCGCGTGCGCGCTCAACTTGAAGTATTCTCGAATTGCCCCTCCCGCCGCAACAAAGGCCGGAGCAAGGATTGCGGGCAGCGGCTGCTCCACGGCCCGCCCCACCATGACGAGATCATGCCTCAGTCGCAGCAATGATCGCAGTAACGGGCCGGTTTCCTCAGCCCCAGCTCGCAGACTCCTTTCCCGGTCGGCCTCGCCGACCATGCCCCCAATCTCCGCAAGTAGGGGCCCGATCGACTTTTGAAGTGACAGGGCCGCACCAGTCTCGAGTCCAATCTTGAAACCTTCCGTGAGACCTGACGCTGTTTTAGCCATTTCATCCAATGCCTCTGCGGCCTTTCCGCGAACGTGCTGAAAGGCACTAGACGGGAACAGCAACAAGGACACGATCAGTCCTACACACCCGCCTATCCCTACTTCAGTCAAACGCTCCAAAACCGAACCCACGGGACTCAATTCTGCACTTTGGGTCATCAATAATACAATGGCGGCGGTAAGTGGCGCCGTCGAGTAACGCGGTTGGACCGCCGCTAAGAATGCTAAAGGCACCAGGGCCACGCCCAAGGTTACAAATAGTGCCGCTTCATTTGCGTGTGGCACGAACCAGGCCACGAGGCCGCCCCACAGCGCGCCCAAAATGGTCCCGGCAAAGTAGTCGAGGGCTACCTTCACTGTTCGGCCAAGACTCGTCTGCGTCACAATCATAGCTGTGAGCACGACCCAGAGCGGAAGACGCACCTCCATGAGCCGCCCAATCCATAACGCCAACAGTGCTGCGACGGTAAGGCGTATCGCGAAGGCCAGCGATGTACGATGCCGCTTGAAATGCGAAATTAAAGTCACGTTCTCCCACCGCCTCCAAAAATGCGGAGCTACTATCGCTGTTAGGCATGCAAGATGAAAGATGATCGAGATCGCAGCCCGAAGCATTGCAGCCATAAACTTGGCAAAATTTTCGACTCCATTGTTCCGCTATGCAATCCTCGTGTGAATTCCCTGTAGCGATCTATAAATGCCAAAACTCTGCCGGGTAAACTTATTCGCACGGCGCACTCGAAACTCGAGCAATTTTGCCCGTGAAGAACTTGCAAGAAGTGGTTGTTGCTGGCAGTGTCTCAGCCGAAAGTACTGAGGAGTAGAGCTGATAATGACAATCGCCGCTTCTGGGTTATCATTGGCGTCAAGGCCGCCGCCGATTGGTCACGATATTATCAAGGCATCCTGGCGCCGCTGCATTTCAGAGTATCGTCTTGATCCCTCTGATAGGCGTGGCCTCGCTTGTGTGCCGTCACAAGAATTAAATGTTCTGCACAGCGAAATGTGTGATTTGCTGTCAGATACGTCCACAATCATCGAGCAAGTTCGCAAAGTGGCACGCGAAGCGGGCTACATCGTTCTAATTTCAAATGCCGATGGAGTGATCGTTCGCAGGCATGCCGATTGCCCCTCAAGCCAGGAGATCTTGCGGCAAGGGTTCGCGCTCGGATCAATCTTGCATGAGCAGAAGGCCGGGACGAACGGCATCGGCACATGCATAATTTCCCGCCAGCCAATCACCATTCACGCAGATGCCCACTTTAATGAAGGATTCCGGGGCTTCACGTGTTCTGCAGCGCCGGTATTCGGTTCCGATGGCACTGTTCTGGCGGCATTAGACATGTCTGGACGCGTCAGAGAAATCAGCGACGAAGGGAATTTCGCTCGACATTTCATCCTGAGACGCTGCGAACCTCATGAGCCTTCTGCTATTTCGCAAGCGGCACAAGAAGGACTGCATCGTCACTATTTCGCATAGCGAGGATGCGATTCCCCTTACCGGCGAACGCACTCGTTGCCACCGATGAAGCAGGGCGAATTCTTGGAGCGACAGCTGATGGCTACGCCTGTCTTGGCGTTTCCGATCTGCAGGCATTGGCTGGGAGAACTCTCCAAGACTTCTGCAGTGAGAGCATCCCTGATCTGAAACCGCACTCAGGATACTCCGTAAGTATTTCATACTCGGAACGGTTCCCTCAGCCTACGCGACCGCCTTCATGAACGAGAAGCCATCGCAGAGCCAGTCCGGCGGGCCCGGCCCACTCCGGTGACGGCACCACTCGATCGTATTGCAGGCAGCGACCCCGCGAGTGGTGAAATCGTCAAACTCTGCCGGAAGCTGCTTAATGGTGACATTCCAATTCTGCTCCTAGGAGAAACGGGTGTTGGTAAGGACACCATGGCACGCGGGATCCACGCTGAAAGCAGTCGTGCCGGCAACCCCTATGTTGCAGTGAACTGCGCAGCGATTCCCGCAACACTCCTCGCAAGCGAACTATTTGGTTATGCGCCAGGTACATTCACCGGAGGGGTCAAAGGCGGTAAGATCGGCAAGATTGCCGCAAGCGATGGCGGCACTCTGTTTCTTGACGAAATCGGCGACATGCCACTGGATTTGCAGGCCCACCTCTTGCGCGTGCTGGAGGATCGTTCCGTCAATCCATTAGGCAGCACGCGAACCGACCCTGTCGATCTAAGAATAATCTGCGCGACCCACAGGAACTTGCCAGACCTTGTAACGGCAGGACACTTCCGCAAAGACCTGTATTACCGTATTCGTGGTGCTCAATTCACAATACCGGCACTACGCCAACGAGTTGATTTTTCTGCACTGGTTGCATCCGTAATCCAAGACGAAGCACAATTGAGCGGTCTTCAGCCTATCAGCGTGGCCCCCGATGCTCTGGAAGTATTGCGAAGTTATCCGTGGCCAGGAAATATTCGTGAACTACGAAATATTATCCGGCTCGTCTTGTCCTTGCACGGCAATGAGCGGTCGATTCAAGTCGACCATTTGCCGGAATATATTCTTGAATTCACACGATACTGTACGCGTGGCATGGACCACCCTTCGAACGGCCGAGGCCAAAAAACCAGGCATAGCCGAGCATGACGTCACCGGAGTTGAAGACCAACCGGTGTGCGAGACCCTGCGGGAGATGACCGGCATCGCGGAACGCCAACGAATTATCAGTGCCTTGCACGCCCATCTCTGGAACATCACCGACACGGCAAAGCACCTCGACATCAGTCGCGCAACTTTGCATCGAAAAATCCGTCTCCACGCAATCACCGTTTCAAAGCATCAACTTGAGACGTGAGTGGTCCTATCTTGTCGCTCAGATGATGACCATACACTGCCTCGTGCATCGTTCTGCTGCTCGTGCGATTGACAATTCAAGGATGCGTACGCCCTTGCGAAAAACAAGGTGGTAGGAAGACTGGAATCAAGCTTCATGTTTGGGGCGTTTTCGCATTCTTCACTCGACCGGAACTGAAAGTCGAGCGGGTCTCATACGATGTTATGACACCATCGGCTGCTCGCGGTATCCAAGACGCCATCGTCTGGATCAGCGATCGCGTACACATCCTTAATGCGATCCGCTTCCAATCATTCCGGCGCAACGAAGTAGACTCAATAGTTTCCTCACAGAAAACCAAAACGGCAATGGCGCGTGACACGCTCGAAGGTAAACGTAGGTTTCGCAGCTCGCATCGAAACTCTCGATGTAACGGAAGCTGTAAAGTTTCATCCGTCAGAAGTCGTTGCGAGCTGTTGGATGTTTCGCTTCAAGCGGCGGTCGCACCGGGCGTCAAGCTGCAGCTCCTGCGAAGTTAACAAACTGGAATTGGCAAGAGCCAGATTAATTATGACATTAACCCCCGTCGCGTCGCCAGAAGTCGGCTCCGGAACAAGCGACACATCTAAGAGCACAGAAATATTTGGCGCGGGTCGCGGCAGTGAAAATGTTCCGGAGAATGACGGCGTTGACGTCGCCAGAAGCTGGGGCAAAGTCTGACCGCTTCCGTTGGTCAACGCTGCTAGGTTTAAAAACCAATTTCCTGCTAGAGTTGATCCATCAAGGGGTTGTCCGATAAGCGCCCCGAGTACAATAGTTGTCGGGCCACCGGGTGGCGGGCAATCCGGACCCCAATCAATCGGGATCGGCCCGCTGTCGCACACGGTCGCAAGTGTATAAGCCCGGGTTTGCTGGGTGTTCGTCACTTTATCCGTGACATTCGTCGACGAGACTTGCCGCTTCTCGCGAATGACACTCACCGGCTCGCGGTTGCGGCGGACGGGCTGGAACAAATCCTTCGAACCGTTGGCTGCAACAGGAACAGGTGCCGGATCGTCCTTCAACGAACCGCCGCCGCCGTCCTTGAGTGAGCCGCTATAATCTTAGGCTAAGCTACGCGGACGGCCCAACGAAATGAACAGCCGTGCCCCACCTGCAAACTGGCCATCGGCATAATCGTCGTGGCTGTAACTCGCTTCAAACGACACGCGCATGTCGGGCGCTTATTCGAACGGATAGAGATCGAGTTCAAATCTCCCGCGCACGACCGGCACATCGCCGCCGTCTGCCTTGAGCGAGAAATAATCATAGGCACCTGCAAATATCCTGAACTCGCCGTTGCACGAATGAGCGCGGAAGCCGGGCAGCATAAAGCGCAAACCGAGTTCGCCATCGATGCCGCTTGGCACTTTCTCATCATAGAACGTCGTCGTCGTTGTCGTTCTGTCTAACGTCGTGATGGCTAGCGGCGTCGTGACCGGCGCAGTCGCCGTCGTCACGATGGTCTGGCTCCACTCATCCGACGTGCTGTCGAACGGCACGAAGCCCTTGACACGCGCAATCACACGCGCGCCGTAGTACTCGGCGCCAGCGATAAAGCGATTAAAGGTATTGCTATTGACCGTCTGCAAATGATCGGCACCGAGCCAGGCCCCGAATACGCCCGTCTCCATGCGTTCGCGATAGCCGCGATAACCACCTACGTTCTAGACGCTGTCACCTGTGTTACTCAGACCTCCACCGAACAGTTTGCCATCGGCGCCGATGAAAAACAGCTGATGCGAAGTCGGCATGGAGAGCGGCAAAATGGCGTTGATTTCACCGTAACCGCCATCATCTGATACGAACCCTCCGACTTCGATGCCGGGGACCACGTAGGTCGCATCAGACGAGCCTATGCCAACACCATCTTGGCTATCGGCGCGGGCCGGCATGGACAAAAGGAAGGCGGAAGCACAGGCAAAAACTGTGCAATATCCGAAACGCGCCGTCATCACTTTAATGCTCCGCCGGTTGGCGTGTGCACCTCAACAGCGGAACACACGAAAGATCAAAGCTACTGATCAAGCCGACGCAGAACGAACATTGCCCGATGGGCGAACCCTATGGGTAGGGACACTGGGAATAGTATAACCACACGATGCGGCCCTTGTATTTGATTTGGGCGCCCCTTATCCACAATTAAGTGGTGAGCTGAAGAAGTCGCCCGGGTGGATGTGACTGAACCGCAACTAGACCTTGCATTACATAGCCGGATACCGCTTGAGTTCGTCGCGGGCAGGGTGGTCCGCTCTCAACGTTCGACATGCATGACCATTGATCAAGTCTCTAAGAGACTACGAACAACATCGGCGCACTTAACTTTTGAACTGACCCAAGCGTCGAAAGTCCCGCGCAGGTAAACATGATCAAGGACCGCATCTATCTCTATGACACGACCCTGCGCGACGGCGCGCAGACGGCTGGAATCTCGTTCTTGCTCGGTGACAAGCTGCGCATCATCTCGGCGCTTGACGCCCTCGGCGTGGACTAAATCGAAGGCGGTTATCCAGGTTTAAATCCAACCGATACTGCGCTTTTTCAGACCAAGCCTCAGCTTAGCAGCGCACGATTGACCGCTTTCGGCATGACAAAGCGTGACGGGCGATCTCTATCTAACGATCCTGGTTTCCGGTCGCTGTTAGAACTAAGCTCGGACACCATTTGTCTTGTCGCCAAATCGTCGGACTACCATGCGCGCGTGGCGCTTGGCATATCGAATGAAGAAAATCTCGCGATCATCCGCGAAAGCGCTGGCGCAGTCGTCGCTTCTGGGCGCCAATTGATCCTGAATTGCGAACACTTTTTTGACGGCTACAAGAGCCACCGCGAATACTCATTGAGCGTTGCTAAAACCGCTTTTGAGGCAGGCGCGCGATGTGTGGTCCTGTGTGACACCAACGGCGGAACGCTGCCTCACGAGATTGAAAGAATTGTCGCCGACGCCGCAAATGTCGTTCCCGGTACGCATCTCGGCATTCATGCGCATAATGACACCGAGCACGCGGTCGCGAATTCGTTCGCTGCTGTCCGCGCAGGGTGCCGCCAAATCCACGGCACACTCAGTGGAATTGGCGAGCAATGCGGCAATGCCGGCTTAACGTCAATTATTCCGACACTGCTGTTGAAGCCCGAATTCGCAGATCGCTTTGAAGTCGGCGTATGGCGCGAAAAGCTGGAGAACTTAACGCTCACAAGCCGCCTGCTCGATGAAATTCTGGATCGCCCACCCGACGGTCATGCGCCATACGTCGGCAAGTATGCGTTCGCGACCAAGACCGGCATTCATGCGTCGGGATTTTTAAAGCAGCCCGATACCTACGAACATATTGCTCCAGAGGCCGTTGGTAACGGGAGGCAAATTCTCGTTTCGAACCAGGCCGGACGATCGAACGTTCTGGCTGTACTCGGACGCATGAACATTCCAGCCGGCAAAGAAGATGCCCGCGTCCGTGAACTCTTGGCGGAAGCGAAGCGCCGTGAAGCTCAGGGATACGCCTACGACCTGGCTGAAGCCTCATTCGAACTTCTGGTGCGGCGCCACATTAGCGGCCTGCCTGCGTTCTTCGCAGTCCAATCCTGTAGCGTTACGGTGAAACATCAGTTTGACATGGCAGGGCAACGGAGCAGCCTTTCGCAAGTAAGTGTCCATGTTTTAGTGGACGGCGACGATAAACCCGTTGCGGCGACAGGCACCGCGATTGAGCCGATTGGCGCGCTGCGGCGGGCTCTGTGCAATTCACTTTCACGCTATCAAGGGGCCGTTGACAAGCTGCAGCTTGCCAGCTGCAACGTGCGGATTATTCAGGCAGCGAGCGAACCCGCAACGCGGGTTCTGGTCGAAACGCTGGATACATCAACAAACGAAAAATGGGTGACGATTGGCGTGGCCCCCGACTTCACCGGCGCAGCCCTGGCCGCTCTCGCCGACAGCCTTGAGTACAAGCTCAGCCGCGGCAGGGTTGACGTCCAGCGCGAATTCCCACAACTCAAATCCGCAAGCCAAAAGCCAGCGCGATAACCTTGAGCGAGTCCCAGATCGGTGTACTTGCCTGACAATAGCGTGAAGGCTGAGCCTAGAGTTACGTAGGCGCTCGTTAGAATCCAGCCAGTGACGCCAGCAACCTGCGGATTACTTGAGAGACGCCAACCTCGTTTCTGGAAGGCGCTGGCTGCAATCACTCCGGCGCCGCGCCACAATCCAAATAGCACCCAATGTAGGGTGCCCTGATGTCAAAGACGGATTGCGACAAACGCCGCCAGAGATCCAAGCGTTGCACTGCGAAGGACCCTGGAGATAGGGAAAAACACATAACTCCGGCACCACTCGCCGAGTGAGATGTGCCAGCGTCTCCAGAACTCGGAAATGCTTGTCGACAGGAAGGGGTGATTGAAATTCTCCATGATCCCGAAACCGAGAAATCGAGCACTGCCAACCGCGATATCGGAATAGCCTGCAAAATTGAAATAGTAGTAGAGGGTCGTGATGTAGAGGGTGCCCCAAACAGCGGCAAGTGTAACACTGTCTGGTTCTGCAACGAGGCTGTCCGCCGCGGCGGCAATGTTCTCAAATGGCATGGCCGACATGATGATCGCGGGAAGAGCGAAGGCCTTGATCATGGCAATAATCACACGGTGCGCACCCTCGACTACATCCCCCATAGAGAGTGTGTGCCGCCTGTTTGCCAGCAATCGATCAAATCGCTCAATTGGTCCTGCGGTGAAGATTGGCAGGAATGAGACATTCGCCATGAATTCCGAGAAGGAATGATCCGGCAAGTGCTGTTCGCGCGCCTCGACCGCATAGTGAATTAAACGGAAAGTCAGGTAACTCAAGCCAACCGGTACAATCAGGCGCCATAGATCTGGTTGATGATCCCTGATTACTGTCAGTTGGGGCACTTATTTGACAACAATCAGATAACTCGAGATCAGCGCGACGAAAATCGCAAATACAGGCAAGCCTGCCCTATGCACTTTAAATGCAGACATGCGGATGCAGGCAAACATTGCAACCGACATCGCCAGCATGATTGAGACGGCGGCGGGATCGAGACATAGCAGCAGAACCGAATACGCGGCGGCGAGGAACGACATCCGCCACTCTTGAGGAATGCGCCAGAAGACTACCGCCGTTAGTATTAAACCAACTGGAATAATGATCCGTTCCATTGTGTCCCGGGTCAGAATTGCTGGTATCTGAAAAGTACTGTGTCGCTTGTTGCAGAAACGAAAATAATCACCGCTAGCAGCAGCAATAGTCCAAGGACGACGCCCTGGACGATCTGCAGCCCGGCAAACAAAATTCGTTGATTTGGATAGGTGGGTTTCACGTGCGCGGCGCCTTCATGATCACTGCAATGCGTGCCGCAAGAACGGAACGTAGCCGATCTCTTGCGTTCTCGTTTGCTACATGCCCGTAGTCAAGGAAGATGGCCGCATCTAGGGGCTCGTCTCGTATTTCCGTTACAAGATCAACGCCGGCTTTCATCGCAAACTTCGTGAGCCGATCACGTGCGTCTAGCAAAGATTGCCCGAGACCTGGCCCAGTAAACACGGCCATATTCAAAGGATCAAGCAGAAGCACAATCTTGACGTCGGAGCGAGGTCTGAAATGAGCGATAAGCGCCTCCAATTCAGCAAGGGTAGAGTCGGCGTTCTCATCGACGCCAGCGAGATATTTCGTAATTCTGTTGACGAGAGGGGCTAGCGAAATCTTCGGTAGCGCAACATTTGGCCTCCGCTCGAAAACAAATTTCGTTTCCGGCTCGAACCGTCGCCCAGCAAAAACATTGCCTATAAAAGCCCTGAAGCGAGACGAATAGAATGATAGGGCATGCAGCGGCGGCCCGAAGGGCTCAACCTTTCCGCCAGAACCAAGGCTAACTCTCGCGACTTTGCGTGCTTGGTTCGCGACAAATCCAAGTGGGAACTTCTCAAGTAGATCGCGACGTTCCTCTTTGGAGACGCCAAGCGTCAACACGTTGATTCCGACGACTGCGAGACCGCCCCGCGTTTCCAATGCCTTTTCCAGCAGCGCCAAAGTGTGCATGACGGTATTGGCACCGGCAGCCAGGACCTCAACGTCCACGTCTTGCCGGACACTATGGGCAATGATCTCCTCGGTGCGAGCGGCCGCTCCAAAGGCGGCCCTCATCAACGAAGTGCCCGCAAGAAGAATTCTGGGCCGGTTATCAGCGCGATGTTTCAATCCAACGGCTGCGGCCGTCGCAAAGGCATGAAAGTCTCTGGAATCCGCCGCCCACCGTCCGGCATTGCCGTTGGAAAAGACAGATAGATCCGTCACAACGAGACGGAGGACGAAAAGCCCGCTTTCTGCAAAAGTAACAATGCAGGTGATGATGCTGATTGAACTTGTGGAGAAAAGTCCCCGCCAGATAGTATCGAACAGCGCTTTGGTCCCATACTCAGCAGGCATCGGCCTATGGTCTCTCATTGGGGACCCATTGCGACACTCGGGCGGCTATCATGAGTAAAGTTCAAGGTCAACGCGCCGTACACCCGAATGTCTATCTCAAGTCTATCGACGGGCGCTCGCACTCTCTGCAGTCCATTATCTCAGCACTCGCTCGTGATCCTGAAGAAAATGGCCGGGCAAAGCACCGGGTCGTCGCAACGCATGATCCGTCACTGTGCTTGTTTCATCTGCTCGCAGGTTGGTTGAAATCGCAGAACGTCGTATTTGCAGGCACACTCGAAACGGCTCACGATATGCTCGCCAACGACGGCTTCATCGTCGCCAAAGACGTCTTGCTAACCGATCGCTAGAGCGATGTGACCTGCCGCGAGCTTGAGTTCCCGGTTCCGGTGGACGCGCCCGCTGCAGTCGTCATGAGTTCAGGAACAACGGGAAAGCCGAAGGGCATCCTGCTAACGCGCGCAGGCATAGAATCGTCGGCGGACCTTCTAATTGACGTCGTCAAAATTCGTCCCGATGAAACCTACGGAAATCTATCTCCAATTCATATAATGGGTGGCTTGAGAGCCTTTATGCTCGCGCTGCGCTATGGCCGTAGCGTCATATTTTTCGAAGGCACCGACGAACGTGATCTGGCCTTTTCTAACCGCGTCCTCAGTTCGGGCGTTGCGGTCGACATATCCGGCGCATGCTTCGTGCGCTTGCTCGACATTTCACAGCGGTGGCTGGCAACAACCGAAACCAAGCTTCGCGCAATTATGTCGTACGGATCATTGTATGACGACCGCGCAAGTAGGGCCGTCCGCGCGGACTACGGGATCGAGGTGGTCAACGCTTACGGTCAGACAGAAACGTCGGGCATTGTCATGTACGAGCCACTTGGCAGCTATAGGTTGAACCGGATGGCACCAGCACTGCCCAAAGCAAAACAGCATTTCCGTCAGATCGATGGGGGCGTTTTTGAGCTCGGCATCGAATACGATCATGGCTTCTACGGTTACGTGGGCCACGCGCCGCGCTCCGAGACTATTGTGTGGACCGGTGATCTTGTCGAGCGTCACGACGATGGATTATAATTCAAGACGCGTGCCGGACATGCAATAAAAACACGAACCGGCGAGAGCTGGCTATGCCCACATCAAGTCGAGTCTTGGATTCGTGAGAATGCTGGACTAGGCGACGCCGCCGTCAGGCCTCTTCCCGACCACTCAGGTCTTTGGTGTGTCGTGAATGCCCAGACGGTGCCCATGTCACTCAAGGCGAACCTATGCGCCGCATTGGGCGCACAGTATTCTAGCATCATGATACATGCGGGTATCGTGAAGCGTACGCCGTCTGGAAAGCTATTGGAGATGCGGCCTCACTCTGAATTCCTGCCAGAGGAAAAGCTTTGAGCGCCGAAGAGTTCTACCGAAATATTTCGCAATCTTCAGACGATGGGCTCGTCTTTTTGGCGACCCCTGAGCGTAGGATATCCTATCGAGACTTTCTGAACGGCATTGGGGCCCTTAGTGGTTGGTTTGAATCCGCAAACATTCGAGAGGGAGACCGCATTGGTCTCGCGTCATCGAATCCCTTTGCATTGGCGGCGCCGTCGCTGAAACTGTCGCTCTCCACGGAACCCCCAGTTCAATTTGATGACATTCTACGCCGGTCACCTGGCCGCGCTCCAAGTTTTTGCGCTTCTAATGCCGGGCCCGCAGTCGTTGTCTTCAGCTCGGGATCGACGGGCACACCGAAGGGTGTGCGTTGGTCGCATGGGGCTTTGTTCAAACATCTAAAAACCTATCAAAGCGTTTTGCGTTATCAGCCTGGGCAAGTCCTTTGCAACGGATTGCCGCTCGAACACACTGATGGATTCTTTGATGGGCCGCTCATCTGCGCATGGACTGGAATGACTTGGCTTCGGCCGCCTAAATTTTCGTTCTCCGGCTTCGACATTTGGGCTTCCCTGATGTCGCGTCAGAACGCTGATGTCCTTGTCGCCGTACCATCACTGCTCGACATGGTTCTGCGGATGGGTGCCGGCAAACTCCATGAACCGCTCTCGAAGCTCAAGCTCATCGTTAGTTCTGCCGAGAGGCTCAATCCGGAGGGTTGGCAAATGCTACAAGCGAAGTTTGCTCCCGTCGCCAATATCGATGGAATGAGCGAGACCGTGCACGGCGGACTGTTTGCGCTCCCATGAGAGAATTGCGGAACTCGACACAGTGGGCCGCCCAATCGACATGCAGGCGCAGATTCGCGACGCCGCCGGTAAGGCCGTCCCGCACGGTAGACCAGGGTATCTCTATCTCAAAGGCGACAACCTTTTTGACGGCTATGAAGACGCTGGCGCGTTTGAGGCGGCACCGCTCAACGATGGCTGGTTTTGTGCGGCCGACCTTGCCATTCAGACGAGAGGTGGCAGCTTCCAGATTCTGGGCCGGGCGGACGAGGCCAGAAATCTGGGTGGAGTGCTTGTCCATCCCGCCGAAATCGATTCGGCCCCGTCACGCCTGCCCTATGTCGAAGCTTCAAAAACGGCGTTTTTGACGTCGAGCGGCACTTTGTATGCCGATACGCCGGTGTCCTTCATCCAAACGCAGTTTGCGCTGACACTTGAACAAGTGAAGCGCGACCTCGACGGCTTTCTGCCTCCGTCTCGAATGCCGCGCGAGATTGTCCGTGTCGAGGCACTTCCACTGACCGAGGTTGGCAAGGCGGATCGCCAGGAACTACTGCGTCTGCATGCAAAAAGAGCGCAAGCAACAGCGACCGGGGCAGCATCCTTATCGATAGACGACCAGATTGTAGCTCTTGCGGCCCGGGTTCTCGGCCTTTCCCCGGACGTGCTTTCAGTTTCAAATTCACAAGACACAACCATCGGCTGGGATAGCTTCGGGCACATCAATCTAGCGCTTGAAATTGAGCGGCATTTCGGCATTCGGCTGTCCTATGCGAACGTAACCGGAGCGAGAAGTCTCGCTGACTTTGCGATGTTCGTGAAAAGAAAAACCGGACGAGAACCGTAGGTATTTCTGGCCCCATCAGCTGTTGAGTTTGCCTCGGCGAACTCAACCGCGTCCGATGCTGAGCCGCCTCGAGTTTGCCGGAGGCTGGTCTATTTGAGTCAGTCGGCGAGTTTGCCGGGTTCCTCCAGGGCTGCAAATATTGGCGATCTACTTTGCCGCCACCTGCGAAGTGATCGAGGCAATGACCTTGCTTGCCATATTGAATGCGTCGTCCCGGTCGGTGATGTGGCGCCGGCGAGAGATCCAGGAGAAGTCTGTGTATATCGGACGTCTGACCAGCCATTGTATCGAGGGCCAGCAAGTTTGTGAGCATGGCAATGGCGATGGCAACGAGGGCAGGTCCCAATAGGGCGGCTATGAATTGGGAGTTCTCCAATGTTCGCTACATTAGCTTTCGATTTTGCTCAGCCGTGTCGCGGCTTGCGTTTAATGCGACGTTGCCAATGCACGACGAGACTATCGAGATAGGCCACAATCGCATCAATCTCATCGGGTTGAACATGAACTCCGGCATGTCGGGACGGCCCGAGACTATCCCCTTTAGCCAAAACCTCCGCCAAGTTGATCTGCCAGTCATTATATCGGCGCGCAACTGCGATGCTCGCTCGCCACCATCTGCACGATTTGCGCCAGCAGCGTGTCTCGACCTATTTTTTTGGCGCACATGACAAATCCGCCCGTTTATTCATCGTGCTACCGATGATTTTGTCGCCGCTACTCTTGGTGACGGGGACTGACTTTCCCGTTACCATAAACTCGTCGATTGCAGTTAGGCCTTCCAAAATTGCGCCATCAACAGGAACCCGCTCGCCAGGGAGCACACGCAGTCGATCACCAACAAACGCCAGCTCGAGGCTTATGTCCTCTTCGGTATCATCCGATCGAGTTCGTCGTGCCTTCTTGGGGGACAAGTCGAGCAGTGCACGAATGGCGCCGCTTGCTTGCTCGCGGGCTTTGAGTTCCAGAACTTGTCCAAGCAGCACGAGCATGGTGATGACAGCCGCGGCTTCGAAATAGACTGCAACAGCGCCGTCAGCAGCTCGCAACGCCCATGGGAAAGCGTTTGGCAGCGCGGTCCCGATGATGCTGTAAATCCACGCCACGCCGGTGCCCATTGCAATGAGCTTGAGCATATTGAGGCTGCGTGCGAACAGCGACGACCAGCCTCGCTCGAAAAACGGAGACCCGGGCCACAAAACAACGGGGGTGGCCAGTAGGAGCTGGAGCCAGTTCGAGAACTGCTGGCCCAACCATTGATGCAGACTTGTCAAGCGGCCTCCCGTCTCGGGCGAAATCACAGGCACGGTCAACGCGAGACCAATCCAGAAGCGCCGCGTCATATCAGCGAGTTCTGGATTTGGCGCCGCGCCGGCCGATGCCAGCTCAGGCTCGAGCGCCATTCCGCAAATCGGGCACGAGCCAGGACCCGCCTTCCGGATTTCGGGATGCATGGGGCAGGTGTAAATCGTGCCTTCCGGAACAGGCTTACCTTCGGGAACAGGCTTAGCGGACCGCAACTTGGACTTAAGATACAGCGTCGGATTGGCCGCAAACTTCTCGAAGCAATTGGAGGCACAAAAGTAATAGGGATGACCTTGGTGCGTGCGCCGATGCTTGGCGGTGTGGATATCGACCATCATGCCACAGACTGGGCCTTTCGCAACGGAACTTGAAAGACCGCGTCGTCCTGCCCCGGCCGTTTGGATCACATCGATAGCGGGCATTCCACGAGCGACCGAGGGTCACCGAACGAAACGGGTTACAGACTCAGTACATTTTCGCCATTGTCTCTTTGATATTGCGATCCTCCCACGATTTCGCGGACATCGTGTTGGGCGAGAACACGACGTAAGCGTGGGCAAGTATTCCAAGACCCCACCCGATCAGCGGCCACTGAACCCACCACGAGCCCCCGGTTGCATAGTCTGCTCCGACGAGTCCAGTCATCACGGCAATGAACACAACGAGATGAATATAGAAGCCCTTAATGGGCTTTACGTGAGCCTTCGCGGCCAGATATTTTTCGTGATTGCCTTTGGTATCGGACATAACGAACTCCTTATCGTGCGAACGGCTGCAACGAATTACTGCGCCGTTACGTTCGGCAAGTGCTCAGACCTAACACTGAGTAGACGGGACATGTTCCAAACAGTCCCGTGACGAGGGGAATAGTACCAATCCAGCCCCAAATCGTTTGGTATCCCGGGAGGTAACCGAGCGCCGACGCGATCAACGCCGAGCCGACGATAACGCGCAGAACCCGATCAATGGTGCCAACATCAGTAGACATTGATCCTACCCCTCAAAAACAATCGACGGCAGGATTCGTCTGGATATGAATATGGACCTTGATTCTGATCAAGTCATTGAGGCGCGGGGCGGTTCTTCATGCCCCAAGTAGATCAGTTTAATCCCTTCGAGCACAACAAGGAGAGCAATCCCGACGCCACTCGCTACCAAGATGTCATGGTCGTGAAAGTCGCCAAAATCGAATAGTTCCCTTGCCGGTGCCCACCGAAGTGTAATTGCGAAGAGCGCCGTGGCCGTAGCAAGCACAATCCACAGGATGGGATTCGGCCGGCGGAATGCGGCAATGAGAGAGGCCTCATGCGTGCGGTTGACCAGCACGAGGGCGATGGTAGACGCGATCAAGGCGCCAAAGACGAGGGCGCGAACCTGATTGGCCGGTAGCCCGGACCTTATGGCGCCGAGGAAAAGCGCTCCGGTTGCAACGAGTGCCGCAGTGCCCTGAATCCCGCACCAAATAAATGTATTGTGAGACATCAGCGGGATCGATGCTGCACGCGGTGGCCGGCTCATGATGTTGTCGTCGTCAGGCTCGCTCTCAAAGGCAATCGAACACACTGGATCGATGATCAACTCCAGGAACGCAATGTGCACGGGTCCCAATATCGGTGGTAGGCCGAAGAGAAGCGGGAAAAGTGCCAAACCCGCAATGGGAATGTGGATCGCCAAGATAAAGCCCATGGCTTTGCGAAGGTTATCGAAGATCCGGCGGCCGAGCCTGATGGCCGTTGGAATTGCGCCGAAGTCGTCGTCGAGGAGCACGAGTGCTGAAGCTTCTCTCGCGACATCTGTTCCCCGTCCGCCCATAGCGATACCAATATGTGCAGCTTTAAGTGATGGCGCGTCATTGACGCCATCGCCAGTCATGGCAACAATTTCACCGTTTGCTTTTAGTGCTTCAATGATCCGCAGTTTTTCGTCCGGAGTAATGCGAGCAAAGACGGAGTGATGACGAACGTGCTTCTGAAGTGCGGTCGCATCAAGTGCTTCAATGTCTTGTCCGCTGACGGCGATATCGGTCTTGATGCCAGCCGCTCGCGCAATGGCAAGAGCGGTTGCCGGATAGTCACCCGTGATCATGACGACACGAATGCCAGCAGCTTGGCACTGCTTCACGGCGTCTGCCGCACTTGCTCTCAAGGGATCTGCGAGGCCGACGAGACCAAGCAGCGAAAAATCAAATCCTTGCGGCGTTTCTGGAAGGTGGTCAGCCCGGTGGGCAGCACTTGCGACAGCAAGTACCCGTAGCCCTTCGCGGGCCATCTCTTCGGCCGAAGCGTTGAGTAGGGCTTGTTCAGCTTTAGTCAGCCGGCAAAGGATCGCGATGGCTTCGGGGGCGCCTTTTGCAGCAACCGTCAGATCGGAGTCATCCGGCTGGCCGCGCCAAACATTGGTGACGGCCAAAAGGTGGGCTGTCAGTCCATGCGTTTGCTCAAGCCTGCCGCTATCGCGCAACTCGGCACCCGCGACTTGGTGGCGGCGGGCCAGGGCTACGAAGGCCACGTCCATTGGATCGACGGGCTCGCTTTGGGATGCGAGGGCGCCAGCCGAAACGAGATCATGAAAGGCCGTCGTGGCAACTGAACCGGTCGTGGAGCTGATTTCAAGCCTCTCGCCTGTTGGTAAGCGAAGTTCTGCGATTGCCATTCGGTTCTGTGTCAGCGTGCCTGTCTTGTCAGTGCACAAGACGGTAGCTTCACCAAGGGCTTCAATTGCTGCCGCGCGGCGCGTCAAAACACGCGCTTGCGAAATGCGCCATGCGCCCATGACCGTGAAAACGGTTAGGACCAAAGGAAACTCTTCTGGCAACATGGCCATGCCAAGCGCAATGGCTGATAGCAGCGCTTGCAACCAACCGTGTCCCGTGGCGAGTTGAAGGAGAAACGCGGCAGCGCAGACTGTTCCGCCGACAATGGCAAATAGACGAACAAAGCGGAGGGTCTCAGCCTTAAGCCGCGGAGGCTCCGTCTCGATCCTGGCAAGCGACGTCCCAATCTTGCCAATCTCACTGCGAACGCCGATTGCAGTAACTTCAGCTATTCCCTGGCCGCGCACCGCGAGTGATCCTGAGAAGAGATACGGGGTGTCGTCGCCCCCTGGACGGGGTTCAAAGGCGGCTTGTCCCTCGGATGCGCGCGCAATTTTTCGAACGGGGACGGATTCGCCGGTCAACAGCAATTCATCAACTGCAAACTCGTTGCCTCGCAAGAGCACCGCGTCTGCGGGAACGCGGTCGCCCTCACTAACGACCACGAGATCGCCACGGACCACCTCGCGACCTGCAATACGCCGCCGGCCGCCGCTGCGGATCACGAGGGCACGCGGGCTAGTCAGTTCTGCCAACAACTCGAGCACGCGTTCGCTTCTAAACTCCTGGACAATTGTAATGAAGACGGACGTTGTGGCGAACGCGCTGAGTAGAAGCGCTTCGCTTCTATCGCCTAGAAGAAGGTAGACCGCGCCGGCGCCCACCAAAAACATAAACATCGGTTCGCGCAAAACATCGGCCGCGATACTAAGGACATTGCGGTGTCCCAGGCGCGGCAATTCGTTAGGCCCTTCAGAAGCCAAGCGCAGCGCTGCCTCGGATTCGCTTAACCCAGCCGGCATGGCATCAAATGGTGCGTCAAGTTGGGAATGTTGCTGCACAGTTTGCCCCGGAAAATAGCCGATAGTCCGGCAATCTCCGTGACGCGGCGTACCTGTGCGTTGATGTGAATCAACGCCGGGAATGCACAACAATCGGATGAATTTGCGAAGCAAAAGCTCCAAACGTTACGAGGCGAGAAATGACGACCCGAAACCTCGAGCATTTGTTGGCTCCGGCGTCTGTCGCGCTGATAGGCGCTAGCCCGCAACAGGGCTCAGTCGGACTTACGGTTCTGCGAAACCTGACAACAAGTGGGTTCGATGGCGACGTCTATTTCGTCAATCCGAAATATGCGGAAGTGAATGGGCTTAGGTGCTATCCAAATATCGCGGCTCTTCCTATGCCACCCGAACTCGCAATTGTCGCGACACCCCCAAAATCGGTTCCGGGTATTATCGCTGAACTTGCAGAAGTGGGAACGCGTGCAGTCGTCGTGATCACTGCAGGATTGGGAGACTTAAAGCAATCGATGCTAGACGCATCGCGTCCGGTTTGCCTTCGGATTTTGGGTCCTAATAGTCTCGGTTTGATGTTGCCGGCCGTTGGCATAAACGCCAGCTTCGCCCACCGGGCCGCGCCCAAAGGCGATCTCGCCTTTTTGTCCCAGTCCGGAGCCCTTGTCACAGCGGTGGTCGATTGGGCAGCCTCGAGGAATATCGGGTTTTCGCACGTCATTTCACTTGGTGATATGGCTGACGTCGATTTTGGCGATCTCCTCGATTATCTCGCAGGTGACACGAAGAGCAGGGCGATACTGATCTATATGGAGGCGCTTACGAATGCGCCGAAGTTCATATCGGCGGCCCGGCGCGCCGCACGGGTTAAGCCTGTCATCGTCGTCAAGAGCGGCCGTCATGAAGCTGGCGCGCGGGCGGCCATGTCGCATACGGGTGCATTGGCTGGTTCGGATGCGGCCTACGACGCCGCGTTCCGCCGCACGGGACTTCTCCGCGTCAAGACCCTGCCAGAGCTTTTCGCTGCAGCAGAGATCTCTCGCGGAGACCGTACCTCGCTGGCGAGCACCTCACAATCCTGACAAATGGCGGAGGTGCAGGCGTGCTCGCAGCC
Organism: uncultured Alphaproteobacteria bacterium; assembly: GCA_963741545.1. GTDB lineage: Bacteria > Pseudomonadota > Alphaproteobacteria > Rhizobiales > Hyphomicrobiaceae > Hyphomicrobium_B. The sequence continues at coordinate 41,626 of CAVUIN010000011.1, forward strand.
GATGAGTTGCAGGACGCGGGCGGTACGATGGCGGTATTGTCGCCTGCGCTTCAAAGCAGACTCAATCAAGTGCTCCCGTCAGCCTGGTCCCATGCCAACCCGATCGATATTATCGGCGACGCAGGTCCAGAGCGGTATCGCGCTGCGCTTTCTGAGTTACTGGCCGACGAGGCGTCTCATGCCGTTCTAGTCATGCAGTGTCCAACCGCCCTTGCATCATCAATTGAAAACGCAGCGGTCGTGGTCGATCTCGCAAAGTCGCAGGCGAACGGGACCAGGTCCGCTAAGACCCTATTGACATGTTGGTTAGGCGACGAAGCGGCGCGCGCCTCACGCGAGCATTTCTCAAAAAATGCTATTCCAACGTTCGAAACACCGAGTGATGCCATTTCCGGTTTTATGCAGCTGGTGCGTCATACACGGTCACAAACCGAACTCATGCAGACCCCAGATGGGGGAACATTGAGCGAGCCCTCCAGGTCTTTTCAAACGGCCAAGCTTATTGCCGCCGCGCTGGCCGCAGGAAGTACAGTTCTGACCTCGGTCGAAGCCAAGGCTATATTGGCGAGCGAGGGGATTCCGGCCGCAGACGCGCTGGTCGCAAAAAACGCTCTTGAGGTGCGCGGACTAGCTGAGGGATTTCTTGCGGACCACGGCGCTTGTGTCGTGAAAATATTGTCTCAGGATATTTCACACAAGTCAGACGTCGGCGGTGTTCGCCTCGGGATTGCGAGCGCAGCCGCTGCCGAACTGGCTGCACAAGACATGCTGTCACGTGTTGCACGGCTGCTGCCCAACGCGCGGATCGACGGGTTTATTGTTGAACCGCATATTGAACGCCCCAATGCGCAAGAAACCATCCTCGGCATGAGCGAGGATGAAACGTTCGGGCCAATGCTATTATTTGGTGCCGGCGGAACGGCGGTGGAAGTCATCGCGGATCGCGCTCTAGCACTCCCCCCAATAGACACGCTGCTGGCGCGACAACTCATCAAGGAAACACGGATCTCACGCTTGCTGGCTGGATACCGGGACCGGCCGCCAGCAAACATGGATGCACTGGTCGATGTTCTCTTGCGCGTAAGCCAACTCGTAGTGCGCCACCCAGAAATTCGCGAGCTCGACATCAATCCACTCCTAGTTGACGACGCAGGCGTAATCGCCCTCGATGCCCGGATCAGAATTGCAGACCCAAGCGTCAATAGCCGCCGGCCCCTCGCTATCCGGCCGTATCCGATTGAATGGGAACGATCATTGGAATTGCCGGATATAGGGCAGATCCTGATACGGCCGGTGCGTCCACAGGATGAAGTTTTGTACAAGTCTTTCTTCGCCAAGATTTCGAGCGACGATGTACGCCTGAGATTTTTCACGCCGCGCGTGAACCTGACTCACCGCTTTCTGGCGCGTCTCACCCAGATCGACTACGCGCGAGAAATGGCGTTTGTCGCGATCTCGATGAAGGATGGCGAACTACTTGGGGTCGTGCAACTCGTGCTCGATCCAGATCTACAGCATGGCGAATATGGAATCATCGTGAGATCCGACGTTCAGGGCCGTGGGCTCGGTTGGCAAATGATGAAGCACCTTATCGAGTATGCTCGCCATCATGGAGTTCGTGAAATATCGGGAGTGGTTCTAGCCGCGAATTCAACAATGGTGGACATGGCGCGGCAGCTGGGATTCGGCGTCGTTAGAAACACAAACGATCCGGCCGCCTTGGATGTGACGCTGCTCCTTCAACAAGAACAGGCGGGCAAGTGCCCGCCGATGCAAACATAAACCCGGTTCTTAGCGCCCAGCCGCTTCGATGTTCAAGCGTTTCTCGGAGAGGGGCCTGTCCTGCTCTCGCCGTTCGCCCGGACTGACAACAATGCACGCTGAGAAGCGGCCGAATTGAGTTCGGCCAATCGCGCAAACTCATTGCGATAGTCTTCTGCTGCCGTGGTCATAAATGTCGCCCATTCCTGAAAAAGGTGTTGCGGCGAACAGCAATTCACAAGCCGTCCTGGCAACGACAGATCGGAGTGAAGGCGGCGATTGACGAAGTTCAACCAATCAGCGCCCATCGTCGCGTAACCGTCGCAGAGTGCACCGCTATACACGGTCATACCTTTTAGCATGGGCTGATAAAGCTCCAGCATTTCGGACTGTACGGCCGTAGTAGCTATCTTGGAGGCAGACCGCGCCGAGTCGAGTTGAGTCATTTGGTAGGGTCCTGCAAACGTAGCTTGTTGAAAAAGAAGAACTGGCTCCCCCTTGGCGTGGGACAACATCCACACCAGGAAGAACCGGTCTGGGGGATTTAGGCCTTGCGGATTTCTATACGCTTTTCGGCTTTGACCGCTTCAGGCCGCTTCTCGGCTGTAATAGTCAGAACGCCTTTCTCGTACTTTGCCTCAACCTTGCTTTCGTCGATGCTGTCGGGGAGCTGCACCGAACGCATGAAGCTGCCGTAGCTGCGCTCCATGAGGTAGTGATTTTCGCCTTTTTCCTCTTTGCTGCGCCGCTTTTCGCCCTTGACCGTCAGTACGCCGTCTTTGACGGTCAAGGTTACGTCCTTCTCGTCGACGCCCGGAAGTTCGGCATCGATGACGATCGCCTTGCCGGTATCCTTGAGATCGAGAGTGGGAAGAATGACGTCGGAGTTTGACGTGCTGAAAAGGTGTGGCAAGCTCGGCCAACCATGATGGAAGCGGTCGAAGACACGGTCCATCTCAGACTTCATTGCGTTAAAGACATCGACGGGACGATTGGCAGGAACGCCGTTTTCGCGGGGAGTGATCTGGATTGGCATTGGATGCTCCGTTGGTTTGTGGTGAGCCCATTGTGGCGCCAGATATTGGAAATGCGCGACCAGCGCCTTGATCTTGCGCAACTCAGTCGAAATCGTTGACAGCAGAGACCCCGAATGTACGCATGACGCCGTCATGCACTTTGAAAGAGACGTATTCGCCGGGCAGAAATCTGTGAGAGTGACCACGAAACGGGCGCGAATTTTTCGAGCCAAGGTCAATCCGTCATCGGCTCCGAGCGTAAGATCCAGGGTGATGAGATTTACGCCGCCACGGTCAAGCCGCGCTTTCGTGGTCGCGACCTCGCTTGCTTCCGAGACTCCATGACCCTGGCGCTCCAACGCCGCGCACAAAAGGTGTCGAATTTCTGGTTGATCGTTCACGACTAGAATTTCGGTGGGCACTTTTAATGGTCCGGGAAAGTGCTCTTGTTACAATCCATTACACATCTTCACACCGCAATCATCAGAAGAGAACATCCACGCGTTTAGGTGCTCCTCATGAAAGCCGCTTATTAGCGGTCGGGTCGCAAAACGCAGGGAGAACCTCGATGCTTAACACCCTCTCGGTCGAACGTGGCCCAGCACTTGATCGTCAAATTCGGCCACTGACCGTTGGCTCCGTCGTGAGTTCGGAGCGCCGGGGTTATCTTGACCGGTTGGATCGGGCCATTGTTAAGCGTTTTCAAAGCAAGGAGCACATTTTCTGTGAAGGCGACCGAAGGACACACGTGTTCCAGATCGAGGACGGCGTTGTGACGATCTACCAGATGCTCAATGATGGGCGTCGTCAGATCGTAGATTTCGCTTACGCTGGAGATTTTATTGGGCTTGGCACGACAGGCGAGCACTTATTCAGCGCCGAAACAACATCGCCGACGAGAGTTCGATGTTTCAGTGCCCCGGCGCTGGAAGAAACCGCCCGCAGCGACCCCATCCTCGCCCTCCAACTCTACAAAGCTGTGTCGCTAGAGCTCTCCGCCGCTAGAGCACTGCTGGTCGCGATTGGGCAACGCAGCGCGATTGAACGCGTTGCTTCGTTCTTGCTGATGCTTCACCGGCGCACAGCTTCGGCCAAGGACCGTAGTAGTGTGTTGCACTTGCCGATGCGCCGCGCCGACATTGGCGATTTTCTTGGACTCACGATCGAGACTGTGAGCCGCACAATTACGAAGCTTCGGATTATGCGCATTATCGAGGTTTCCCATGGAACCGACATTCGAATAATGGACCTAGACCAGCTCGCCAGTCTTTCCGAACGCCAATCTTGTAACTAGCCTTTGCATTTCTTTGGTGGTGCGCTTCCCCCCGTGCCGCACCACCTTCTGAGCCGGCCAGATGTTCGCTCTGCCCCTCGGAGCCATACTGGCCGGCTCTATTTGACCTGCCGCAAGGCACAGCTATTCCATGCGATTCACGATGCCCGCTTGTGTCAGCGCCGTTTGCCAGCCATTGACCGAGGGGTTCGTCAATGCCCACGGACTCAAGGACAATATCATTGCGTGCGTCCCTATCGGGTGTACCGCGGGGCGTGTGGGTACTCGGATTTGTCTCAATGCTCATGGACATCTCGTCTGAGATCATCCACGCGCTTCTACCGGTTTATCTCGTGACCGTGATGGGTGCGTCGACACTGGTTGTCGGCCTAATCGAGGGCGCTTCCGAAGCCTGCGTGGCTCTGGCGAAGGTGCTGTCAGGCATGCTGAGTGACCGGATGGGCAAGCGCCGACGACTAGTGGCCCTTGGCTATGGCCTTGCCGCTCTTTCAAAACCGGCATTTCCACTTGCAGTGAGTCTGAACTGGTTGATAGCCGCACGCATAGTTGACCGGCTTGGCAAGGGAATTCGAGGTGCTCCCCGGGATGCATTGATTGCCGACCTCAGCCCGGAGGCGTTACGTGGTGCCAGCTTTGGGCTGCGCCAGTCACTCGACACAATGGGTGCTGTGATCGGGCCTCTGTTGGCGCTTCTCGGCATGTGGATCACAGCCAACAATTTCAAAGTTGTCTTTTGGCTCGCTGTCGTTCCGGGACTTCTGTCCTTTGCACTTGCGGCTTTTGCAGTACCAGAGCCGGAACGCGTGTCGGCAAGAGTACAGCATCCCATTTTATTCAAACTTGAAGTCCTGATCGCGCTTGGCCGGCGCTTCTGGCTGGTCATCGCGATTACCGCAATTTTCACCTTGGCACGTTTCAGCGAGGCATTCCTGATCCTGCGAGCACAGTCGGTAGGTCTGGCGGTGGCTTTCGTTCCACTCGTGCTTGTGGTGATGAATGTAACTTATGCGGCTGCTGCTTACCCAGCAGGGGCCTTATCCGATACAAAGGATCGCTACACGCTGTTGTCGTGGTCGCTCGTGCCGCTGATTGTTGCCGATCTACTGCTGGCCACAGCAACCGGATTAACAAATACCTTTGTCGGAATCGCGTTGTGGGGGCTGCATCTCGCCCTGAGCCAAGGGCTCCTGTCTGCGCTAGTGGCAGAAACAGCGCCAGAAAGCCTTCGAGGCACAGCGTTTGGTATATTCAGTTTAGTGAATGGACTTGCGCTCTTGGCTGCAAGTTTGATTGCAGGCGCAGTGTGGGACGCGGCCGGGCCCGGAGCAACATTTTTAACTGGCGCCGTTCTCGCATGTGTAGCGCTCGTCGGACTTTATCTCTCAAGGCGGAGAGACGAAGCAGTCCCTCGGATATAATTCTACTGAATTGTTGAAACTCTGATTCCGTCGATTCGCGGCGCGGACTTGACCCCGGTCAACGACGGCCCAAGCCACTCGCTACAGAGTAGGACTCGATTATCGTTGCCAGGGAGTAGGTGCCGATGAGACTACGGACTCTGCAGACCTTAACGGTATTCGCGGGCGTTCTGGCTACATTGCCGTCAGCTCCTTCAAATGCCGGGCAAGATACGTCGACGACAAATGCCGTGCCGTCTGGGAACCGAGATTCAGCGTCAGACGTTTCCGGAAAGGCAGAGTTCCAGCAGTATTGTGCGCTCTGTCATGGCGTCGATGGCCGTGGAATGGGTCCCTTAACAGACGAAGACACTATGAAGAAAAGCGCCGCCGATCTTACGCTGATCGCGAAGCGCAACGGGGGTGTCTTCCCGTTCAGCAAAGTCGCCGACACAATTCGTGACGGGCGCGGCGTCTCGGGCCATACCCCTTCGCGGATGATGGCCTGGGGCAAAATTTTCAGCGCGGACAGCGATCCTTACAGGGCGACGGCGATTATCTTCGAACTCACCCGGTACGTCGAAGGACTGCAAGAATGAGCTTATTATTGCGTTCCTTTATTGGACTCTGCGTTCGTCGCGGAACGCTCCTGGTTGAAACGGCAAGCGGTCAGCGTTTTACCGTCGGCGACGGAACAGGTGCGCCGGTTGGCCTGCGATTTATGGATCATGGCGCAGAACGCGAAATCTTATTTAATCCAGCAGTGGCACTTGGTGAACTATTCACTGAAGGCAGGCTTCGCTTGCTCAGCGGCACTGTCGCAGACCTTTTGGATCTCCTTGGGCGGAATCTCAAGGCTATGACCCCGCCGGCAATTGGCATTGCGCGTCAACGGATGCGGACAAAACTCAATGCAATTCGCCTAAGAAACACCGTCTATCGGTGCCGCAGGCAAATAGCACATCATTACGATCAGGACGGCCGTTTGTATGACCTTTTCCTTGATCCAGACCTGCAATACTCCTGCGCCTACTTCGAGTATCCGGGTCAATCACTTGAAGCAGCTCAAATCGCGAAGAAGCGCCATATAGCTGCAAAGCTACTTGTTGAACCGGGCGCGCGCGTACTCGACATTGGTTGTGGCTGGGGCGGTCTTGCGCTCTATCTGGCACAAACATGTGGCTCCACGGTCACCGGCATCACGTTGTCAGAGGAACAGCTACAAATTGCTCAGGCGCGCGCGACGGACAGCCAGTTGTCGTCCCAGGTAAATTTTCGCTTGATGGACTATCGCGCCGTTGCCGGTCCATACGATCGCATCGTCTCGGTGGGCATGTTCGAGCACGTTGGTGCCGCCGATTACACGACCTATTTCCAAGTTGCAAATAGAGCGCTTGCCGATGACGGCGTTATGCTACTGCACTCGATTGGCCGCTTTGATGGTGCAAGCGCAACCAACCCTTGGATTGCGAAGCATGTCTTTCCGGGCGGTCATATCCCTGCACTTTCTGAAATTCTCCCTGAAATCGAAAAGTCCGGCCTCATCGTCACAGACGTCGAAATCCTCCGGCTTCATTACGCTGAAACACTGGGCGCCTGGCGAAAGGCGTTTCTTGAGCGGCGTGAAGAAGCGGTTCTACTCTTTGGCGAAGAGTTCTGCCGGATGTGGGAATTCTATCTCGCGGGCAGCGAGGCAGGCTTTCGCTACGGAAACTTGATGGTGTTCCAAATCCAGCTGGCAAAACGGCTCGACGCAATTCCATTGACGCGTGATTACATTGCCGGGCGCGAAGCGCGGCTTGCGGAAAGCGAAAAGGGCATTGATCAGGCGAGGTCTGCCGCCGCGTAAGATTGGCACTGTTGCCGTTAGTCAAGGCTCGCGCATCCGGCGGACGCTAGAAGCAACATCTGGTCCAAGGAAGGTTTGGCCAATGCCGTATGATTGGCAAATGCACGACTGGGGTTCCTGGTGGGGAACTTGGCACATGTTGATCCCGCTCATTTTCTGGATCTGCGTTCTTGTCGGTCTGGCCTTTCTGGTTCAACGGTTCAGTGTCGGTTTCAAATCCGATAGGTCCGAAAGTCGGGCGCTTGATGTTCTCAGCGAACGTTACGCAAAGGGTGAAATTGACCGCGAGGAATATATGCGGCGAAGGGAAGACATTAAAGGAGTTTGAAGTATGAGCTTTTACAGTCCCAAGTCGCTTTCCCTACCGTTCGATACGGCGGTCACAAAGACCAAAGAAGCGCTTGCTGCGGAAGGTTTCGGTGTTCTGACCGAAATCGATGTCAAGGAGACGCTCAAGAAAAAGCTCGATGTCGATTGGAAGCCCTATCGAATTCTCGGCGCGTTTAACCCGCCGCTCGCTCACCAAGCCCTAAAGGCGGAAGACAAGATTGGGACGATGCTGCCTTGCAATGTCGTCGTTCATGATATCGGCAATCGAAAAGCCGAGATTGCCGCAGTCGATCCGTTGGACACCATGATGCACATCGGCAATCCCGAGCTGACGAAACTTGCCAAGACTGTGCGTGGGAAGTTGAGCGCCGTTTTGGAACGGCTCTAGATCGGCTTGACGTCTGAGGGTTCAGGAGAGCGAGATGGGCCGCCGGATTTTGATTATTCAAGGTCACCCAGATCCGGCTGGCGGCCATCTCTGCCACGCGCTCGCAGAGAGTTATCTTCGCGGTTCAGTCGCTGCAGGTCATGAAGTCCGGCTCATCGACGTTGCCCATCTGGATTTCCCAATCCTCAGGACGCCCGCTGATTTTGAAACCGGCACTCCCGTGGCATCTATACGCGTTGCCCAAGATGATATCCGCTGGGCACAGCATCTCGTGATCATCCACCCGTTATGGCATTCAGGTATGCCTGCGCTCCTGTGGGGCTTTTTTGAGCAGACCTTTCGCTATGGTTTCTTCGCCGAAAAGAGCTCCGCGGAAAATCGTTGGCCTAAGAGGCTCCTGAAAGGCCGGTCCGCTCACGTCATTATCACGATGGGAATGCCAACACTCTTCTATCGTTGGTACATGCGTTCGCATGGACTGAAGATGTTTACAGGCGGTATTCTTTGGTGGTCTGGCATTACGCCAGCGCGCTCGACGCTTATTGGCGGAGCCGGGGATCTGAAAGCCGCGAAGGCCAAGACTTGGTTGGACAGGCTGTATGTTTATGGTCGAGAAGCGCTCTAGCTGTTCACTTGACTTAGCGCAATGCGAGAACTGGGGATGATGCGGGAGACTAGCCTGCAGGGGTTTGGTCAGAAATATTGCTATGGGCGAGCGCGCAACCGAAAATGCAATTGATGGAGCCTTTGAGGCGCCAATACTTCAGATTGATCGAGTTATTATGCCCCAATGGAATTTTCAGGGTACCACGCGGCCGGGAAAGAGCACCAAGGGCAGCGCACCTGAGATATGCTCTCCGGGATATGCCTTCGTTGGTGAAACGCCGTCGCGAGAACTAACCGAAAGTCTCGATCGATCCCTTCACTATTTCATGTCCCGCTTTACCCTCGGGATTTCGCCCATCGGATTGTCCGAGGCCTATCTTGATTGGCTCATTCATTTGTGGGGCTCGCCTGGAAAACAAATGCAGCTTTGGAATGAGGCAGTCAGCAACCAACTGAAGCTACTAAACTACCTCTCGGGGTGTGCCTGTAACCAGCAGTTTCTAACAGCTCCGTGCATCGTGCCTCTCCCAAATGACAAACGTTTTGCCGCCGTAGAATGGCAAACCTTTCCCTTCAACTACTTTCATCAAGCATTTCTGCTCAATCAGCATTGGTGGCATACGGCGACGACCGGTGTGCGTGGCATCTCGAGACATCATGCCCGCGTCATGGAATTTACCGTGCGCCAGGTTTTGGACTTTGTGTCGCCATCGAACTACTTACTCACCAATCCAGAGGTCCTAAAGAGAGCGCAAGCCGAGGCTGGCCAAAACCTCGTGCGAGGCATGCGAAATTTTGTTGAGGATGCGGAACGAGCCATCAACGGCAAGAAAGCGGCCGGTCTCGAAGCCTTTAAGGTCGGGCGGGATCTGGCGACAACGCCCGGAAAGATCGTCTATCGCAATCGCTTGATCGAACTCATTCAATATGAGCCGGCGACGCCGCAAGTCCGGGCGGAGCCCATCCTGTTCGTTCCGGCTTGGATTATGAAGTACTACATTCTCGATCTTTCGCCGCAGAACTCCCTCGTGCGCTATCTGCGCGACCAAGGGTTCACTGTCTTCATGGTTTCGTGGAAAAACCCGGGAGCTGAAGATCGAGATCTAGGATTTGAGGACTACCTCAAGCTCGGCGTCATGAGCGCACTCGATGTGATCCAGGAAATCGTGCCTGCTGTAAAGGTTCACGGTGCCGGTTACTGCCTTGGTGGGACACTGCTCACAATGGCTGCAGCTGCAATGGCGCGCGATGGCGACGAGCGGTTGCAGACGGTCTCTCTGTTTGCCGCTCAAACCGATTTCACAGAGGCTGGCGAACTGACGCTCTTTACCAGTGAGTCCCAGATTGCGTTTCTAGAAGATATGATGTGGGAACAAGGTTACCTAGATGCTGGCCACATGGCCGGAGCTTTCCAAATGCTGCGCTCGAGCGACTTGATTTGGTCGAGGATTATTCGGGACTACTTGATGGGTGAGCGGGCGCCAGCATTCGATTTGATGGCTTGGAACGCCGATACAACGCGGATGCCATACAAAATGCATTCTGAATATCTGCGCAAACTCTTTCTCGAAAACGACCTTGCCGAGGGGCGTTTCAATGTCGAGGGGCGGCCCGTCGCGTTAAGTGATATCCGGCAGCCTCTCTTTGTCGTGGGCACTGAAACGGATCACGTTTCACCCTGGCGGTCGGTGTTCAAACTGAACCTATTGTCTGACACCGAAGTCACGTTCCTGCTGACAAGCGGCGGGCACAACGCCGGAATCGTCTCGGAGCCCGCTCACGCTGGCCGCAGCTATCGCGTATCGACCAAGCAGCAGACGGATCGCTTCGATGATCCTGAAACGTGGATGTTGAAGACTCCCGTTCAGTCGGGGTCGTGGTGGCGAGAATGGGCAAACTGGCTCGTTGCGCGATCGGGAAGTTTGCAGTCCCTTCCTCGAATGGGATTGGCCGAAAATTCGCCACTCGGAAATGCGCCGGGAACTTACGTCTTTCAGTCGTGAAGAGCCCCGGTTGCCCTGTGTCGCTGAACCACCGTGCCGAACGCCGCGCCAATCGATCCCAATGGCGGGATGCGGGAATTGGTGCGGGCGGCCACTCTTGCCGCCAATAGCCACGATACTCAGCCCTGCCGGTTCGTGGTTTCGGATCGACATATTGCCATCATAGCGGATTTCTCGCGTCGATGTCCGGCGGTCGGTCCAGAAATCCATCACCTGTTTGCGTCACTAGGTTGCGCTGCTGAAAACGTTGTGCATGCGGCGGCCTCAATGGGACTTAAGGCAACAGTTGCGTTTGATCCGGCTCAGGAAGGCTCTGTTTCAATCGCATTCGAAACTGCGCCTTTGCCAGGCTGGCTCTCCAGGCGGTTGCTCCCGTTCATTTTCACGGAATCTGGTTAGAACGCCAAGTACGCGAAGCACATTCGATCGTCGAGCGGGAACGTCGTGTATTGCTCACCCAGCAGCGACAAAGCCATTTGGGTGAATGCCGGCCGGGCCTCCAAGCGCTTTGCGTTTGAGGCCGCGACGCTTGGCATAAAACACGCCTTCATCAATCAACCTGTTGAAGTGCATAACCTGCGCGCGCATTTTGCGAATTATCTTGGTATTGGCGAGCGGCGTCCCGATCTAGTAGCGCGCTTCGGTTACGAACCGGCTCTGCCAAGATCTTCGCGGCGCACTTTAGAGAGTGTGATCTCGTCCCCAAAATATCGCATCGATTGAAGATAGTGGCAATGAACCCGGGTCGAGTAGATTTAAACTCCAAATGGATAGGTGTCCGGCATCCCCTCAAGCTCTGCGACGTCGAACGGTTTGACGGCGCTCGTGCGGTCGATCCAAATGTATTCGTCAAACTGCTTTGGCAGAACCGCCTCAAAGTAGTGGCTAGAGAGTTCGCTATCGGGCCGGTAAATCACGCCAATTGCACGTTCCAAGCGCGGTTTGGAAAGTTGCATACGGAGGTCTTTGTTTGATCCAACATTCAGTGGCAAGAGTAACCCGGGAACTCTTGTCATATGGAACAATCGCTCGTAGCTCTGCGAATGTGCGTGCCTCACGCTCATGATTTGCATCGGACCGTCCCAGCTTGGCGCCGCCGCGACCGTTCCATCGTTGGTTCCAAAACCGATGTGATAGGAATCCCTGCCGAAATGCTCACGGCACAATTGCCCAAGGTTGTATTCGCCGCGGCGGCTCATCTCGGTCGCCGCTGCGTCACCGATGTGTGAGTTATGCGCCCATACGACCGCCTTCGCTTTGGGGCCGTGGAATTCGAGTACATTCTTAAGAGTTTCGAACATATGGCTGTCGCGCAAGTTCCATGAGGCGCGCGAGCCATAGTACATCACGCGATAATAGCGTTCTGCATTGGCGACCAGTCGAGCGTTCTGAGTAGCGTCAAAGAAGTGCTCGCCGTCCTTCAATTCATAGGCTCGCTGTTGGCGCAATAGTTCGACAAGCATGTGCGCCACATCCTGTTCACACTTGTGATAGGCGCCGGTCAAAGCCGCGTGACCATATGCCGCCGGATCGGCCTCCCACGGAGACAAGCAACCGTATCGCTGCCGTGCCACCTCCGCGAGATCCGGGTCTACCAGCTCCAGATAGGCGATGACCGCATTGGCGGATGTATACAAGCTGTACAGATCAAGTCCGTAGAAAGCGGTTTTTGCTTTGTTCGGCAGCGGAAGATTCCGGCCATATAGCCAATCGATAAAGCCGCGTGTCTCCTCATTGCGCCACATCCAAGTCGGGAAACGGGCGAATGCCGTCCACTCTGACGGCGGCACGTCGCGGTGGCGCACATAGTGATCGATACGCGCAGCATCGGGCCAGTCTGCCTCGGCGGTCACGATACTGAAACCCTTCTTTTCGATCAGCTGCTGCGTGATCCGAGCCCGCATGCGGTAGAACTCTGATGTTCCGTGACTGGCCTCACCAATCAGGACGACACGTGATTTTCCAATCCGGAGCAGCAATGATTCGAGGTCGGCATCCTCCAGTTTGTCGAAGGCTTCGCCAAACTTGGCTATAAGTTCAGGTGTGGATACGCTGACGGCGGGTCGCGCTTGAACCACGCGCGGCGGGCGAGTTTGCCATTCGTCATCGGTACTTTCCCAGCCTTCCTTCCCGATCAGGGGCACGAACCGCACGTCAGCGATGTCTTCTTGCTCGAACTCGTCTTCGTCCACGCGTGTGACGCGAATGAGCTCTTGGGCGCGCGGATTTTCGCCAACTGGAACAACCATACGCCCACCGACTGCCAGCTGCCGTTCGAGCGATTTCGGGATATCCGGCGCGCCAGCCGATACGAGAATTGCGTCGAAGGGCGCTTCATCAACCCAACCCTCAGTGCCGTCAGCGTGACGAACGTGGACATTGTTGCAGCCGGCTTGTTCGAGATTGGTGGCGGCCATCTCAGCCAATTGGCCAATACGTTCGATGGTGAAAACCTCGCCTGCGATTTCGGCGAGGACGGCCGCTGCGTAGCCGGAGCCAGCTCCTATCTCAAGAACTTTCTCCCCTCCGCGCAGCGCTAGCGCCTCGACCATAAAGGCCACGATATATGGCTGCGAAATCGTTTGACCCGACCCAATAGGTAGCGGGTTGTCCTCATAGGCAGCTTGTCTGAGCTTCTTAGGAACAAAAAGCTCGCGCGGCACCCGTCGCATCGCCGCGAGCACGAGAGGGTCGCGCACACCGCGCGCCTCGATCTGTTCGGCGACCAAATGTTGGCGGAGTTTCTCGACGCTAGCCATTGCAGCTCTCCAGCGCGCCGGTTCGGAAGCAATCGTTGGCTTGTGCCATGGCTTTCAAGACGCGGCCTTCTCGGCAAGGTGAAGTATCAGGTGAGCCACCTACAAAGCCTTGATGCCGGTCAAGGCAATTGCCTCTGAACGAATATCAATTGTGACCATGCGATTTTGCGAAAGCGGAGCAAGCAAGCCCATAGTTGCAGGAGGAGGAAATGTACCAGCACATTTTGATTGCGACCGATGGTTCGGATCTTGCGAACAAGGCTATCCAGCACGGATTGGGACTGGCCAAGGCTGTAAATGCGAAGGTGACGCTCTTAACTGTGACGGATCCAATCTGGAACGCGGTGCCAGGTGAAATGGCTATCGCCTTTCCCTATGAGGAATATCAGAAAGCAACTGCGGAAAATGCTGAAAGGATTCTTGCAGCGGCTGCAAATGCTGCAAAGGCGAAAAATGTCAGCTACACGGTCAAGCATGTAAAGGACCAGTTCCCGGCTGAGGGCATCGTCTCCGCTGCTAAGGAGGGCGCGTGCGACCTCATCGTGATGGCTTCCCACGGCCGTCGCGGGCTTACGAGAATGATACTCGGAAGCCAAGCCGCAACTGTGGTGATTTCAAGTACGATCCCAGTTTTGATCTATCGCGAACCAGAACAGAGTTGAGGGTGTTAATTGGCTTCCTATTTCGTCTCATCAATGCGGCTCCGTCCGCTTCAGGCAAGTATTTGCTATGGGTCGTAGCCCTCCATTTTTGGCTATTGCGCTAGTTGCCGTCGTCGCTGCAAGCGGGCTTGTCTATCTTTCTTACAGCGCCGAGATAAACCGCGCGCGTGCCATGGCCAGCAGTCGCGGCCGGATCGCGAATACGGCAGCCGGTTCGATTGAGTATGCTGAAACTGGCGCCGGAACGCCGCTCCTCTCCATTCACGGGGCCGGCGGCGGCTATGACCAGGGTCTGACCAATGCCGCCGATCTCGTCGGCGATGGATTTCGCGTCATCGCGCCCTCTAGGTTTGGCTATCTAGGAACGCCCAAACCTGCGGATGCTTCCTCCTCGGCCCAAGCCGATGCGCATGCCACGCTTCTTGACGAATTGAAGGTCAACAAAGCTGTTGTCGTCGGCGTTTCGGCCGGCGCGCGTTCGGCGATCGAATTGGCCCTCCGTCACCCGGACAGAGTTACTGCGCTTATCCTGATTGTCCCGGGGACCTATGCGCCGGTAAGCCCCGTCGCGATTGAGGGAACCCACAGGAGCCGGTTTGCATTCTGGCTAGCCAATGCCGGCGCGGATTTTGCCTGGTGGGCGACAGAAAAGTTGGCACCCTCTGTCTTGATCCGTTTCATCGGCGTGCCGCCACAGATCGTTGCCGCTGCGCCAAAAACCGAACAGGATCGAGTGATGCAAATCGTCCGCAGTGTCCAACCGCTCTCACGGCGCTTCCCTGGAATCAATATCGATAGCAACCCAGATCTGCATCGCCCCGCTTTGGAGGACATTGGTGCACCAACCTTAGTCATCACTGCACGGGATGATCTATTCAACACGATGCCTGCGGCCGAGTTCGTAGCGGCCACTGTCCGCAACGCCAAGCTGGTTGTTTTCGAAAGGGGTGGGCATCTGCTGGTCGGGCACAATCAGGAGGTGCGCGTGCTTATCGGCGAATTCCTCGAAAAGGTTGGCGCGGCGATCCCGCAATGACCGCACCGACCCATGGTGATTGAGTGAAACTAACGAGCGTCAGGATCGGGCCCGACGCTTCCGGAATGGGTGCCGTTCAACTTCGGCAGAAGCTTCCGCTCAATTGGCGCGACGCCGATCATCTAGGCCTTCTTGTCCTGCCAAAGACCAAGAGCAGCGCCGGTGGGGTCGGCAATAACACTAAACGAGCCATAACCGCCAATATCAGTTACATCCTTCAACACGGTTGCTCCGAGCGTCTTGGCCCTATTCGTTGCTTCCGAAACGCTGTCGACCCTTACGTAGGGGAGCCACGATGAGGGAGCGCCTGGAATCGGATGTTTCATCAAACCCCCTCCTGTCCCTTCGCCCACTTCAATCATAGTGTAAGAGCCATTGCTCATGGGCGCGTCGTTGAGCTTCCAGTCAAATAACTTGCCGTAAAATGATTTGGCCTTGTCCACGTCTGTAGTGTTGAGCTCAATGTGCACGAACGGATTTGCCATGGCGTCCTCCTTGAGCGGCTCTTGTAAGATTAAGCCACTCGCAGTTCGTCGATGATCCTAGAGACTCCCGGCGCAGCCCACGCGGCGTCCTCAACACGGTCCATCTCTTCGAGCGACTCAACCGTGCCTGAGAGGGTAACAGTGCCGTCCGACACTGAGACGGATATTTTCGAAGCCTCGACATCCGCGTGGCGCTTCAATGCATCCTTGATTTTTTGTTGGATGTCGGTCGCAGATAAGCGCGGTTTCAAAGTGATAAAATTGACGACATTGGTCACGCCGCTGACGTGCTCGACATTCCTCATGATGTTGGCACGCTGATGTTGCCACTCGACCTTGCCGGAAAGCGTCACGACTCCGTTCTTCACTTCTGCCTGGATATCCTTGCCCGGAACGGAAACGTTCCATTTCAGAACATTTGCGATCCGTTCTGCCAGGCCTTCATCCGTGGTGCGATGCTGGCTCTCAAGACGAACATCGATGTTATTGACGACGGCAAGAACACCAATCACCCGTTTTGTAGCGCTTAGGACGACCATCTTCTGTCGATAGGTGGGAACGTGGCCTGTGAGCGTGACGGCACCATTGGTTACGGAGACGCCGATCTTCAATTCATCGACCTCCGACTCCCACTTGAGCTCGGCACGAACGTCCATTTGAATTTGAGTGTCTGATTTCATAACTCATGCTCTTTACGCGACTTTACTTGAATGTTGTCAAACCCAGCATGGCTGGGCGTGCACTCGCCAGTGTCGCCGAAGATCAAGAAATGCCGCAAGCTGCTTCGCACGCCCGGGTTGGCACAACATTGATCAGCGTCAAGTATCGAGCTCCCGTCCTGATTGAAGAGACGGCCTCAAAAAGGCATATGATGCGATAATGTTTTTGAACGACCGCACGTCAGACCAATGAGGCCGAGATGTTTGTCATAGTAAGGAATGGGAAGACCACGGTTCTGACGGGATGGCGCGCTTGGCTCGCTGGTGCAGCCGTCTTGATAGCAGCGTGGTTCGCGTTAGCCTTCGTGGCATTTGTGATGGTTGGCGTTGCCGTCACCGCCGGTGCCGCGCTAATCATCCTTGTGCCAGCATTGATAGTTGCTTCGATCATAGGGTCTATTTTTCGGCGTTAGTCGATTTGTTGATCGGCGACATTTCCCCGCCGGACGTCTTCTGCCTTGATGCGGGCGTTGCCCGGGCGACGGCATGAGGCCTACTGGGCTCATATCCGCGGAGGGATGAAGAAACGCTTCAGGGGCTATCGGCATGCGAACTCGCGCTTTGACCATTCTCGGTATGGTGTTCTTAGGGCCAACATTTAACGATGCTCTTGGAGCATCGGGTCTTGAAGGAACTTGGAGAGGCAGTGGCTATGTTGCGTCCAAGTCTGGAGCCAGAGAAAGCGTGCGCTGCCGAGTTCGCTATTCTAGACAGTCGAGCAAAGTATCTTGCGTGCACGCCACGTGTGCAAGCGCATCCACCACCGTTGTGCAGACCGGCGAGGTTCTGGAGGTCAGCAGCGGGCGCTATGTTGGGGACTTCTATAATCCCCAGCACGACATTTCCGGCAGGTTTCGGGTGCAGATGTCGGGCAATCATCAGGACGTGACATTTTCCGGTGCCCAAGGTCACGGCGGCCTGTCACTGACACGCCAATAGTAAGTCTATGTCGGCAGAACTGTTGACCGCCGACTTCAGGCTGCCGGATCGGACGCAGGATCCAGGACCTTCCAAATTGCGCTGACAACGCCGCGGTCAACATCGCAACATCAAGAATGTTCGGGATACTCCAGCTTAGGGCTTGGCTCCTTCGGCGACAACAGCGGCGGGCTGGATTTGTCCGTGCGAAGTGTTTCCAAGCACGAGACGATGTCCAGTATTTCGTTGTTGGAAAGGTGAATATCAGGCATTGGCGGATGCGGCCTAATGAGCACATTCATAATGCGCTGACCCGTTTGTCCAGGCTGGTTTGCGATACCCCGAAATGTCGGAACACCGACAGGCACCGTGACGCTCCCATTGTCATCAATCAAGTGACAGCCGTTGCAAAACCGTTGTGCCAATGAATGACCTTCTTCCGGCGACGGAGCCGGAGCATCCTCGGCCCATGCATCAACCCACGTCGCCGCCACAAGCGAGGCGATAACGCAGAACGCCAGCGAGCCCAAAGAAATGGGAAGCCGAACACTTCTGAACATTCGAATATTGCCTGCTACTGTTCATAAAACCGTTCGCTCAATATCACCGCGAACATCCGGCGGCGGTTTTAGGAAAATAAAATGATGATCGTTCGGAGTGCGCCGGCGCCGGAAACTTCCCGTATGGCGTCCGTTTGGGTGATCTCGATCAATGCAGATCGAACGGAGATGCAAATGAATATAAACTGGCTTTGGGTTTAGCTCCGGCGTGGTGTCGGCAGCGTCCTTCCATTGTGCAATGAACCGCAGGTTTGATGATCGCGCTTCCGGCTGCAGTCGCGCCATTAGTGAACATCAAGACCGTAGAGTGTTTACCGGATTATGGAGGAACGTCATGAAGTCTCTGGTTGTCTATTACTCGCTGTCAGGAACCACACGCAAAGTCGCAACGGTGCTCGCCCAAGATCTGGATGCTGAAATAGAGGAAATGCGCTGCCGCCGGTATTCGCCGGGCATCTGGGGCAACATACTCGCTGGCTATGATAGCCTGACAGACAACTTGCCGCCGATCGAGCCGCTGCTGCATTCGCTTCCACAATTCGAACTCGTCGTGATCGCCGGGCCCATCTGGGCATCTCATCCCGCGACACCGGTCCGCTCTTTCCTGAAGCAGGAACGCGCGCGGCTGCCGCGTGTCGCTTTCGTCCTTACGCATGGCGGCGGGTGGGGGGAGCGGAGCCTGCACGAGATGGAGAAAATCGCAGGACGGGCACCGATCGCCACGCTCCTCGTGCGTGAGCAGGACGTGAAGGAACAGAGGTTCGCCTCAGCTCTCTCGTCGTTTGAGGCCAAGCTTCGGATGCCGGAAGCCGCCTGAAAGCATTGGCAGCCAGCTCACTGAGTTGGAACCGTAGTGACAAACCGTCAACGCCAATGAAACTTCATTCTCTGATTTTTCCTTCGACGGCAGAATATCCCGGCGTTTCGGCCCTATAGCAACGCCGAACCCGGCGCCGCCTGCGTTGAGTATGATCGTTTTTCGGTTTTTCTTAGCGGCCACACCAAGCCGGTATGCGGATTGATCTGCGTCACATCGGATCGCGCGTCGCCGCGATATTGAGATTCAACTTGCGCGACAAAGTAGGTCCGTGAACTTGCGAAGGAACCGGCCCAATGCAGGATATCGTCTTCGAGGCGAAGGATCTCACCAAGACCTACCTCACCGGAGATGTTGAGGTCCGTGCCCTCGCAGGCGTGAACCTCGAGTTCTATGCGGGCGAGCTTATCGTATTGCTTGGGCCGTCGGGCTCGGGGAAATCGACGCTTCTCAATATCCTTGGCGGGCTAGATACGGCGAGCGGAGGGCGCGTCCGGTTTATGGACCATGATTTGTCGAATCTCGATGATCGGGCTCTCACGCAGTACCGGCGGGACCACGTCGGCTTTGTTTTCCAATTTTACAATCTTATTCCGTCTCTCACAGCGCGCGAGAATGTTGAGCTCGTGACGGAGATCGGGATCAACCCAATGACACCTGAGGCCGCACTATCGCTCGTCGGGCTTGAGAACCGCATGGACCATTTTCCGGCAGAACTTTCCGGAGGTGAGCAGCAGCGAGTCGCGATAGCTCGCGCGGTCGCCAAGCGGCCCGACGTTCTGCTTTGTGACGAGCCCACCGGAGCACTCGACTGCAAAACCGGCATACGCGTTCTGGAAGCACTCGAACAGGCAAACCGCGAACTTGGGACAACAACGGCCATCATCACGCACAATGCGGCGATCATGAAGATGGCGCATCGTGTCCTCTACTTCGGCGACGGACGCATTACGCGGACCGAGGTCAACGAAACGCGGGCGGCCCCTGCGGAGATAAGCTGGTGAGTTAAGGGCCATGCGGGTACTAGACCGGAAGCTGACGCGAGATTTGAGGCGGCTTTGGGCGCAAACGCTGGCCATCGCGCTGGTCATGGCATCGGGTGTCGCAACGCTTATACTAGCCAACGGCGCCTACATTTCACTCGAAGCCAGCCGGACAGCCTACTACGAGCGCAACCGGTTTGCCGATGTGTTTGCGACGTCAACGCGCGCCCCACGGCAGGTGGCGGAACGAATCAGCGCGATAGATGGCGTGCAAGCGGTAGAAACGCGCACCGTCAAATTTGCGCTCCTCGATATTCCGGGGCTCGTTGAACCAGCGACCGGGCTCGCGATTTCATTGCCGGATTTTCGCGAAACTTCGCTCAATCAACTGCACGTGAGGAGTGGCCGGCTGCCGGAACCTGGCCGCGTTGATGAGGTGACCGTCAATGAGGCGTTCGCCATCGCGCACAAATTTGAACTTGGGGACAGCTTCAAGGCAAACCTGAACGGACGCAAGCGCTCCCTGACGATTGTGGGCATCGCGCTATCTCCCGAGTTCATCTACGCAATCGGGCCGGGCGACCTGATGCCCGATAACCGGCGCTTCGGCGTGATGTGGATGTCGGAGAAAGCGCTGGCTGCGCTGTTCGATCTTGATGGCGCCTTCAACAACGTGGTCGCGAAACTCCGGCCAGGGGCCAACGAAATCGGCGTCCAGTTGCAGCTCGATAGTCTTTTGGAGCGCTATGGCGGTACGGGCAGCTATGGCCGCAAGGATCAGGTATCGCATTCCTTCATCGATGCCGAACTAAAGCAGCTCGCGGCACTGGCACGTATAATGCCGCCGATCTTTCTTGCCGTCTCTGCGTTTCTGATAAACATCACGCTGTCGCGGTTCGTGGCACTAGAGCGCGAACAAATCGGCCTTCTAAAGGCTATAGGTTATGGAAGTTACACGATAGTCTGGCATTACCTAAAGCTGGTGCTTTTGATCTCGGTTGCGGGAATCGTCATTGGTTTTGCTGCAGGCACTTTGCTCGGACAGGGACTGACCAGGCTCTATGCAGAATTTTTCCGTTTTCCCTACCTAGTCTTTCAGCATGTGCCGGGCACCTACGCAATTGCCGCCCTCGTCTCATCCCTTGCCGCCGTTCTTGGTGCATATAGTGGCGCTCGCGCGGTCCTAACTCTGGCACCGGCCGTCGCGATGCAACCACCCGCACCAATGCGCTATCGCCGTCTTCTCCCGAAGGTAATCCGCCTGCCTACCGATGTCTCACCAACAACGGTTATGGCCTTCCGCCGTATGCTTGGATCGCCCGTGCGATCGGGACTAACCGCATTAGGTTTGTCACTCGCAGTCGGTCTGCTCGTGACGGCACTTCAGTCCTTTGATTCGGTAGAGATGATGATCGACATCGCCTTCTATCAAACCGAGCGCCAGGATGCTTCCGTGAATTTCTCGGACACACGCTCACCGAGCGCGCTCGAGGCCGTCGCCCGGTTACCCGGCGTGCTGCGCGTTGAACCTTACCGGGCGGCAGCGGTGCGCCTGCGCAATGGTCCGCTATCGCGCCGCGTCTCGATCCTTGGCAAGCCTCGTGACATGGATCTGTCACGGGTTCTCGACCTGGAGTTGCAACCTGTTCCACTGCCCGGCACCGGCGTCGTTCTGGGAGAGCGCGTCGCCGAACTCTTGAATGTCAAACGCGGAGATCTGCTTGATATCGAAGTTCTGGAGGGTAAGCGAAAAAACGCCCAGGCACCCGTCGTCGACATCATCAAGAGTTATTTCGGGCTCATGGTTTTCATGGATCTCGACGCCCTCGACGCCTTGCTCGACGAAGGTCCGCGTTTGAGCGGGGTTCACATTTCATACGACGTCGCCAAATCGAATGAACTCTTTAGTGAGATCAAGAAGACGCCTGCTGTCGCCTCATTCGCCATGCAGCAACAGGCAGTCGCGCGCTTCAGAGAAACGCTTGCTGAAAACATCAACTACATGGTGTTTGTCTACGTCACGCTAGCTGTCGTGATCGCCTTTGGCATCGTCTACAATGCAGCCCGCATCCAATTGTCGGAGCGGGCACGGGAGTTGGCGAGCCTTCGGGTCCTCGGATTTACGCGCGTGGAGGTCAGCGCCGTCTTGCTCTCAGAACTTGTCATTCTCACTCTAGTGGCGATACCGTTCGGCTGGCTCATAGGCACCGGCTTCGGCTGGCTCGTCATTCAATCCTATTCAAGCGATCTCTACCGGGCTCCCTTCCACATTGAACGAGCAACCTATGCCGAAGCTGCGCTCGTGGTTTTGGCCGCCACCGCCGTGAGCGCGCTCATTGTGCGATCGCGCGTAGACAAGCTGAATCTCGTCGCCGTTCTGAAAACCCGGGACTAGGAGAAGCCCATGCAGAACAACCGGCATCCTTGGGTGAAGCGAAGCCTCGCTACAGCGGCAGGCATTGCGCTTGTAGGCGCACTTTTCTGGGCGCTCAGACCGCAAGAAATTCCAGTCGATACTTCGAAGGTAGGGCGTGCAAACTTCCTGGTCACGGTCGATGAGGAAGGCAAGACACGGATCCGCGACGTTTTCGTTGTCGCCGCCCCGTTCGCGGGAACGGTGCGGCGCTCACCGGTCAAAGTTGGTGATAGCGTTGTGAAGGACGAAACAACAGTTGCTGTCATCGATCCGCCGGCGCCGACAATCCGCGACGTGAGGACGAGTCTTGAGCTGGAGACGCAGGTCAAGACCTGTGAGGCCGCCGTCAAGCTCGCTGACGCCGAGTTGCGTCAGGCGCAAGCAGAATTGAAGTTTGCCGAAGGTGAATTCGAACGGACACAAACGCTGACGCGCAAGGGGGTGGCAGCGAGCCGCACTCTCGAGAGAGTGGAGGCCGACTTAAAGCAGCGTCAAGCGGCGGTCGCACGGGCCGAGGCCAACATCTTGCTCCGAAAGAGCGAACTCGACGGGGCCAGAGCGCGTCAGCTCGGGCCGGAGGAAGCAACCGCGCGCACGGGAGCCGCCGCCACATGTTCATTGGAGGTCAAGTCGCCTGAAAGCGGCAACATATTGAAACTGATTGCTGAGAGCGAGCAAACGCTTAACATCGGCGCGCCCCTGCTCGAGATCGGCGATCCTTCGAATCTTGAAATCGTCATCGAACTTCTGTCGGCAGACGCCGTCAAGGTGAAGCCCGGTGCAAAAGCTGCGATTGAGGGTTGGGGTGGGCCAACGCTGCATGCCAGGGTCACGCGCGTCGAACCTTCAGGTTTTACAAAGGTTTCCGCACTCGGCATTGAAGAGCAGCGAGTTAAGACGATTTTGACGCTTGAAGGGCCGTCGAAAGATTGGGAGCGACTCGGCCATGACTACCGTGTCTTTGCAAGAATCGAAGTCTTTCAAGCACCCGATACGCTTGTTGTGCCGCTGGGCGCACTGTTTAGGCGTGGGGCTGACTGGTGCGTTTTCACGGTGATGGACGGCAGAGCCCAAGTGCGCGTCGTCGGGATCGGCGAGCGCAACAACTCCTCGGCCCAAGTGCTTTCCGGGCTTGTCGAGGGCGAGGAATTCATCCTCCACCCGAGCGATCGGGTGGTCGACGGAGTTCGCGTTCAGGAACGGGCACGCGACAACTAGGATTTGGTCGGAACTGCAGAAAGGTTTTCTCGGCCGAACAGCACGGCCGGCAGATTTCTGGTTCAATTACAATATAGCAATCACATCGGTGGCCGCCTGGCTACGTCAACGCTCACCGTCCTAGGAACAGCTCGTTGGACGATGCATAAAATATACATCCCTCGGGCGAATTCCGTAACGACGACGCGCTTGGCCGGTCGTACATGCCGCGCGCCGCAGAGTACGCATGCCGTCACTATCAAACAACTTGAGGTTCTTCGCCGAGATTGCGAACGCGACTGTCCAATGCTCGTGGCCGCAAAAAAGCCCAATTAGTGGCACGGCGCCCTCGTCGATGCGTCGGCCCAATTCGTTCCAAAGGGTTTCGAGATTGGCGTTAAGCCGAGAACCTGATGGCATCCTGCCGAGAGCAATTTCAATACAAAATTCTCTATGCATATGGTTGACCGCGCGACGAAGAAGACGCGAAAGCGTCACCCTACTCATGCCCCCGCACGTAACTTTGAGCCCTTCACTACGATTGTCGCTGTCCAGTGACTTCATCAATACTTGAAATAGCTCCTTCGAATTCTTTTCGGTCGAGTTCCCTACAGAGCAACCGCAACGCGTTTACAATGGAGTAAACCCCGCACAGGCCGTCCAAGGCACCTTGGCGCAGCGGTGAACGCGACGGCGCCCGCGATTGCCGCCTTCGTGTTTTCGCCGACATCACCATTCTCCGGCGAGCATGATCGTCATGACACGTTCGGTGACGTCGGTATCAGCCGGATCCTGCGAATGCTGAGCGCGATAAGCATCGAAGTAATCGATCTTGAAAATTACTTTGTGCCCGGCGACTTCGAAGCTACCGAAATCGTACTCACCAAACGGATCATTGTCTTGGTTGAAGTCATTAAACGCTCGAACAGCTCAGGGTGGCGGGTGGCGAACGCTCGCCCTAACCCGCACGGCTGTGTCAAAGCCTGTGTCACGCAGCGGCGCAAAAGGTAATGTGCAACGCCCGAGGCTTTATCATCGGGCGTTTGGTAGACGGTAAAGACGACCAAGCTGAGTGGTTTTCAGCAAAGCGCCGATACGCTCTTCCG
The DNA here is from genome assembly GCA_963741545.1 of uncultured Alphaproteobacteria bacterium. Classification (GTDB taxonomy): domain Bacteria; phylum Pseudomonadota; class Alphaproteobacteria; order Rhizobiales; family Hyphomicrobiaceae; genus Hyphomicrobium_B. The sequence continues at coordinate 65,928 of CAVUIN010000011.1, forward strand.
CCCCATTAAACGCGCTAGTTTTGCCGAGTTACTCACAGATGCTTGCAGCAACGACTATATCAGACCGTCGAAGCCTAAAACTTCGACCGCGAAGCCTGGTTGCGCTGTGTCACCGCTGTGTCAAAACCAATTTCGCAGAATGTTGAAAAAATAACTAAGTCATTGAAAAAATGGTGCCCAGGGCCGGAATTGAACCAGCGACACTGCGATTTTCAGTCGCATGCTCTACCAACTGAGCTACCTGGGCATCTCTCCGCGGGTCGAAGCCCAGGACGAAGTTCGGCCCTTATAGGGGCCCCGCCGTGCGCTGGCAAGCGTCCCCTCACCGCACTTGGGATTATTCATCGGGCCGCGGGTTTTCTTCAGCTCCGAGCCCAATTTCCCGGCCATCTTCATCGCTATCGGCATCGCCGCCAGAGATCACATAACTCCCCGTGACCCAGCGCCCAAGGTCAACGTCGGCACAGCGCTTGGAACAGAAAGGCCGGTACATATCGGCCGGGCGCTTGCGGCAGATTGGGCATTTCGGCGTGCGTGGCGGCGGCACAAACTGTTCGTCATCCGTCATGAGACGTACCTCGGAAAATCAATCGCGATCCACTTCGGCAAACTTCAACCAGTTGAAGTGGATCGGGAAGCCTTCCGAGTTCAGAAGTGCGACGACCTCCGTGACCGGCAGCCCGACGACATTCGTATAAGAGCCATCGATGCGCTTCACGAAACTACCGGCCAGCCCCTGGATCGCATAGCCGCCTGCCTTGCCGCGCCATTCGCGCGACGCAATATAAGCCTCGATTTCCGAACGCGTCAGATGCTTGAAGCGAACCTGGGTTTCGACGATCTCCGTACGAATGCGATCATCCGGCGTGATGAGGCACACGGCAGAAAAGACTTTGTGGACCCGGCCGGACAACAGTTGAAGCGAGGCCATGGCCTCTTCGACGTGGGCCGGCTTCATGAGAATTTTCTTGCCATACGAGACGATTGTATCCGCGGCCAGAATATATGAATCGGCGATATCCTGGTCGTTTGAGATTTGGTCGCGCGACGCTTCGGCCTTGGCTCGTGCGAGCCGCGCTACCAGACGGCGCGGGCTCTCGCCGCGCTCTGCCGATTCGTCAATTGAAGATGGCCGGAGCGCGTCCGGCGTCACACCCACCTGAGCCAGCAAAGTCAGCCTGCGAGGGCTCGCACTGGCCAAAACGAGGCGCGGCCGCTCGATTTCACCCTTCAGCTTCGCCCGCTCGCGCGCCAAGGTCTTGCGCAGGCTTTCGCGGCCTGCTGCTGCCGGCTTACCGAAATTAGGAGCAAGTTTGGCCTTAAGTGCAGAAATCATCATAAACCCCGATGTCCGGCGCAGTGCCGCCAGCCATTAACAATGCTGAGGTGCCCCTCGAAAAGCAAGGGGCCCGCGCAGCGTTGCGGCGGCGGCCGAAACAAGGCATCTATAGGTCGTTCACTCGCGCTTTTTGAAGGCTGACATGGTCTCAAAATCAGAAGCTGCAGAATTCATTGCCAAAGCACCCCTGTTTGGCTCTCTGGACGAAGCGGGCCGCCAGGCGGTCGCTCAGGAAATGCGGGAATCCAACTATGACTCAGGCCAAGTGATCTTCTCGCGCGGCGATCCGGGCGCTGAGTTGCACGTCGTGGTCAAAGGCCGCGTGCGCCTCTCGGTACTGACATCCGATGGCCGCGAACTATCGTTTGCGCATGCCGAGTCGACATCGATCTTCGGCGAACTCGCCGTCTTCGATGGCCGCGCACGTTCAGCCGACGCGACGGCTGTCGGCAAGGTGCAAACTCTCACTCTTTCAAAGGCCGCGTTTGGCCGGCTGCTGACGACGAAGCCACAAGTTGCAGAGGCGGCTATTCGCTTCCTGTCGGCGCGCCTTCGAGATGCCGACGAGCAGCTCGAAGCCATTGCGCTGCATCCCATCGAAGCACGCCTCGCCCGGTTCTTCCTGGCATCGGCCCGGCAAAAGGACCCGGACGGTAAATCGAACCGCGTGACGTTTTCGCTGCCCATCTCACAGAGCGAACTCGCGCTGCTCGTCGGCGCCAGCCGGCCAAAGGTGAATGCGGCGCTAGCCCTTCTCGAAGCGGAACGTGCGATCGAACGCAAAGGCAGCGATATTGTCTGTGATATCGACGCCTTGAGCAGTATCGGCGGCGTCGAGTGACGGACCTTTGAGGGGCGCGTGCCCGGAAAGCTGCTAACGGGATGGCACGGATGACGGCGCCCAAACCGAACGGCTGGCGCACACTGCTGTCCCGGCTGAGGATGGTGATTGCGCGCTGGCTCTCGCCTGTAAGCTGGCTGTTGTCTCGCTACGCTGCAGCCGGAACCGCGGGCTATCCGCCCGATACCCAGCGCCGGTTGAAAATCCTCAACATGATCTCGCTTCTGATCGTGATCACGACGCTCATCTTTGCCGCCCAGCAGGCGGCGGCCGACTTCGAAAAGATGAAGCCCGTGATTATCATCAATATCATTCTTGCCGCAATTGCGATGATGGTACCACTTGCGCATCGCATAAACGACATCGCTGGCGGCCTTTTGATCGCCGTCGCCGAACTTGCGGCTTTGCTCGCGTTCACAGCTTACTTCGGGCGCAGCGCCGGAACTCCGGTCATGTACGTTGCATTCTCGGCGGCACCATTCGTTGTGTTCGGCCTCAAACGGATTTGGCTCGTCTTAGGCACGGTTCTGGCAGCGCTGATCCTGCATCTCTATGCCTATTTCACGTTCCACCGGTCTGACGCCTGGCTGGCGATGGACGACGCTTTTCTCGATGCAAATTATATCCAGGGCGCAATTACCGCATTCGGGCTGATCGCTGCTTCGGTTTATTACGCCTTCAGCTTGGCCGAACGCGCCAAGGCCGAAACCGACGCCGTCTTGCGCAATGTACTCCCCGAAAATGTCGTCGAACGGCTCAAAGCCGTACCGGACGTCGCTATCGCCGACGGCTTCGCATCGGCTTCGGTCCTGTTTGCCGATATCTCCGGATTCGTGGCCATGGCGCACTCCCTCGGGCCTGAGAAGACAGTCGCCCTTCTCAACAAACTTGTCAGCCGTTTCGATGAACTCGCGGAACGCCACGGAGTCGAAAAAATAAAAACAATCGGCGATGCATATATGGTTGCATCCGGTGTTCCAGAGCCCCGCCCCGGCCACGCCGTTGCTCTCGCTGATATGGCCCTCGATATGATCGGCGCAGCACGCGACATCAGCAACGAAACGGGACTGTCTATCAATATTCGCGCCGGAATGGCGTCAGGCCCCATGATGGCGGGTGTCATCGGAAAGCGGAAATTCAGCTACGACGTTTGGGGCGACCCGGTCAATCTCGCAAGCCGCTTGGAACAGGCAAGCGTGCCGGGGAGAATCTTGATTTGCCCGGACTGCCGGGCAGCACTCGAAGCAACATTTCACTTGCAGCCGCGCGGCCTAATCGAGGTCAAAGGCGTTGGCGCTCAAGAGACATGGTATCTCGGCGCCCGTAAATGAGTAACGCGCCACGTCGGTTTGCGGGCCTCAGTTAGCCTTTCCAATGAAGAGCACACACAAGCGTGAAAAGGCGGCGCGCCGTATCGCCATCGACGGCAATTTTTCCTGCAAGTTTCTCAATCAGGATCTGGCTGCCCTCGTCGTGCAGCGTGCGCCGGTTGATGTCGATAGCTTGAATGCGCGCGGGCGGTGCCGTACGCACCGCGTCGTAATACAACTCGCAGACGAAAAAATAATCTTTGATGATCCGTTTTAGCGGCGTCAGCGGCACCTGATGTTGTGCGACTGCCGCGTCATCCTCGCGGGAAACCGCAAACTGGAGCCGGTCGTCGGCAACAGAAAGATTGAGCTTGTAGGGGCCTTGGTCGACCCCCTCAACCCGAAACGAATTTCCATCCAAAATATCGAAAATGGCGACTTCGCGCTCATGTTCGACATTGACGTTGGCACGGCCAAGCGACTTCTGGTCGAGCGTGATCGCGGCGATCTTGTTGCGCTCCGTCCCGCTCTCGCTGTTTGCCGCATCCATCGCTGATCAGCCTGACGTATCGAGCCGGATTTCAACCGAGCGGCGGTGCGCTTCCAAACCTTCTGCACGCGCCAGCGTCATGGCGGCGGGTGCCAGATTTCTCAAGGCATTGGCATCGAGCTTGAGGATCGACGTGCGCTTCATATAATCGAGCACGCTAAGGCCAGACGAAAAGCGCGCGCTGCGGGCCGTTGGCAGAACGTGGTTCGAGCCCGACACGTAGTCGCCGATAACTTCCGGCGTCATGTTGCCGAGAAAAATTGCCCCGGCATTACGAATCTTGCGGCTCAAGGCGTCCGCATTTGGCGTTGCGATTTCCAAATGCTCGGCGGCAATCCTGTCGGCGAGCGCTGGCGCTTCGTCAAATGACGAGAGCACAATCGTTGCACCGAATTCGTTCCAGCTTGCCCCAGCGATGTTGCCGCGTGACAAATTCTTGAGCTGACGCTCGACAGCGGCTTCGACGGCACGCGCGAATGCCGCATCGTCCGTCATCAGGATCGATTGCGCGGCGGTGTCGTGTTCCGCTTGCGCCAGGAGATCGGCGGCGATCCATTCGGGATCGTTGCCTTTGTCCGCGATGATAAGGACCTCTGAAGGTCCAGCAATAGAATCAATGCCGACCGTGCCAAAAACCTGCCTTTTGGCGGCGGCGACATAAGCGTTGCCGGGCCCGACGATTTTGACGACGGGGGCAATCGTTGGCGTGCCGTAGGCAAGGGCCGCAATCGCCTGCGCCCCGCCAACGCGGTAGATTTCTTCAACGCCTGCGATCTCAGCGGCAGCAAGCACCAGTGGGTTGAGTTCGCCGCGTGGGCTTGGCACGACCATGACAACGCGGGGGACGCCTGCGACTTTGGCAGGCACTGCGTTCATGAGCACCGAACTCGGGTACGAGGCAAGACCGCCCGGCACATAAAGCCCAACGGACTCGACTGCTGTCCAGCGGTGGCCAAGCTCAACACCGGCTAAATCGCGGTACATGTCATCGGCCGGGATCTGGCGCTCGTGATGATCGTGAATCCGGTCGCGGGCGAACTTCAAGGCGTCGAGGGTGACTGCCGAACACGCACCAGACGCTTCCTTGACTTCATCTTGGGTGACGCGAATGCCGGTCGTTGCAAGATCAATTCCGTCGAATTTTTTAGATAGCTCGATGAGCGCGCCGTCTCCGCGTGCGCGCACGTCCGCTATGATCCCGGAGACAACCCTATCGACGTCCGCCGACACTTCGCGCTTTTGCGACAGCAACGTCTCAAAGGCCTTTGCGAAGCCTGGGTCAGAGCTCGTAAGTCGCATCGGCATTGCTATTTCGCGCCGGCCCGTTCGGAGCCGCCTTTCGAAAAATTATGTGTTGTCGTCATCGGGATGTACGGGAGAGTGTTTGGCGGACCAAGCACCGCCTAAATCCTTCATCTCGACTTCCAGGCATTCAACCACAAGCCGGATGGCCGCGCCGCCCGAAAATGTCAACGTGACATGACCTTCCACACCGTCTGGATCGGCTCCCGGTTCAAATCCTATCGCGAGCAGGGCGAGCGTTTGAGACGGCTCCTTAAAATCCACGCCCTGAACTTTGGCGGCCCGAACCCTGTCGATACGCAAGCCAGAACGGCGCCGCTCAAAACCTGGCTTCTTGTTTTTTGCTGTGTCCTTGAGAGTGACCGCCCAGTCGAAGCGATTGCCGACCGCCGCAAAGCGCTTCTCGCGCGGCAGATATGCCATATCGGCAACCCGGAATACCGCATCCTGAAAGTGCGCAGAAATCACGCTCAAGTCTTCGCGGTCGAGCGCAATGAGCTTCAGGTCGGGCATAGGCCGCAACGTCTCCTTCGCCAACGCCCATTCGTTAGCGCCCGGGAGTGATTACCGGTTGGGCCACTCAAGTGCAACAACAGGCCGACTAGTTAGCACCTGCCCCAAGGCATTACTCGGGTTTTTCACCGGCATCGCTCGACGGACGCCAGCCGGTTGCAAGTTTTTTGCACTGATCGACCCATTTGTCGCGCACTGCGCGGCCGGCGAATTCGCCGAGTTGGCTGTCCACCCATTCGATATCGGCAGGGCCCCACTTGGCGACTTGATCGAAATGGAAGAAGCCGGCGCCGTTGAGCATTTTTTCGAGTTTTGCGCCGACGCCCCAAATGAGCTTTAGGTCATCAGCCTTGCCGTCGCGCGGGCCTTTCAAAACGGTCAGCCCTGCGGGCTTTTCGCCAATCTCGCGATCCGGCCGCCATCCGGTTGCCAATTTCTTGGACTGCTCAACCCACTTTTCCCGCTCGACGCGGCCTTCGAAAACTTTGCTGATCTTGTCGAACCAAGTGACATCGGCTTTGCTCCAGGCGGCCACCTGATCGAAGTGATAGATGCCATTCTGGTTGAGGAGCTTTTCAATTTCTGGGCCGACGCCCCAAATGAGTTTCAGATCATCAGCCTCGCCGCCGCGCGCCGCCCCGATTGAACCAGGAGCTTTACCGCGCGGGGCGTCACGAACCGGGGTCGCATTTGCCGCTTTATTTGGAGCGTCGCTTGCGGCCGGGGTTGGAGCGGCAGCAACAAACGCAACGGCTTCACGCTTGAAGCGCGCAAGCTCCTCATCGTGCGCGCGCTTGGCCGCCGCCGCCGCCTCTTCGCGCGTTTTCTTCAGATCCGCAGCGTGCTCCGCCTGCGTTTCGGCAACAGCTTGATCGCGTGCCTTTTTAATGTCTTCCGCATGCTTCTTCCCCGCTTCTGCTGCGGCCTCTTCGCGGGCCTTTTTCACATCGGCGGCGTGGCGAGCTTTTGCGTGTTCGAGTTCTTTGCGGGCACCGGTGTCCGCCTGCGTCAAAGCCAAGACCTTGGTTTCGTGCTGCTTCGCCTGCTCCTGAACCTTCTTGAGGTCATCGACGTGCTTCGCCTGCGCTTCCGCCATCGCCTGATCACGCGCCTTTTTCACATCATCCGCGTGTTTCTTTGCAGCGTCGGCAACCGCCACTTCACGGGCGTTCTTGAGTTCCGCCGTGTGACGCGCCTTGGCATCGTCCAGTTCCTTGCGGGTGCCGGCGGCTGCCTGCGTCAATGCCAAGACTTTGGATTCGTGCTGTTTGGCTTGCTCCTGCACTTTTTTCAACTCAGCCGTATGCTGCGCCGCCAATTCGGTCCGGGCGCTTTCGTGAGCCTTCTTCAGCTCTTCCGCATGCTTCTTCTGCGCTTCATCTGTGCTCTTTTTGGCCAGGACCGCGTCATTCGCGTGTTTCTCGTCACGCGCCTTTGCCGCCGCCTTTTCTGCGTCCCAGACCTTGCGCCCCTCAAGCACATCTTTCTTCAATTTTTCGATTTCCGCGCCCATACTTTCTTCGCGGCTGCGCACGCTATCGACGTAGCTCTTCAATTTTGCATCTGCAGCATCGACCGCGGCATTCATCCGGCTCGATGTATGGGCGAGCTTACCCTGAAGGCCGGCGATCTCCGATTTAAGCTTGGCGTTATCGCCCTCGGCATCGACGGCCGCACCCGTGAAGCGGCTGCGCTCGTGTTCGATCCCGCCGAGCCGTGTCATCAGCTCTTTATTGGACCGCTCGTAATGCGTCACTATGCGCTGCCGGCCGCAAGCTCTCCACAGCAAGTAACCGAGCAGCGTTCCAAGAAGAAAAGCCAACAACAGGAACCACCACAGCTGCAATAAGAGGTACATGACTTCGATCCTTTGCCGGCACTAGTTCTTGGTGGGTCCAACGTCTTTGGGAACATTAGTTTGCGGGATTTTTTCGATCTCGATCACGCCGAAATCAACGCGCCGGTTGGCAGCATCGGCCTCGCGCGACCTTTCAAGCCGCAAGGGCTTCAGTTCACCGAAGCCGCGGGTAGCCAGCTGCTTGGAAGAGACGCCGCGCTCGACAAGAGCCGCACGCACCGCTTCAGCGCGCTGCTCGGAGAGGGCCTGATTGAAAACTTCCGCGCCCCATGCGTCGGCATTGCCTTCGATGAGAAGACCGATCCCGTCGCAACGCTTCGCCAAGTTGCCGAGTTTATCGAGGAAGGGCGCGTGGTGGCTCTCAAGCGACGCCGACTTGAGAGCGAAGCGTAGCGGTTCACTAGCAAATAGTTGACCGAAATCACCAACGCAGTTGGCCCGGGCAATGGTCGCGTCATCCATGCCGTCCCTCGGGGTCCAGCCGGGGGACTCGGGTGTCCCGGGTGTCCATGAGCTTTCGGCGCGATCGGGTTGTTCTGCTGCAGAATTTTTACTTGTCACTTCTTCGGCCTTGCGCTTTGCTTCGGCTTCCGCAGTCAGTCGAGCCTCGTCTTCGGCCTGCTTCTTTGCAGCCGCTTCCTCGTCAGCCTTGCGCTTGGTCTCAAGCTCTGCAGCAATACGGGCCTCGTCGTCGGCCTTCTTCTTCGCGCAGCGGCTTCCTCGTCAGCCTTGCGCTTGGTTTCAAGCTCTGCAGCAAGACGGGCTTCGTCGTCGGCCTTCTTCTTCGCAGCAGCGGCTTCCTCGTCAGCCTTGCGCTTGGTCTCAAGCTCTGCAGCAATACGGGCTTCGTCGTCGGCCTTCTTCTTCGCAGCAGCCGCTTCCTCGTCAGCCTTGCGCTTGGTCTCAAGCTCTGCAGCAAGACGGGCTTCGTCGTCGGCCTTCTTCTTCGCAGGCGGCTTCCTCGTCAGCCTTGCGCTTGGTCTCAAGCTCTGCAGCAAGACGGGCTTCGTCTTCGGCCTTCTTCTTCGCAGCCAATTCCTCATCGACTTTGCGCTTGGCTTCGGCTTCAACGGCGAGACGCGTTTGCTCCGCTTTCTTCATCGCGGCTGCTTCTTCCGCGAGCGATCGCGACGCCTCTTGAGCTGCCCTGATACGAGCATTTTCAGCCGCCACCTGCGGATCAGCTTCGTCCGTGGCAAGGATATCGTTTTGCAGAACTGCGACGATGCCCGGCATGCCGACTATTGGCGCGAGGATCGACTTGGCCTTATCGAAGGCTTTTGACTTCGCCGCATAATCGCCAACGGCACCGGACACATGACCGATATGCTCGTGGTGCGGCCGTTCATCGATCGTAAATTTGAGCGAGGGGAGACCGGCTTCCTTCAACATTCGGTCCGCGTCTGCCTGCGCTTTGGCAGACATGGCTTTGGCGACCGGAGGGTTCGATTTGTAAAAGGCATACCAGCCAAGAAGTGCAAGAGGTATGAGCCCAAGCAGCAGCCCAAGAGCAGCGCAGAGGGCACAACGGCGGCTATCGCCTTTTTCACTTGCTCCAACTGGATCGAAAAACAGTTGCGCCGCTGCGGAAAGTGCACCCGCTTTGCGACCTGCGGCGCACCAATAGGTGATGCCGCCCAAAAGACCCATGACGGCAAATGTGACCGGGGCCCGCCCAACTGTGATGGCCGGCGCGACGGCGGTGCCCAAGTTCCTCAAGGCCAAAAACCCGCACAAGCCGATGACCGCACCAGCCCAGCCCCAGTAAACCCAAGTGCGCCAGCGGCCAAGTTCGGCTGCGGCAATGGCCACAATGGCGAAGGGCAATGAAAACAGCAGCATCGGCCAGGCAGCATTGGCGAGCCGGCGAAGTGGCGGCTCCAACCCGGTGGCGGCGTCAAGTAACGGCAAGCCTGATATGGCCCCCGCGGCAACCGCCACGAGCACTGCTAAAATAAGACCGAAAACAACGGCCAATACACCGCGAACCATCACGCTTCCCCCGCGCATTCGTTGCGCATGGGTTGGTAAATTACACGTCCAATCAGTGTGTTGCCTGATTTTGTTAAGACATGGTCAACAACGCTGAGAACTGGGCTTTGGCGCCTATTCCAGGGTCATTTCAGCCGCTTGAAATCCGCTCGACTTTCGCGCCGCACCGGGTCAGCTTTTGCTCAAGCTGCTCAAAGCCGCGGTCGAGATGATAGACCCGGTTGATGGTCGTTGTGCCCTCGGCCATGAGCCCTGCGATCACAAGCGAAACCGAGGCTCTGAGATCGGTCGCCATGACTTGCGCTCCGGTCAGGCCTTTGACGCCTTTGACCGTCGCCGTGTCGCCGTGGAGATGGATATCGGCGCCAAGGCGCGCGAGTTCTTGCACGTGCATAAACCGGTTCTCGAAAATCGTTTCGCGAATGACGCTTGTGCCCGACGCGCGCGTCACGAGTGCCATGAGTTGCGCCTGGAGGTCGGTTGGGAAATCCGGGGAACGGCTGTGTCTCGACCGAGACCGGCGAGATGGCGGCGCCGTTACGCACAACGCGAATACCAGCGCTCGTTTCCTCGACCGACGTCCCCGTTTGGGCCAAAACGTCGAGCGCGGACCGGAGATGGGAAATGCGCGCACCTTCAAGCAGCACATCGCCGCCCGTTGCTGCGACGGCCATCGCGAATGTGCCGGTTTCGATACGATCGGGCAAAACGGTATGCACGGCGCCTTCGAGCCGGTCGCGGCCCTGAATGCGCAGGACAGAGGTGCCGATGCCCTCGATTTTTGTGCCCATTTTGACGAGACACTCGGCAACGTCGCCGATTTCCGGCTCGCGCGCGGCGTTTTCAATCAGGGTTTCGCCCTTTGCGAGTGCAGCCGCCAAAAGCACGTTGTGCGTCGCACCGACCGACACTTTCGGGAAAATGATATGTGCGCCGCGCAGACCCTTCGGCGCGCGCGCTAGCACGTATCCGGCTTCAATATCGATTTCGGCACCCAGCGCCTTGAGGCCCGTGAGATGCAGATCGACGGGACGGGTACCAATGGCGCATCCGCCCGGCAAGGAAACCTTGGCAACGCCCATACGGGCGATGAGCGGACCCAAGACCCAAAAACTGGCGCGCATGCGCGAGACCATCTCGTAGGGTGCCGTTGTATCGACGATATCTCGAGCTGTGAGATGGAATGTTTCGCCGAGATGAGCCGAGGGACCGGTTCTCTTGCCATCGACGGCAAGATCGACGCCGTGGTTCCTGAGAATACGCACGACAAGATTGACGTCCGCGAGATTGGGCACGTTCTTGAGCGTTAGGCGGTCGCCTGTCAGAAGACTTGCGATCAACAACGGCAGGGCCGCGTTCTTGGCGCCCGAAATCGGAATTGTGCCGTTGAGCTTTTGCCCGCCCGTGATCTGGATGCGATCCATGGTGTTGTGCCTGCCTCAATTGCGGCCGCTCTGGGCCCCCTGGCGCGGGTCGGGGCGCGGTTACTTGCCGCCTGATTCGCCGCGTGTTGCGGCATGAATAGTCGCATCGCGATAGCCGGAGCAAGGGGCGTCTTGGAATTCAGTTACGGACTACGGGTTGGCGGCGGCTATTCGCCGCTTCCGACGTCGCCGGAGCCCGATGTTTCCTCGCTCTTTTCGTGAGTTCGCATGGCGGATTTACGCTTCTTCAGATTGGCCCTGAGTTCAGCCGCCAGCCGCTCTGCGCGGCGCAAATCCGGCTTTGGCAATGCCTGTTTCTTGCTCTCGTCCGGGGAATTCATGCGCTCATCCGTTCCAGTCTGCTCCGCCCGCACGACGCGCAGGGAAAGCTGCGTTGCGGCAATCCCCATATCATAATTCGCTCCCCAGTTCTGCGCACGGGCCGCGCTTGCTCCTAAAGCTCCCTTGTGGCAGTGTCCGCGGGCTTTGGGAGCCCTTTCAAGCCGTACCGCCAGCCGATTTGGCTTGGTTGTATTGAAAGTGGCCATAAGCTGCCGTAGCTCAGTGGTAGAGCACTCCCTTGGTAAGGGAGAGGTCGAGAGTTCAATCCCCTCCGGCAGCACCAGAATTTACTCAATCATATCATGCACTTGGGCCGTTTTCGCGGCTTGCACTCGCGCGCGCCGGAAGGCTCCGGGGTAGCGCTCTGGGTAACGGAAAACGAGTCGAGCGGTGTTCGATAGCTGTGGGCGGTGTTTGGTTCTGGGGGCGAACTTGCCAATCGGCAGTGCCTTAGCCTCGCCCAAACCGGGTACATCCCTGACAGAATAGACCGGGGACATGCCTGACAGTCTGGTCAGCGAACGGCACTCTTAATGTGGCGCCAATGCGTGACGTCGAACCGGATACATCCACGGCCGTCGACTTGGACGTTGCGTCCACTTCCGTCCTGCAGATAAACCCTTGTGCACTACTGCCACGGCGGCTGGACGCACCTTGCGTCGATCACGGAGGGTTCGCCCGGCTGTTCCGCCTGAACTTGTCGCACGGTTACAAGGAGAGCACTCAAAACTTGCCATTTGCGCAGGTTCCATTTCGGATGCTGGCGTTTAATTGGCGATCGCTAGCGTAGCTCGAAGGAATGCGCCATGGCAAGTTTGCGCATTGCATCTTCCAATCTTAATTTCCTGAAGCGTTGGCTACGGCTGCACTATCGTGAAATCAGATCGGGACACCGTACCGAAGCGCTCGCTGCGGCCTGCGGCTATCAAAAGTGCGCAAGCCTCCTTGCTGAACTACACGATGCTAGAGCGGCTCCGCAGATAGCAATAATGAACGGTGGGCGCTGGTCTGAACGGCTCGCGGAGCTCGGCTATCCAGGCGTGCAGAATGATCTCATGCTGGCATTGATTTGCCCGCAGCAGCTTCCTGACCCATGTTGGATTGCGCTTCGTGGGCGCGAAAACTCCGCTGCCGCCACCTGGTTCTATCGTTGCAAGGCAGAAGACCTGCCGTACATTACCATCAAGTTTACGCCGAAGTACGCGACGCTGGAATGGGATTGCATAACCTTAGATGCGACGAATGATGGCCCGATCCGGCACGATATGTCAGGTGGAATCGTGAAGGAGTTATTTGCGAACTTTCAGCAGTTGTCGTCGCCGGCAAAAGCTAAACCATATTTCTGCGGCACGGCGTTTACTGGTTCTATCGACGGCCTCGATCCCGAGGTAGCGCATCAACTCGCGGACCAGTTTTTCGGGGCGCTGTACAAAGCAAGCCACGCCCGTGCTACGACCATCACATGAGCGCGTACACGATGGCGGCAAATTCCAACCGGTCCTCGGATCACGAACAGGCTCTGCTCGCGCTCACCGCATCAGGCTGTGACCAAGCCGGTATCGTCCATAAGCCGAGGCGGCTCAGCGACAACAGTTCGAGCTACGCCACCGCCGGCTTTGCGGAATGGCTCGACGACAACGGCATGAATCACGTCCGCAAAGCGCCCCTTCATCCGCAAACTCAGGGTAAGATCGAGCGGTGGCATCAGACTTTGAAGAACCGCATCCTGCTCCAAAACTACTACCTACCCGGCGATCTCGAAGCCCAAATCGGTGACTTCGTCGAGCACTACAATCACTGCCGTTACCACGAAAGCCTCAAGAACCTGACAACTGCCGACGTCTACTTCGGACGTGGCCAAACCATTCTATTGCAGCGAGAAAGGATCAAACGCGATACCATCCACAAACGGCGATTGCAGCACCAATCAAAAGCCGCTTAAAATCAAAACCTGATGAGCCAAAGACCCCACTCGTTCACACCGCCTATTGCTTCAAAGCATTCGACGACGGACCCCAACCTAAAACTCTTTTCGGCTCTTACTTGGACGTCTTGCTTTTCGACAGCGCTAGTCTGCTCGGTGCAGCCGCAAGCGTGTCGTCTCGACAAGGCTAGCGATTACGAATTGTGGAGCAAGGATTAAATACCGGCGCCACAGGCGTCGCGGTTCCGAAGCTAGTCTATGCAGCCACTCTAGGCCAACCTTCTGCATCCAGAGGGGTGCCCTTTGAACATTCTTGCTTTGAAAATCGAAAGCGGCGCCAACCCCGATGAGAACGACACCTGGAATGCGCTGAACATGCTCGCGCATCCAACGCTCTTGCTTCGGGCAGCCCAGCCCTATCCACATTACGTCAACCCGGGCATCGGCTATTCTCGAACAGAGTTCCGCTTCCTCGTGGGATGTCAGGGGACGGAACGGCGGAGATTCGAATCCGGCGACGACGAGATCCGGGTAAGTCTGTCGAAGCTGTTCGACGGCTAATGCCGCCACGCCTTCCGCGCCTCCGTAGAAGTAATGCCGCAAACCCTCGCGTTGAGAAGCTTCGCAAACGGCGGCGACAAGATCGGGTCCGCACACTCGCGCTATGTGATCCTTACCCCTCATGCGTGCCGTCCATACGAGCGGTTGCCCGTCAGGGATAATCATTGCCGCGTCACGAAGTGCCATCCGGTGCCGATGGTCCCGAGAAGCCTGCATGACGCTATGCACATCACAAGCACACACGTAACGACTTTCGTGGCGTCTGCCCCACGTCAGAATTTTTTCGACAGCCTCCGGCATGTTGATGACGCTCACTGGGACGCCGAGAATTTCAACGCATTCAATCTGTTCAGTGGCGACCATTTCGAAACCTTCCGCGAAACCAGCGAGGATAAGGGCATCACATGAGCTCTGCACGCGATGCCCCCAAATGGGGATGTCGAGAAATGCCGACGGTCTGGCAAGACATTTCGTTCAGAGAACCGGATGTCCTTGTTGTGCAACAAGTGCAGCCAACTGTGCGCCTTTCGCTTGCCAGTGATTGTCCTCGGCCACTGCAGCGAAGCGCCGTATGCGCGCGGCATTGTGCGAATGGACGAGCACGAGACCCTTTGGATTCTCGCTGAGTGCCGCGCCAAGAAGAAGATCACCTAGGATAGTTGGCTCTGCCAGGTCGAGGTCGAGGGCCGCCGACCATTCGGCGCGTAGGGCGGGTTTGGTAGTGAAAAGCTCGATCATCGTTTGCAGGGCGGGAACAATCGCACCGTGCGTTATTGTAAGCGAAGCAGTCGGCTCGAGAGGCGGCTCGCAAACGTTCCACCTGTATTGCTGAACAGCTCCTAGGGCGGGAGTTTGGCCAGCGATTGCCAACGCATCCGCTCTCGAAGTGCCTGTGCCAATCGCGCCGATAGTGCCTGTTTTCTGGTGCGCGAGAAGAACTTCGAGCAGCTCCGGCGTCGCATTACCCGGACGCATCTCGTGCATCAGGAAAATATCGGCAAACGTGGTCTGCATTCGTCGCAAGCTATCGATGAGACTTGCTTCAATGCTTCGCGCGTCGAACGAGCCAATCGGAATAGTAATCTCGCGTGCAGCTTTCGACGCCCGTTTCCAGCCAGGAAGTGAAGCTAGAAGTGGCTTGACCACCGAGCGGAGCGTGGACAAAAGCAGGGGATTCTGCGGTCGCGGGATGCCCGCCTTCGTCGTGATAGTCACGTCTTGCCGGCGTTTCAGCAGCGCAGTCCCGAGCACCGTTTCAGCCAAACCCAGACCATACGACGGGGCCACGTCAAAGTGCCGGAAGCCGGCTTCGAACGCAATGTCGATAATTCTCCGGCTTTGGCGCGATTGCAGACCGCCGTGAAGTGGGCCACATCCGAAACCAAGCCTCGTGGTGACGCGGCCGTTGGGCAGTTTTACCGTATTCATGTATTTTGCCGGCTTAGATGATCGGAGAGGCGCAAACCAAGCGCGATTCCGGTGAAGGTTGGATTAGCGAAACCCGAGTACGGAAATACGGCCTGACCGGCGACGTAAAGGTTGTCGGTTCCATGCACGCGTAAGTCGCGATCGACCACACCATCAGAAGGGCTCGACGCCATTCGTGCGGTTCCCATCTGATGGATGCCGTCATAGAGTTTTGTAAGGAATGTCGAACATTCGTTTGAAAGAAAAGGATCGATTGAGATGTGCGCGAGCCCTCGCGCCGCAAGCGCCTCCCGGACGCGGCGTGCGAAAATGGCGATCGAACGCACCTCACGGCCGTCTATTTGCCAATCCATAACGATGCGGCGCGAGCCGACTGCATCGACCCCGTTTCCAAGTCGCACTCGACTTTTCAGCATCGGAATTTGCTCACTCGACACGCTTAAATGTATGCGGGAGGACCGAGGCTTATAGGATCGCCGCTGGCGCAGATATCGCCACATTAGAGGCGCAGCGATGCGCCCCACCGAGACGCAGTGTCCGGGCAGCTTGGCAAGGCCTTTTGGCAGTTGGCCGTCCTTCAACGAGCGGAGGAATGACTTTATATTGTCGAGGTTCTGCTTGTAGGCCGTGTCGAAAATAAACTCCCCCGATACGTCCACAGTGCGTTCGGCCTTTTGCACAAGAGGAGCCAGCCTGAGGCGAGGATAGTACCTGTGGCGGCCAACGAAAAAGCTGTCGAAAAGCCGATGGAACGCATCGTGGTCGAGGACCGTGACGTCCGCGACATGGCCATGAAGGTGGTCGATGAAGCCGCACCCAAGCCAAGGGTTTGCGTGCCAAGGCAGGCCGTCACCATTCGTTGCCGGGTGCAATAGCAGCCGAGCTATCTCGAGCGATCCGCATGCCAGCACGAACGATTTTGCCTTGACATTGATTTTTCGGCCGGAGAGGTTTCGCGCCTCGATCTCCACTACTCGCCGCCGCCCTTCGTCCATGACGAAACCGGTTACGTTGGCGTGTACTATGGTTTTGAGCGCACGGTTTTTGTCGATATCGGCTCTAAAGAGCCGTGCGAAGTTGCGCTGTGGCAGCCATCGCGTGATGAGGAGTTGCAGGGAAGGATCGAGTTCCGGAGTGACACCAAATTCCTTCCAAATCATTGCATCGTCGAGTTCGATGTTGGCGAGGCCTAATAGCCCGTAGGCCTCGGTGAAGTAGGGTTCGAGCGTTTGTCGTTCGATCGGCCAGCCTGCCGCTTCAATCCACGGCCGCGGTTGCATGACATCATCGCTAATTTCCAGAATCTGCCCGCCCCAGAATGTCGTCGATCCGCCGAGCACGCGATAGCGGCCCACGTGCATGTTTTCAAATGGATGCCCGACTGATGCTCCCCGGTGCAGCTCTTGCGAGCATTCCTCGAGCCTTTCTCCCCCTGCCTCGAGAAGAACGACATTGGTGTCGGCTCTCGCTAGACGCACTCCCATTGCCAATCCAACGGCGCCGCCACCGACGATGCAGATATCGCAATCGATCTGCCTGTGTTCGATCGCTTGTAAATCCAGCAACATTGTGCCATTCCCACCGTCATCTTGATGCCGACGGCGCGTTGGGCATTTATACTGCACCCGGTCGCGCTCGGCCCACAAATTCCACTAAACTGCTCTGTCGTTCGTGAAGCCGAAAAAAGGTGTCAGCGCCAGGATCTTCAGGTCTAGCCAAATGGACCAATGTTGGACGTAATAAAGGTCCAACTCGATGCGTTTGCGCATGAGCTCAGCATCGGATGTGGGGCCGCGCAATCCATTGACTTGAGCCCAGCCCGTGATGCCCGGTTTAACGACATGCCGGCCTGCATAATGGTCGATTAACTGCGAATAGTAATCGTCGTGGGCCAGTGCGTGTGGCCGCGGGCCAACGAGAGACATTTCGCCTTTTAGAACGTTGAACAGTTGAGGTAGCTCATCCAAGCTCGACTTTCTCAGGAGCCGCCCAACGCGCGTCACTCTCACATCGCCTCGATGCGCCTGGATGATGATTGGTCCATCCTCCATCACGTGCATGGTTCGGAATTTCCAGACGGAGAAGACTTGATGATTAAAGCCATGACGCCGCTGCCTGAAGAAGACTGGACCTTTGCTGTCGAGCTTGATTGCAATAGCAATGGCGAGGAACAATGGCGAGAACAACAGAAGGGCGACACTGCCAAAAATTCGGTCTTCAAGAGTCTTAAGAACGGAACTCCAGCCTGATACCGGTTTTCCCTGAAGTTTGAGAAGTACCTGACGTCCCCGGATCGTCACTTCACGGGGGGGCAGTTCGGCATCGATTTCGCAAATCACCAACTGGACGTCGCAAGGGACTGCACTTAGATGACGGAAAATATTCGGGAGCCGTTTTGTCATTTTCGCGGAGGGAGCAATAAGAATCTGATCGACCTTTTGGCTGCGCACGCACTCAACCAGTTCTTCAAGTTCACCCGGCCCGTGGTTAGAATGCTCGGCAGGGGGCACGAAGATTCCGACAATTTCAATGTCGGGCCGGTTCGCAGCAATACCGACCACCGCGTCTGCCAAGCATGCGCCTTCGCCGTAGATTGCTACTTTCGTCTGGAACATGCCCCGGTTGGACATTCTGGCCACCAAGGTGGCGAAAATCGCGCGGCCAATCAGCAGGGAACTCAGCGAAGCTGCTAACCAGATTAAAACCCAGCTACTGGGAAAGTAGTCCGCTCCCTCAGCAACGTAGCCGGCCAAGCTCAATGTCAGGAAGACAAAACCGAGAGAGATCGCGATCTTGGCCGCAGCACCGCTCGGTTTTTGCAGAAGTTCCGGCTGATACAATCCGCCCTTGCGAAATACGTAGAACGTGAGCACCGCGCCCGCGGCGATCGGCGTCAGATATTCCGCGAGGGGGCCTGAAACAGGATCAAGTCTGATGCAAATCAGTCGCGCAACAATCCCACAAACTACCACCATTGCGACTTCAAACACGATAAACGACTGGAGAAGTAGGAGCCCCGAAACATTGTCGAGAGTAATGCGGTCTAGCTTCTGACCTGAAGCGCGCGCCGGTTGGAGTTTGAGCTTGATCGGCTCGGCCGCTTTCAGCGCCGGACGGTCAGCATTACTTGGGGCGTCATACCCCTGATGACTCAACTGTGCCATTTACTCGCTCATCGTTCGCTGCTTCGATCGGTCGTCGTCAAAGACGTTCTTTGGAGCCACCCTCCGTTATGGCTTTGAGGTACCAGTTGTAGGTATCGAGGATGCCTTGGGACAGAGTGATGGATGGCGACCAGCCGAGGCTTTTGAGCCGACCGCAGTCGAGGAGCTTCTGCGGCGTGCCATCAGGCTTGCTCGTGTCGCAGATTACGGGTCCTGAATATCCTACAATCTGCGCGGTGAGAGCGGCGAGGTCGCGAATAGCAATGTCTTTGCCGGTTCCGACATTAATGTGCCCTGGTCCCTCGTAGTACTTCATAATGTAAACCAGCGCGTCGGCGCAGTCGTCGGCATGGAGGAATTCCCGTCGTGGGGTTCCGGTCCCCCATATCGCCAGGTGGGGCGCATTGCTCACTTTTGCTTCATGCGCCTTTCTAATAAGCGCCGGCAGAACGTGACTTGTGGTGAGATCGAAATTGTCTCCGGGACCATAAAGATTGGTCGGCATTGCCGAAACGAAGTCGGCTCCATACTGGGTGCGGTATGCTTCACAGAGCTTGATGCCCGCGATCTTGGCTATCGCGTAGGCCTCGTTCGTCGGCTCGAGCGGGCCAGTCAGCAATTGATCTTCGCCGATCGGCTGGTGTGCATGACGCGGATAGATGCAGGATGAACCAAGAAACAATAGTCTATCGACCCGGCACCGAAAAGCAGCGCCGACGACGTTCGTGGCGATGCATAAATTCTCGTAGAGAAAGTCCGCCGGTGACGATGCGTTCGCTAGGATGCCGCCGACGCGTGCCGCAGCGACGAAAACAGCATCGGGCCGGCTAGTGCGGAACCATTGCTCGACGTCGATTTGACGCGTCAGATCGAGTTCGCTCCGACTCGCGTACAGCACGTTGCAATTCTCGGAGGCGAGCCGTCGCACGAGGGCCGAGCCCACCATGCCGCCGTGTCCCGCTACAAAAACGCGTTTTCCTTCCAGAATGTAACGGGGATGTTGAGCACCGGTAAGGCCCGCACTCACGTTAACCGCATCAATTTCGAGGGAGGGTTTCGAAATAAGCATCACTTTTCCTCGCACGATCGGGTGATCGGTTCATCCCTGAAACTGACATCGTCCTCACCGAGGTATGGTCCTATCTGCACTTCGACAAGCGAGAGTGGCAGACAGCCCGGGTTCTCCAATTCATGCCAACTGGAGGGCGGGATATAGATAGTTTGATCTTTGCAAATAATATGCTCGTCGTTCTCGACGGTGACGCGCGCAGTACCGCGCAGAACCACCCAATGCTCTGAACGGTGGTGATGCCGTCTGGTTTTCAACCGGGCGCCCGCATTCACGTGTATTAGTTTTATCTTGTACATCGGGCCCGCATCGATGGACTCGAAGGAGCCCCAACTGCGATTGGCAATGGACGTTTTGTTGGGCTGGCTTGGACCACCTTCTTGAATATGCCGTATGATCCTCACAACCTGCTCGGCGTTTTCGCTGCTTGCAACAACGACGACATCAGGTGAATTGATGAATTCGACGAGAGTTGCCCCCCCAACCGCTTCATCCACGGCGGCTTGGCTGGCGTGCACCGCCGCTTCGACCAGATAAGGCCAGGCACCGGCATCAACCCAACCCGTATCCAGTGTGAGCATCTCTGAGTGGGAGAGGTCTGCAGATATTATTTGATTGATCGAGATCGGCCCTTCGTCGTCGCCAACGTCGACCCCATCAAATACGGGCACACTCAATTCATAATTTGCGGCCTCGAGACGAGACTGCGCTTTCTGCAGTATTGTGGGATCTACGCGCGCTATTTCTTCAAGCAGGGACTGGCCGCGCGCAACAACGATGCCGCTATTGCTAAAATATCGTCCTTTATCGAGTTGGAAAGAAGCGTCGGAAATCGCGACACTGTCTTTGAAACCAGATACCGCGTAGACAATACCTTCAGCGCCGGACAGTTTCCTGCCTCGACGGACATAGCCGTGTTCCGCGGTAGCTGGTGGACGTGCTCCGAAGAGAACTAGTTTGCCGGCGGCGGCGGACTCGGCTGCCGCCTTCACGGCGCCTGCGAATTTCTGAGCATTTTCGACCACATGATTGACCTGCATAATTGTGCAGATCGCATTCGGGTCATCGGCAGTGACCGACTGCGCTGCCGCAGCGACTGCTGTCGCGTTCGGCGTTGAACTACGATCAAGTATGATGCACCGGGCGGAGATGGCCAGCTCTGCGAGTTGTTGTTCTACAATTGCGCGGTGCCAAGGGTGACAGATCACGGTTGGAGCAGCGAAGCCATCTTCGACCCGCAACCGCTTGATCGTAGCCTGCAGGAAACTGACGCGCTTATCTTCTTTCTCGCAGGCATCTTGCGCAGGGTACATGCCACTGGCAAAGATCCAATCTCCGCCACCGGATGCGCCGGCAAAAATTATTGGATGGATGTTTTGCATGGGAACGCCGCGCAGGATAACTGTTCAGGTCATTGCAAGTTGGATTAGCTCCACTGGACCCTTTCGCGGAACCGGTGGGTGACGCTCATATTCATGCGGCGCTCTTGGCGTGCGGCTCTTAAGACCTTTTCCGGCGGAATAGCGACCTCGCGATCGACCTCGTCCAAGTCTGCTTCCACCATCTCCACCACGAGTTCCTTGAAAGCAGTCTTGTGCCGCCAACCAAGCTGTGAGCGAGCCTTTGATGCATCACCCAAAAGAAGATCGACTTCCGTCGGCCGGAAGTATCTCGGATCAATTCTCACCAGCACATCGCCGCTACGACTGTCGATACCGACCTCGTCCACGCCGTGTCCTGTCCACTCGACGGAACGTCCGATTTGCTCAAATGCCAGCTCTGTCAGCTCACGAACCGAGTGCGTTTCTCCAGTTGCTAATACGTAGTCTCCGGGCTCTTTGGCCTGCAACATCAGCCACATGCCTTCGACATAGTCCTTGGCATGTCCCCAATCGCGTTTGGCATCGAGATTCCCAAGATACAAAGCCGTCTGCCTACCGAACGCTATCTCGGCGACACCGCGCGTAACCTTGCGGGTGACAAAGGTCTCGCCCCGCACGGGGCTCTCGTGATTAAAAAGAATTCCGTTCGAAGCATGCATTCCGTAGGCTTCGCGATAATTAACCGTAATCCAGTAGGAGTAGAGCTTCGCGACGGCGTACGGTGAGCGCGGCGCAAATGGCGTCGACTCCCTCTGTGGGACTTCGGCGCCATTTCCATAGAGTTCCGATGTCGACGCCTGATAGAAGCGCGTCGTCTTTGTCATATTGAGGATGCGGAGGGCTTCGAGAAGCCGAAGCGTTCCAAGACCGTCTGCATCAGCAGTGTATTCGGGCGTGTCAAAACTCACCTGCACATGGCTCTGAGCGGCGAGATTGTAGATCTCATCGGGTTGGATCTTCTGAACCAAGCGAATGAGATTTGTGGAATCGACCATATCTCCATAATGCAACGCGAGAGAAGAAGGACCCTCGTGAGGATCGACGTAAAGATCGTCGATACGGCCTGTATTAAATGATGAAGAACGCCGCTTTATACCATGAACAACGTAGCCTTTGCTCAGTAGAAGTCGCGCGAGATAGGACCCGTCTTGCCCAGTGATGCCTGTAATCAGCGCTATTTTTGCCGGCATTTCTCTGCTCCACATGCGCTCGAAACCAACTGCGCATTTCACAGAGCATGGGGTTATTCTTGGGGCTGCCCCCAAATGGGAACGGATAAAATAAGTCGCACGAATACAGTGCGACGCGGTTTAAACGTCCATTCGAAGTCGCCAGAATTTCGCTTAGCTTCGTCGCTGCTTTATGTGGAATTCGTTGTTTTCAGGACTATGATCTTCGGCTTTCGATGCAACTAAGAAACAATCATTCTCGGAATGTCCCCATTTGGGGATCGTCCCGGCGCTGGTAGTTGAGATCGAATGATCCTGGAGCGATGGTCTTCAAAGTAGTCAGTGGAAGTAAAAAGCAGGAGTTTTCATGCCAGTTGATTGGGTGGAAACCAGCTTCGCGGCCCGATGGCGTCTGACGCGCGGTGTTTGCCGAGGAGCTGTGCTGCTCGTAGCACTTCTTGCTTTCGCGATTTCCGCTGTAGCGGAGCCGATGGGCGAAATCAGTGGCTACAAGCTGGCTCCCGGTGATCGGATAACGATCACCGTCGTGGGCCAGACTGAAATGTCTGGCGATTTTCCTGTCGATGGTACCGGACAGATTCTGTTCCCGCTGCTCGGCCTAGTCGATGTCGGCAATCTGACATTGACGGAGTGTCAAAAGCGTATCGTTGAGCTGCTTTCAGCAGGTTTTCTCCAGCAACCTTCCGTTTTTGTCCGCATAACAGAGATGCGGCCCATCCTGGTTCTGGGCGACGTAAAAACCCCTGGCAGCTATCCGTACCGTTACGGATCATTAGTGAAAAGCGTTGTTGCGATGGCAGGAGGTTTCGGACTTTCGCAACAGTCCCCCGGCGCGGCTGCAGCCGATTTTTTTCTTGCCGACGAGCGCTTGCGCGTACTTGAAACAGCGCGATGGCGTCTTCTAAACCGGCAGGCTCGTCTGAAAGCGCAATTAAGTGGAGCACTGTCGTTCGCACGGATCGTATCGCCCGCCAGTATGAACGACGGCGATGCCGAAAAGCTCAACGCGGAGGAACTCGATGCGCTTTCGTCCCAGACGGAGGCGTTTGCGAAACAACTCGAACTCCTGCGTGGGCAGAAGCCGTCATTGGAATCTGAAATCGAAGCCGTAAATGGTCAGATTGCTTCCGAGAAGAAGCAGATAGACCTCATAAGACAACAAGTCGAGACTTACGAAAAACTGGCAAGGGGAGGCTTAACCAGGCTCGACTCGCTGATACAGCTTCAACTCAGTGAAGCTGCTAAGGAAAGTAACATTTGGCGGCTCGAAGCCGACCGCTCACGGTTGAAGATGAATTTAGGCGAACTCGATATAAGGGTTCAGGAAGCACATAATTCGTATAACAAGCAAATATCGAACGAGCTTCAGGATATCAGCCAGCGCTTGCACGACGTCGCCGTGACATTACCGTCGGCGCGAGAGGTTCGCGAGATCAAGCAGCGAGAAAGCGGCGGGATATTGGGTGCGGCAGTCAAAAGAGACTTTACAATTACCCGCTCGCAAAATGCGGAATTCACGACGATCCAGGCCAACGAGATGACGGTACTTGAGCCTGGTGACATACTGGAGATACGGGCATTCGGTGGCACCGAAGGCCGCTCATCTTTGTTTTGGGCGAATTCAGATGCGCACAAAAGTGAAAAAAAGCCTCAAGGCGCCGCGGGAGAATAAATCTATCGACCACAACGAGAGGACGCATCCGATTGGATTCCGTTTTGACAAAAAACCTAAAAGTTCTCGAGTCGGTTAGTGTAGAGCTGCCGGCGGCCAAATACACGGTCGCAACCGAAAGCGACGTGCCGCATTTGGTGGATCCAAACAACAGCGCTCGTGCAGCCGAAAACTTGCATGACGCAGACGTTTTGGCCGAAATGGTTGCGATCCTCTGGCGAAGGAAATTGCTGCTCGCAGTTTGCGTCGCGACCGCCATCGCAATAGCCTTGTCGTCCAATTATCTGATTGCCCAGCGGTACACGGCTACAGCAGTGATACGCCTAGACCTCAGGGGGCCTGACGTGCCCGAGCGAACAGCGCCTAACGCGGTGATGGATGCCGCTGCAGTTGTTGCTGGCCAAACTCGCATTATCGAGTCCCAAACAATAGCGCGCCGGGTTGCGGAGCGTCTTCAAATCGACGAGATACCGACGGTACCGATGGCGTCAGAGTTACTCTCCAGGTTCGCCGCATATTGGGGATTGCATGCTGCCTCGCGGCCATCGCATCTTGATATCGCTACGGCGCAGCTGATGCGTGATCTCGAAGTGAAGAACGACCCGCGCTCGTACTTGATTACTGTCACTTACAAAGCGTCCTCTCCGAACGAAGCCGCCCGCATCGCAAACGCGATCGTGAGTGAGTACATGCATGATCGGGAGCTGCAGACACTCGTCGAACGTCACGCCATTGCACAACGCGCGCTGACGGAGTTATCAAGCACTTACGGTCCAAAGCACCCCCTGATCACGCGCGCTGAAGCAGATGTTGCACTGGCACAATCGCGTGTGGAAGCGGAAGAAAATGATGCTTCGCTGATGGACGAGCGAGAGCTAGCGGCGACCGGACAAGTGGTGCCTGCGCAAGCAATCACGATCCCCTCAGGAGCAAGGACTTTGACTCTCATCGGTTACGGAATTTTGGGCGGAATCGCCGGCTGGATCGCTTTGATAATGGCCATTGAAGGGCGCACTATTCGCAAAAAAGTTCTGAGGTTGGCGGACTAGCCACATTGGAACGGAGCCGAGCGAGTGAAACAGGAAGCTATGAGGAGGCACAACCAGACGCAGACCCGTCGGATCTTTACTGCGGTGGAAATCTAAAGATGAAACATCTAAGTCTCGTTCCGATCAGCAATGTCCGAGCAGCGAAAAATCGCTTGAACCGCATATCATGTTGGCTGATCGCGGTTCTGTGTTTTTTTGCTGGCGACAGCGCAATTGCGGCCGCGCAAACCAAGGACCGGTTAGTTAACACGACCGGCCTGAACATAAGAGTCGCGCCGACCGGACGGGATCTAGATCCCAACTTGCTTCAGGCCGCAGGTGCTGCGGTAATCGGGCCCGTGCGCAATCTCGAAAACGCCCTCGCAATTGCGCGTCGTATTCGTAGGATCCGGCATGGATCACTCGATATCAGCATCGAACTTGATTCCGGCACATACCGGTTCGAAAAATCTGTGCTCTTCAGCGTCGAGGATAGTGGGACCTTTGAGCATCCCTTAAAGGTCCGTGGCAAGGCCGACGGCTCCACCCGAATTCTTGGGACAGAGCAGCTCGAACAGGCTGATGCTTCGGCATTGCTGCCTTTTGAGAACCGTTTAGCGCCGGCTGCTCGTGGCAAAGTTCAAATATTCAAGCTACCGCGTGCCCTGGCTCCTTCGGTTCAAATAGACGTCCGACGACTTCACGCATACTTGGCACCGCCGGTGCCCTTCGAAATATTCGATGAAGCCGGAGCCCTGCGGCCTGCTCGATGGCCTAACGACGGGTGGATTCGGATCGCATCAGTTTACGATAACGCGTCATCCAAGTTCATGATTACCTCAGATAGACTGAGAGGATGGCAAGACGAACAAGATTTTTGGGCAGCCGGCTACTTCAAGGAGGACTGGTCCTTTGAGGCCCACAGCGTCGTAAGCGTCGACTCGCCCTCGAAGCTGGTCTCACTCGCCACTTCGCCGACATTCGGGATTAAACCAGATGCTCGCGTTTTCTTCTATCATGCGCTGTCTGAGTTAGATCAGCCTGGCGAGTGGTATCGAGATCGCGGCTCTAATCTGTTGATTGTCTGGCCACGACCAGAAGGCACCGGAAGGACCGCTCCAGAAATATCGATCGCAGATGCGGCGCTCGTTCTGAACGGGGCAAATCACATCCATATCGAGCACTTGAACATCGAGCGCTTTCGCGGACACGGAATCAAAGTATTAGATGGTCAAGACATCGTGGTCAGCCATTCAAGCATCCGCTGGACCGGCGGGGTTGGCGCAAACTTCAAGGATTCTACCGATTCCGGCATTCGCCAGTCTCTGATTGCAGATAGCGGCGAGGGTGGCGTCATACTCGATGGCGGAAACCGCAAGTCACTCACTCCCGGACATTTGTTTGCGAACAACTGCCGGATTTTGCGGTTTTCGCGGCTTGGCCGGACCTATAAACCGGCCGTTGACGTGGCGGGCGTCGGCAACACGGTTTCAGGAAATTTCATTGCTGGCTCACCACATGTTGCGATCTACTTCAGCGGTAACGAACACAGGATCGAGCTCAACGAGATCTCAGATGTTCTGACCGAGACCTCCGACGCCGGTGCCATTTACACGGGCCGTGACTGGACGGCCCGGGGAACAATCCTGCGTCACAACTTTCTGCATGATCTTCGCGCGGCTCCGGATTTCGAGATCAAAGGCATCTATCTTGACGATGCGGCCAGCGGGATTGAGGTGACCGGAAACCTTTTCCTGCGAGTAGATCAGCCGGTATTCATTGGCGGCGGCCGCGATAATGCGATTGTCGGCAACCTGATTATAGCATCGGACCCAGCCATACACATCGACGGGCGCGGTTTGACCTGGGCCGAAGAAAGTTTTTCTGACCCTCGAAGCGAGTTGCGCCAGAGTTTAATGGCAATGCCCTTTCGGTCGCTGATATGGAGAACACGCTATCCGCTATTATTCAACTTACTCGACGACGATCCCGGAACTCCGAAGCGCAACCGTTCTAACGGCAATCTATTTCTGGCTGGTGCTGGCTACAGGTTGTTGCCCGAGGTCGACCCAAACCTTCAGCAGTTGGGACCCGAGGCAATCGTGGAAGACTTTTCCCCAACAGGGATATCAGCGCGTGCAACCGCCGAGATAAAGACAGCCGCCGACGTGGCCAAGCGATTGCAGCTCCAAGTATTCAACGCAGGCCTTGGCGCGTTGCCCTTGATGCAGATGGACCGTAACGCCAGTGTTGCAGGTCCCGGTGCCCCTGACTGATGTAATATAACGGTACGGACTGGGCTTCGGCTCGTCATCAAATCGGAAACGGCAGCGTTCGAATGTTGGCATGGACACGAGCTACCCGTTTCGATAGGCCATCGCGGCCATGATCAGGGCAATGGGATACTCAGTACTGACGCAGTTGCTCTCGTCTGCCGGAAGCCTGCTGCTATCGTTGCTGCTCCTGCGCTATCTCTCACTGAGGGAATTCGGACAGTATACATTGCTGTTCGTTTTTATCGGCATAGGGTCCGCGTTGTCGAATTCGACGACCGGCTACATCTATCACGTGCTCCGCCCTAGGTTTTGCGATATCGCGCTGAGTTACGAACGAACCTATAACGGCTTTAATATTCTGGTGAATGCGGTCGCGGTCTCGTTGGCAGTTGGTGGGTATCTCGCAAGCAGCGATACGGTTTACGCAACATACGATGGCTTCGCCATTTTGGCCTTCATCACATCAGCCATCGCCCTCGAAAGTCTAAAAATTCAAGCCAGTGCCAACGACCAGCACAAATTGGTCTTTCAAGTCGAGGTGCTGCGTCAATTGTCAATTGTTATGCTGATTTTTCTGTTGGGGTTACTGGGACTCCGTTTCACTTCAGTACTTTGGGTGCAGGCCGCGGTCTGCTCCGTTTCGACAGGTGCACTCATGTTGGGAATGCGGTGGTGGCCCAGCTTCCACCGCCTTGGTTGGGTGGCTAAGCGCCACTTCCAGCATGCGCGGTTCCTTGTTCCATCGACGATTATCGATACTCTGCATTCGGGTGTCATCGTCTTGTTGGCGGGTCACCAATTTGGACCCGAGGCCGTGGGCATCCTTCGCATCGCGGAGCTGCCTTTCAGCGCACTCAATCCCCTTAAATCTTCGCTTCGGTATTTCTTACCCGGTGCGATCCATGAGATGGATCGTGCCGCTTCCGCAAATTCCGACACACGTCTCGTCAGATTGAGTGGCTTATTTGTGCTTCTACTGACATTGGCCTGTGGCGCTATCTGGCTTATTGCAATCCCAATCATGCCCCTTCTGACGGGCAAGTCCTATCCCTCAGGTATTGGAATAGCCTACGCCGCGGCGTATCTGGGCTTTTTCAGCATCGGCGGCGCGAACATTTACATGAATGTCATCAACCGTTCGGACCTCGTGTTCAAACAGTCGATCGTTGGTGCCGTTGTTGCGGTGATATTATTCTTTAGTTTGGCCCCCAGCCTCGGGTATGTTGCAGCAGCGATAGCCATCGCTGGATCTGCGTGCGCGATGGCTATCTACTCCGGAGTGAAGATGATCCGGCATTTGAGGGAGCGAAAGCCGGTGCTATCGCGCGCCCCTATGCTTGAATAACTTGCGCTTTGTGTATCGGGCTGTGCCCCACACATAATCCATCGTCCCGATCTGCCCGGCCTCTCGCGCCAATTGCTGGCAGGCCCGAAAGTCTTTTAGATAAATCTCATATTTCTCGCTCTTGAAAATCGACGTTCTGTCGTCGACGACGATGCCAAGCGGAATATTCAACATCCAGTGTTCACCAGTCGACAGCATCCGGATGTAATAATCCAAATCATAGCACATGTTAGAGTCACGGTAGCCGCCTATAGCCCGCCATGCCGTTTTGCGAAACGCTGCGCTGGAATGAGATAGAATGTTGTCCCGGTAAAAGAATCCGGCTGTGAGCCGTCGAGCGGTCACTCCGCCGCACTCAGCCAAGATGCGTTCGCACCGGTGTCGCACATCCTGCACGGACGCAATCGAAGCATAGACATGCCGGGCCCCAATCGACTGGACTTGCGGGAAAACGTTGAGAATGGCGCTACAAATTTCGACCCGCCACGGCACAGAGAGATCGTCACCGTCGAGCACGTATATGTGGTTGCCCTTTGCCTGTTCGATGCCAAAATTCATCGCGGAAGTGGCACCCTTACCGGGGTTGCGCAGCAGCCTGATTTCTCTATGCCGAGACGCCATCTCGGCCGCAATGACGTCTGATCCGTCGGCGGAGCCATCCTCAACGACAACGATTTCCTTCCTGGCGCAGCGTGTCAGGAGGGCTGATTTAAGCGTTTGCTTGATAAACGGCGCTTTATTGTAGAGCGTCACTACAATAGAGGCTT
This sequence comes from uncultured Alphaproteobacteria bacterium, assembly GCA_963741545.1. Lineage (GTDB taxonomy): Bacteria > Pseudomonadota > Alphaproteobacteria > Rhizobiales > Hyphomicrobiaceae > Hyphomicrobium_B. The sequence continues at coordinate 95,205 of CAVUIN010000011.1, forward strand.
CCAGCGGTTCGGCGGATTGAGCGTTCATATTGACCGTTGCCAATTTCTGGGACCCAAAACGATTATATCTGTTGGACGGGTGCTCAGCAGTTGATATTATATGCCACTGTAAAAGCATCGAGATCAAAGGCAAGAATCGAATATCTGATTGAGGTCAACATGACCGCTACTGCTCGAGCTACGAGCGCTCCCAGAATTACAATTCATGGGGGCTGGCTGAGCGGAGCCTTTGCGCTTTTCGCCTTACTCATGTCGACGAGCGCCTTCTACGACTTTTTCACAGATCCTACCGGGCTTGGCAGGGGTGAACTGAAGCCCAGCGACAATGCCTTCTACCAGCTATTGTGGCTCGCGCTCTATGCCAGTCTGGCGCTAGCCCTCGCTATTTCTGTAGGTCGAGACGGTCTACAATCCTCTCTCGTGCTTGCATTGCCGTTGATGACCATCGCTCTGTTGTCGGCTACCTGGTCCGCGAACCCTGTCACCAGCTTATTTTATGCCGGCATGTTATCTGCGAACATTCTGCTTGGGTATGCCTTGGCGCAGCTTGTACCACCCGCCCAGCTTCTTAGAATAGTTGGGCGTGTGGTATTGGTGTTATTATTCATATCACTTTCTTTATTCTTGGCTATTCCCGAACTCGTATCGGGATCACGCTATGGAGGGGGATGGCTTAGTGCTGAAGAACTGCACGGCGTATTTGGCCACAAGAGCGACGCTGGCCTGTATTTCGCTCTATTGTTGCTGCTACTCGCAAGCAAATCTTTAGCGCTAAACTTCAGGCCGGCGGTGCGTATTGGTCTGGCTGCAGTCACCTTTGTTGGCATCCTACTTGCGAATTCCGCAACTGCGCTGGTCTCGGTGTTGATCTTCGCACCGCTTTCGCGGCTCATTCGAGCCGTTCGCTCGCCCGGGTCCATGATTGCGGCAGTGGCCTGCGTGTTAATCGCCTTTTCGGTTCTGGTTCCTTTCATCGACTTGGGCAAAGGCGTCCGAGTTGTCGGGCGCGATCCTGAATTGACTGGACGCCATCAAATCTGGGCCGTGGCGCCGGAGTTTATCGCCGCGCGTCCGGTCCTGGGCTATGGCTACGCCGGATTTTTTGAAGCGGGTGACGACGCACCCGCGCACGAGCTGTGGCAACGGTCCGAGTTCAAGTGGTTCAAGACACCGAACTTACACAATAGCGCCCTTGATGTAATGATTAGTGTCGGGTTCGCCGGACTCATACTGTACTTGGCTGTCGTAGCCGGTGCGTTTAGTATCGCGAGAAACGAAACAATCGACCTTGAGACGCGAACGACGCTCGTCGTGTTCCTGATGGTGTTCGTGTTGAGTTCGTCATTCGATTTCGTTCTGCTTCGGCACAACAACTTCGCAACGATGTTCCTATTCTATTGTCTATTTGCGTCCCATCGGGCCTACACACCCGCGTATATCAAAGACAGCCCTTCAACGGATACGAGTAATAGACATGCGGGCACCCCGCTCAGCCGTCAACACGGGCCGAAACATGTAGATCTCATTGGGAAAAATACGCCCCGCGGTCAAATGTGATGCAAACCGAATCGGCATCAGTCGAACGCTTAGATGTGGAAGCAGACGGGCTGGATTCCGGAGATCAGTCTGCAATGGCAACAGCGGCTGGGCCCGTGGTCTTGGTCACGGGGGCTATCGCCCCCTACACAAACCGGCTCTTCGAAGCAGCTGGATGCGACCCTAGTCTCGACCTTCACGTACTTGCATGTACCGAACTCGAGCCCCACCGCAAATGGTCCATCCCCGCGTCGCAGAGCTATACCCTGCAAGTGCTTTCGGGGCTGCGATATCACAGGAGTTACACGAGCCACGTTTACTTCAACCCGTCGGTCGTGAGAGAGCTGCATCGGTTACGACCTCGCGTGATCGGCATCAGCGGTTTCTCGCCCACAATGCTTTTAGCGGGTCTCTATGCTTTGGTAACGGCGACACCGTTGATGATCCTGACGGATGGTTCTGTCGCCACTGATCCTGGACAGAGATCCAGGATTCACCGCATGATGCGGCTGTTGCTCGTGCCACGCGCCGCCGCCGGGATCTGCGCTAGCGAGGATAGCGCTACGCTTCTCTCATCATATGGGCTCGATCGGCAACGCTGCATAGTCGTGCCCATTTCGCCAGCTTGGCCGCCCCTTGCCGCGTCCCCCTCTTTCGAGCAGCGGCCTTTTGATGTCTTGTTCGCCGGCGCGATCGACGACGAGACGAAGGGCATTATTTTCTTCGTCCGGGTCTTGGAACTCTGCAAGCGGCTTGGATATTCTCTCAAGGTGCGGGTTGTCGGAGAAGGACCGCTCAAGGTTAGTGTCGAGCGCCGCATCAGCGAAATGGGTCTTGAAGCGCAGTTTGATGGTTATCTAGCGCAGTCGAGTCTGCCTGCCGCCTATTCTTCAGCGAAACTTCTGCTCTTTCCATCACGTGGCGATGCGTGGGGTCTTGTAGTCAACGAGGCCATTCAAACGGCGACTCCGATCATCGGATCGCCTCATGCAGTTGCCTCTCTGGAGCTCGTCGAGCACTTCAAAACTGGTCGCAGGCTGCCTTTGAATGAGGAAACATGGGCTCAAGAAGTCATTTCCATCCTGACGCGCCGCGCCATTTGGAATGAGTACAGCGCTAACTGTGCGACTGCCGTTGAATCATTCTCCCTCACGCGCGCGGTCGAAGCTTTCAACAAGGCGATCCATATCGCCCAGACAGCACGCCACCCGAGGCTTCGAGCCTGACTAGTGGGACTTTCCAAACTCGACTTGAAACTGTTCAGCCTGTTGGTGCGGTGCGTGAGATCGCGGCGCGGGGCCCATCCCTCAATGAACGTAGGCGTGGCAGAATAGAAAGTTCTAGGCCAAGACGCCAACCTGTCTGGTTTGTTAACAAGCTTCGATACCAGATATCTTCGGCTGGCCGGGTTGAATTACTGCGGGCATGCATAAGAAATGCGGCGCGATGACCGCTCGAGCGGATGAGGTCGAGTGCCGCTGGCGTTGCATCACGTTCCTGCCCCCACGGAAAGGAAAAGGCGCGAACGGGCGCGTTGGCCATTTCCTCAAGGCTTCTCTTCGCTTGGACGATCTCGAATTCAAGCTCTGCCGGATCGAGCGCGCCACATCGGTGGTGAGACATTGTGTGATTAGCAATCTCGACGCCTTGGAATTTAAGTTGCTTCAGGTCTCCTGGGGCCAAAAAGATTCCCAGGCTAGCGTGCAACTCGGCTTCGTTACATGAAAGCCGTTCCAACAATCGCGACTTAGCTAGCTCGACCTTTCGTGGAACAGCGTCCATCTGAAAAGTTTGCGACGATTCCGCAAAAGAACCGGCGCGGCCCACGCCTGAACCGGCGATCCGTGACGCCTCCTCGAGTTCCCAATCTGCTGACGGCGAATGAAAAAACATTATCCCACGGAACGAATTCACGCAGAAGTGGACCCGGGTTGACGAAGAAAATCGCCGGTAAATGGCGCGCAGCGAGGGCGGGCGCCGCCACATCAGCGACGGATCTGTAGGCATCGTCAATCGTGATCAGCATTGCATTCGGCGGAATGTCGTTGGCGAGTAGTTGATCGAGAGAAAGCACGGTGAAATTTCTCTCGAAATAGTCGAGCTGCTTCGCGAAAAGTTTTGGGTCGGTCGAAATTCTTAAGTGGCGCGTGGCTTCGCACGGCGCGGCGTCAAAATGGTGGTATGTCACAATGGTGACATCGCGACCGAAGAGACTTCTTACATAGTGACGCATTGGTCCGGTCTTCGATTGCCTAAGTGAGAGGGTCGTAGCCTTCAGCTACGTGCATCGCAATACTCATTGCGGCTTTTCGACTTCTTGTCGGTCAATTGCAGCTTTCACCCTGCCGCGCTGCGACCGGTCAGGCTTTCGAACATGCGACCGTCAATCCGAAGATCGGAGATATTTCGACGAACGGGCAATTCAAGATGCCAGCGCGTTCGCGGGATATTGAAAGGATCAGGAGGAAATCGGTGCAGCAGCCCAGGAATCCCTGCTGCTATCGTACGAAAGCCGACGTGTCTGCAATAGCACCTGAGTTCCTCGGAGAAGAAGCGCCGCATGCCATAGGGATACGAGAAGTGCACGACTTCGCGGCCGAGCGTGTCCTCGAGGATGTCCCTGGAGCGCCGGATCTCGCCATCCCATTGATCTGGTTCGAGGGAAGATAGCGCAAAATGCGAATGCGAGTGGCAACCTATCTCATGCCCCGCCGCCGCAATTTCGCGCAGTTCGGCACGCGTCAGGGCGATGCGGTGGGTGCGTTGGGCAAGCCGATCGAAGTAGGCCTCGCGTTCCGCGTCGGAGCAGCGATCGCGGAAGGGCAGGGTATTAACGTAGAACGTCGCCTGGATCCCCAGCTCCGCCAGTAACGGTAGCGAAGTGTGCCAGCTCAGATAGTTGTCGTCGAAAGAGACCCAGAACGTCCGACGGTCAATGTTGGGGGCGAGATGACCCGCGATCCCGACAGGGCCGTAGCCAAGCTCTTTCAGTTGTTGAACGGCAGCGCGAAAGGCTGGCCAGCGAGACGGCTCGATCTCGTGAAAATTGAGTGCCAGCGACGCCGGAAGAGGGCGTCGAAGCGCTGAGTGTGCGAGGCGGACGGCTTCGAAAGCGCATTGCTTGGCGCCGCGATAGACTTTTTGCATTACCACTCCACCTCTTTGATGAGTGCTGCTGTGCGTGAACTGCTCTCCAAGGCTACCTGCGTCGGGCCGGAGATACCCAGAATTGCGCAAATGCGTTCGTCAAAGGCGTGCGGTGTGTAAGCAGCCAAGTAGCGTTCGCGCGCGGCGACCCGGTTTGTCGAGAGGTGAAGTGGATCTTCGCAATACGAGCGGACGATCCTGACGACGGCCTTAGACTGCTCCGCCGCCGTCGAGTTTGTAGCTAGAACGTGGTCGGAAAAGTCGGGCCCCACGATCTCTCGGAGCCCGCCCGTATCGAGCACGATCGGCACCAAACCGTGCGACAGCGCTTCGATCAAAACGAGGGGCGCGTGGTCATGGCGCGAAAGATAGATAAAAATGTCGAGACCGGCGAGAAACTGCTGCTTTGCCTCGTTATATACGGGACCGGTGACATCGATTGCATCGGCGACGCCGATCCGGGCCGCTGCGGCGCGCAAATAGTCCTCGTTCAGCAAGGGCGTTGCAGCACCAGCTATGCGGCCTTCAACCAAAAGGCCGCAGCTACGCGCAATTCGCACGGCGTCTAAGACCGCCAGCGCACCTTTGCGCGGGTCGAGATTGCCGAGGAACCCGCAAGTAAGCACGGTTTTTTTACATATCCTTAGAGGGCCTGGGTCGGGCGCGGAGTTAGGCAAACGATGGACCGCTGCGAACAGTTGTGAAGCTCTGCCGAGATCGAAAGCCTGTTGTGTAATAGCGATGAGCTCGGTGCCGGTCAGGAGTCTGCGGATAACTCGGTCTCTCAGCGTCGCCGCAAACACCACGCGATCGAGCCCTTCTCCGTGAAGATGCACAACGACGCGATCTGCGAGGTGCTTGGCAATTGACGCGACGGCTGCATCGCGCACGGCCGCATGAGTCCATGGCGCCAACGTCAGGTACGCCACGTTGTAGCGTCGCCCACGAAGGCACATGCCGATAAGCCGGGAGAAGAGGGCCAACAACGCCGTTGCCTTTGCGAGGCTTCTGCGCCCGATATCGCGCAGGTCGCGCGCACTGCCCAGCCAAAGGTGTTCGACGCGGACGTCGCCACGCGCAGCGAGTAGACGATAGACCTTTTCCGATATCGTCGTCACGCCGTGGATCGGCGGCGGCAGCTGAGCAAGAAACAGTACGTTCAACTTGTTGCGGGCGTCGGTTGTGTTCATGGCTGCACCACCAGTGATCAGCGCGGCGAAAGCGCTGCTTCGAAGAAGATGGTTATGGTGGAGCGTCCGCACCGGCCTTAGATGCCGAGCCATGCCTGCTGTTGGGGCGGCCGTTAATGGGCGCCGAGAGTTTGGCAACCGCCGATACGAGTTCGGCCTGCCGATTGACGCCCATCTTTGAAAAGACGCGCTTCAGGTACGTACGCGCCGACTCTTCTGAAAGCTCCAACTCCGATGCTGCGGATTTGAGAGACATGCCGGAGATAATGCGCGAGGCGAGACGCGACTCGGACTCGGTGAGGCCTAGACCACTTAGAAACTGTGATGGTTCTATTCGATGAATAGGGTCGGGAAAAACGATATAGAAAGTGACCTGATTGCCTGTTCCGGACCTCATGACGTGAAAAGGAACACGCTCGTCGAATTGCCTGAGTTTGCGCCAAAGCGTAACCAGATGGGTGTCGCCATGGATAGATTCCGCGGCGTCAAAGTCAGCGGCCAAAACGGAAACAAAGTGGTTTACCGCAGGCGTGAGGACGCCTTCGCGCAATGTGACAACATTGGAGGATTGCCCAAACGCAGCGCCAAGAATCTCTCGCGCGCAATCATTGAAATAAGTAATTCGCCGTTGTTCGTTCATCATCAGCATGCCGAGACGCAAATTATCGTAACCTCGCTCCAACGCCACGACGCGATGGCAGAGGCCCGCGCGGGCACTGAGTTCCGCAACAAAAAGAGAAAAAGGCATGCCAACCTGGAGTTGTGAAACGACTAGATTTTGATAATCGGTGTTTTCAGATTGGTTTTTTACCAGTACCGCCAAATAATGTTCTCCAAATTCCGTCCGGCCCGTCATGATGACGCTTGCAGAGGTTTGGAAATCGAACTCGCTCCCAATGAGGCCGCCAATCAAGTTGTCCGGCTTTCCGTCCACATAGGGGCCATAGGAGCGTGCGGCATCATTCGGCAGCCTGGACGCATTCCAGCTTGACGCAAACTGCTTTAACAACGCGCTGCCGGATTCGAACCAAGCTCTATAGGAAATGATTGGTCGCCATTCATTCCGAGGGGCCGGGCCGAAGCAGCCGATCGCGAACGCGTCGCAATGGAAGCGGTGCAACATGAAAGCTGCAGCAAATCTGTTGGACGGCTCAAGGTTATCCTTAGATCTCGGAAACTTGGGCATGACAATCTCTCAGTATGCAGTGCGAACTCGGAAAAGCCAATCATTAAACTCTGACTACTTCTTTTCCGAAGAGGAAAAGCCAAGACAGACTTCGATTTTTGGGTGTTGCGCTTGCGTGTCGTCAACGCACGCGTGCGCGTTTCGATCCCATCTCCTCTGAATTTCAATGCTGGAATGTCCAGCCAGACGTGTATTCCCAAATCGGCCAATGAAACTAAATTGGACCTATAATATTCATTGATATCTGCGGCTGCTTATTGGGTCTTTGTCCAAAATCAAGGTGTCGTGACCCCGAGCAAAGACCGAAGCCGGCGGTTACGCTAATGGCAGCCAAGGGCAACTTTGTTCGAATTTGGACATTCCTCGGCACCATTATTATCTCGTAAGAAGTCTATTCTGGGAGAGGGAGTTGCGGAATAGCGCGCAAGATCCCGTCCGCTTGACCTCTGTATTGTGGCAACAGGCTTATGTCAGTATGCAAATAACCTTAACGCAATCGCAAGGGACGAAAGTCGCACTTCCGAAGTCTGACCTATACGCGACTGGAAGGGTTGAATGCGGGTGTCCTCTGGCAGTAAATGAACCGCCCGCGGTTTGCCGGAGGCTGGCTTATTTGAATCTGGCGGCGAGTTTGGCAGGTTCCCCCAGGCTTGAGTGACCTTGCCCCGCTCCGGGTACCCGATTTGAGGTAGAGATAGCATCCCCAACAAAGTTACGCCCGAGCGCGATGGTCAGGCGAAACATTCGTGTCTGGAACAGCGACTATGCCAGAAGTCGCAAATGAGCGTCTGCTCCCGCTGGTTGAGACAAAAATGCCCTAACCGATGGCCTGATTTTGCTCCGCCTCGCGACGTGCATGCGCCGCGCGGCGTGTCAATGCAGTCGCTCCATACGGGGCGGTGCGAGCGAGCCCAACCTAATAGTCTTTGCCTTGGCTTCGCGGCCCGAGCGTCGCAGCCCGGGTGTCGCGGCCAACCCTCAGACGTTCCTCTATTTTAAGTTTTTCGTAAAAAGCGGGCCGCTTTTTGCGAGCGACTTCATACCGAAACGCCTCTCGGGCGGCTTAGAGGATTTCGCGATCATGCCGATGCCGATGAGCTTTGAAAAATATTGCGGGCTCTTGGTGACTGAGCGCAAGCCCATCAACTTTTCGGCCGGTAGCGCATTCTTGGCGAGCACAGGCAAGCGCATGGAACTCGACGCTGGGAACTTCTCGTCATACAAGTATTTCGGTGCAACGGGTTCGACTACGCCCGAGTTGACGGGGTTCATGCTATCCAGCAGATCGCGCGCCTTGAGTGCCCGCCCGAGCAGCGTATGCGCGACGACCAGACTGCCGCCCTTCTGGATTTTCCGGGCATAAACCGAGGCGTGCGCATTCAAAACGTGAGCGTTGTACAACGCGCTCAAAACCTCGTCGGGAGAAGCGCCCTCGCCGCCAATGACATGCACATCGCTATAGTTCAATGCCCCAAGTGCGTCAGCAGCCTTCGTTGCCTGCGCGTTAGAACCGTACATCCGGCAAATGGTTTGTGTCATGACTGCTCCATGTGAGTCTGAACGTGAGTTTGAAGATCTAATTGGCGCACCCGGCCGAGAGGGCCCGGCTGGTTTTGGGTGGACAGCGTGCTGGCGTGGCGCAACAGGGGGATCATGGCAACGATCGTGACGATGAGCAACGCGATTTCGATGAGATAGACGGTGTTGTAGGCCGCAGCGGCGCCCGCCGTGGTATCCCCTGTTACGCCGCCGCGCACCACATCGCGGATTACGCCGCCAAGAGCGACGCCGAGGCCTGCGGCAGTCGCCTGCACGGCACCCCAGGCGCCAAGTGCTAGGCCCGTTTGGTGTTTCGGCGCGAAGTTCATGGTGGCGGTGAGCGTGCCATGCGCGAACAGCCCGCCGCCGAAACCGATAAGGGCAACGCCAAACGCGAAGAGGAGCGGCGCCATGAGCGGAGCTGAGACGATGACGATGGCAAAACCTGCGGCCCCTGCCATAGCCCCGTAGGCGGCCATGCGGAAGGGATCGGAACCGCGGCTCAAAACATAAGAGGCCAGACTGAAGCCGATCAGTCCGCCGGCCGCGAGGGCCGCCGTCAGCCTTGTCGTTTCGCCGACGGTGAGATGCAAGATTTCGCCGCCGTAGGGTTCGAGCAACACGTCCTGCATACCGAAGGCCATGGTCCCCAGGCCCACGGCAACGAGGCGGCGCATTGCGTACGCGCCGCTCATATAGGCCGAGAACGCGTCCTGGAATGCCGGGTCAGATTGCCACTTCTTCATCCGGCGCTGGTCTGCGGCGCGCTTCCTGTTTCCAGAGCGCAATTCCGTTGAGGACGATTGCCATGACGGCCGAACCCTGGATCACTTGAATGAGCCGCCCAGGCGTGAAGTTTTCGAGCAATGCGCCGAAGACGAGTGCGCTGACGATACTGCCCACGAGCAACATCACGTACATGAGGCCGACGACGTTAGGGCGCGCTTCGGGCCGCGCCAGATCGGTTGCGAGCGCGAGGCCGATGGTCTGCGTCGTATGCAGCCCCAGCCCAACGAGCAGAAATGCCAGTGCTGCGGCCGCAGGGCCAATCCAAGCGGGGGCTTCACTCGCGTGTCCGCCGCCCGAGAGCACCAGCAGCGCGAAAGGCATGATGGCCAAGCCGCCAAACTGCACCATGGTGCCACGATAGATGAAGGGTACACGCTTCCAGCCAAGCACGGTTTTGTGTGTGTCGGATCTGTAGCCGATAAGTGCTCGGAACGGAGCAAAGAGAACGGGGAGCGATATCATCAATGCAACAAGCGACGCTGGAATTGCGAGCTCGACGATCATGACGCGGTTCAAGGTGCCAACGAGCAGCACCAGCGACATGCCGACAGAAACTTGAATGAGCGATAGCCGAAAAAGGCGCGACAGCGGCAAATCGGGCGACGCGGCGTCTGCGAACGGCAGAAACCTGGGCCCGAGTTCGACCCAAGTCCGCATCATTTTCTGGCTGATCCGGTTCATGAAGCTCAGACCGATTGCCGCGCCGTCGCGTGGCGCGCTGCATTCACATTCCAAACTAGGCACATTCCAAACTAGGCACATTCCAAACTAGGCACATTCCAAACTAGGACAAGCCGAGACAAGCCGAGGAAGGGAATTTGACCCGGGAACTCCGCGATGCTAGCGGGGAGCCCCGGGTCAAAGCCTGATCGGCCTCTCATCACTTCGCAGTATCCACGAGCGCAAGCCCCCCAGACGGGACGGCCTCCGCGCTTGCGGTTTTCGGCGTAATCGTGACGGTGAACGAGTTGGGAGAACTCGATGGCGTCACGTTGATTGCAAAGCCAGGTTTGGCGTCTGCAAGTTTTGCGGCACCCGGCGTTTCCACCGAAGCCGCTTTTTTAGCAGAGCCATTCCAATAGTCGCCGAACCACGTCGTGTTGTTGAGCACGGCGAAGTGGACGGTAAAGGCCATCACCGCCACGCTTCCGAGGAAGAGCGGCAAGCCCACTGTGGGACTTACCACACACCAGATTCTACCATTGTTCATTTGCTTGCTCCTCTACTTCAGCCAAGGCGTGTAGATGTAGGCAAGCAAGTGCGCGACAAGTGCGATCGCGAAGAAGACTCGCGATCCGTCGATCACATGCTTGTGCAACGCCTCCGACTCGCCGATGGTCAAGCCTGTGGGCCAGACCCTGTTAGGATCGTCCAGATTATCCATAGTCTTTAACCTCCCTGAGTGACGCACGAACCATTTCGTGCCGGAACCTCACGTGGGGCGTGAGTTCCTATCGTCAGCGCACCAGATCCTAGGAGTATCTGGCCCGTGACAATTCAAAGACGTCTCAAGCGCGCCGGCGTGCTGCGCGAAATTCGATCTCACTCAAGGCATCGCGGGAATGGAGAGTCCTGGCGATGCTCAGTATCCGGACTTCATTCTCGACAGTCCAGTTGTTTAGACATATTATAATGTCATATTTGCTTGACACTATGTTGTCAAGCGCGCGTGCGGCCGATTGCAAAATCTTGCTCAGAAACGTTTGATTTTTGGCACATCCCCAGTGTGCGCCGCCGGATAAGCCAATCTATGCCGAATGAGCGGTGCCGCAAAAATAGGCGGATCTTCCCACATCCAGACGCGCAAGTTTTGCATAACCGATGCCAAAGTTGGCGGTGTCTTAGCGGCTCGGAAAGTGGTAATCGTTCAGGTAAATTGAACTGGAAACGCGACAGCGTGCGCGCAGTCTGATCGTTTCCGACGTTCCTTGTTCCGCCCGCTTGCCCAGCGCGCCCACTCAGGACCCAGATCAAATGAACGCCCGAAGTGCCGCTACCGCCATTACATTCATTGCATTACTTAACGGGATTATTGCCGGCACTGCAGGGGCCCAGAATGCGCCGCCGCCTGCCCTCCCCGTGACGGTTGCCCAGCCACTCGCCAAACGCATCACAAACTGGGACGAATATTGGGGACGCTTCGAGGCCGTCGAGCGGGTCGAAGTCCGGCCCCGCGTTTCGGGCTTTATCGAGCAGGTGCATTTTAAAGACGGTACTTTGGTGAAAGCAGGAGACTTACTGTTCACGATCGATAAGCGCCCCTTCCTGATCGCCGTCGATATCGCAAAAGCCGACGTCGCCCGGCAAGAAGCGCTAGTTGTGCTCGCGGCGTCCGAAGTCGAGCGTGCCGAACCGCTTGCCAAATCAAAGGTTATGAGCGAGCTAATGTTCGACCAGACGCAAGGCCGCTTTGAGCGGCGCTCAAGCGCAACTTCTCGCCAACAAGGCGTCCCTCAAATCGACTGAACTCAATCTTGAGTGGGCAGAAGTGCGTGCCCCCATCTCAGGCCGCATCTCCGACAAGAAAGTCGATGCCGGTAACTTAGTCGGCGGCGGGGTGGCCGGCGCGACGCTGCTTGCAACGATCGTCTCGCTCGATCCCATCCATTTCGTATTTGATGTTTCGGAAGCCGATTACCTGCGCTATTCGCGGCTTTTCCTTGCGGGCGAACGCCCCTCGTCGCGCGACACGGCGAACCCGGTGCGCATCAAGCTCGCTGACGAAACCGAATGGAGTCACGATGGCCGCATGGATTTCGTCGACAACGCCATGAACGAGCGCTCGGCGACAATGCGCGGCCGCGCCATCTTCGACAACAAGAAGCGGCCTGCTCACACCCGGCGTCTTCGCGCGCCTCTCGCTCTTCGGTGGGGAAACAGATGTGCTGCTCGTTCCCGATGCCTCCGTCGTCTCGGATCAGGCGCGCAAGATCGTCATGACCGTCAACAACGAGAACGTCGTCACACCCGTTCCAATCGTGCTCGGGCCCATGAGCGACGGCTTACGGGTCGTCAAAAGCGGCCTCAAAGGCGACGAAAAAATCATCATCGAGGGCATCGCCAATCCGATGGTCCGGCCCGGCGTCAAGGTCGCACCTGAGAATGGCACTATCGCAGCTGTCGTGACGAAATAAGCGAACGAGCAAGGACAGCATAAATGCGTTTCTCGCACTATTTCATTCAGCGGCCGATTTTTGCGGCTGTCCTGTCGCTGATGATTACGATCATCGGCCTCATCGCCGGACGCGGCCTTGCGATTTCTGAGTATCCCGAAATCGCGCCGCCGACGGTCAACATTCGCGCCACCTATCCCGGCGCCTCCGCCCAAGTCATCGCCGAAACGGTTGCCACACCCATCGAGCAGGAAGTCAACGGCGTCGATAATATGCTCTATATCGACAGCGCTTCGACAGGCGACGGCCTGCTCTCTGTCAACGTCGTCTTCCGCCCCGGCACCAACGTCGATCAAGCCCAGGTTCTCGTCCAAAACCGCATTGCCGTTGCCGAACCGCGCTTACCCGAAGACGTTCGCCGCCTCGGCGTTTCGGTGCGCAAGGCCTCGCCCGACCTGATGATCGTCGTGCATATGACCTCGCCCGACGGCTCGCGCGACCAGCAGTACATTTCGAACTACTCCTCGCTCTACGTCAAAGACGTGCTCGGACGCATCGACGGCGTCGGCAACGTGCTCGTCTTTGGCGCACGCGATTACGCCATGCGCGTGTGGCTCGACCCGGCCAAAGTGGCGGCGCGCGGGTTGACCGCCGGCGACGTGGTACAGGCGTTGCGGGCTTCCAACCTTCAAGTCGCCGCCGGCGCCATCAATCAGCCGCCCGCTGCCTCAGATGCCGCCTACACCCTTTCGGTGAAAACGCTCGGGCGGCTGTCATCGCCCCAGCAATTCGAAGACATTGTTATCCGTTCCGAACCATCGGGACAGTTCGTACGCGTCAAGGACGTCGCGCGCGTCGAACTTGGCGCGCAGGACTATACCGTCAATTCTCTTTTGGATGGCAAGCCGGCCGTCGCCATCGTGATGTTCCAGCGCCCGGGCTCCAACGCGCTCGCGACGGCCGCAAACGTACGCAAGACGATGGAGGATTTGTCGAAGAATTTTCCGCCGGGCGTGGAATTCAAGATCATCTATAACCCAACAGAGTTCATTCAATATTCCATCGATGCCGTCATAATGACGCTCGCCGAAGCCATCCTGCTCGTCGTTTGCGTCGTCATTCTCTTCCTTCAGACATGGCGCGCAGCGATCATTCCCATTCTGGCGATTCCTGTTTCTCTCATCGGCACATTCGCGGTCATGAGCGCGGTCGGCGTCAACTTCAACACGCTCTCGCTCTTTGGACTCGTGCTCGCCATCGGTATCGTGGTCGATGACGCCATCGTCGTCGTGGAAAACGTCGAGCGCTACTTACGCAAAGGCTTCAGTCCCAAGGAAGCCGCACACAAGACCATGGACGAAGTTGGTGGTGCGCTGATCGCAATTTCGCTCGTGCTCATGGGCGTCTTCATTCCGACCGCTTTCATCACCGGCCTTCAGGGCACGTTCTACAAGCAATTTGCCATTACGATTGCGGCATCGACCGCCATATCGGCTTTCGTCTCGCTCACGCTTTCGCCCGCGCTGGCAGCCATTCTGCTCAAACCCCACAAACCCGGCGAGACAACACACAGCATCGGCTATTATTTGTTGTGGCCTTTAATGATGTTCTTTAAGGGCTTCAATTGGTTCTTCGAGCGGCTGGCGAACGGGTACGCTTGGCTGACAGGCAAGCTCATTTCGATTGGGTTGCTGCTCCTCGTCGCTTATGGCGGCTTGCTTTTTCTCACCAAAAAGCAACTCGATGCGACCCCGACCGGCCTCATTCCGCAGCTCGATCGCGCCTATTTGATTACCGTCTTCCAGTTACCTCCGGGTTCAACGCTTCAACGCACCGACGCCGTGGTCCGCAAGGCGTCCGAACTTCTGCTCACCCGGCCAGGCATAGAACACGCCGTCGCCTTCGTTGGTTTCGACGGCGCCACGCGCGTCAATTCACCCAATGCAGGCGTCGTGTTCGTGCGCTTGCAGGGCTTCGAAGAGCGCATCAAGCTGGGTCTGACCAAAGACGGTATCCTCGCCGACCTGCGCAAAACCATGGGCGGCATCCGCGACGCGTTCGTCTTCGTACTCGAGCCGCCTTCCGTTCCGGGCATCGGTACCGGCGGCGGTCTTAAAGGCTATGTGCAAGACCGCTCGGGACGCGGCTTACCGGAACTTGAAAAAGCGGCTTGGTCGATCGCCGGCCCGCTCGGCCAGACACCCGGTTTCGCGCAGGCGTTCTCGCTCTTTAATGTGCGCACGCCCGAAGTCTACGCCGACATCGACCGCACAAAAGCCGAGCAGCTCGGCGTGCCCGTCAACCGCGTTTTCGAAACGCTCTCGACCTATATGGGCTCGACCTTTGTCAACGACTTCAACATGCTGGGCCGGACATTCCGGGTGACAGCGCAGGCCGACGATCCTTACCGTCTGTCGTTGCGCGACGTTGCTAATCTCAAAACCCGCAGTAATACGGGCGAGATGGTGCCGATCGGCTCGATTGCAACTTTCAACGACACGACCGGCGCATATCGCGTGCCGCGCTTTAATCTCTATCCGGCCGCCGAGGTTCAGGTGCAGTTGAAACGCGGCTTCTCGACGGGCGAAGCCATGGCGACGATGGAAAAGCTGGTTGCAGAAAAGCTCCCCGCCGGATTTGGATTCGAATGGACCGAGATCGCGCTCCAGCAAAAACTCGCCGGCAGCACCGCCACGCTCGCCTTCGGCCTTGCCGTCGTCTTCGTCTTTCTGTTGCTCGCCGCACTCTACGAAAGCTGGCTGCTCCCGCTCGCCGTCATCCTGATCGTGCCGATGTGCATCTATGCGGCCATGATTGGCATCAATTTACGCGGCCTCGACCGCAATATCCTCGTCGATGTCGGCCTCGTGGTGCTTGTCGGCCTCGCGGCAAAGAACGCGATTTTGATCGTCGAGTTCGCCAAGCAGGCAGAGGATGCGGGCAGTTCGCGGCGCGAAGCCGCTGTCGAAGCAGCGCGCACAAGGTTGCGGCCCATCCTCATGACGTCGCTATCGTTCATCCTCGGCGTTTTGCCCCTCGTCTATGCGACGGGAGCCGGCGCCGAAATGCGCCAGTCGCTCGGCACGGCTGTGTTTTCGGGCATGATCGGCGTGACCATCTTTGGCTTGATCTTCACACCGGTATTTTACGTTCTGGTGCGTGCGCTGGCGCGAAAAAAGGTGGAAGCGCCACTGCCTGAACTGTCTCCGGCAGAATAGCGTTTTGCAGCAATCCAGGCGCCGCGCTCAACTCAAAGTGTGAGGCAAACCGCGCACCCGCTCAGACCGGATTCCTGCGCGCACAGCGATCGCAAACATGATGACCGCGAACGCAAACATATAGACAAACCAAACCCGCCACATGCCCCAACTCGACGCCAGTGTTACGGCGGCGCTGGCAAATGTCGCGTAGCCGTACGGCGCCATTGCAGTGCTCAAGCGCCTTACCCTCTGCAAAACCGCCAAACCGATGAGCGCCAGGAGTGCTGCCCCGCCAACGCCGAGCTCGAACCATGTTTGCAGAAAGACATTGTGCGCATCACGCGAATAGCGCGAGTATAGCTCACCCTCCTTGGGCGCAGGACTGCCATCGTAGTTCCAATACGTCATCCCCGCACCAATCCCCAAGACCGGTGATTTCATTGTCTCTTCGGACACGCGGTTCCAGATGATGATGCGATGCTGGGCCGTCGGTTGCAGCCACGAGGCGTTATGCAGGTTCATGCGGTAGAGCGCCAGCGATATGGGTACGATGGCTAGGCAAACGGTTACCCACCCCACTTGAAGGATACGCAGACTCCATTGCGGTTTACTGCGCGCCAAAATGAAAAGAATGGCCCCTGCAGCAATTGCCAA
Organism: uncultured Alphaproteobacteria bacterium; assembly: GCA_963741545.1. Classification (GTDB taxonomy): domain Bacteria; phylum Pseudomonadota; class Alphaproteobacteria; order Rhizobiales; family Hyphomicrobiaceae; genus Hyphomicrobium_B. The sequence continues at coordinate 111,559 of CAVUIN010000011.1, forward strand.
TTTGGCCGTTTCATTTTCTGAGATCATGACGACAGTCGTCGCCAAGGCAAATACAAACCACATCAAGGCCCGGACTATTCTCGCGGACGTCGTCCCCCGGACAGCAAGGAGTGCTGCCCAAATATAGAGCGGCACCGGCGCAATATTGCGCGTCAGGTCAGCCGGTGAGATCGCAACGAGATGCCCATGACTCCAGCTAAAATGCTGCCGCGGACGCAGATCCGTCGGACCAAGGTGCAAGGCATTGTAAAGTCCGATCTTGATCGCCTGGTGGCTTAGAATCTCAACCGCGAGATAGGCCAAACCTACAGTTATACCGATCCATAATCCTTCACTGATGTGGAAGATGTTGCGGCGCTGTTCGCTGAGCAGGAAGCGTGCGGCTATCCCGCACCCAATGAAGGCTGTCAAAGAAATCAGCGCCCATCCTACTGTATCGTGGGGATGGGTCGCCCAAAGCGCAGAAACCATCGAAAGGACGAGAAACGCCGCCGCGACCGCCGCGCCGGGGCCAATTTCAGGCACGAGAACTCCGGTAGGATTTGCGGGAAATTGCCGCGGCAAGCATTGCAGAAATACAAATCGGCAACGTGACTTCGAGGGTCCCAGGCGTAACGAGCACAGCAGAGGCCGTAACCATGACGAGGGTGCCGATGAGGACGCCCCAGAATCTCGTGCGCAGTGGATACTGGATCCTGTCGAGATTATTAGGAAACACCAACCCCCCCGAGGGATGACAGGCTAGCCGCCCACCTTGAAACAGCCTAAACTCACTTCAGTTGCATAGTCAGTTCCATGACGCATTCCAAGCCGGTGCGCTAAAGAAGCTACTATCGCGGCCTGATAGCCGCAAAGGCAATTTTAAAAATATACAGCTTGAGGCGCTTACTGAATGACAAAACCTAGCAAGCCAAGCCGTACCGAAGTCGAGGCGGCAATCAAGACTATTATTCGCTGGGCTGGAGATGATCCCGCGCGCGATGGCTTGAAGGAAACACCTGCCCGCGTGACGCGCGCTTTTGAAGAGTTCTTCAAAGGATATACTGATGACCCAGAAGCAATACTGAAAAAGACCTTCGAAGAAATCGAAGGCTACGATGAGATGATTGTATTAAGGGGGATTCGCTTCGAAAGCCATTGCGAGCATCATATGGCACCGATCGTAGGGCGCGCCTGGATCGCCTATATCCCAAAGGGCCGTGTCGTCGGAATTTCAAAGCTCGCCCGGGTTGTCGATGCCTATGCCAAGCGCCTCCAGATCCAAGAGAAGATGACAGCGCAGATTGCCAACACAATTCAAAGCGTCCTGCAGCCGGACGGTGTCGGCGTCGTGATCAAGGCCGAACATCACTGCATGACCACCCGGGGCGTGCATAAGCACGGCACCGACATGGTGACGAGCCGGATGCTCGGTTCGTTCCGTGACAATCCCATGACGCGGCAGGAGTTCCTGGCCATGGTGACGGACGACGTCGAGCGTTGACGGGCGGATTTATTCCTCGTCTTCGTCAGACCCGGCACTGCCGCTTATGGCATTATTGCCGTATTCGACGTAAGCCAAATAGAGCCCGCTAGACGGCGCCACGGGCCCGCAGCGCGTACGGTCGCGCGCGGCAAGAGCGGCTTCGAGATCGCCCACGGTCCACTTACCGTCTCCGGCAAGTTTCAGGCTGCCAACCATCGAGCGCACCTGATTATGTAAAAACGACCGTGCGGAAACGCCGATGCGGATTTCAGATCCGTCTCTCGTCACAGTCATCGCATCGATTGTCTTAAATGGAGAGAGAGCCTGGCACTGTGCCGCGCGGAAGGTCGTAAAGTCATGATGACCGGTCAAAACTCTTGCCGCCTCCGCCATGACATCCGCATCGAGCGCGTGATTGATCCACCACACCCGGTTTCGTTCGAGAACGGGCGGCGCCCGGCGGCAAAGGATGCGATAAATGTAGTGGCGTTTCGTAGCGCTAAAACGCGCGTCGAAGCCATGGTCCGCAATTGCGCACTCAAGCACGGCAATGGACCGCGGTTTCAAATGGTAATTGATGGCCTCTTGAACGCGAAACGGATCCCAGTCTTTCGTCAGGTCGAAATGAGCCACTTGCCCCAAGGCATGAACCCCCGCGTCCGTCCGGCCGGCACCCCGGACGCTGACGCGTTCGCCTGAAAACTTCTGGATCGCGTCTTGTAGCGCGCCTTGAACGGTTTCCCCTTCGGCTTGCTGTTGCCAGCCGGCCAATAGCGTACCGTCGTATTCGATCAGCAGACGATAGCGCGGCATGAGTGATGAGGCTCGAATAGAAAGAGGGACGGCGCGGGGCTCATTCCCTAGCCCGCGCGCCGCCGCCACTCAACCCTACAGTTCCGGTTTCGGCCTAGTGACGGCCGCCGCCGCGACCTGCTGGCGTGCCGCTCACACCGGAGTTGCCGCCGCCGTGGGAGCGGTAAAAGCCCCGGCCATAGCCTGGCGCAAATCCATAATAGCCGCTGGAGCCACCGCCGGAACGATATGACGAGCTTTCGTGAGTGTTGTGATTATAGACATTGCGGTGCTCGTAGACGTTCGTCTCGTTGAACCCGAGACTGAGCGGGGTCTGTCCGCCTGGATTGATGATGACCTGGCGCTCCGGCGGCAGCGGACGGAAAACGCGCACGCCTTCTTCGAGCGTGACGACCGCACCATAGAATGGCCGCGTCTCAATTCTGGTGGTGTAACTTTGAGCCGAGACAGAAGCGGATGCAAAGACGGCAGCGCCGGCAAGGCTGAAAAGTGAGATCGCAATTTTGCGAAGCATCGGACGATGTCCTCCTGGAAATGAAATCAACGCGCTTCGAGATTAGCCTTAACTTGCGAGCCTCACTCCGGCTTTTGTCCCTATGCTTAAATTAACCGCGATTACGTCACGCGCGTTCCGCGTTCGAGCGAAAAACCGCGCAAAAACTCAGGCGCTGTTGCAGCCTTTTTTCCGGCCCGCTGGAGCTCTTTCAAGCTGACGGCACCCTCGCCACACGCGATCGTCAAATCGCCGTCCAGGAACGTCCCCGGGGCACCAGTGCCCGCCGCAGCAACGGCTCGCAGAACCTTGATACGCTCGCTGCCATGTGGACCGGTTATCGTGAACCAGGCGCCTGGAAATGGCGAAAGGCCGCGAATATGGTTTACCACTTGGTCTGCGGCCTTCGTGAAATCGATGCGGGTTTCCGATTTATCGATCTTAGCCGCATACGTGATGCCCGCGTCAGACTGCGGCGCGGCGGCGAGTTTGCCTGCTTCTAAAAGCGCCAGCGCTTCGACCATGACTGAGGCACCTACCTCTCTAAGCCGGTCATGCAATTCGCCCGCTGTCATTTGAGGGCCAATCTCAATGTCCTTCGATAAGCACACAGGACCGGTATCTAGTCCTTTCTCCATGCGCATCACCATGACGGCCGTCGTCGTATCGCCCGCCATGATCGCGCGTTGGATGGGAGCCGCGCCGCGCCAGCGCGGCAGCTTTGAAGCATGCACATTGAAGCACCCGAAACGGGGCGCCGCCAACACCGCTTCCGGCAGCAGCAGGCCATAGGCGACGACAACAGCCGCATCGGCCTTCAACGCGGCAAACGCTTCGCGATCTGCATCGGCCTTGAAATTGACAGGTGTCGATACGGGAATGCCGCGCGCTTCAGCCAAGCGGTGCACCGGCGATTTGGTCTCAGCCATCCCACGTCCCGATGGCCGCGGCGGCTGGCTGTAGACGGCAACGCAATCGTGCCCTTCCGCAAGGATCGCTTCGAGAACCGGGACCGAGAAGTCCGGCGTGCCCATGAATACAATGCGCATCGCCCGCAGTTCCTTCTCTGTCGCCTCATTGGCCGGTTACATCAAGCGCAGCTCATCCGCGCGTCTGCTTCTTGAACTTCTTGATGATCATGTCGCGCTTCAGGCGCGAAAGGAAATCGATGATGAGGTGGCCATCAAGATGATCAAGTTCGTGCTGCAGGGCTGTGGCTAACAGTCCGCCAGCCGCAAGCTCCTGCTGCTTTCCTGCGCGATCGATATAGCGCACGGTGACCGCTTCCGGCCGCTCTATTTCAACCCTGACATCGGGAATCGAAAGGCAACCTTCCTCGTAAATACGCGTCGTCGATCCGAGCTTGACGATTTCGGGATTGACCAAGCACATCGGATTGCGCGCTTCGCCTTCGTCCGAGGCGTCGATGACGACAATTCGCTTTGGGATACCGACCTGAATGGCGGCGAGGCCGATGCCCGGCGCGCCGTACATCGTCTCCAGCATGTCGTCCATCAGCTTGACGACGGCCTTATCGACGCGCTCGACAGGATCCGAGATCTTGCGCAGCACAGGGTCGGGAATGGTTATGATAGGAAGCACGCTCATGAGAGTGAAATAGGCAAGACCTAATCCCGGGTCAATCCGGGTGTTGGGCCAGCGTCAATGGACCCCATCCAGGCGGTCTCCGCTGGGACTTGAGGCGCCCTCACGCGCCCCGGATCGCTGCTGCCAGCCCCTCTCGTATTGGTACCGCCGCCTGCCAGCCCGTTGCGCGCAAGGCCCCGGTTGCAACGTAGAGATCGCCCAATAGGCGGTCCACATCGCCTTCGCGGCCGAGCCCCCGCAGGGTCCGTTCGATGAGAGTTTGCGGCACACGAAACGTACCGGGCCGGCGGCCGAGCCCCTGCCGGAGCGCGCCCACGACGTCTGCCACGGTCAATGCCTCCTCGTCAGCCACGAGATAAGGCCCAGAAGCAACGGCAGATGACGCCAACGCATGCAAGACCGCGCTCGCGAGATTGTCACGGCTCAGAAGCGAACGCTTCGCACCAAGCCCCTTGACGGGAAGTGGCCAGGGCGACCGGGCGGCGCGCATCAGCACCGCCATATTGCCTTTGACGCCTGGCCCGTAGACCAGAACGGGGCGCAGAACAATGGCTCGAGTTGCCGAACCGCTCAGCGCTTCCATAACCATCGCTTCGCCAGCAAGCTTCGAGCGGCCATAGGCATCAGCTGGTTCAGGCATGTGCGCCTCCGTTACGACGCCGCGTGCGCTCGGTCCGGTCTGCGCGCGGACGGACGACATGAAGATAAATCGCTTCACGCCTTGCTCGCGCGCGGCCACCGCCAGACATGCGGCCGCCTCGGCATTGATTGCCGTGTATGCGGCTTCGGGAATGGATTGCGTCGCGTGGGCCAATCCCGCGATGTGAACGACATGGTCCATGCCGCGAACCAGCGGGGCGGCATCGAAAGGCTTGCTGAAATCCGGCCCAGAAAAGCTCTCTGCGACCGGTAGTACGGACGAATTCCCGGCACGAGAGACAGCGCGCACATCGTAGCCGTTCCCTTGAAGATAGGAGGCAACGAAGGAGCCGATAAAGCCAGATGCACCTGTCACCAGCACCCGCGGCCGCTGCTTTTCGGGAGTGACCGTCACGGAAGATCCAACGCTTCAATGATACGCGCATTAACATCCGCCATTGCAAATCCTCGCACTGCTTTTGCCCGGCTGGCTCGCGCCATCGCAGGTAGCAACGCCCTGTGCTTCAAAAGTCTACGAAACGCGTCCGCGAGGGCTGCAGAATCGCGCGGCGCCACGAGCGTTCCGTTGACCATTTCATCTATCGTCTCGCGCGAGCCTGCAATGTCCGTTGCTACGATAGGCCGCCCCGCCGCCATCGCCCGGAGAAGCGCATGCGGCATGCCTTCGAGATGAGAGGGGCAGACAAAGACGTGCGCGTCCCTGATAGCCGCGCGCAAGTCGCGTGCGTCGCCTACGTATTCCACACTTGCAGAATAGCGGCTGATGACACCCATTTGCACGGCACCGCTGCCTGAGCCTTCAGGGCCCGCCAGAATAAAGCGCGCGCCAAGTCCTTCTGACGCGACAAGCGCCGCCGCTTCCAAATAATCGGCCACGCCCTTGATCCGGTCGAGACGGGAGCAGGCCAAGAACACCAGTGGCGCACTGGCATCTGGGCCGAGATCCGGCATCGGCAGTTCGTCCATGCCGGCGAGATCGGCACCGGCACCGGCAACCCGCAAGATTCGGTTTGAAGGAACGAGCTTGGCTTCGCCGACCAGGCGTTCGTCTTCGAGATTGTGCACGATTGTTACGCCTGAACTCTTTATGGCGCGCCGCAGCTTCTTACTCTTCAAACTTTTTGCGCGTTCCGGCAATTCGCTGATGAGAAGCACGATGCGCTTAATGCGCGCCCGTTTCGCGGCCGCCACCACGAACGGCGCATTTGCGCCAAACGCTAAAACTGCATCCGGCCGCGATTGATTGAACTGCGCCGCCAGCATGCCGATAGCCTTGCGTTCCGGCCAAAGTGAAAAGCCCTCGTCCCTCAAGACGAATGCCTCAACTTCAGCACCCATCGACAACAAGGCGGGGGCATCTTCAGCCCGCATCGCGGGTGCCATGGCCAAAACGTGCACATTTCGCGTGATGCAATCGCGGATCAAACCGCCGCGCAGTCGGTCGATCAGTAACGCCGACGGACCGGCAATGACCAATCGCTTCGTCTCAGCCGCAGCCTTGTCACCGGCCGTGTCAGATGGCATTGGTCCTTCAAACCTTCAATGAGAATAGGACCTTCAGTGAAGTGTCCTGGTGGGAGCAACCCAAACGGCCGCCGGAAGGCTCTCTGCGGCGTGTGCGTCGGCGTCAGGCCGGTATCCTTCAACCGTACGCGTTAGAACGGCCTGGATGGTTTCGACGTCGCGCATAGTCATTGCCGCCCGGAGCAAACCAAGCTCGCGCTGGAGTTCGCTCGCAGACAATGCAGGCTCGTCCGATCGCAGAATGCGGGGGTGTTCCGTGCCAGTGGTGTTGGCGCCAAGCAAGAGCTCTTCGTAGAGTTTCTCGCCGGGCCGCAGCCCCGTGTACACAATCGAGATATCGCCAGCTGGATTGGCATCGTTGCGGACTTCAAAACCGCTCAGCCGGACCATAAGCGCTGCGAGATCGTCTATTTTTACCGGTTCGCCCATGTCGAGCACGAAGACGTCGCCGCCTTTGGCCATGGCGCCGGCCTGAATGACAAGTTCGGCGGCTTCCGGGATCGACATGAAATAGCGAATGACTTCGGGATGGGTGACCGTGACCGGGCCGCCTGTCTTGATCTGGTGGCGGAACCGGTGCACGACCGATCCAGAGCTATCGAGCACGTTGCCGAAGCGCACCATCGTGAAAACGGTCGATGGGTTCGCCGAGGCACGCGCCTGGAGCACGAGTTCGGCCAAGCGCTTGGACGCGCCCATGACGTTTGTCGGACGCACGGCTTTGTCGGTCGAAATTAAAACCATGCGCTCGACGCCGCAGGATATGGCGGCATCCGCCACTATTTCTGTGCCGAAAATGTTGTTTGATAGGCCGACCGCCGCGTTCTGCTCGACGATCGGAACGTGCTTGTAGGCGGCAGCATGATAGATTGTCTCGATCTCTGCGCGGCGCAAGAGTTTCGCTGACAAGTGCCGCATCCAGCACCGAACCCAGAACAGACGTAATTTCCACTTTGCCGCCATCGCCTTTCCGGGCTGCAACCAAGTCGGTAATCTCCATGGAAATCTCGTACAGCGCGGCTTCGGAAATATCGAGAAGCACGAGCCGTTTCGGACTCTGCCTCAGAACCTGACGCACCAGTTCGGATCCGACCGACCCTCCGGCACCCGTCACGAGCACATTCTTTCCTTTGGTGTGGCGCGCCAGCAGTTCGATATTGGGTGGGACTGAATCGCGCCCCAGAAGATCTTCTACCTCCAGCGGTCTCAGATCGGTCACCGACACACGCCCTGAAGCAATTTCGTCGAGCGACGGCATAATCTTGACAGTCACAGGATAATTCTCGAGTTCCTTAAGCACCAAACGCCGCTCATTACGATCCTGTGCCGGAATTGCGAGCAACACTTCCTTGACGCCAAAACGTTCGATTGTCGAACCAAGGCGCTCCGGGCGGTAGACCTTAAACCCGCCAACATACTGCCCCCAGAGAGACGGCGAATTATCGCAAAAGCCAACCACTTCGCGGCTGCGCGCGCGATAGAGCGCCGATGCGAGATCTAGTCCCATCTGCCCGGCGCCATAAATGATAACGGGATACCGTTCTTCCTTTGCGTCGAACACGGGTAGGACAACACCCGAGGTCTTCAACATCCATCCGACAATATAGCGGCTGACGATGATAACAATCGAACCGATGACGCCATAGCTGATGACAACCGATCTCGGAATACCAAGCTGCCCCGACATGAACACAAGCAACGCCCAGATCAGCACCGATGCGGCGACGCCGGCAATGATCCGGCCATGCCCGCGCGAGCCCAGATAGCGCGTGACAAATCGATAGAGCCCCATATGCGCCATGGTCGAGACGGTCAGGACCGGTGCCGCCAGCAGCAAGAGCGTCGTCGACCACGCCGTCGGAATGTAAAGTTCATTGTAGCGGAACGAGATCACCCCCCACAGCACCAGGCCCAAAGCCGTGAAATCGGCCGCCGCCAAAATCGCACGCTTCTGGTGGCGCGATAAATCGAGCAAGCTCTTTCTGAGCCTGTGTGCCGGGGACTTTGTTTCGTCGAACGTGCTCAAGGAGGACCTGCGACGGATGGGTCGTTTATGTTGCTATCAATTGAAAATAAAAAGAACAAGTCAGTCGTATGAGGATAAGCCTAGCTCAGGCTGGAGGAAGTTCCAAGATCGGGCGCAGCCAATTCCGCAGCGGCCCTGTGGAAACGTTACCCAAATACGACGCTTTAGGGAATGGCCGTGTTGATTCTGCCACCAATCCTGTCAACCAGCCGGTAGGCCAAGATGACCGAAACGACGCCAAATACAATGCCTCCTATCATGTTCCCGGCTAAAGCCCCTTTAGCGCCGGCTAAATGCGACCCGGCCAACACGAAGGGAAACGTTCCAAGGGTCGCCCGGCCCCAATTTAGCATCGTGGAATAGTGTGGCTGGCCGAGCGTATTGAAGGCCGCGTTGGCAACAAACATGGCACCAAGGAAAACAAACAAAGGCGAAAGCCAATGGCAAAAATAGATGATGAGTTCGCGCGCGTCGCCTGTGGCATTAAAAGCCGAAGCAAGGTGGCCGGCCGTCGCTGCAAGCACCATCCAGGCTACAGCCGTAAAGGCGGCCATGACTATGAGCGATTGGGTCAACGTGCCCCGCATCCGGTCGGGTAACTGCGCGCCCATATTTTGTCCGATGATGGGACCAATAACGCCGGAGAGCGCATAGATCGCCCCGAAAGCAACGGGTGTGATGCGGCCGACTATGGCCCATCCGGCTACAGCCCCGTCGCCGAAGGGTGCCATGGCGGCTGTTACGTAAGCATTGCCGGCAGGCGTCGCGATGTTGGTCAGCATCGCTGGGATGGCGATCTTCATAAATGGGTGCACGTCGGCTGCGAGCGTTGCGAGCTTCGGACGGCTCATGAGGTCATGAACCCAGATCACGCCATAGAGTCCAATGGCTGTCACTGCTAGTCGGGCGATTGCGGACGCTATCGCCGCGCCTTCAATGCCCCAACCCAATTTGAGAATAAGCAGCATATCGAGCAGCACGTTGACGATTGCGGCCCCCATCGTGACGTACATGGCGCGGCGCGCATCGCCAACGGATCTGAGAACGGCGGTCGATGCCATTCCCATCGCCAAGAATGGCAACGTCGGAACGAGGATCGACAGATAGTGCGCCGCGAGCGAATGGGTGCGCCCCGTGGCACCAAGAAGTGTGAGAAAATTTGGAATGAGAAGCCAAAGCACCAAACTAAAGGCCGCCGAAATTGCAAACGCAAGCACGTGAGCATGGGCCGACAAGCGGCGTGCCCGGACACGCAAGTTGGCGCCGATCGCGGGTGACACCAGTGCAGAGGCAGCAATCGAGAGCCCTATTCCGATTGAGGTCGAAAAAAATAGAATTGAACTGGCGTATCCGACTGCGGCAACCACTGTTTCGTCGCCAGCAAGACTGAGAAAGTACATATTGGCGAGATCGCCGATGAACACCGCCATCAAGCCGAGAGCGCCAGCCGCCGTCATGTTCAAGATGTGGCGCAGGATCGAACCCGAAACGAATTTGGGCGGCGGAGCTGTCCGGCGTTGCGGCGCGGCGGTAGCCATGTTTTTCCTTTAGGTCGCATCGCAGACGCGAAGCCGGACTAGCTTACAATTTGCGCCGCGCTTTAAAAGCGGCAGCCAATGTGCCTTCATCCAAATAGTCGAGTTCCCCACCCATGGGCACGCCCTGGGCCAGCCTCGACACAGTTAAACCGGCCGATGCCAACTGTTCCGATACGTAATGCGCGGTGGATTGGCCCTCGACGGTCGCATTGAGTGCGAGAAGAACTTCTTTGACGCCGCCGGTGCTCGCACGCTCGACAAGCTTGGCGATATTCAATTTATCGGGGCCGATGCCATCGAGCGGCGACAAGTGCCCGCCGAGCACATGATAACGGCAGGAGACGATGGCTGCGCGTTCCAGTGCCCACAGATCGCCGACCTCTTCGACGACGACGATGAGTGACGCATCGCGCCTAGGGTCCTGACAGATGCTGCAAGGGCTGACGGTATCGAGATTGCCGCATTCGGGACACTCGGCAATTTTATCGACCGCTTGCTGAAGGGCGTCGTTCAACGGAATGAGCAATTCGTTGCGCCGTTTGAGAAGTGCCAGCACTGCCTTGCGCGCCGAGCGCGGCCCAAGACCCGGTAACCGCCCAAGCAATTGGACGAGCCGTTCGATTTCTGGTCCTGCGATTTTTCGGGACATCTGCGCCGTTTGTGCCTTGCGGATTCTCCGCGACTAGAAAAGTTTCATTCCCGGCGGGATCGGCAGGCCGCTCGTCATCTCGGCCATCTTGGATTGCATGGCGGCATCGGCCTTGTTCTTTGCGTCGCTCGCCGCGGCGATGACCAAATCTTCGAGAATGTCAACTTCGTCGGCTTTGGCGAGCGAGGGATCAATGCGGATCTTTTTTAACGAACCCTTGCCGTCGACGGTTGCCATGACGAGACCGCCGCCTGATTTCCCTTCGTACTCGGCACGCTCCAATTCCTCTTGGACTTGTTTGAGCTTGGCCTGCATTTCGCCGACTTTTTTCATCATGCCCATGACGTCTTTCATGCGTGCCCTTTCTTGTACTCTCTTGCCCGGTTTCTAGACGTCGTGGGGAGAGGGGATTTTCTAACCAGCCGCGCTCTCGTCGTCCAATTCGCTATCTCCGCCCGCAATGCGTCTAATTTCGGCAATCTTCGCGTCGGGGAAGGCATCGAGGACGGCTTTGACGGCCGGATGTGATTTTAGCGCCGCTAGTTCGGCGGCATCACGTTCGCGGCGCACAGCACCGATGGCTGGTGCGCCCGCCGCCTTCGACAAGACGACGACCCAGCGCCGCTTGGTCCATGAGTTCAGTTTCTCTCGTAGGTCGTTGGCCATTTCGGCCGGCGCGCCTGGTAGCAAGAACAAATCTATTGACCCGGCGAGAGCGTCGAACTTGACGAGGCTGACGTGATCTTCCAGATGCATCTTAAGTTTGGCGTCGCGCTTCAAGCCAGCGAGCGCCACCACCTCGGCAAACGTGCGCGGGTCAGGCAAGAGCACGGGCGCCGGCGAGACGCCATCCTCTATGTCATCCCCACCGCTCTCGAGGCCGTCTCCGTCATTCTCTCCGAAGAGTTCACCCTCATCTGCCGGCTCAAGACTTGCTTGAGGCATGGCGGCAGGGGCCTGATTGAGCGGTCCGCTGCGCTCGTCAGCCGGTGCCTCGGGCGCGCGCGTGGGCGCAGCATTGCGTGCCGGCATTGTGCCGCCGCCAAGGGTCTTGATCAGGTCGTCAGGCGTTGGCAGATCGGCGGTGTATGCGAGCCGTATCAATACCATTTCAGCCGCCGCAAACGGGTTTGGCGAACGTGCGGTTTCTTCCAAACCTTTGAGAAGCATCTGCCAGGCGCGCGCGAGGTACGGCATCGAGAGTTGCGCGGCGAGCGCGGAGCCGCGTTTCTTTTCCTCAAGCGACAAGGCTTCGCCCGCCGGTTCTTCACCCACAGCTTTGATGCGGGCAACGATGTGAACGGCTTCGGCCAAGTCGGCCACGATCTGGCCCGGCTCGGCACCGTCATGATGCAGGCTTTTCAGACCTTCCAATGCGGTTGCCACATCGCCTTTGAATAGCGCCTCGGCCAAATCGAACACGCGTGCCCGGTCGGCAAGGCCGAGCATGGCGCGCACTTTAGCAGCGGTGACGCGGCCTTCACCCACATTCATGCTGAGGGCGATCGCTTGATCGAGGATCGACAGGCCATCGCGCACCGAACCCTTCGGCGGCGCGTGCGATAAGAGCCAGCGCATCCTCGTCGGCTTTTGCGTGTTCGCTCGCAACGATTTTCTTGAAGTGCTGGACGAGAACCGGCTGCTCGACGCGACGCAAATCGAAACGCTGGCAGCGCGACAGAACGGTGACCGGAACTTTGCGGATTTCAGTCGTCGCGAAGATGAACTTCACATGCCCTGGCGGTTCTTCAAGCGTTTTGAGAAGCGCGTTGAACGCGCCTTTCGAGAGCATGTGAACTTCGTCGATGATGAAGACTTTGGTGCGGGCGACGAGCGGCATGTATTGCGCGCTCTCGATAATCTCGCGAATGTTATCGACGCCTGTATTAGACGCCGCGTCCATTTCAAAGACGTCGGGATGGCGCCCTTCCATGATCTCGGCGCAGTGACTTCCGAGTCCCGGCATATCGATGGTTGGTCTATCGATTCCGGGGGCTTCGTAATTGAGGGCGCGCGCCAGAATGCGGGCCGTTGTTGTCTTGCCGACACCGCGCACACCGGTCAGCATATAACCTTGGGCGATGCGCCCCGACGCGAACGCGTTTTTCAACGTCGTCACCATGGCGTCCTGGCCGATCAGATCCTCGAACGAGGCCGGGCGGTATTTACGCGCAAGCACGACGTAGGGCTTCGGCGCGGCGCCATCTGTGCCTCCGCCCGCATCGTCTCCGAGATTGGATTTTTTCTTGGCCATAATCCCTGATGCTCTAGCGCCCGATGGGCCAGGGAGCAAGGCGGCCCGATGAGCGCCCGCGTGCGAACAAAAGGAGGCTGACGAACGACCCGTTCAAAATCGTTAGGGCTGCTTCCTTCCGGACCTGACCCGGTTAGCGCATGAAACGTCCGCCGCCAACCTCCCGGCGCTATTATGGAACGCGCGCTGTGGCCCGTTACAACCCCGAGCGTCTGGTCTGGTGATTTGGCCGCGGAAAAATTGTGCACCGGGTTGCAAACACCGCCGCCTGACCCCATCTCTCGGCCACTGAAAACCCGGAGCGCTCCCATGGCCATCAACCTCACTGTCAATGGTAAGCAAAAGACATTCGATGGCGACCCGGAGATGCCGCTGTTGTGGCTGCTGCGCGATGAACTGAGGCTGACGGGGACCAAGTACGGCTGCGGCGCGGGATTGTGCGGCGCGTGTACCGTGCTGATCGGCGGTGCGGCGCAACGATCCTGTCAGGTTTCAGCGAAGGATGCCGTAGGCCAAGAGATCACAACCATCGAGGGTTTGAAAGGCAAGGTTGCTGATGCCGTGCAATTGTCATGGGTCGCGCTCGACGTCGTACAGTGCGGCTATTGCCAATCCGGGCAGATCGTCTCGGCAACGGCGCTGCTCACGTCGAACGCCAAGCCGAGCGATGCGGATATCGACGCGGCCATGGACGGCAACATCTGCCGCTGCGCGACGTATCATAGAATCCGCCAAGCCATTCACACCGCCGCCAAAACGTTGGAGGGCTGAGCCATGACCAACTCGTCTCTCTCCAACATCTTCTCGCTGCCGCAAACCGATCTCGAAAATGAGCAGCCTACCCGGCGCACTGTGTTGAAACTCGCGGGCGCGGGCCTGGTTCTCGGATTTGCAGTGCCGCTACCAGGATTGAACGGCACCGCCGCCGCCAAAGAAGGGGTGCTCTTTCCAAACCCATTCTTGATCATTGCGCCGGACAACACCGTCACCGTCATCATCAAGCACCTCGACAAAGGGCAAGGCGCAGCCACCGGCCTTGCGACGCTGGTTGCCGAAGAACTTGACGCCGACTGGGCGCAGATCAGAACCGAGTTTGCGCCGTCCGATCCCATCAAGTACAAAAATTCGGCCTTTGGAGTCCAAGGGGTCGGTGGCTCGACGGGGCTCTCGAATTCGTACCTGCAGTATCGCGAAGCGGGTGCTTCAGCGCGCGACATGCTTGTTCGCGCCGCTGCACGCAAATGGGGTGTCGCCGCCGCCGAACTCAAAGTTGCCAAGGGTGCCGTCACACATGCCTCCGGCAAGTCGGCAACATTCGGAGACCTCGCGGCGCTGGCTGCAAACGAGACCGTGCCCGGAAAAATAGCGCTCAAAGATCCGAAAGACTTTATCTACATCGGCAAGTCATTCCCGCGCGTCGATAGCAAATCGAAGTCGACAGGTGCGGCCAAATTTACGATAGACTATCAATTTGACGGCATGCTTGTCGCCACAATCGCCCGGCCGCCGCTGTTTGGCGCGACGATAAAAGCGTTCGACGCGAGCGCGGCTGAAAAAATCAAGGATGTCGTCAAGGTTTTGCAAGTACCGCAGGGTATCGCAGTTCTTGCGAACAACACCTGGGCGGCGATGAAGGGCCGGGACGCGCTCAAAGTGACTTGGGATGACAGCAAGGCTGAAAAGCGCGACACAGCGGCCATGCTAGCTGACTACAAGCAGCTGCTCGACAAGCCGGGTGCCTCCGCACGCAAGGATGGCGACGCGGACGCGGCCTTCAAGCAGGCTGCCAAAACCGTCGAAGCTGATTTCGAGTTTCCCTACCTGGCGCACGCTCCCATGGAGCCGATGGATTGCGTCATCCGCTACGATGGCAGTAGCGCTGAGATTTGGACCGGATCGCAATTGCAAACGGTTGATCACGGCGCAGCGTGCCGGGTGCTGGGATTGAAACCCGAGGCCGTGCAGCTGCACACAATTTGGGCTGGCGGATCGTTCGGGCGCCGCGCAATTTCAGACTCGCACTACGTGGTCGAAGCCTGCGATATCGCCAAAGCCTTCGGTAAACCGGTGTCCATCAAGACGATTTGGACACGCGAAGACGACATCAAAGGCGGCTGGTATCGTCCCATGTATGCCCACCGGATCAAAGCGGGACTCGACAAGGACGGCAACATTGTCGCCTGGCAGCATCGCATTGTGGGTCAGTCGATTGCGGCGGGGACACCCTTCGAAGCCATGATTGTGAAAAACGGCATTGACGGAACATCTGTCGAAGGCGCGTCCAATCTCCCTTATGCCGTTCCCAACATGAGCGTCGAATTACATACCGTGCAAGCGGGCGTGCCCGTGCTCTGGTGGCGTTCGGTCGGCTCGACGCATACTGCGCACGCGACCGAGCACATGGTCGACATGCTCGCTAAGGAAGCGGGCAAAGACCCGGTTGAATTCCGCCTCGCCATGCTGAAGGACAAGCCGCGACATGCAGCGGTGCTGAAGCTCGCGGCTGAGAAATCTGGCTGGAGAACGCCACTCCCGCCCAATACCTTCCGCGGCGTTGCCGTGCACGAAAGCTTCGCGTCCTATGTCGCCCAAGTTGCGGAGGTCGAACTTAAGGACGACGGCTCGTTCAAGGTGAAACGCGTGGTCTGCGCAATAGATTGCGGAATCGCAGTAAACCCCGATGTCGTCGCAGCACAAATGGAAGGCGGCATCGGTTATGGGCTTGGTGCGGGCCTCAAAGGCGCCATCACGCTCAAAGACGGCCAAATCGAGCAATCCAACTTCGACGGCTACGAAGTTTTGCGGATGTCCGACATGCCGAAGATCGAGGTGTACATCGTGCCGTCTACCGGGCCGCCAACCGGCGTTGGCGAACCCGGCACGCCCGTTATTCTGCCGGCTGTGGCGAACGCGCTGTTCTCCGGTACGGGCGTGCGCACGACAGTCCTGCCGATGAATAAACAAAAATACAAAGAACAGGCGTAACGATCAGCGGCGCGGCAAGCGGTGCTCTTTGCCCATCCACCCGCTCGCGTCCGACGTTGCGGCCGTCGAACCCGATACGACTGCATAGTCCGGAGCTTCAACGAACTGAACGCCAATGCGCGTGCCGTTCTTGTGGCGCGGCTCGCAATACCGGTCGACCTGCTTGCATTCGGTCGTCAGGCGAAAATTGAACGGCAGCCACGTGTCGTCCATGAATTCCAGGAGCGCGCCGCCTTGGGAAAGATCGCGAACGACGCACGAAATCGGCGGGCGTCCTGCGACGCGAACCCAACCGCGCATTTGGGTCTCACGGCGCCCAAACTGGCGCTTTTCGGCATGATCGGTTTTTTTCAACATGAGCTTATGGCCCTTGCTTGACCCAACAAGAACCAGATTAGCCTTCAACCGTTAATGGCGATTAAAGGCGCGGCAGAGAATGAGAATTGAAAGCGATGCGGGCCGGAAGGCGGAGTTGTTTGAACGTTTCAAAACCTCGGCGCGTCAGATGCAACGTCCGCCGTCGACCTCGATCGCCGTGCCCGTAATGAACGCGCTGGCCGGATCGGCGAAGAAAAGCGCGGCGTTGGCGATGTCGGAGGGCTTCGAGAAGCGGCCCAATGGAATGCCGCCTAAAAACTTGGCGCGGTTCTCTGGCGTATCCGGCATCCCCATGAACTGTTCGATCATGCCCGTTTCGCCGATGACCGGATTGATGGCGTTGACGCGGATGTTTTTGGGTGCGAGTTCGGCGGCCATCGATTTGGTGAGGATGAGTGCCGCGCCTTTAGAGCCATTATACCAAGTGAGTCCCGGGCGCGGGCGCACGCCGGCGGTTGAGGCCGTATTGATGATCGAGCCGCCGCCGCGCTTTTCCATTTCAGGAACTGCGGCGAGCGTCGTGAGGTAAATCGACTTGACGTTGACGGCGTAGATGCGATCAAAGTCCTCTTCGCTGACGGTCATGAGGCTTTGGTTCTTGTGCGTGACGCCCGCGTTATTGACGAGGATGTCGAGCCCGCCGAATGTTTCGACGGCAGCGCGCACCATTTCCGCAATGTCGTTCTTATTGGCAACATCGGTTTGAGTGGCCGCCGCCATTCCTGATGGCAGCGACGCGGCAACCGAACGCGCGCCCTCTCCGTTTACGTCCGCAATGACGACTTTCGCGCCTTCGGCGGCAAAGAGTTCGGCGATGCCGCGTCCGAAGCCCGAGGCGGCACCGGTGACGATCGCTATCTTATTTGCGAGTCGCATCTCAACTGACCCGGCCCGGCCGTGCGAGCTCAGCGGCTTCCTTGCGATAAGGGCTTGAGGGATACGTACCGAGCAACTTTATTTCAGTCGAAAAGAACGATAGCTCCTCCAAGGCCAGCTGCACAGGGCGATCAACCGGATGGCCGTCGATGTCGGCGAAGAACATCGTGGCGTTGAAGGTGCCTTCGGTTTGATAGCTCTCAAGCTTGGTCATGTTGACATTGTTGGTCGCGAACCCGCCGAGCGCTTTGTAAAGAGCGGCCGGCACGTTGCGCACGCGGAAAATGAAGGTGGTGATAACTGGTCCGTCGCCCGGCTCTGCGTCGTCGGGGTCTTTGGCGAGAATGACGAAGCGCGTCGTGTTGTGGGCTTCGTCCTCAACGTTCTCAGCCAAAATATCGAGGCCATAAAGTTCGGCCGCCAATCGCGGCGCGAGAGCTGCCCGCGTGAGATCGCCCCATTCGGATACCTGCCGTGCCGCTCCCGCAGTGTCGCCCGCCACGTGTGCGGTCAAACCATGTTTGCGCAAGATCTTGCGGCACTGTCCGAGCGCGTGGACGTGGCTGTAGACGTCCTTGATATCTTTAAGCTTGGCGCCTTTGGGGGCCATAAGCTGGAATTTGATCGGCAAGAAATGTTCGGCGACGATGTAGAGACCGGCGTCGGGGAGCAAATGATGGATATCGGCCACGCGGCCGGCGACCGAATTCTCGATCGGGATCATGGCGAATTGCGCGTCACCCGATTTGACAGCCGCCAAGGCGTCCTCGAACGTTGCGCAGGCAAGGGCCTCGAAATCGGGATAGGCTTGCTTGCATGCGAGATGCGAATTGGCGCCCGCTTCGCCTTGATAGGCAATGCGCGCCTTGCCGTCTTGTTTGCGCGTTTGGTGAGGCATGGATTGTCCCAGCTTCTCTTTTTTCTTGAGGTGATTAGCGATTTCGTTGTGGGCTAAGGAGCCGGCGGGCGCGTTCAAGATCGGCCGGAGTATCGACACCGAGCGGAACCGTGTCAACGATGGCAACGTCGATGCGCATTCCCGCTTCGAGCGCGCGGAGTTGTTCCAGCTTTTCGCGCTTTTCTAGCGGCGAAGGGCGTAACGACACAAAGCGCTCAAGGCTCATGCGCCGGTACGCGTAAATGCCGATGTGGTGATAGAGCGGGCCCTCGCCGTGCGGCGCGGTGGCGCGCGTGAAGTAAAGGGCACGCAAGCGCCCGGGTGTGCCTTCCGGGGTTCCAACCACCTTGACGACGTTGGGATTGGACTTCTCTTCGTCGTCGGAAATTTCCGCGGCGAGCGTGGCGATATCCACGCCTTTTGTGCGAAGCGGGCTGAGACACGCACCAACGAGCGCCGGATCGAGCGTCGGCAGGTCGCCTTGCAGATTGACGACGAACTCCGTGTCGCCTTCCGGATCGACTTTAGAGACGGCTTCGAAAACCCGGTCGGAACCCGACGCATGATCGGCGCGGGTCATGACCGCTTCGCCGCCGGCGTTGCGAATAGCGGCCATTATCTCGTCGCTGTCGGTTGCAACGACGACGCGGCCGGTCTCAGCGGCCATAGCGCGCTCCCACACATGCACGATCATAGGCTTGCCATGGATGTCGGCTAACGGCTTGCCGGGAAGGCGGCTGGCCTGCATCCGGGCGGGGATAACGACGAGGGTTTGGCCCATAGGGGCGCATCTCTTTCTGCTTCGTGACAAATAGTCTCGCGATAAGGCCTTAAACTAGACCTTTCAGCTATTGCAAGAGCAACGGCGGCATCGTTAGTTCGCGGCCACGGATAACGCCGAACCCTAGAGGGGCCGACCCGCCTCCAACACTTGAGGATGTGCCGCCATGGATTCCTTTGAATTCACGAAAATAGCGGGCGCCGTACTGGCTGCCTTGTTGCTCATTTTCGGAACTAAAACCTTGATCAAATCGCGCCACGGCTCCAGCGGCGCGCAGCCTGGATACGCGCTGCCGGGCAGCGAACCGGCCGCAGACGCCCCGGCCGCAGACGCCAAGGCACCTGACGCAAAAGCACCAGAAGCCGCCGCAGCTAAGACTGCGGACGCTGCCAAAACGGCCGACGCCAAAGCTGCCGAAGCGAAGCCTGCCGATGCAAAACCCGCAGAAGCAAAACCGGCCGATGCGGCAGTGCCAACTGAGGCGCCGGCAGCTGCTGGCGGCGGCGACGTCGTCGCGCTTCTTGCTAAGGCGAACGCTGACAATGGCAAGGCGGTATTCGGCAAGTGCAAGGCATGCCACAACGTCGAAAAGGGCAAGCCGAAGCTGATTGGACCGAACCTCTGGGGTATTGTCGACCGGCCAAAAGGCTCGGCTGAAGGCTTCGAATATTCGCCGGGCATGAAGGCCAAAGGCGGCAATTGGACGTTTGCCGATCTCGCCACTTTCATCACCAAGCCGAGTGCCTATGTGGCGGGCACGAAAATGGTATTCACAGGCATTCCCAACCCGGCCGATGTGGCTGATGTTATTGCCTATCTCGCGGCCCAGGGGGATACCCCTGTTGCACTGCCAAAATGACAGCAAGTTAACTCGCTAAGGCCCTGAAAACCTGCGACCCTGACCAGAAATGGCAGGGTCGTTTGCGTTAACGGCCAAAAAAACTGCGCGCGGATTTTCCCCGGGGGTGGCCCACGTGGTATCCTGCGCGACGTGAAGCTAAAGGGTAGAAACAAGAGGGTTCAGACCGCCGATGCGCCAATGCAGAATGTTCCGGGTTTTCGCTTTTCTTGCCGCGCTGCCGGTTTTAACCCTCGCATCTTTACCATATCCCGCCGCTGCCGAAGAGCCGGTCTGCCATCACGCCGTGTCATTGGTCGGCGAACCGAAGTTCAAAGCCGACTTCAAACATTTCGATTGGGTGAACCCGGACGCGCCGAAGGGGGGCGTGATTAGGCAGTACGCCGATGGCACGTTCGATACCCTTAATCCTTTTTCGGAGAAGGGCGTCAAAGCTGCGGGACTTGGCCTCCTGTTCGACGCCTTGCTGGTGTCGAGCCCTGACGAACCATCAGCCGAGTACGGTTTGATCGCAGAGTGCGTGTCATATCCGGCCGATTTCTCATCCGTGACCTTCAAACTCCGGCCTGAGGCCAAGTTCCATGACGGCTCGCCCATCACGGCCGACGATGTCGATTTTCTCGTTCGAACAGTTGAAGAAGGTCAATCCATTCTACGCGTTCTATTACAAGAACGTCGTCAAAGCCGAGAAGAGCGGTGACAACGCGGTCATGTTCTCATTCGACAGCAAGGGCAATCGCGAGCTGCCGATGATTGTCGGTCAGTTCTCCATCGTCCCCAAAAAATACTGGCTAGAAAAGGGCGCGAATGGCGAAGCGCGCGACCTTGACAAGACAACCGTCGAGGCGCCACTCGGCAGCGGCGCGTACAAAGTGAAATCCGTAGAGACTGGACGCAAGATCGTCTACGAGCGCGTTGCCGATTATTGGGCCAAGGACTTGCCCGTCATGAAGGGTCAGTACAATTTCGACACGCTGGAATATATCTACTATCGCGACCGCACACCCGCATTTGAAGATTTTAAAACCGGAAGCCTAGATTTCTGGGTCGAGAACCAGGCGGGCGCGTGGGCAACGCAGTACGAATTCGACTCACTCAAAAAGGGCCTCGTGAAAAAAGAGGCTATCCCCGTTGAGCGCGTCGCGCCCATGCAAGCCTTCATCTTCAACACGCGCCGCAAGCAGTTTGCCGATCTGCGCGTGCGCCAAGCGTTCAATCTTCTTTTCGATTTTGAAGAAGCCAACAAGAAGCTTTTTTACAATCTCTATGTGCGCGTCGGCAGCTATTTCGAGAACTCTGAACTGCGTTCGAAGGGTTTGCCAGAGGGCCGCGAGCTTGAGATCTTGAATGAGGTCAAAGCCGAAGTTCCACCTGAAGTTTTTACGGCCGAATGGAAGAACCCGGCAAACAAAGAGCCGACCGACTTCCGGAAAAACCAACAAGCAGCCATGAAACTGTTTGAGGCCGCAGGTTGGAAGACTGGCGCCGACCGCGTGATGAAAAACGCGGCCGGAGAGCCGCTCGTCGCGGAATTCCTGATCGATAGCGAAACCTTCCAGCGCATCATTTTGCCCTTCGTCAAGGAACTGGAAATTTTCGGCATCAAGGCGTCGGCACGCATTGTCGACAGCGCTCAATACAAGCAGCGCGAGGACAAGCGCGACTTCGACATCATTGTCGATAATTTCGCCCAATCCGTTTCCCCGGGCAACGAACAGCGCGAATTCTGGGGTTCCGAAGCCGCCGACAAAGATGCTAGCCGCAACACCATCGGCGTCAAAAACCCAGCGGTTGATAAGTTGATCGACAAGGTCGTCTTCGCCAAGGACCGCGCCGAGCTCGTGGCAGCAACTCGCGCGCTCGATCGCGTGCTGCTGTGGAACCATTACGTTGTGCCGCACTGGCACTATCCGTTCGAACGTCTCGCGTGGTGGGATAAGTTCGGGCGTCCTTCGAAGCTACCGTCACAGACATCGGCGCCCATGCAGGTCTGGTGGTACGACGCTGAAAAAGCGAAGGCGGTTCAAGCCGCGCGGGGCAACTAGCGCATGGCGAACGAGACACGCTCCGCGATTGAGTCGCCGGACACTGACTTCGTCGCCGCGAGTGACGACGCTCGCCGCGTTGACGCTTGCGATGGGCGCGATCGACGGCGAGCGCGTGGGCCGAACCAAGCCACGGGCTCTCGGTTTTCGGCGACCTAAAGTACGCAGCCGACTTCAAGCATTTCGACTACGTCAACCCGGATGCCCCGAAGGGCGGAAAAATCGTCACCATGGGGACGGGCGGCGCCAACAGTTATGACACGTTCAACGGTTTCATTCTGAAGGGCGACGCCGCACAGGGCCTTGGACTTCTGTTCGACACGCTGATGGTGCGCGCCGAGGACGAGCCGGACGCGATGTACGGGCTGGTCGCCAAATCCGCTGACGTGGCCGCCGACAAGATGTCCGTCACGTTCAAACTGCGACCCGAAGCCAAATTTTCCGACGGCACGGCAGTGACGGCTGAGGACATCGTCAACTCGTTCATGCTGCTGAAGGAGAAGGGGCACCCCGCGCTCGCGATGCCGATGCGCGACGTGGCGAACGCCGAAATTCTCGATCTCGAAACGATCAAGTTCACGTTCAAGGGCGAGCTGACACGCGACCTGCCGGTGATCCTCGCAGGCCTGCCAGTGCTCTCGAAAGCCTATTACGCGACGCAAGCCTTTGAGGAAACGAGCCTCAAGCCGCCCCTTGGCTCCGGGCCGTACTTGATCAAGGATTTCAGCCCCGGAACGCACGTTTCCTACAAGCGGCGCCAGGATTATTGGGCCAAGGATCTGCCCGTCATTCGCGGGCGGCACAACTTCGATGAGATCAAGTACGACTACTATCGTGACCGCACCGCGCAGCTCGAAGCCATCAAATCGGGCGGCATGGATTTGCGCGAGGAGTTTACCAGCGTCAACTGGGCAACCGGCTACAACATCCCGGCCGTGACCGAAGGCCGGCTCATCCGGGACACGATCCCCGACGAAAACCCGTCCGGCGCGCAGGGCTTCTTCATGAATACGCGGCGCGAAAAATT
Source organism: uncultured Alphaproteobacteria bacterium (assembly GCA_963741545.1). Classification (GTDB taxonomy): domain Bacteria; phylum Pseudomonadota; class Alphaproteobacteria; order Rhizobiales; family Hyphomicrobiaceae; genus Hyphomicrobium_B. The sequence goes on from CAVUIN010000011.1 coordinate 134,438, forward strand.
TCAAGATCCGCGCGTACGCGAAGCACTCGGGCTCGCCTTCGACTTCGAGTGGTCGAACATCAAATTATTTTACAAACTCTACACCCGCACGCACAGCTTCTTTGAGAATTCGGACATGAAAGCGGCCGGAAGCCCCAGCGCAGAAGAACTGGCACTGCTGGAACCGTTCCGCGACAAGCTATCGCCCGCCGTGTTTGACGCCCCCTATACGCCGCCCGCAACCGACGGCAGCGGCAACAACCGCGACAATCTCAAGAAGGCATTCGAACTGTTGAAGAGCGCCGGGTGGACGCTTGGCGGCGCCGACCGGCTGTTACGAAATACCAAAGGCGAAGCGCTCGACCTCGAAATCCTCATGGACGAACTCGATGTTTGAACGCATCATCGGCCCCTATATCGAGAACCTGAAGAAAATCGGCGTCAATGCTTCGGCACGCCTTGTCGATCCGGCGCAGTACGAACGGCGCATGAAATCGTTCGACTTCGACATGACGACACAGCGCTATTCGCTGCGCCTGACGCCCGGCGTGGAACTGCGCACTTATTGGGGATCGGAAGCAGCCAGCATGGACGGATCGTTCAATCTCGCAGGGATCAAGAACCCTGTATTGGACGCTCTCATCGACAAGGTGGTCGGCGCCAAATCGCGCGCCGAACTCGTCGCTGCCACCCGCGCAATCGACCGGGTCCTGCGCGCAAGCCACTATTGGGTGCCGCACTGGTATAAGGCGTCGCACAACATCGCGTATTGGGATAAATTTTCTCGTCCCGCCACTATGCCCAAGTATGATCCAGGTATCTTGGATACGTGGTGGTATGATTCGAAAAAGGCCGAGGCGCTCGCCGCAAAGGCCTCGGGGAAATCAGCCGCCAGTCCACCAGCCGCCGGTCCACCAGCCGAAGGACCAAAGTCGCCCTGATGGCCAGTTATCTCCTGAAACGTTTGCTTCTCATCATCCCGACGCTGTTCGGGATCATGCTGTTCTCGTTCGTCATCATTCAATTTGCGCCGGGCGGGCCCGTCGAGCGCATGATCGCGCAATTGATGGGGCACGACTCGTCCATCACCTCGCGCATGAGCGGCGGTGGCGGCGACGGTCTCGGCGGCGCTGCCGGAGCCGGGCAATTGGGGCAAGGCGGCGCGGACGGCGCGGCGTCGAAGTATCGTGGTGCGCAGGGGTTGGACCCAGCTTTCATCAAAAGCCTTGAGAAGCAATTCGGCTTCGACAAGCCGGCGCACGAGCGCTTCTTCCTAATGATCAAGAACTATCTGACCTTCGATTTCGGCAAGAGCTACTTCCGCGACATCTCCGTGTTGCAGCTCATCAAGGAGAAGCTTCCTGTCTCCGTATCGCTCGGGATTTGGATGACGCTGCTGACCTATTTGATCTCGATCCCGCTCGGCATCCGCAAGGCCGTAAACGAGGGCAGCAAATGGGACAGCTGGACCAGCGCGGTGCTCGTCGTCGGCTACGCTATTCCCGGCTTTCTCTTTGCCGTGCTCCTTCTCATCTTGTTCGCGGGTTCGTCATTCTTGCAGTGGTTCCCCTCGCGCGGACTTTGGTCCGACAATTGGAATGATCTCTCGTTCTTCGGCAAGGTGGTCGATTATTTCTGGCACCTCGCCTTGCCGATGATCGCCATGGCGGTCGGCTCGTTTACGGCCATGACGTTTCTGACTAAAAACTCGTTCATCGACGAAATCAGGAAGCAATACGTGGTGGCCGCCCGCGCCAAGGGGCTGAACGAGAATCAGGTGCTTTACGGACATGTGTTCCGCAATGCCATGCTTCTCATCATCGCCGGATTTCCATCCGCTTTCATCGGTGCATTCTTTTCAGGCGCACTTCTGATCGAGACGATTTTCTCGCTCGATGGCCTCGGGCTTTTGGCCATGGAAAGCATCGAAAAGCGCGACTATCCGGTCGTGTTTCGCGTCGCTCTATATTTTCTCGCTTGTCGGCCTCATCATCGGCATCCTCTCCGACTTCATCTACACGCTCGTCGATCCGCGCATCGACTTTGAGACGCGGGAGGTTTGAGGGGCATGGATCAGAAAATTCAAAGCAAGGTGGGAATGCCCGCGGATGTGGCACCGCACCGGCAAACGTGGCGGCAGAGACTGGCTGCGCGCCTGGGCTGGCGCTTGAGCCCTGTCAACAAGCGCCGCCTCGAACGCTTCAAGTCGCACAAATTCGGCTATCGCAGCTTTCAGATTTTCATGGCGCTGTTCCTGATCACGCTCTTTGCCGAATTCATTTCCAACGACCGCCCGCTCATGGTGAGCTACAAGGGGGAAGTCCTCTTTCCCGTGCTCGCCGACTATCCAGAAGAGAAATTTGGCGGTTTTCTCGCCGTGACCGATTACAAGGCCGCGCACATCCAAGAAGAAATAACGCCAACGGCTGGATGCTGTGGCCGCTGAACCGCTACTCCTACGACACGATCAATCGCGATTACCCAGGCCGCATGAACCCGAGCGGGACGTGCCTTGGTTATCCCGCCCCGCCACCGTGGTCGTCGTCGATGAAGCTGTGCGATGCCCCCGCCGACCAGCTCGCGCGCTATCAGACGCTCGGCAACACCAACTGGCTCGGCCTCGACGATCAGGGACGCGATGTGCTGGCGCGCGTCATCTACGGATTTCGCGTGTCGGTACTGTTCGGCCTGCTGCTCACGATTTTCTCGTCGATCATCGGCGTATTCGCGGGCGCGGTGCAGGGCTATTTCGGCGGCAAAGTCGATCTCTTCTTTCAACGCATTCTCGAAATCTGGAATTCAATTCCGGAACTCTTCGTGCTGCTGATCGTCTCGTCGATGTTCGTTCCCGGATTCTGGACGCTGCTTGGAATCCTGCTGCTCTTCAGCTGGACGTCGCTCGTTGGCGTGGTGCGCGCCGAATTCCTGCGCGGGCGCAATCTCGAATACGTGCGCGCGGCGCGTGCGCTCGGCCTCACCGACTGGCAGATCATGTTCAAGCATCTCCTGCCCAATGCCATGGTCGCGACGCTGACTTTCCTGCCGTTCAAACTGTCGGGCGCGATATCGGCGCTGACGGCTCTCGACTTCCTTGGCCTCGGCATGCCAATCGGCTCGCCGTCGCTTGGGCGAACTGCTGCTCCAGGGTAAAAAACACATCGAAGCGCCGTGGCTCGGCATTTCAGGGTTCGTCGCGATCTCGATTATCCTTTCGCTCGCCATCTTCATGGGCGAAGCGGTGCGCGATGCGCTCGATCCAAGGAAGACGTTCAGGCAGGGGAAATCGTAATGAGCAATCCCCTCGTCTCCGTCAAAAATCTTTCCGTCGAGTTTGGAGAGGGAAAGGACGCGTCCCGCGTCGTCAAGGGCGTGTCGTTCGATATCGCCAAAGGCGAGACCGTGGCGCTCGTTGGCGAATCCGGTTCCGGCAAGACCGTATCGGCGCTTTCCATTCTGAAGCTCTTGCCGAACTCCGCGTCGCACCCAACGGGCGAAATCATGTTTAACGGCGTGGATATCGTCAAGGCCATCTGAGAACGACATGCGCGGCATTCGCGGCCAGAAAATTTCGATCATTTTTCAGGAGCCGATGACGACGCTCAATCCCCTGCACACGATTGAAAAGCAGGTCGGCGAAATCATAAAATTGCACAAAAATCTCGATGACGCGGCGACGCGAACCCTCGTGATCGAACTTCTGACCAAGGTCGGCATCCGCGATCCTGAAAAGCGGCTGGCTGGCTATCCGCACCAGTTGTCGGGCGGCCAGCGTCAGCGCGTCATGATTGCCATTGCGTTGGCGAATGAGCCCGACCTGCTTATTGCCGATGAACCAACAACCGCGCTCGACGTGACCATCCAAGCACAGATCCTGGAACTCTTGAAGAAGCTGCAAAAAGAGATGGGCATGGCCATGCTGCTCATCACCCACGATCTCGGCATCGTGCGGCGCATGGCCGACCGCGTCTACGTCATGCAGAACGGCGAAATCGTCGAGACCGGCAACGCCAAAGACGTTTTCGAGACCCCGAAGCACCCCTACACTCAGCACCTGCTCGCGGCTGAACCTAAAGGCACGCCGCCGGAAACCAATATGTCCGGCCCAGTCGTCGTTGAGACCGACAATTTGAAAGTCTGGTTCCCGATCAAGCGCGGATTGCTTCAGCGCACGGTTGATCATGTCAAAGCCGTTGATGGGCTATCGATGAAGCTCCGCGCCGGCGAAACGCTCGGCGTCGTCGGCGAATCCGGTTCCGGCAAGACAACACTTGGCCTCGCCATTCTGCGCCTCATCTCGTCGGAGGGACCGATCGCCTACGTCGGAAACCGCATTGATGGATTCAACTCAAAGGCCATGCGGCCGCTGCGCAAAGAAATGCAGGTCGTATTCCAAGACCCATATGGCTCGCTCTCGCCGCGACTGACTGTTGGTCAGATTATCGAAGAAGGCCTGACCATCCAGCACCCCGAAATGGATGACGGCGCACGGCGCGACCGCGTCGGCAACGCGCTGACGGAAGTTGGCCTCGACCCTAATGCGCAAGACCGCTATCCGCATGAATTCTCAGGCGGCCAGCGCCAACGCATTGCGATTGCCCGCGCCATGGTGCTGGAGCCGAAATTCGTCATGCTGGACGAGCCGACAAGCGCGCTCGACATGAGCGTGCAGGCGCAAATCGTCGATTTGCTTCGCGATCTGCAGAAAAAGCGCCAGCTCGCCTATCTCTTCATCAGTCACGACCTGAAAGTCGTGCGCGCGCTGTGCAACTACGTTATCGTCATGCGCAACGGCAAAGTCGTTGAAGAAGGCCCCGCGCGCGAGATCTTCGAGCATCCCAAAGACGACTACACAAAGGCGCTGCTCGCCGCCGCGCTCGATCACCGCGTCGCGCATAAGGGCGTGCTCGCAAGCTAATCTCTGAACCCGCTTACGACTGCGGCTTCACCAGCCGCTTGATCGCCGTGATGTGCGCACCGGTTTTGGCGTTGCGTTGAATGGCTTCTGACAGCGGCTCATTCACGACCATCATGTGATGCGCATTGGCATGCACGAACATAAGTCCATCCGTCATGATGCCGGTGTGGCCTTTCCAGAACACAAGATCGCCGCGCAACAAGCCTTCGTCCACCTCCGATACCGGCACAGAAACACCAAGCTCCGCCTGTTGCATGTCGCTATCGCGGGGCGCTGCAATGCCGGATGCGTGGAGCGACATTTGCACGAGACCTGAGCAATCTATACCGATGCGCGTGCGCCCACCCCAAAGATAGGGGACGCCGATGAAGCGTTCGGCGATCTCGACAAAATCGCGTGCAGTCCGGCTGAGCGGCATCACATGACGGTCCGACACGAAGCCGCCATGTGCGAGTTCTGCGAATTTGTCGCCGCTCGACCGGACTTGAAGAACCGCATTGAGCGGAAGGTGCATGATCGGTGGCGTCTTGATGTCCGGAGCAGGATAAAGAAACGTACCAAGCGCCTGCACGCGATGCGTCGGCGTGGCGATTGAACGCGAAATCGCGTCTGATGGAATGTAGCCGACATAGCGGTCGCGAATAAGCTGAACCCAAGCCCAGCCGTTCAACTCTTCGTAAATCGTCAGGCTTTCGCCGAACAGCGCCTCGGTTTCGAGGCCGAGCGCCGTATCGGCACCCTTGCGCAAAGGCACTGCCGGCCACACGATCTGTCCGGGCGTGCCCTCGACAAAGCGGCTAGCCGTAACTTTGCCTTCGAGGTATTTCGCTGCGAGATCCGGGCGGAAGGCGTTGCGCCTCGGATCAAGCGGCATTTCCGGGCGCACCGGCTGCTTGGCTTCACCCGGCTTCTTACTTGCTTCCGACTTGCTCACGCTTGGAGCTCCGCCCGCAAAAATTCCATAACCGCTCGTGCCGTCTGAGGTTCCCCGCCTTTTGGTCCCAATGGCCGCGGTGCAGTGCGCCAGCCGTAGAGATCGAAGTGCGCGAACCGGCCGGCATTCTTCACAAACCGGCGCAGGAAGAGTGCCGCCGTGATGGCGCCAGCAAAGGGAGTATCCCACACATTGTTCATGTCCGCGACATCGCTATCGAGATGACGGCGATATCCTTCCCAAAGGGGAAGACGCCAAACGGGATCGCCGATGCGCGCCGACAAGGGCGTCAAAGCTGCCGCAAACTGATCGTCATCGGTAAAGAAGGCCGGAAGATCTGGCCCGAGTGCCGTGCGCGCCGCGCCGGTCAGCGTCGCAAACACGAAGATACTCTTGGGCGATTCTTCGTCTGCCAGGGCAAGGGCGTCGGCCAGGACGAGGCGCCCTTCCGCGTCGGTGTTGCCGATTTCGACCGAGTGCCCGGCCCGGCTCTTCAAGATATCGCCCGGCCGGAAAGCGTCGCCCGCTATCGAGTTTTCGGCAACCGGCAACAGAATGCGCAAGCGGCACTTGAGTTTTTGTCCCATGATCATGTGACCGAGCGCAAGTGCCGTTGCCGCGCCGCCCATGTCCTTTTTCATGATGAGCATGGCACTCGACGGTTTGATATCGAGACCGCCGGTATCGAATGTAATGCCCTTGCCGACGAGTGTGATTTTTTCAGCGTCCGCCGGCCCCCACGAGATGTCGATGAGCCGGGGCGCACGCGGGTGAGCACGTCCGACGGCATGGATCATGGGAAAATTGTGCTTGAGAAGGTCGTCACCCTTGATGACGGAAATATTGGCACCGTGGCGGCTCGCGATATCGCGCGCGGCTTGTTCGAGGTCATCGGGGCCCATGTCGGATGCCGGGGTATTGATAAGGTCGCGGCCGAACCAGATGGCTTCGACGATGTTGGCGACGCGCGCGGCGTTGACGCCAGGCGGAATGCAGAGCTGAGCACGCGGCGCTTCTTTGTCCTTTTGATCTTTGCCGCGATAACGCGAGAAGCGATAGGCGCCAAGTCCCCAGGCTATTGCCGCAAGTTCTGCTTCGGCAGATGTATTGGCGAGGCGGTATACTGCCAGCCGGGACGCTCGAGGCCAATTGTCCAAGCAGCAATTCAGACGGACCGCTCGGCTCGCCCGCATCACCATTACCGGCACCGAGGACGACACCACTCAACTTACCTTCAACATCAGCAAGAAGGATCGACTTCTTCGCAGCGCCAGAAAATTTCTGAGTGTCGAGCCACGCGCACTGAGGTGCGGTGAGACCCAGCTTTTGCGCATCCGCCCCCTGCTGCGCCAAATAGACCGGTACACTGGGCGACTGACTCGTCAGCGGCCGCAAATATATTCGAAGCATTCCAAGCCGTCGTCTCGGTCATCGGTAAATTGCCCCTTCGGCCCATCTGGTTATGTTACGCCGGCCATGACCCGGCGAGATCATTCTCATGCCGCCAATCGTACGACAATGCGGGCCGGAACGGCCAGACCCGAACCTGCACTCCACAGCCCGTTGGCGCGGCACGAACCCATTAGGTTGCATGAACACCGCACAATCGGGAGGATTAAGCGTTTATTGACCGGCGTCCCGGAAACTGACGATTGCAGCGATTCGGGCTGATTTGCCGGTTTAGTGGAGACGAACTCATGGCGCACTTCATGGCGCACCCCTCAAATATTGGCACCTTCAACGTCTTGAAAGTGGCGACGCTTGCCGCGACGCTTATGCTTGGCGCCTGCGCCCAGTCGAGCGACATGCTCTCGGACGCCGCCATGCCACTCGCTTCGGCCGATAGCTCGGCGAAGGGCACGAATACCCAGTCCGACCTGCAAAAAGCCACCGAATACTGGGGCAACGAATACGAGAAAAAGCCAGCCGATTTGCAAACGGCACTCAATTACTCGCGCAATCTCAAGGCTCTCGGTGAAAAGCAAAAAGCATTCGCCATTCTCCAGCAGGCCAGTGTCTTGCACGGTTCCAATACCGAATTGGCCAGCGAATACGGCCGTATGGCCTTGGACTTCGACCAACTGAACGTGGCCGCCCGGCTTCTTGAGATCGCCGACAGTCCGACCAATCCCGATTGGAAGGTCATCTCGGCCCGCGGAACCGTGCTTGCCAAACAGGGGCAGTACAAGGACGCCATTCCCTTCTACGAGCGCGCACTGGCTCTTGCTCCCAATCAGCCATCAGTTCTCAACAATCTGGCACTTGCCAATGCCATGAGCGGCGACGCCAAAAAGGCCGAAGACATACTTCGCCAAGTGGCCGACAAGGGTGGCAATTCATCTAAGGTCAAACAAAACCTCGCACTCGTGCTTGGCCTGCAAGGCAAATACGACGAGGCCAAAACGGTCGGCGGGTCATCACTCACTGCCGACGCGGCCGCAGAGAACAGCGACTATATGCGCAAAATGGTCCGCCTCACGCCACAAACCTCGCCAGCGGGCATGAGCGCGGCAGGGGTTCCGGCTTTCGCGACACAGATTGTGCCGGCCGACGGCACCGCAACGGCGGCTTTCAGGCCCGCACTCAACGATCAAGGCTCTACGGCGGCATGGCAAACGGATGTTGCCAGCGCGCCTGAAAACGCTCCAGTGTTCAAGGGCTCGGCACGCTAAGCCGCTTCACCTTTCAAATTCCACACAACACAAAAAGCACCGGCAACAGCCGGTGCGTTTTTTTGCGGCGCAAAACGCCTGTGCGTCTCAAAAACCGGATTTACCTACGGGGCGCAGACAAAGAAAATGGCTCCGGCCTCAATGGAAGCCGGAGCCAAGACGCGACACTAAACTTTATGCGGCCGGGCCTTTAGGGTCTCTGAACACCCATGAGACCGATACCTGCAGGTCCAAGAATGACGATGAAGAGAACCGGCAAGAAGAATACGATCATCGGAACGGTAAGCTTTGGCGGCAGTGCAGCCGCCTTGCGTTCAGCTTCCGACTGGCGCGCTTCGCGATTTTCCTTCGCCATCGTTCTCAGTGCCTGACCGACAGGCGTACCATAGCGCTCGGCTTGGATAAGCGCCGTGGTCACCGACTTGACGCCGGGCAGGCCGGTTCTCTTGCCGAGATTTTCATAAGCTTGGCGGCGGTCCGAGAGGTACGAGAGCTCGGCCGTGGTCAAAGTCATTTCTTCTGCGAGTTCGACCGATTGAGAGGCAATTTCTTTCGAAACTTTTCCGAATGCGGCTTCAATCGACATACCCGATTGAACACAGATAAGCAGCATGTCGAGCGCATCCGGGAACGACTGCTTGATGGACGACTGGCGTTTCTGGGCGATGTTTTCGATGACGACGTTCGGGATATAGAAGCCCAAGAAGCCGCCACCGACGCCCATCAGGAACTTGATCAAAGGCGGATACTTCACGTCGCCGATAAAGAAAACGTAGATGAGCGAGCCGATGAACATGATGATAGGAGCGAGCATGCGAAAAAACATGAATGCGACAATTGGCTTTTGACCGCGCAATCCTGCCATCTTAAGTTTTTCGCGAACTTCCTCATTGTCGAACTTCGCTCGCAGATCAAGCATATCGACAATGCGGTTCATGAAGCCCTTGGGCGTCTGGCGCAGCTTTGCACCCTGACGTTCTTTGGAGTTCATTTCCGCTAGACCTGGCGGTGCGCATGCGATCGCGCTCGATCGCCATTTCCTTCATGCGCTGATTCATGCGATCGCGCGCCAGCATGGGCATAGCAATCGTGAGTACGGTCGCGAACACACACACCGCTGCCAAGACCGTGGCGGCCAGTTGCGGGTTCATGACGGTCTCGACAAATTCCATCATCTGCGTATCATTTCGTTAGAGTGGTATGTTCAGCAAGATTGCCAGTTGCTTAGAAATCGAAGCCGCTTAGAACTTAAAGTTGATCATCTTGCGCATAATCATGATGCCGCATGTCATCCAAAATGCGCCAAAGCACAGCATGAATTTTCCAGGCGTTGTCGAGAAAAGCGGCACAAGATAATCGGGCGATGACAAATACACCATGATCATCACCGCGGGCGGCAACGATCCAAGAACCATCGCCGACGCCTTGGCTTCGGCGGAAAGCGCCTTGACCTTCTGTTGCAGGCGGATCCGGTCGCGCAGAACTCCCGACAAGTTGCCAAGTGCTTCCGACAAGTTACCGCCGGCTTGTTGCTGAATTGAAATGACGATTGCCAAAAAGCGCACTTCTTGCAGAGGCAGCCGCTGCGACATACGTTCCAAGGCATCACCGAGCGGCACGCCCAAACGCTGTTCCTCAACGACTTCGCGGAATTCGCTGGCAATTGGCTCAGGACTTTCGCGCGCGATAATGCCGAGGCACTCGTTGAGCGGCAGACCCGTTTTTACGCCGCGCACGACGACGTCAATGGCGTTGGCCATTCCGTCGAGGAACTTGTTCTGCCTGCGTTTGATCAATTTGTTCAGGACCCAGCGGGGTAAGCCTAAAGCGCCAACAAATCCGGCGACACATGCACCCATAAACGGTGCCGGTGTGCCAAACTTTACGGCACCAAATAAGACGACGCCGAGGATAGCGCTGGCGATATAAAAGTCCCGCGGCGACATATCCAGACCTGAACGCTCAAGGCGCAGTCGAATAGTCAGCTTCTCCTTGGCCTTCTGACGCGACTCGATTTCCTTCAGCGAGTCCGCAACTGACTTTTTGCGGCTTGAAGCTTGGTCGCCGGCCCCAGTCGCAGGCGCTCCGATCCGCCGGCCGCGCGTTTCAGAAACATTTTGAACCCGCTTGTCCTTGGTGCGATCGCCCGAAATATATGGGAAAATGATCGCAAAAACGACACCGGCAACCGCAAGTGCCGCCAGTCCCGCCACCAAAAATGGACTAATCTCGACATCAAGCATTCTGTTCACCCATCGGGTTGCCGTTGTCGTCGTTTACTTCCAACTCGGCCAGCGCACGCGCCAGTCTTTCGGTTTCGCCATAATATTCGGCGCGGTCCCAGAAGCGCGGCCGGGCAATACCGGTCGAACGGTGACGTCCGAGAATCTTGCCGTTTGCGTCTTCGCCCGTGATCTCGAACACGATAATGTTCTGCAGTGTCACGACTTCGCCTTCCATGCCCAGCACTTCGGTGATGTGCGTGATTTTGCGTGAGCCGTCCCTGAGGCGCGACGCCTGAACGATGACGTCGATTGAGCCGGTAATCATTTCACGGATGGTTTTGACCGGCAGCGCGTAACCGCCCATCATGATCATACTTTCCAGACGGCTGATGGCTTCGCGCGGGCTGTTGGCGTGGAGCGTTCCCATAGACCCGTCGTGGCCCGTGTTCATGGCCTGGAGAAGATCGAATGCCTCCGGGCCGCGGACTTCGCCGACGATGATGCGTTCGGGTCGCATACGCAGGCAGTTCTTGATGAGGTCGCGCATCTTGATTTCGCCTTCGCCTTCAAGGTTCGGCGGGCGCGTTTCTAAGCGAACCACGTGCGGCTGCTGGAGCTGAAGTTCGGCAGAGTCTTCGCAAGTGATGATGCGCTCTTCCATATCGATCGAGCCGGTCATGCAGTTGAGCAACGTCGTCTTGCCCGAACCGGTACCGCCTGAAATCAAGACGTTGCAGCGCACGCGCCCAATAACCTCCAGAACCGTTTTGGCTTGGGGGGTGATTGAGCCGAATTTTACAAGCTGCTCAAGTCTCAGACGGTCCTTTTTAAATTTACGAATAGTCAGGCACGGACCATCGATGGCGAGTGGCGGAGCGATGACGTTGACACGCGAACCGTCCGGCAAACGCGCGTCGCAGATCGGGCTCGATTCATCGACGCGCCGGCCAACCTGGCTGACGATACGTTGGCAGATATTCATGAGCTGCTGGTTGTCGGCAAAGCGCACGCCGGTCTTTTGAACCTTACCGCCGACTTCGATGAACGTCGTCGAAGCGCCATTGACCATGATATCGGCAATGTCGTCGCGCGCCAGAAGCGGCTCGAGCGGACCGTAACCAAGGACGTCGTTGCAGATATCCTCGAGCAGTTCTTCCTGCTCGGCAATCGACATAACGACATTTTTGATTTGAATGATTTCGCTGACGATATCGCGGATTTCTTCGCGAGCGGCAGCGCCATCAAGCTTAGACAACTGCGTCAAATCGATTGTGTCGATCAACGCATTGAAGACGGTCGTTTTGACGTCATAGTACTCTTCGGAATGACGCCTTTGCGGCTCAGCGACGGGCTCTATACGCGGTGCTGGCGCAGCAGGCTGCTGCACCCGCGCCGTCGCAACAGGTTTGGCCTCCGCTGGGGCTGGACCTGGGGCTACAGGCGCCTGTGACGCTATCCGCTTGGGTGTCGCGGGATCGTTGCTACGCCGTCCGAACATGACGAAACTTCCTTAGCGTTTGAATTTCAATTTTTCGAGGAGCGGCGCAAGGGAAGAGAGGGCCGACGCAGACTTTTTCTCCGACTTCATTTCCTTGCGGTGCGTCATGCCCATGGCGATGTCGCGGAACTTTTCCGCTGCCTTGGCTTTCGAATCCATCTCCTCGATCATCTGGCCGTTGTTGGCCGCTTGACTGAAGGCTTCGCAGTCATACTCGATGACCGCGATGGCCTTGATATCGAGTGCCTGCTCGAATTCCTTGAGCGTGATTTCCTGACGCTTGGGAACACCCGACATATTCAAGACGAGATGCGGTTTGCCGTCGTTTTTGCGCGAGGTTTTGAGAAGGTCGACGATGTTTTTGGCGTTGCGAAGGTTCGCGAGATCCGGAACGGCTGTGATGATGACTTCGTCGGCCTGCAACAGAATGCGTTTGCTCCAGGGCGCCCATCCGTGCGGAAGATCGACCGCCACGTAAGGTACGTTCTGGCGCACAACATCGATGACCATATCGCAGGCTTCCGGCGATATTTCATAGTCGCGATCGAGCACAACTGGTGCCGCAAAGATCGACAAGTGCTCGGAGCACTTGGTCAAAAGACGGTCAAGAAGCTGGTCGTCGAGACGCTCCGGCGCTGCGAGCGCTTCGGCGATGCCCTGAACCGGATCCTGGTTGAAATCGAGGCCTGTTGTGCCGAATGCCAAGTCGAGGTCGGCAATCGTCACGTTGGACTTCAAAACTTCCGACAGCGTCCAAGCGACGTTGTGACAGATGGTCGACGAGCCGACGCCGCCTTTGGCACCAATGAACGCGAAGACATGACCGACCGGATCGGTGTCGGGATTGTTGTAAAGGTTGGAGATACTTTCCATCATCGCCAGAGGCTCAACCGGCGTGACGAGGTATTCGCTCACGCCGCGCTTCAGCAGCTCGCGATAGAGAAGTACGTCGTTATGCCGGCCGACGACGATAACCCGCGTGCCCGGATCGCAGCTTTCAGCCAGAATATCCAGTTCGTGAATCAGCTGGGTACCCTTCAGCGCGCTATCGACGATGATCAGGTTCGGCGTCGGACTATCGACGTAGTGCGCAATCGCAGCCGCAATGCCACCCATATGAACGCTGACGTGCGCCTTGGAAAGCCGGCGGTCTTCAGCGGCATATTGCAGAACCTCGGCTGTCCTTTGATCGTCGCAGAACGCCTGGATCGAAATGCGCGGAATAGGACGCGCGCGTTCCGTTCCGGCCTGAGCGTCATCGTGAGCCGGCTCGGCGCCGTCCATTTCGTCTTCGAGGGCCGTTTGTGCTTGCCTAGACATGACTTCCAAACCTCACATTAATTTTTGTTTGTCTGGACGCGTTCGTCTTCAGACTTCTTGGTGGCTGTCGTTTCGCCCTTCACGTACTTATCCATGATCTCGTCGCGGCGTTCGGCGTAACGCTGTCCTTCGGTGCGCGGCCCGAGAAGATCGGCCGGGTTCGCGATCATTCCAGCGAGATTGCGTTGATTGGAGCATCCAAAGTTTGGATAGGCATTGTTGTTAGGGCCGTGAGCAAGGTTTTGCGACCAGTCGTGACCGCACTGCGGGCCTTCCGCAACGTAGCGCATATAGGAGATGCGAATTGCCGGAGACGGGTTGCTTTCGTCGTTGAACGCTTCGACCGTAATGCCGGCTTCGTTGAAGCCACCGTCGAGGAGGAGCGCGCGGATATCTTCGGTCGCGTTCATGGCCGCGACTTCGTTCGGGGCACCACTCGGCACCGCGATAACGAGGCGGCTGTTACCGGAGTCCGCCGCACGATAGCGGTTGGCAAAGTCGATAACGTCTGCACGCTGCGTGGGCGAGAGGCCCTGCGCACCGCGCGGCACATGCACGTTGAGGTGGGAAGGCTGTTGCGACACCATGATGGGATGACGCTGACTAGGATCTAGCAAAGACCAGCCCGCCACTTTCGTTTGATCGCCGTCTGTCTTGCAGCCCGCGAGTGCCGCGGCCAGAAGAACAACCGCAAGTGCCTTGCGGCTGCTTGTAAAGCCGAGGGACGGCCCATGCGAATTTGAGAACTTTGTCGTCATGATACTTCTCCAGTGCACGAGCTATTCGACGATGAAACCGTAGTCGCCCTTGAGACCGCCATCGGGCAGAGCTTCGCTCTTTCCGTAGATCTTGTTCAGGTGACCGAGGAAGTTCGCCTTCATGTCGGTTGCAGGCGCGAGACCGTCGGTCGGGATCGCAAGCTGCTGCCGGCTCGTCGGCTTCACGAGGTAGGGGGTAACGATGACCACAAGTTCGGATTCGTTCTTGATGTAATCGCGGCTGCGGAACAAAGTGCCGAGGATCGGGATGTCCTTGATACCCGGCAGACCATCGATGTTCTGGCGCGTATCTTCCGAGATCAAGCCGGCAAGAGCGATCGTACCGCCCGATGGCAATTCAACCGTCGACTTCGCTTCGCGTTTGCGGATCGCAGGGATCGAGAAGCCCGAAAGCGAAACAGCGCCTTGGTTCGACAGTTCGCTGACTTCGGTTTCGATCTTCAGGCTGATGCGGCCTTCCGACAGAACGATCGGCGTGAATGCAAGTGCCGACACCGAACTTCTTGAACTGCACACTCAAGCTGCCGCTGGTATCGACGACAGGGATCGGATATTCGCCACCCGCCAGGAAGTTTGCAGGTTCGCCCGATACGGCGGTCAAATTGGGTTCGGCAAGGGTGCGCACCAGGCCTTCGCGTTCGAGTGCGCGGATGGCATGTGTGACTGCGTTTCCGCCGCTACCCCAGCCACCGTCGAAACCCGAGTTACCGAAGGATCCGGGGGTTGGACCCGTATTGAAGTTGCAAAGAGTGCCGGCAGGGCAGGCGATCGCCGGGTCCAACGGACTGCCGGCGGTCGAAACACCTGGGATGGGCAAGCGGCCGAGACCGGCTGCCGCCGTCAGCGGCAATGCGTTTTCGGTCAGCAGCGTTGTCGAAAAGTTGCCGGCATTGATGGCGCCGCCGAGGTTGACACCGAGCTGCTTCAAGACCGAGCGCTGAACTTCGGCAACGGTCACCTTGAGCATGACTTGCTCTTCGGCTTCAACACTCAGCATATTGATGACGATTTCTTCCTCGTCCTTCGCGAACTTCTTCACCGACGTACCTTCAGCCGTCGACTTCGACACCGTTTCGTATTCGACGGTTGCGAACTGCCGGGCAATGTTGGCGGCGCGCACCGAGTCTGTCGGGTTCTTGACCGAGCCGGTGAGCACGACCGTCTGATTGAGCATTTCAACCTTGATGCGCGAACCTGGGATCAACCGGTTCAGCATGACTTTCAAGGCCCGCGGTTTCGCGTTCGATGAAAATTTCGAATGTTGCGAACTGCTCGCCGTTGACGTCGAAGAAGAATGCGTTGGCTTCGCCGATCTTGCGCGCCAAAAGGAAGACCCGGTTTGCACTCAACACAACCGCATCGACCGCGACTGGGTTTGAGACCATGACATCGCGCACGTCGCGCGGGAACTCGATCAGGACCGATTTTCCAAGTCCGATCTTGATGTTCTTTCTGATCGGCGCACCGCCGGTTTCCTGCACGCGAATGAACGACTGATGGGCGTTTGCCGCCGCAATCGTCTCGATGCCGCCTATGGCATTTTTATCGTTCGCCACGAGCCTGCCCGGCGCCGGCCGGGGTCAAGAGCGAAAACAGGGAAAAAGACAGTGCTCCGAGCAAAAAGCCCGAGAGTAATCCAACATTCTTGCGCATGATCCATCCGCCTTATGACGACTTAACGACGTACGTGTACTCAGTTAACTCCGTACACACGTGATTTAGCACCGTAACGCAGAACTCTCACGGCGTTGCCTTGCTCCCGCTTCGTCAAATCCATGCCGCCCGAACGGGCAGCATCCGAATTCATGTCAGCGACGCTACGCAACGTTAAAACGATTTCACCCATCTTGTTGGCGAGCGCCATCATCTCGGCCTGCCGGGGTGTCAACTCCAGGGTCGCGGTTTTGGCATCGCCGTCCGCAGCCTTCTTGCCTTCTTTGGTTTCGATTTGCTGGCCGATCGCAATCACCCGCACATTGCGGAAGAGCGTATCGCTGACATGCTGCTGCGCGCCGCTCTTGGCTTGCAGCTCCCGGATCAAAATGACATCGACATGATCGTTGGGCAGAATGAGGCTGCCAGCTGCGGAAGCGGCGCTAATCTTGGTCGAAACCGCGCGCATACCGGCTGGCAGAATTGCCGCGAGTACGCCGCCTTGTCCGGCCTTGATCAGCTTCAGCATATTGATCGGCTCGCCGGCGATGAAAGCCGAGCGGGCGATCGAGCCCGAAATTTCGCGCATCTTGTTTTGACCGCCACCCTGCTTGGTGATGTATCCGCGCGCAGCAGCATCCGACGGCCAGGAGACCCAGCGCACGTTGCCTTCATTGACGATACTGCCGACGCCAATGTCCGATCCGGCAACCAACACTTCTGTGGTGTTGACCTTTGTTTCGACAATCGTCGGCGCCACAGGCTTTTTCATAAACGAATTCGCTAAGAAAAACGCGCCGATGGCAGCGACGAGGGCAACTCCGAAGCCGAGTAACTGGGCTCTCTTCATCGCACGCAAGGTCCTTTCAATCCGGGTTCAGCTAGATTTCTAAAACCGAGATTGGAGGATAAACGTCAATGTAGAGTTAAAGTCCGTCTCAAAAAAAATCAGAGCGGCACGCGTTTGCGCAAAGCTTTACTGCTGTGTAAACGCCAACGGGCGCACCAAGAGGCGCGCCCGCAAGAAAAACAGGATTGATACAATCCGCGAGAGCGGTTCAAGCCGGCAAGAATTTGAACCAAGACGTCGCGGGATAAAGAACGAGCGAAGCTGCGGCAATCGCTAACCCGTAGGGGATGCCCGTTCCGCTCGCATGAAGCTTATGTGCCCACTCGGGCAACGGCCAGTTCATGGCTGGAATGAAGCGCCGGTAACAGAGAATGACAAGCGACAGCACTCCGCCGAAAAATGTGGTGTAAATCAGATACGGCAAAACGTGATCAAGGCCCATCCACAGCGCGCCGGCTGCCATAAGTTTCGCGTCGCCTCCGCCGAGAAGATTTAACGAGAAAAGTGCGAAACCGAAGACAAGGGCTGCAGCGCCAACACCTGCGTGCATCAACACCGTCTGCCACGGCATTCCTGTCAGCAGTGCCGCTGCACAGAAAGCTCCAACCAGCACGATCGAAATCCTGTTGGGGATCTTCATCGTGAACAAGTCGTTCGCGGCCGCGAATGCCATGGCAACGGGAAAAACGAGAAGCAGGGGATACGCGATCACGGTGTCACTCCTTTCAAGCCATCGCTCTGCGGGCCACTTGTGGCGCGGCGGAGCCTTGAAATTGCCTTGGCCCGGTTAACTGAGCCTTAATAAAGAGGGCTCGCCGGCACAAATAGCGCGCCTTCTATATCGTCGAGTGATGTCATGCCGCCTAGCTGCTGAAGCCTGCAACGACGTCCCCAAACACAAGCCCAAGTTCGCCGCGAATCGCGATCAGGCCAACGATAATCGACAAGCTGAGGATTGCGGCAATAAGCGCATACTCGATCGCCGTTGCGCCGGATGTGTCGCGCGTGAAGTGCGCCATAACTTTTCTAAACTTGCTCATTTTTGTTCGACTCCCCATCGCGCAGTACTTTGCGCCGGCCTTTTTTTCAACACTAGTGCCAATTGGTTAAAGGCCCGATATTTGAGAGCTGAAAGAACACATTTTCCTGCAAAACTGCGAGGACGGAAATTGCGTGCCGAACCAAACGCGCGGCGTTTACGCCACGATTTCAGCCTCGAACGGGACGCAAAGAAAAACGCCCGGAGGAACCTCCGGGCGCTTCTCATTTGAGCGGTTAGGCCCAACCTACTTCGAGCGGCCAGCTTGACGCCGGCGCCGAAATTAGCGGTTCTGCATTTCGGTCGAAACGTCGCCGAACGTGCCCTGGAGTTCGGTGCGAAGGTCGCCAAGAGCGGCGATGATGCCAACGCTGACGAGAGCGGCGATCAGGCCGTACTCGATTGCAGTTGCGCCCGACTCGTCATTCATAAAACGCGATACGATGTTCTTCATAACTACTCTCTCCCAATTGCTACAGATAGATCTACCGATCGGTTCCTCGGGGGAGCACTCGTCCTCACCGCTGAACTGAAGCCAACATACCCCCAACAAGTTAAACCCTGGTAAAAAGGCCAGAAATCCAAATAAATAATTCCTGATTACTTATTAAAATCCGAGATAAAGATTTCAATAATTGAGAATTACAATGAATGCCTCAAGTAACTACCATGTATTACTATTTTGTATTGCACCTAAATCAATGAAAAACGCAGAATGTCGAGATTAATGTTTGGTTTATTGCAGTTGAAGCCTGGCCGCAACTCCGGATACCACCTCCGCAAACACCGCGTTTGCGCCCGAAGGACCCGCAATTAGTTGGCCAATGCTGTCTCGCGCCGATGTCTTTGAATGCGATCTTCTCGCTCTTCGAGAGCAAAAAAGCGGACCTATCGGTTCCGCGACCTCAGCGCACAGCGGCGAGCGTAAAAATTTGCAGCCATGAATCGATAACGCGCCCTAATGCGGCACGGTCGTTTGCAGTTCCTTCACTATTTCCTGAGGTAATGGGGTTCTCGCGTATCTTCAAAAGGACATGAAAGCCATGCGGCTTCGCACATCCCTGCCGGCATCCGGTCACTCACCCGCAAACTCTGCGCTGCTTATCTCTCTTGCCCTGATTGCGGGCTGGTCAAGCATGCGTCCCGCCACTGCCGGCGACCTTATCGTGCAATTCGACCAATCGCAGCTCCTGAGACTGCCCCGTCCGGCAGCGGAAATCATCATCGGCAATCCTTCCATTGCAGACGTGACGCTCCAGGGCGGCAATCTATTGGTCGTCACGGGCAAAACCTTTGGCATTACCAATGTCATCGCGCTCGACGCAGACCGCAACGTCATTCAGGATCAGCGCGTCCTCGTCGAACGCGACGAGCGCCGCATGGTCAACCTGATCAAGGGATCGACGAGATTCACGTTCTCGTGCACGCCAAATTGCCAGCCGAACCTGACGCCGGGCGACGATTCGGACTTCTTCGGCCAAATCAGCAAGCATAACGCCGATAAAACCAAGTTCTCTGCTTCGGCTTCAGAGACATCGGACGCCGGCGGAAACGCTCAATAAGGGGTCGAGCCGGCATTCTTATATACATATAGCGTATGGAGACACGCGGGGATCGCCGCTCTCTTTAATGCGCATCTGCCTAAAACATAGATGGCGCGGCATCGATAGGGGCATATCGATACCGCGCCATTTCTGTGTGATCGAGACGACCACTGCCCGTTCCGGCCGGCCAGTATAGACGAGCCGGAACTTTGGCTGGCACGTCCGGCAAGTGCCGGTGCGCTGAGACCCACATTCCATAAAACTCATGCCGGTGTCGAAAGAGTTCTTAGATTAGTGCTGACGCCGGCTTAACGCAGGACCGCAGAATTCCGTGTGATCGTTAAGACTTTTTTAGCCAACAGCGAGCATCGCTAAACATCTAAATAGTTCTTTAAGGCTCAGATACCTATTGTGGTCTCATCAATTTATCCCGCGTTCGAGGACTGATCCGATGCGTTCCATTCTATTGCCCGCAACATCCACGCGCACCACTTTCCTCAACAGGTTTGCGCGTCTCTGCCGCAACGAAGACGGAACGACGGCAATCGAGTTTGCGGTCGTTGCCGCACCGTTCTTTATGTTCGTGTTCGGAATCATCGGTATCTCGATGCACTATTTCGTCATGAACTCGATCGAAAAAGGCATGGACCAGGCGAGCCGCTTGATCCGCACAGGCCAGGCGCAAACCAACAACTTCACGGTCGGCGAGTTCAAAAACTATCTTTGCAACAAGGCCAACTCCAAAGCGACCAAGGACGCCGACGGCGCCGACATCGATATGCGGGCCGATCTCGGCGACGGGCACATCAAGTGCGACGACTTGGAAATCTTTGTGCAGAATGCCGATAATTGGCAGGATCTTGCGCCCGAACCCTGCGTCGATGTCAGTGGCGTCAAGCGGGTCAACACAACGAACACAGCCGATCCCATCGCAACCCACGCCGGAACGGAAAGCGCGGTCGTTTTGGTCACGGCCTGTTACGAATGGCAATTCACCAAGAAGATCCCATTCTTAAAATTCGATACGGAAGACAATGCCATGATCATGCAGTCGGCAACGGCATTCCGGACAGAGCCTTACGCCGCGACGTCGTCGCCTTAAGGCCGGAATCACAACCACATGAATTTCTTCAGGACCGGCGCGATGAAACACCAATCAGGATTGAAGATGAAAAATCTTCTTCACAAGTTCAGACGCAACGTTGCCGGTATCGCGGCGGTGGAATTTGCACTCATCGCACCGCTTTTAATGCTCATGCTGTTTGGCGCGCTTGAAGTGTCCCGCGCCGTCATGATGCACAAGCGGTTCCAACGGGCAAGCGCCATGGTGGGCGATCTCGTCTCGCGCGAAGAGTTGATCGGTGAAGCGGCCGGCGAAGGCGCGCTCGTCCTCAACGGCATGGTCCTGTCGGCTGCCCACATCATGCAGCCGTTCGACATGACATCATTCAATATCAATGTGTTTCACGTCCGCGCCACAACGCCAACCGAGACCATTGCCGATTGGCAGTACACGAGTTCTGGCGGAAGCGCCGGTTCGGCTTTGATTACGTGCGTGCCGAAAGCCATGCCAGCCGCTGGGATGGTCAATGTCGGCAACGCGGCGATCGTCGTTGAATTGAGCTATACATATACGCCGCTGTTCGCGAGCCTCGCCCCTCCCGGGTTCGGAGCAAGCATTCCTTGGACCGACACGATCACGCATAGTCCGCGTCAGCGCAACATCATCCCGCTCGACACGCCAACAGGTCCAAACTGTTAAAAGCCACCGCGCACACCGGTTTCGATCGAAACCGGGCGTTCACCGCGTTTCAATGACGTTATAGAATTAAACAGTCGTCATTAATGGTGCCGCAGGTCCGGCCGTGGCCTTGACCATATGTTTTTCTGACAAACAGAATTTCTATTTTGAGCATAGCAGAATTTTTTTTCAATGTGAGGGCCGGACTCGCACAATCCGAACACGAATATACTTTCGTTTGACGAGCATGACGCTTGTCACGTCGTCGTCAATGCTTATTGTGCGAATGGAAAATGCAGACCGGCATCGCGGGAGCTGAGTTTGTCTATGGGAAGACGTTCCTCACATTCTCCGGAGGAGTTGCGGCGGCTCGTGCTTGGCGCAACCCGGGAAATCGTCGAAAAAAAAGGCCTCGCCGAACTGTCGGCGCGGGAGATTGCGCGTGGCATCGGCTACTCGGCCGGGACCATTTACAACGTCTTCGAAAACCTGGACGATCTTCTGATCACGATCCAGATCGAGTTGCTCGACGACGCCGTGCTCCGGCTACAGTCGGTGACAAACAACGGCGACGCGCGCCACTACGTTGACCAGCTTTCTGCCGCCTACATCGATTTTGCACTTGAGAACCGGCGCGTCTGGAATCTCTTATTCCAACATCATCTTCCCGAGGGCTCGACGGTTCCGGCTCCGATCCATGACAATGTCAACCGCATGATCGAGATCGTGAAAATGGCGCTGGCGCCTTTGATGGCAGGGGCCAAGCCCGAAGCAGTCGATCGCGCAGCGCGCGTCATGTGGGCAGGCGTACATGGCATTTCCGCCATCGCCGTCACGGATAAGAGCCCGACGATGACGACGCTAACGGCACAGGACTTCGTTAAATCCTTTACCGCGACCTACTTGGCCGGATTGAAATAGGACCAGAGGCCCGGCCGCACTTTTCACAGCCGTGGCTTACTTTACTGGCGCGCTTTCCTGCGCCACGTCGGCCGCTGGTGCCCGCGAGATTGAACCCGTCGTGATGCCGTTTTCGGACTGTTCCGCACTCTTTGCGAAATGTCTGATATCGATCAGCCCGAACCACTTATCATCCGGCAGCAGCCGCTGCTGCAAACCTGACCAAAGGCTCTTCGAGCCGACCCCATCGACAAACGTCTTCGTTGGCGGAGCGAGCAGAACGACTAAAACCGTTGCGGCAGCCATCCCGAGCGAAGCACCGAGGTGCCGGGTGTCGATCAACTTCAATGCGGTCCCGAACGACGCCTTTATGCGGGTATCCATCACATCGACCGAGTACATTTCATCTAAGATGAGATGGGTCAGGAACCCCAACATCATAAATCCAGCCGCGAGCCAGGCGACGCCCTCATGCCGGCCCAATACGTGGAAATACACGACAGCCGTGGCCACGGAAGAAAACGCCGCCGCCAACAGCGAATGCCAGATGCCGCGATGCACCGCGAGCCTGTGAAAAATCGGCATGCAACCCATAACGCACGCCAACCAGCGTGCCGAGCCATAACACCCACATTTCCAAGACGGAGTATTTGGTCGCTACGTTAAACAGCACGCAGAATGAGAAAAACACCCCGAGGCCGGCAAACATGGCGCGGCTCGGCCGGAAGTCCTTCAAATCAATATCGGGAAGCACGGATCCAAGAACGCCAGCCATGGTCACCGCCACGAGATTTTCCGGCGCGACAACATCGGCGGCGAGCGTCAACGTCGCAAGTCCGCCGGCAACCACGGTTCCAACCGCAATATGGGTGGTGAAATTGGCCATTATCGTTCCTCCTGCCCGCAGCATGCGCAGCGGCTGAAATGCAGCCATTCTTCACCATCAGATTCGCGCGATGCCAGCGAGGCGCCGGGTGGCGGCCGGTGTGGATAACCCCGCGAGTCTTCTGCTCAACCACAACTTTAGAGGGCGCTAGCGGCGATATGCCGGATGTGGCACACCCCCGGATTGGAGATACCGAGGCGACGCCATGACTGCTCAATCTCAAGACACGCACGCGAAGACAGACCGGGCGACGCGCATCGCCGGTCTCAGCATCGTCGTGGCGGTCGCAGTCATGGGCATCAAGTATGTCGCGTATTTAGCCTCAGGCTCTGTCGCACTATTTTCGGACGCCGCCGAAAGCATCGTCAACGTTATGACGGCGATAGCCGCCCTTCTCGCCATTCATATCGGCTCCAAGCCGCCCGACAAGGACCACCCCTTCGGTCACCACAAAGCTGAATTCTTTGCCGCGATTTTCGAAGGCGCCATGATCATCGTTGCCGCAATCCTGATCATGTCGAAGGCGTACACGGCATTGAAACAAGGGGTCGTACTTGAATCTCCGGGGCTCGGCCTCCTCATTAACGCCGGCGCGACTGTCATCAATGCCGCTTGGGCGTCACTCTTGATCAGCCGGGGCAACTCTTGGCGCTCGCCAGCGCTCGTTGCCGACGGCCGGCACCTCGCCACCGACGTAGCGACTTCCATCGGCGTGATTGTCGGGCTGGCGCTCGCGATTGTCACCGGTTGGCACTTCCTCGATCCCCTGTTGGCGGCCGCAGTCGCTCTCAACATCCTTTGGACCGGATACCGCATCGCGCTTGAATCCATGTCTCGCCTCATGGATCAGGCGGCGAGCCCGGAAATCGAATCCCGCATCCGCTCGGCGATTGCTTCAAACGGCGGCGGCGCGCTACAGGCTCACGATATCCGCACGCGCCAGGCGGGCCGCGCCCTTTTCATAGAATTTCATTTGGTCGTGCCGGGCGAAATGTCCGTCAACGCCGCGCACGAGATTTGCGACCGGCTGGAAGACGCGATCGAGCGCGAAATTGAGGGCTCAGAAGCGGTCATTCACGTCGAGCCGGACCACAAGGCCAAGAATGAAGCGCGCGAATTAGTCGTGGCCTTAACTGGCGGCACGGAAACCCCTACCGGTAACGGCGGGCCTTCAAGGTGAGTTCTGCCGTGAAGCGCTGAATGGCGCCGTCTTGCGCTACACTGGCCCGGGCCTTAGCGCGCGCTTCGCTGAATGAATGTTTGCGCCCGCTCGCCCCAGCTCCGTGGCGGCGCATCATTGAACTGAGCCAGTCTTGCGCCTTTTAAGCGCGCTTCCCCACGAGCTGCCTCGACGAATGCAGCGACGCGCGCAAAGACCGAGCCGTCAATCGATGCTCCGACTTTGATGAGGTGGCCAGCGCCCGGTTGAACTTCCGTGACGGCGTGCACGCCGTTCTTGGTTGCCAGTTCGCCCGTTGCGGCATGATCGATTGCTGCAATAACCTATGAGCCGCTGTCCGGGCACGAGGGCTGGCAACTCCCCGGATTTAAGCGTCACAGCCGATGCCGCCCTTAATGTTTCAGGCTCAGCGCCGGTTCCAATGTGGTTGATTTCGCTGGTGCGCGCTTGCCCCTGGGGAGGGTAAGAAAAGAGCAATTCGCGGACCGGAACCGCCACCACTTCAACCCGCGGCATCGCCGCCAGTGCCACCCTGTGGTCTGGCGGAAAAAGGTCGGGATCCAAGCCGCTGTCTAGCGCCGCCGTCTTTGTATCGAGCTGCATTTTAAGACCGGACAACGCCGCATCATGCGCCGCGTCGAAACTCTTGAATTTGCCAATATACCCCGGCACGGGGGCGTAACTCCGGAGCTTCTTATAGCGCGCGTCTTCCGGCTCTGGCGACCTGATGACGGTCACGGCGAGATCAGCTACGCCCTTTTTCTTGAAGCCCAGTTTCTCGGCTGTTGCGCGCGAAACGTCGAGCCTTCGGTCGCCGCGATAGGGCCCCGTGCTATTGACGCGCAAGATAGCGGCATTGCCGTTTTCCGGGTTGTATGCGAGCAGAACGGTCCCGTCGGGGAAGATTGGACTTGCAGCATTGTCGGCTTGATCGGGCCGGAAGACTTCTCCCGAGCTTGTGAGCCCGCAGGCATTAAAGCGATCAACGCGACAGTCGTCATAGTAGGACGCGCGCAGGTATCCGCGCTGGCCGACCATGCTGTGCATTTCATCGACCGTCGACACCCGGTGGCACCATCCGCCATAGCAATGGATCGTGCCCGGTGTTTTAGCGCGCGCCTCGGCGCTCAGAATTGCGCAGCCGATAGTTACGAGCGCCGCGCCAAGCAGCACCCCGTTCGCGACAGCAATCTGGCCGGCAGGAAGCAATCTTGCTCCCTTAACGCAACGCACCAACATGAAACCCAAACCCAACGTTCTAACCAACCTGCGTGTCAGGCACGGGCACAATACTCAGCGAGCACCCTAAATCTAGTTAATAGCGGCGGAAAAAGTGTTGTTCTCCGGCACATTAGGTGTTTCAGCTGCAAGATGTTGTTAATGTTTAGGGCTGGCGCACGGCCCACAAGTCGTAAGCATCGGCGTCAGTGACTTGCGCCTGCACTATTTGACCGGGCTTGAGAGTCGTCTCGCCATTTAGAAAAACGCTGCCATCGATCTCCGGCGCGTCCCACTTCGAGCGGCCGACTGCCCCTTCTTCGTCTACCTCATCGATGAGAACATCTATCGTACGACCGACTTTTTCGGCCAACATCTCCGCACTAACCTGCTGTTGCGCGGCCATAAAGCGATGCCAGCGCTCCTCCTTCACCTCTTCCGCAACCGCCCCTTCAAGCCCATTGGCCTTGGCGCCGGCGACAGGCTCATACTTGAAGCACCCCGCGCGGTTGATACGGGCGTCTTTCAGCCATTGCAGAAGGATTTCAAAATCCTGTTCCGTTTCCCCGGGAAATCCGACGATGAAGGTCGAGCGGATCGCGAGATCGGGACAGACGTCGCGCCAGCGCCGGATTCGTTCAGCCGTTTTTTCCTGCGAGGCTGGCCGGCGCATGGCTTTGAGGACGGCGGGTGACGCATGCTGGAACGGGATATCGAGGTAGGGGAGGATTTTCCCCTCAGCCATCAGTGGAATAACATCATCGACATGGGGATAGGGATACACGTAGTGCATACGCACCCAGGCGCCGAGTTCTCCCAGTGCTCTACTGAGGTCTAAGAAGCGTGCTTTGAGCGGCGCGCCTTTCCAAGGGCTTTCGGCGTATTTGATATCGAGACCGTAAGCGCTCGTATCCTGGCTGATAACCAGCAATTCTTTAACACCGGCTTTCACCAGTTTTTCCGCTTCCGCCATGACGTGATTAGCCGGACGGCTCGCGAGATCGCCGCGCAGTGAAGGAATAATACAGAACGAACAGCGGTTGTTGCAGCCTTCCGAGATTTTCAAATACGCGTAATGGCGGGGCGTCAGACGCAAGCCTTCGGGTGGCACAAGGTCGACAAAGGGATCATGCAGCGGCGGCACCGCGGCATGCACGGCGTTGACGACCTGCTCGTATTGATGCGGGCCGGTGACTGCAAGCACACCCGGATGCGCTTCGCGAATGCGGGATTCTTCAACGCCGAAGCAGCCTGTGACGATGACACGGCCGTTTGAGGCCATCGCCTCTCCAATCGCGTCGAGGCTCTCCTGCTTGGCTGAATCGAGAAATCCGCACGTGTTAACGACGACCACGTCGGCCCCATCATAGTCAGCCGCGATCTGGTAGCCTTCCGACCTCAATTGCGTAATGATCCGCTCGCTATCAACGAGGGCTTTCGGACAGCCAAGCGAGACAAACCCGACTTTCGGCCCGGTTGCAGACTTGGCGCTGAGTATGCTGCCATCACTCTGGCGCGCTTTGGCGCTTGCATTCACAGGGGCGTTCGACGCATTTTTGTTCATAGGCGCGCTTCTAGCCCTCCCCGGAGGCTGACGCAATCGCGCGAATTCGCCATGTAACCTCTAGTGTTTCTTGAAAGTTGCCCCGTGACCCGAGACCCCACCGAAAACGCGCCTTTTGACCCGCTTCAGGCCGCCGAACATTGGCTTAAAGCCGGTGAACCCGTCGCACTCGCGACCGTAATCGAGGCCTGGGGCTCGGCACCGGTACCCATCGGCGGGCAAATGGTTATCGCGTCCGGCGAACGCTTTCAGGGCTCGGTTTCTGGCGGCTGCATCGAAGCCGACGTCATCGCCGAGGCAACCGACGTGCTGGCAAGCGGCAAACCCCAAGTGCTGTCGTTTGGTATTGCCGACGAGACCGCTTGGCGCGCAGGGCTTGCCTGTGGCGGCAAGCTGCGCATCCTCGTCACACGGCTAAAACCCGATGAAGGTTTACCGCTCTTTGCCAAGTTGAACGACGCGCGCTATTCGCGCACCGCTGCTGTAATCGAGACGCGCCTTAATGACGGCCGGTTACGGCTCGTGACGGCCGCACAGGGTGAAAGCCCTGCAATCGCAACCGCCCTCGCCTCCGGTGCCAGCGCATTGCAGGATGAGGAACGTGAGAACCCGGGCGGCGGCACATTCTTGCAAACCATTGCCCCGGCGCCCCGCTTATTTGTTGTCGGCGCCACGCATGTCGCCCAGGTGCTCGTCAAGCTCGCCCAAACGATTGGCTATCAGATCACCATCATCGATCCGCGTTCGGCTTTCACGGCCGATAGCCGGTTTGATGCGAGCATCGTCGAAACCGCTTGGCCCGAAACCGCACTCAAGACTTTTGCGCCAGATCCTTTTACAGCCGTTGTCACGCTCACCCACGTCGGCCATATCGATGACGAAGCACTGGCAATTTCGTTGCGTTCGCCCTGCCGCTATATCGGCGCGCTCGGCTCGCGCAAAACGCACGCTAAACGCGTGGAACGGCTGACCGCCCTTGGATTTACTGACGCCGACATAGCCCGCATAAAATCTCCGGTCGGCCTCAACATCGGCGCTGAGACACCGGCTGAAATCGCGGTTGCCATTCTCGGCGAAGTCATCGCCGCCTTCCGCGGGGGTAAGCATTGACGCGGATTGCGGCCATCGTATTAGCCGCCGGCCGCTCCAGCCGTTTCCAAAGCGGCAATAAGCTTTTGGCAGAAATCGATGGCGTGCCGCTCGTGCGCCGGGTCTTGATCGCAGTCGAGGCGTCCGCTGTAACAGACGTCCTCCTGGTCGTCGCACCCCACGCGCATGACGTTGTTGCAGCGGCAGGTGCCGGCCGCTGGCGCACAATTGTCAACACCGAGGCTGAAACGGGTCTCGCATCATCGCTTCGCGCAGGGATCGCCGCTCTCCCCGGTACGATCGATGGAGCGCTGGTCGTTCTGGCCGACATGCCGGGCATCAGTACGGACTTGATCGCCCGCATTATCGCAGATCACTCGGCAAATGGCGGCGGTGTCATCGCATATCCCGCCGACGAAAGTGGGCGCCAGGGTCACCCCGTGCTTTGGCCGCGCTGCCTATTTCCCGAACTCATGGTGCTTGATGGCGATACAGGGGGAAAAATACTTCTTCAAAAGCACAAAGCCATTTCACGCGCCGTTCTGGTCACGGGCAGAGATGCCTTTCTCGACATCGACACCCGAGAGGATCTGGCGCGCTACAGTGGCGAGTGAAGCTGCACGCTGTGTCACGCCGACAGCCGCACGGGAATGCGCAAATAATGCACTCCGTTGGCATCCGCTGGCGGAAGCCTACCGGCGCGGATGTTGACCTGTATCGACGGCAGCAGCAGCGCTGGCGCCGATAGCGTCGCGTCGCGCGCTTCGCGCATAGTCACGAAGCTGTCCTCGTCCACGCCTTCGTGAACATGCTTATTGCTTGCGCGTTGCTCGGCAACAGTCGTCTCCCACGCATACTGATCGCGACCCGGCGCCTTGTAGTCGTGACACATAAAAAGGCGCGTCTCAGACGGCAGCGACAAGAGCTTGTGGATCGAGCGATAGAGCGTTCGCGCATCCCCGCCCGGGAAGTCGGCGCGTGCCGTTCCGTAGTCCGGCATAAAGAGCGTATCGCCAACGAACACGTTCCCGCTGATCTTGTAGGCGATGTCGGCGGGCGTATGTCCCGGCACGTGAAGAACTTCAACGTCGAGATTGCCGATACTGAAATGCTCGCCGTCACGGAACAAGTGATCGAACTCGCTGCCGTCGCCTTTGATATCGCGGGCATCGAATACAGGACGGAAAATTTTCTGCACGTCGCGGATATGCTCGCCTATACCGACTTTGGCGCCGGTCTTGAGCTTTATATACGGCGCGCCCGACAAGTGATCGGCATGCGCGTGTGTTTCAAGCACCCAGTCGATCGTTAGTCCGGCCGCGCCGGCGGCTGCAAGTATTTCGTCTGACGACTTCACCGTCGCTTCGCCGCTCTTATGATCATAGTCGAGAACGGGATCAATTACTGCGGCACGCTTCGTGGCCGCATCCCATACGAGATAGCTGACCGTGTTTGTCGGCTCATCAAAGTAAGCCTGAATCCTGGGCTCTTGCGTCATGACAACTCTCCTTGCGGATTTAGCCGGTGTTCATGCTTGACACTTATATTAGTTTCTTCTAATTTAGCAATGTCTAAATCATAGTGAGGACAGCATGCCGCTCCGGCCTTCAGAACTTTCGTCGTTCGAAAAGAACGCCACAGAGGTTGCTCAGACATTACGTGCTCTCGCCAACGAGCGCCGGCTCATGATTTTGTGCAAACTCGCCGAGTGGGGCGAAACCAGTCCCAGCACGCTTGCCGGCGAAGTCGGGCTTTCACAATCGGCGCTATCGCAGCATCTCGCAAGGATGCGCGACGAAGGAATAGTGGATTTCCGGCGCGACAGTCAGACGCTTTGGTACCGGATCTCGGATCCGCGCATCGAGAAACTTTTGGCAACACTGCACCGCCTCTACTGCAATGGCGCATGAGCCACAGCTAGACAACACAAGACGAGGATTACAAAATGTCACTGAAAACTATTTCCCCAACAGACGCCAAGAAGCTCATCGCGCAAGGCGCGACGTTCGTCGATATCCGCGGAGCCGACGAACATGCACGCGAAAACATTCCGGGCGCCGCCAATCGCCCGGTCGGAGAACTGAGAACGCTTGGGCAAACGCCGGGTCCCGTCATTTTCCATTGCAAGTCGGGAGGCCGTACAACAGCGAATGCGTCGACTCTTGCGTCCGCCGCCCAATGCGAAGCCTACATATTGGAAGGCGGTATCGAGGCCTGGAAGGCCGCAGGGCTGCCTGTCTCAACTGATAAGAGCC
Source organism: uncultured Alphaproteobacteria bacterium (assembly GCA_963741545.1). GTDB lineage: Bacteria > Pseudomonadota > Alphaproteobacteria > Rhizobiales > Hyphomicrobiaceae > Hyphomicrobium_B. The sequence goes on from CAVUIN010000011.1 coordinate 164,679, forward strand.
AGCCAATCGAGATCATGCGGCAAGTGCAAATTGCAGCGGGCTCCTTGGTGCTCCTGGGAGTTCTGCTGAGCATATTCGTGTCGCCGTCATTCATCTGGCTCTCTGCTTTTATCGGCGCAGGCTTGGTGTTTTCCGGTGTTAGCGGCTCGTGCATGATGGCGCAGGCTCTCGGGAAAATGCCGTGGAACAAGCGGGCTGCAACGGCCAACTGACGCCAGTCATTGCGTGTGCAAGCACGACGGGTGTGAGGAGTAAGACATGATCACCGCGATAAGTGTGGCCGCGCTTGCGGTAGCAGCAGGAAGTGCCGTTGGTCTCGTCCTCGGCCTTGTCGGCGGCGGCGGCTCGATACTTGCTGTGCCACTTCTGGTTTACATTGTCGGCGTTTCGTCGCCCCACATCGCCATCGGCACTGCGGCAATTGCTGTCGCCATCAACGCTGCCGTCAGTCTTGCGGCCCACGCACGGCTCGGTACCGTTAAATGGCCTTGTGCAATTGTCTTCGCACTGTCCGGAATCATAGGCACTTATCTCGGTACTGTTCTCGGCAAAGCGATGGACGGAAAGAGCCTGCTAGCATTATTCGGTATTCTCATGATCGCGGCCGGCATCAACATGCTTAGGCCAAATGCGTCCTCAAACGCCAATGTCCGCCTCACAACTGAAACTGCCGCTTACCTTCTGCCACGCCTCATCCCAATCGGTCTCGGCGTTGGCTTGCTCGCTGGATTCTTCGGCATCGGCGGCGGGTTTCTGATAGTCCCAGGACTCATCCTCGCGACCGGCATGCCCCCGCGCAATGCCATCGCAACATCGCTCGTTGCCGTCACGGCATTTGGACTGACAACAGCTGGAAGCTATGCCGCATCCGGGCTTATCGATTGGCCACTCGCCGCCACTTTTATCGCGGGCGGCCTTTTGGGCGGAGTTGCCGGTGTCGCACTCAACAACGCACTGCGTAACCATCAGGCCGTTTACGCCCGTCTTTTCGCCGCCATCGTCATCAGCATCGGCACAGCCATGGCCATACGCGGATGGCCGGATCTGGCATTGTCGCTCCACTAAACGCCCACCGGCCGCTTTGGTGATCCTCAAATCCTTGGTTTACCGCTCCGCAGCGCAAGCCATGCTGCCTTTGCCTTGCTGAAGGTGCGGTGGCCAATCTGCACTTCAAAGTTCTTGTTTTCACGGATTGCTTGATTGCCGACTTTATCGGACAGCCACAGATGACCGAAATGCACAAGCGCATCGATGTCGTACTGTTCGACAGCATCGAGATCCAGATTGGCGAGTTGGTGGAACTGATCGATGCTCATGCCGTCCGGCACGGCCCAGGGCGCCAACGGGCTTGATTTGACGGGCCGCAGAAGCGGGCTCAACCGGACCACCGAACCAGACACCGGCGGATAGACCGGCGGATACCCGTTGCGATCAGGAAGTGGCTGGCCAAGAACCACATGCGCAATGAAGGTCGCACTATCGGGCGGATCGTCGAGCACACTGGTTGCCAATTGGCCGACGTCCCGAAACAAGGTCAATTCCTGGCCTATTTCCTCAATCAAGCGCGCATCGCAAGGCGGGTCGTTCTTCGATCTCACCGGCAAGTTCACTGTGCCGGTTCCGATGCTTAAAACTTGGATGTCTCGTGCCGAATAGGTTTTCGCGTTTGCCAGCGCCTCGACAACGGCAGCCAACACCGGATTGTTGTAGCCGCCGATGGCGCCGTCCCAATAGCGGTCTTCTTCGAACTTGGCAGGTTCAATGAAATAGTTGACCGGCGCGTTGGTGGACGCATGAATGGCATCGGCAAGAGTTGGCTCGCTTTTTCTGTTCCCAGTCGGCGCCGGTATAAAAGAAGGCGCGACCTGTGAGCTACCGGCCAGACTTGCAGAATTTGAGCGGAAGAACTTTGCCCTCTTTCGATCATAGTCGAAGCCGCAAATCACGAAGTGAATGGCGTGGCCATACCGCATGACGAAGTATTGGTGGTGTTCCAAGAGTGACTTGTCACCGGCTGGCACCAGCAATTCCTTCAATCCGCTGAGCTTAGCGGTCGTCTGGTATTTGGCCCCAACAGTCGCCACCAACTGCATCGTTTGATTGAACACCGACTTCAGCGGTTTGCCTCCGCTGTCGAAATCAAAGGGCAATGCCTTGAACAACGACGTGCGCGCGCCCCGATCCAGGAAAAAGGCCAAAATCTCATCGAGTGGCCGGTTGGTGAGCAGACCGCCCAACACAATGCTGCCGCCGGAGTTCGCCGATACGAGATGAAAATCCTTCAGAACCTCGTGGCCGCGCGTTTTGGCTCCGTAAAGGTTCTGCAGAGCCATCACTTGCAGCAGCGCCCACGAGCCGCCGCCATCAAGGCTAAGAATACGATACGCACTCATGACAGACACCCCTCAATATCAAGAGGTCAAACACGAAACCGAACTCTGGAAAAAACGCCGCAAGCTAAGATTGGACCTAGTCACGCTTACATTGCAAGCGTGTGGGGCACCTGTTCGAAAAAATTGATGGAAGCTGGTGCCCTAACGCCGGCCAAACAGCCGCTCGATGTCGGCAAGCTTCAAAGCGACATACGTCGGGCGGCCGTGGTTGCACTGCCCCGAATAAGGCGTTGCCTCCATAGCCCGCAGCAGCGCGTTCATCTCGTCCGCCGTTAGCCGCCGCCCGGAGCGCACGCTGCCGTGGCAGGCCATGCGCGAGGCGATCGCTTCCAGCCGGTCTTTCAGCGCTCTTGACGTCCCTTCCGCCCTGATTTCCGCCGCAAGGTCTTTGACCAAGCCTTCGATGTCCGTTTCACCAAGCAGCGCGGGCGTCTCGCGCACGGCAATAGCGCCAGGCCCGAAGGCTTCCAGCACCAGTCCGAGTTCGGCGAGTTCTCCGCTTTCTCCAGCCAGCCCCTCGGCATCATCGGCGTCGAGATTGACAATCACGGGGATCAGCAGGCCTTGGCGCGCCACGCCGCCGTTCGCAAGACTGGCTTTTAGACGCTCGTAAACAAGGCGTTCGTGCGCTGCGTGCTGATCGACGATAACGAGGCCGTCGCGCGTCTGCGCCACGATGTAATTCTCGTGCACCTGCGCGCGCACCGCGCCGAGCGGCCGGTCGAGCAGCCCTTCAGCCGCCGGCGCAGTGGCCGCGCTGTGATCGGCGCTTGGACCATCGATTCCGGCGAAGGGCGCCTGCATCGCCTCGCCAAACCCACGCGCCATAAAGGTCGCGGCGGCTGGTAGTGCCCGCCGCTCTGCGGCAGAATTCCAGCTTCGAACGTCTCAACCGTCAGCACGCCGCCCTGCGCCGAGGCCCGATGGCCTGCTGCCGATAGCGCGTCGCTCAAAGCCCCGACCAGCAGGCCACGAACACGGCCCGCATCGCGAAAGCGCACTTCAGCTTTTGTCGGATGCACGTTGACGTCGAGATCCGTCGGCGTGACTTCAAGAAACAACGCGAGCAACGGCGAACGCCCTTTCGGGATGAGATCGCCATAGGCCGCCTTGACCGAGCCGATCAACAACTTGTCGCGTACCGGGCGGCCGTTGACGAACAAGTACTGCTGGCTTGAATCTGGGCGATGCAAAGTCGGCAGTCCGGCAAACCCGAACACGCGCATAGGGCCCGACGCACCCGAGCCCCCGCCTTTGATCTCCAGCGCATCGGCCATGAACTCGCGGCCCATGATGCGGCCCAAACGCTCGAGCAGACCTTCCGCCGTCGCCGTTCCGCGCGGCAAAGTAAGCGCGGCGCGTTCGCCGCTTTGCAATACAAACCCAACCTCGGGATGCGCCATCGCCAAACGCCGCACAATCTCGGCCGTCGCCATGTTTTCAGAACGCTCTGATTTCATGAACTTCAGCCGCGCCGGCGTAGCGGAAAAAAGATCGCGCACTTCGACAACTGTGCCGTGATTGAGGGCGGCCGGCTGCAGTGCGCTCTTGCGCCCGCGCTCGACGACGATTGAGAAACCTTCGCGCGCCGCCTGAGGCTTCGATTTGATTTCGAGCCGCGCGATCGAGCCGATCGACGGCAGTGCTTCACCGCGAAATCCGAGACTGCGGATATCGAACAAATCTTCTTCAGAGAGTTTCGATGTGGCGTGGCGTTCGACCGAAAGCGCCAAATCGTCCGGCACCATACCGCCGCCGTCATCGGTCACGCGGATAAGCGAAAGTCCGCCCGCTGCAGTCACAACTTCGATCTGCTTGGCGCCCGCGTCGATGGCGTTTTCAACCAGCTCCTTGACGACGCTCGCCGGGCGCTCGATCACCTCGCCCGCAGCAATGCGGTTGACGGTATCTGGCGAGAGTTGGCGGATCGCCAAGGGTGGCCTCTTTGCGCGTTACGCGCCTGTCGCGAGGCGCTCTTTCGTCAAAATTTTCGCAAGCTCGACGGCTGGCTGATCGAACGGATCGACGCCGAGCAGCCGTCCCGCGAGAATCGTTTCGATCATAAAGTGCATCAGCAGGCTCCCAAGCGTTTTTTCGTCCAAACGCTCAATATCAAGTGTTCGCACCGGCCGCCCGGCCCGGCCCAGGGCTTCAGGCACCGCATGTGCTTGTGCTGCAACAATATCCCCAACCGTCTTGCCACCCAAAAAACCAACACCTGCGACTGCTGCCAGATCCGCATCAAGCTTTGGCCCTGTGCCACGCTGTCACCGCCCTCAGCACCGTCACGTAATGCTCGCGCGGACCATCCATATAAAGTTGCAATTGGCTGTGTTGATCGAGCGGGCCAATCGCCGCGATGGGGCTCGTGCCTTCGCCGTTCTTGCCGAGGCTCTCCGCCCACAGCTGCACAAACCAGGCTGACAAGCGGCTCAAGCGATCAGCATAGGGCATCATGACAACCGTGCGGATGCCCTTTTCCTTGCTCAAGGCAATCGCCGTCGCAGCGCCCACGGCCGGCGCAAAGTCCGCCGCAGACTTGGCGGCAAGCATGTCGTCTATAACTGCGCGCGCGCCGGCGCGAATGGCGCCGCCATCAAGACCGCGCGCAATCGCCGGCATCAGCCCAACGTTGGTCAAACACGAGAACCGCCCGCCGATGCCGGTGTGATGATCGAGCATCGGAATGCCGAGCTTTGAGAAGAGCGCCCGCAACCCGTTCGGCTTTCCTGCCTGATCCGGTTCCGTGATGCCAAGAAACATGCGCGGGATCTGTGCGCCCAATCCTGCTGCTTTCACAGCTGAGAGGGCAACTATGACTTGCGCCAGCGTTTCCGCCGTACCGCCCGATTTCGACGTCACTATGAAGCGCGACGTCGCAAGATCGAGATTGGCCAGCGCGCCAGCCAGCGTCGTGCCATCAAGATTGTCGTAGAAGCGAGTACGCGGGCGCTTGCGCTGCGCGATGTCCGCGCCGCCTGGAATGTTCCAGCCTGCAAGCTGCGCCAGCGTCTGCCCGCCAAGGCTCGATCCGCCGGTGCCGAAAAATATGATGGTTTTGGCGCCTTCGGAAAGTTTGGCCAGCGCCGCGGCGGCGTCCGCGACATCAGCCGCTTCTTCGGCGATGCGCAACAGCGGCAAGCGGTGCTCATGATAATCCTGACGCAATGCGTCGAGGTGCGGCTCCACGCGCTTTAGCCATGCAGCAAGCGTAGCGCCGGAAAGCCCATGTGGGCCAATAGCGCTGTCCAAACACCCTGCGATCGATTGCCTGTAGGTCTTGGTCAAGCCGTGCTCAGCCATGCGGTCCCCCGTCAACATCCGCACAGCGCTTAGCGCCAATTGGCGGGCGAGCCAAGGCCTGCTGTTCCCGTATCGTCAATTTGACTGGCAAGCCCCGGCCAATCTGGGCTCAGCCGCGGCCTCAACCCCGCCCGGGCACGGTTGCGCTGATCGGCTTAACATTGGCCGGCTTGCCAACAATCGTGACGATCAGGCCGTCAGTCTTCAACAAGCGTTTGGCGACGCGTTTAACGTCGTCAAGCGTGACGGCCTCGACCAGCTTGTTGCGGGTATCGACGTAATCGATGCCAAAGTTTTCCTGCAAAAGCCCAAGCAGTTGCGTCGCAATTTTCGAGTTCGTGTCGAAGCGCAAGGCGTAGGATCCGGTGAGATACTGCTTCGCACCTTCCAAATCTTCGGCACTCGGACCTTGATCGGCCATCTTCTTCAATTCGGCGCGAATGATGTCCAAACTCTCGGCCATCAACTCATTCTTGGTCGCAACGCTGCCCGACAGGATCGAGGTGTGCTGGTAGGGCTGGATATAGCTGTAGACCGAATAGGCGAGCCCGCGCTTTTCGCGCACTTCTTCCATGAGCTTGGCGGAAAAACCGCCGCCACCCAAGATATGATTGATCACAAACGCCGCCATGAAATCCGGATCTTTGCGCGCCATGGCGCCAAGACCGAACACCGCGACTGACTGCGGCACGTCCATTTCGATGATCTTCTGCTGCCCGGCGTTGACCGGATCGATTCGCGCGACTTCGACAAGATCAGGCTTCGCCGGAAGACTGCCAAACACGTCGTCGAGCAACTTGCCGAGCTCTGTGGCGTTGATATCGCCGACGGCAACGACCTTCAGATTACCCTTGGAAAAATTGCGCTTATGAAAAGCAGCTAAGTCTGCGGAGGTCATACCCGCGATGCTTTCCTTGGTGCCATTCGACGGACGGCCATAGGCATGCCCCTCAAAGGCCGTCGCAAACCACGCTTTGGCCGCAACTTTGTCCGGGTCTTTGTCGGAGTATGTGAGATTAGCTAAGAGTTGCTGGCGTATCCGGTCCACGGCATCCTTGTCGAAGCGCGGTTTGGTCACCGCCAGCTTCAACAATTCAACGGCCTTCTCGCGGTTCGACGTCAAGCGTTTCGAAGTTGCCGTAGAGCGAATCCTTAAAGTCGTCCCAGCTCATGCGCATGGCAATGTCTTCGACGCGCTCCTGAAACTGGGCACTCAAGATATCGCCTGCACCCTCGTCCATCATCGCGGTAATGTAGTTTGCGACACCCTCTTTGCCCTTCGGATCCTGGCTATTGCCGCCGTCGAAAGCAAAGCGCAGCGCCATCAAGGGCACGGAGTGTTCTTCTACGAGCCAGGCTTCGATGCCGCCGGGGCTTTTGACAGTCTGAATGTTCATGGCATGGGCCGGACGGGTAAGGGTGACGACAAAAAAGAGCATGGCGAAAGCAAGCGCGATCATGATTTCGGCGCGCGCCCAAACACGCATCGTGCGGCCCGCAAAATTAGAAATTGTCATCGCTTACCTCACTGCGCTTTTAGCGCCGGTCTGCGCAACGGGCAACTTATCCGGCATCAGATACCCTGTAACCGATCGCCGGGCATCCAGATACTCAGCCGCGACTTTCTTGATATCGTCGAGCGTGACCTTGGAAATTTCTTTCGGCCAGCTTTCGATCTGCGCCACCGTGCGGCCGACGGAAACGCCCCAACCGTATCGGCGCGCAAGCGTTGCCTGGTTGTCGCTTTCGTAGACGTATTCGGCCAGGTAGTTGTTCTTGGCGCGCTCAAGTTCTTCATCCGTGACGCCATTCTTGGCGACGTCCGCCAGAACCTCGTCTATCGCCGCCTCGACCTTGGCCAGTGGCACGCCATCGGCTGCAACCGCGTAAAGAGAGATGTTTCCGGTATCCAAGCCGTAACCGCCGTAATCGCCGCTCGCGCTGGACGCCAGCTTGGATTCGACGACGAGTTTTTTGTACAGCCGGCTGGTCGATCCCGATGCGGCGATCTTCAACATAAGATCGAGCGCTTCGGCTTCGCCGGGTTTTGCCGTCACATAACTTGGCGCAACGTAATAGCGGTGGAACGAGTAGTTTCCAGCGCGCGGGTCTTTAAGCTCCAAGCGGCGCGGCACGATCTGTGGCGGATCCGAAGGCCTCACGCGCACCGTCACGACGTCCGGGTTCGCCGGAATTTTCCCATAGGTTTCCTCGGCAAGGGCTTTGACTTCTTCTTCCGTCACGTCACCCGAGACGACGAGCGTCGCGTTGTTCGGCGCGTAGTAGCGCTTATAAAACGTCATCGCGTCGTTCCGCGAGAGTTTCGCAATCTCATGATACCAGCCGATGACGGGCACGCCGTAGGGATGATTGAGATGGAGCGCCGCGTTCATCTGCTCGTCGAGGATCGAGCCGGGATTGTTTTCGATACGCGAGCGGCGCTCTTCCAAAATGACATCGCGCTCGGTCAGCACTTCTTTTTCGTCGAGACGCAGGTTGATCATGCGATCTGCTTCCATCTCCATCATCGTCTTGAGGCGGTCCTTCGAGATGCGCTGGAAATAGCTCGTCGCGTCGTGTCCGGTGAAGGCGTTGTCCTGGCCGCCCAGCCTGCCGACGATTTTAGAGAACTCGCCGACCGGAATTTTCTCCGTCGACTTGAACATCAAGTGCTCGAGAAAATGGGCGATGCCGGAGGTGCCGCGCACTTCATCCGCAGCTCCAACCCGGTACCAAACCATGTGCGTGACGACGGGCGCACGCCGGTCCGGAATGACGACGACCTGCAGACCGTTCGAGAGCTTGAATTCGCTGGCGCGCGTCGAGGATGCGGCCGCGTGGGCGATAGGGTTCAATGCGAGCATGGAGAGCGCCAGGGTAAGGGTTGCGAGCGAAGTGCGGACGGCTAAAGCAGGTGAAAGCATGCTTGGTCCCAATTTTTTGGCCTTTTACGGTTTGAAGGCCAGCTTGGTGAGGAGTAGGAGGCGCGCGGCGGCACACGATGCCGGGCTGGCACGAGATGTCGGTGCACGGGGCATCAAAGTCAAATGACATCGCGTTCATCTGCGGCGCTAAACAAGTTCACGAAAAGCGCCAATTTCCCGTATTTTTCAACGGCATACCTGGCTGCTCACTTGCGAAAAATGTTAACAGGCAGCGCTGCCGCTACTGTTCGTCGCCGCTAGCATTTGGCTCTTTGACCAGCCTGAGCACAGAGCCTTTGCAAGGGCCAAGCGGTCCAGTCGCCAGATCGACGTCCTGATCGCCATGCACCTTGGCATCGTGATAGTGGACCTTGCAGTAGGCTTCCTGCTGCCGCTCCAGGTCATTGTAAGATGCGACGCGCTTGGCGTCGTAATCTTGGACGTCAGCCAAAGCAGGCTGTCCGCCGCCAGAGCCTGGTTCCGGCAGCCGGTCCAAATTTGGCGGCACGATTATTCCAGAGCGTTCCGCTATTTTGGGAGCCTTTTTGGCGGATGCCGTGTTCATACCCATAACATCGAAAACCTTGCCATTGAGGGCGACGTCGTCTGCACTGCAGCCCGAAAGCAGCACCGCGACGGCCATGCCAGCCAAAACATTCAACATGTTTTTCAATAGCATACGATGTTCCCCCGTGAGCCAGACCGGCACATGAGCTTGTCCCCACTCAAGTGCCGTTACAGCGGCTTTGCGGCGTCATTACAACTCGACTTGTATGAGTCATATAGCAGCCCCGCGACGCCTGCAACGATCGCCACATCGGCTATGTTGAAGACATACCAATAGAATCCGAATGCGTGCAGGGAAAAGAAGTCTGCAACCCCGCCGATCAAGACCCGGTCGAGGGCGTTGCCCAGTGCGCCCCCAATGATCAGCGCGAGGCTCCAGGCCATGAGCCGGGTCGTGTCGGAGCGGGCGAGCCAAACCCACATGGCGATCGACGCCAAAACCGCGAATGCGGCGAGCATGTACTGCCCCGCTTGGCTGTCCTGATCGAACATCGAATAGCTGATGCCGGTATTTTTCACGAACACCAGATCGAGGAACGGCGTCACGGCAACCCGGCCCTTCCCCACGATTTCGTAGACATAGAGCATCCAGAATTTGTGCGCCTGATCGATCGCGAAGGTCGCGCCCGCCACGGCCGCCCCAAGCCCCGACCATTGGCCCCATAACCAAGATGCTGGCGCCGCAACTCCATTTTTGGTTTCGCCGTTCATGCCTCAATCGCCACTTGCGCTTTAAATCCCCCTCCCCCTCTCGCCGAAGGCGAGCCTTCGGCTCGACGCGGGGAGGGGTTAGGGGTGGGGGTAACACAAAAAGCGTAATCAGGATGGCGCGCAACTGTCGAACAAAGCCGGGAATAGGAAAAGCTCTTTGCTTCACCGAGGGCTTCCGCCCGGAATGTCGCCCCACCCCTAACCCCTCCCTCGATGCGGAGCATGCTCCGCGATGACGAGGGGAGGGGGACAGAGCGGCGCCAGTGGTAAGCGCTAACGCGAAAGCTTCGAGGCCCGCCATCAGCTTACCGCCTGCTTTTCGATTTCGCGCACGGCGGCGGCATCGCGTGCCGACAAGTCCGGATAGGCTTTGTCCGAGCCGACATCCTTGGTGATGCGCCACGAGCGCGCGCACTTGGTACCCTCGGCCTTGTGCACGACGACGCCGACGCCCGGCTCATTCGGCAATGTGAAAGCGCCGTCGGGGATGGCCTTGTCGCTGACAGAGATCGCCGACGTGATGCACACCTCGGCCATGTCGACGCCATCGAGCCCAACCATCAGATCTGGATCGGTGACATAGACAGCGGGGGCCGCCTCCAGCGACGAGCCGATCTTCTTATTCGCGCGTTCGACTTCAAGCGCACCGGTCACGACCGAGCGCACTTCCCTAACGCGATCCCATTTTGCGGCGAGATTCTCATCGCGCCAGTCGCGCGGAATTTTCGGGAACGGCACCAGATGCACGCTTTCCTCGGCGTTCGGCTTGTACAGCATCCAGGCCTCTTCCGCCGTGAACGACAGGATCGGCGCCAGCCATTTGATCAGCGCATCACAGATGTGATCGACAACCGTCAGCGCCGCCTTGCGCTTCTTGCTCGATGGCGCTTCGCAGTAGAGCGCGTCCTTGCGGATATCGAAATAGAACGCCGACAATTCGGTGTTCATGAACTGCGACAGCAGCGCAACGATCTTGCGATAGTCATACGTCTCGTAGGCCTTGCGGACCTCGGAGTCGATTTCCGCCAAGCGATGCAGCATCAAACGCTCGAGCTCGGGCATATCCTTGTGCTTGACCGTATCGGCCTTGGCATCGAAGTGCGCCAGCGCGCCGAGCATCCATCTGAGCGTATTGCGCAATTTGCGATAGCTGTCCGCCGCCGCCTGCACGATTGCCGGCCCAAAGCGGATGTCGTTTGTCGTATCGCTTGAGGCCACCCAAAGGCGCAGAATGTCGGCACCGCTCGATTTCATGACGTCCTGAGGCGAAAGCACATTACCCTTCGACTTGGACATCTTCTCATCGCCCTTCTCGTCGAGCACGAAGCCGTGCGTCAGCACGATGTCGTACGGCGCAACGCCGCGCGTGCCGCAGCTCTCCAGCAACGACGAATGGAACCAGCCACGATGCTGGTCCGAACCTTCAAGATACATGACGCGGTCTTGGCCGCCTTTGACGATGTGGCCGCGCGAGATGCCTTTGAGGCCCGGGAAGGCTTCCGGGTCGTCGAGCGTGAAGGCGTGCGTGCAGCCGGAATCGAACCAGACATCGAGCACGTCTTTGACCTGCTCCCACTTCGGCATTTCAGCGTCCGGGATAATGCCTTTGAGGAAACGCTCTTTGGCGCCGTCCTCAAACCACACGTCCGCGCCTTTTTCCGCGAACGCGGTTTCGATGCGCTGCATGAGTTCAGGCGATTTCGCCGCGTGTGCGCCGTCGCCCGGCAACACTTCATCGGTTTCGATATTGCGGAAAACAGCAATCGGAACACCCCACGCGCGCTGCCGCGACACAACCCAATCCGGCCTGCCCGCGATCATGCCGGTGATGCGGTTCTCGCCCGCTGACGGCACCCACTCCGTTTTCTTGATCTGGTCGAGCGCCGTCTGGCGCAGCGTGTGGTTGCCGAGCGCTGGCACGCCCGTCTTATCCATCCCGATAAACCACTGCGGCGTGTTGCGGAAAATGACCGGCTTTTTCGAGCGCCATGAGTGCGGATACTGATGCTTCAAGCGTCCGCGCGCGATGATGTTGCCCGCGTCCTGCAAGGCTTTGATCACCGCATCATTGGCGTCGCCCTTGTCGCCGTTTTCTTTCAAGACGCGCTTGCCTTCAAAGCCCGGCGCGGCTTTGGTCAGCACGCCATCGGCATCGACGGTGAAAGGCACAGTCGTATCGATACCGCGCTCGCGCAGCGCTTTCTGGTTGGCGGTCCAGATGTTGTAGTCGTCGGCGCCGTGACCGGGCGCCGTGTGCACAAAGCCCGTGCCCGTATCGTCGGTGACATGATCGCCGTCGAGGAGGGGGACGTCGAAGTCGTAGCCGAGATCGATGCGAGCGGGTGCGCGACAGTCGATAGCCGCCGCAGATCTCCTCGGCTGACGTCCTGCAAGCGTTTGCAAGCCGTCGACTTTGGCAGCTTTCATCACGTCGGCACGCAATTTGTCAGCAAGGACGAATTTTTCGCCAACCTTGCCCAGTTGCCTTCGGGTGCCTTTGTAACTTCATAGAGGCCGTACGTGATTTTCGACGAGAAACTGATCGCGCGATTGCCGGGAATGGTCCACGGCGTCGTCGTCCAGATGACAACTGACGCTTGCGCGTTAGTTAACATCTGGCACTGCACGATTGCTACCAGGATCGTGCAGCACGTTGCGCTACCACACGGAAACTTCACCCAAACCATATCTGACTGATAATCCTGATACTCAACCTCGGCTTCAGCCAGCGCCGTCTTCTCAACCACACTCCACATCACCGGCTTCGAGCCGCGATAGAGCTGCCCGGTCGCCGCAAACTTCATGATCTCGCGCGCGATGATGCTTTCAGCGCGAAACGCCATGGTCGAATACGGATTGTCCCAATCGCCAACCACACCGAGGCGCTTGAATTCCTCGCGCTGCACACTCAGCCAATGCTTGGCGAACTCGCGGCACTCGCCACGAAATGCGTTCATGGCTTTCGGGTCAGAGAAGTTCGGCTTCTCTTTACCCTTCGCGCGATACTGCTCCTCGATCTTCCATTCGATCGGCAGACCGTGGCAGTCCCAGCCCGGCACGTAGTTGCTATCGATGCCCAGCATCTGCTGCGACTTGACGACGAGGTCCTTCAAAATCTTATTGAGCGCGTGGCCGATGTGGATATTGCCGTTCGCGTACGGCGGCCCATCATGCAGCACGAATTTCGGCCGCCCCTTCGATTGCGCGCGGATTTTCTTGTACAGCCCGATCTCATCCCAGTGGCGCAACAGCTTCGGCTCAAGCTCAGGCAAGCCGGCGCGCATCGGAAACGGCGTCTCCGGCAAATAGAGCGTCTTCGACCAATCCCGGCCTTCAGCTTTTGGGCCGCCCTCTGGGTTCGCTGGCGCCTTCACGTCTTTCGACATCTGTTGTTCTTTCGTTCAAAAACCAAGCGCCTTCTAGCACTGTCATCCCGGCCGGAGAAGCGCCCTGCGCTTCGAAGAGCCGGGACCCAGATTTGCTAAGTTTTATGTGGGTCCCGGGTCGCCCCGGTAAAAGGCCGGGGTCGCCCGGGATGACAGTCCGCGATTTTAAGCCGCCGCCAAAACAGCCCTAACCTTCTTCACGTCCGCGTCCATCTGCGTGACCAGATCTTCGCCGGACGAGAACTTGCGGTCCGCCCGAATAAAATCGACGAATTCGACGTCGAGATCGTGGCCGTAGAGATCGCCCTTAAAATCGAAGATGAACACTTCGAGCACCGGCATGCCGTTGTCGAATGTCGGGCGCGTGCCGAGATAGGCGGCCGCATCGTAGTGCTTTCCATCCACATGCGCGCGCACCGCGTAGATGCCGTGCGCCAGCGCCGTGCCCTTCGGCATCGGCACGTTGGCCGTTGGAAAACCTAAGCCCGTGCCCCGTTTCGCCCCACCGATGACCTTGCCTTGAACGCGCCAATGCTCGCCCAAAACATGTGTCGCGCCTTTGACGTCGCCCTGCGCCAGATAAACCCTGACGGACGACGACGAAAACACTTCGCCCGCTTCCGCAACCGGCGGTACAATTGTGACGCCGAAACCAAGTTCCTTGCCAGCCGTTTCCATGAGTTGCGGATTTCCAGCGCGCTTGTGCCCGAAATAAAAGTCGTAGCCGATGATGACGTGCGCCACACCGAGCCCTGCGACCAGTACGCGCTCGATAAATTCCTGCGCCGACAATCCGGCGAAGTGCGCATCGAAATTTTCAACGAACGCTACTTTTACACCGAGTTTCTCGAGCAGAGCCAATTTATTGTTCAAAGGCGTCAAGCGAAACAGCGGCTCGCTGGGCTGGAAAAACTCGCGCGGATGGGGTTCAAAAATCATCACGCCTGGCGCGCGGCCAAGTTCTTTGCCTTTGGCCACGGCGGACGCGATCAGCGCCCGGTGTCCGCGATGCACGCCGTCAAAGTTGCCGATAGCGACAACCGCCGCCCGCGCCGTAATGGGCACATGCGAATAACCATGGACGACTTGCATGGATCTTTGGACTTTCTGCTCTTCAAGCCGGACGGCTGGGCACCATGAGCACGGCTTCACCCGTCAGCACCGCTTTGCCGCCGACCGAACAGATACACTCGAACTTGGCGCGCTTCTTCGCCGGGATGAGTTCGGTCAGCCGGACAACAGTCTCTACACGGTCGTCGATCTTCACCGGCCCCTTGAAGTTCAACGACTGAGAAATGTAAATCGAGCCCGGCCCCGGCAGCTTCATGCCAAACAGCGCCGAGATGTATCCGGCCGACAAAATGCCATGCGCGATGCGCTCCTTAAAGGGCGTCTTGGCCGCATACTCCGGATCAAGATGGACGGGATTGTAGTCGCCCGAGAGCGCCGCATAGGCGACGATGTCGGCCTCTGAGACGACCCTCGACATAGAGGCTTCCTGACCGACTTTGAGGTCTTCGAAGTATTTGGTTGTACCCGCGGTCGCCAGCATACGATTGATCCTTCAGGAAAGTGGCCTCGCACCGCCCGAATGGCCTGAGCGCCGGCGGACACTAGCGGCGCGCTGCGTCCCCTGCAACTGCTGGCCTACCCCCAACCGGCCCAGCACTACCCGGCCTACCGCTACCCGGCCCAGCGCTACCCTGATCGTCAATTCGCCTTCCACCCCCCTAATCTCAGGTTGCGCCAGGGGGCCCTCCATGCCTATAAGGGCGTATTCCCATTTTCCCTTTAATTGTTGGCCTTTGCGCAAGACCCCGCGCCAAGGACCGGAGAAGGACCGTTATGAGCGACCGCCGCCCACTAATGCCGAAGGCCACCGCCGTTTGGCTCGTCGAGAACTCCGGGCTCGCGTTTGACCAGATCGCCGAGTTTTGCGGCCTGCACCCGCTCGAGGTCAAAGGCATCGCCGATGGCGACGTCGCCCAGGGCATCAAGGGTATGGACCCCGTGACCAACGGCCAGCTGACGCGCGAAGAAATCGCCAAAGGCGAGAAGGATCACGGCCACAAACTCCATCTAGCCGAAAGCAAAGTTGAACTGCCAGTCCAAGTGCAGAGCAAGCGCGGCCCCAAATACACGCCCGTTTCGCGCCGCCATGACCGGCCCAACGCCGTGCTCTGGCTGTTGCGCAATCATGCCGAACTCAAGGATAGCCAGTTGATGCGCCTCGTTGGCACGACCAAGCCGACGATTGCCCAGATCCGCGATCGCACACACTGGAATTCCTCGCAGTTGACGCCGCAGGACCCGGTGACACTTGGCCTTTGCTCGCAGACCGACCTCGACGCCGAAGTCAAGAAAGCCGCGCGCCGCATCGAACGCGAGCGCAAAGAAGCCAACAAGGGCAAGGAACCGTTGGGCACGCTGCTCGCGACCGAAGAGACGACCGCGCCCGCACCTGTGCCAACCACAACCGCGTCCATCATGGCGCCGAAGGCAGCAGAAGCCGCGCGCGAGGAAACGCCGGAGGAAGAACAGGCCCGCGTCCTTGCCAAGCTCAAAGGTATGAAGGCGAAAGAAGCCGACGAACCGCCGGTCGAGGACTAAGCCTGCGCCCCGGCACAACTTACGCACTTGCCGCACCTACTTCCGGATAAGAGCCATGAATGCATGGTGCGCAACGCTGGGGTTATTCCCTTAGGCGGCCGTTGCCCGGTCGCACCTTATTCGCTAGCGTCAGCGCCAGAAACCCTTTCAATTGGTGGCCGGGCAATATGTCCAATCCTTACGAACAAGACCTCGAAAAGAACGCCGCGAACTACGTGCCGCTGACG
>CAVUIN010000012.1:0-743684 GCA_963741545.1 uncultured Alphaproteobacteria bacterium
CGGGTACCCAATTTGATGTAGACTTCGTTCGTCACCCAAGGGAGACGGACGATGCGTAAGGGTAAGTATTCGGACGAGCAGGTGATCGCGATCCTGCGCGAGCAAGAGGCCGGTCGGCCGACGGCTGAGATCTGCCGCAAGTATGGCGTCAGCAACGCGACCTTCTACAAGTGGAAATCCAAGTTCGGCGGCATGCAGGTGTCCGACGCCAAGCGGTTGAAGGCGCTGGATGAGGAGAACCGGCGGCTGAAGAAGCGTCTAGCGGAAGAGGTCATGGACGTCGTGGAGCTTTCAACGCGACCTTGAAAGAGATGCTGACAAAAAACTTCTAACGCCCAGAGCAAGGAGAACTGCCGTGAGCTGGGCGATCAAGACACGAGACTATTCGCAACGCCGCGCCTGCCGCCTGATCGGGCTAGCGCCAAAAGTGTACCGGTACCGCTCGCGCCGAAGTGATGATGGTGCGCTTCGCGCGCGCCTTCGTGCTTTGGCGCTTGCGCGCCGGCGGTTTGGCTACTGGCGTCTTTATCTGATGCTTCGGCGCGAGGGCTGCCAAGTGAATCACAAGAAGGTCTACCGGATATACGTTGAGGAAAAGCTCACCGTTCGCAAGCGAGGCGGGCGTAAGCGGGCCTTGGGCACGCGGGCACCACTCAGCGTTCCGGCGGGCCGGAACCAGCGATGGAGCCTCGACTTCGTGTCGGACGCTTTGCGCGATGGCCGCCGCTTCCGCGTTCTGGCTGTTGTGGACGACTTCACGCGCGAGTGCTTGGCATTGGTGGCGGACACCTCGCTCTCGGGCGGGCGTGTTGCTCGCGAACTTGATCGCCTCATCGCGACGCGCGGACGGCCGCGTTCGATTGTCAGCGACAACGGCACGGAACTGACCTCGCGTGCGATGCTGCGCTGGCAGTTGGAAACGGGTGTCGGCTGGCACTACATCCAGCCGGGCAAGCCGCAGCAGAACGGCTTCATCGAGAGCTTCAACGGGCGGCTACGCGATGAGTGCCTGAACGAGACGCTGTTCTCGACGCTTCACGAAGCCCGCCGGATCATCGAAGCCTGGCGTGTCGATTATAACGAGGAACGGCCACACACGAGCCTCAACGGGCTCACACCGAACGAGTTTGCAAGCCGGTCCAGCCAGGACCATAACCAGAACGGAGTCTACTTATAAACGAGTACCGGTTGGGGGGAGGGTCACAACCAGCATGGCACGAGAGCGTGACGATCTTCGGCGGAAGTATTGCTGCCGGGCCAGTTGGCGATGGTCGGCAGACAGGAAACTCATCTATCCGCTCGTGGCCCATTTCTCGGCTTTGATGATCCTAGCCGTTGTCTACATGCGTTTGCCGCGTGTCATCTTCGCTTGCTGTTTGACGACAGTCTAGCCGATCAGGGTCTCCCCCGAGTTGGCAAATGCCCAAGCACGGACAAGCCGCTGGACGCGGCCCCATAACGGGGAAAGTTTGCGCTGCTGACAGAATATCGCCTAAGTAGGGTTCGGCGCAAATAATATGCACCGAACCCTCAACTCACGCCGTATATCTCCGTCTGATGCGCTCGACTTCCGATTTGTCGGGGTTGTAGATTTTCGCATCGGGATCAAACCCCGTCCAGCCGTTTTGTCGATATTCCCGATCGCGTGCAATAGGATCGATGGGTTGATGGCGATCAAGGATCGCTTGGATCTCGGCTGCTCTTCCGTCAGCTCTAACCGTCACAAGGGTGCCTCCGCGCCGAACTGACTCCGAATACACGTGCGCGGTGTTTTCGTTCTCGCCGCCATCAACGAGGCTGCCGATGATTCCACCAGTCGCTGCACCTGCTGCGGCACCGAGCGCGGTCGATGCAAGCCAACCGGCCGCAACCACGGGACCCAGACCAGGAATTGCCAGCATCCCTAACCCGGCGAGAAGCCCTGCACCACCCCCCACGGCAGCACCTAAACTTGCACCAGCTCCAGCTTCAGATACATCGTCGACATCAGTGTATTGGTCGCTCACATGTTTGTTTGCAAGTAAACTGATATCACTGCTCGGAATGCCCAACAATTCTAGATCGCTCACGACGTGCTGAGCTTGACCGTAACTGTCGTATACTTTTGTATATGTTTGCATTTGGAATTACCTCTCAGATTTTTGCGTTAATTGGCGACGACATTGCCTTTGAAATCCACCGCGATTTTGACGCTTTTGTCGCCAGTTTTTGCTGTGCCGCGCCAAATTCCGTCTTTGTCTTTAACAAGAGCCGAGACATCCGAGAATCCCGCAGCGATTGTACGATCTTTAGCCTGGTTCTCGGTAAAGCTGTTGGCACCAGTCAGCGGTGCTCCGGCATCCACTTTTGCGGCGGTGAACAATCCAGCTTCGCAATTCTGCATGAACAGTGCGTCATCGAGCTTTGCGTCCGCTGCCAACGGCTTGTTGGCTACGCGCATGGCAGCGAGATAGTGGTCGGCTTCGCCGCCTGTCAGCATGCCATCCTTGTTAGCGTCTGCTTTCGTCCATTCGGTCTTGCAATCGGCAGTCGTTATAGCCAGTGCAGGTGAAGCCAACGCGGCAAACGAGCCGAGTATAATGAGCATTTTTTTCATGGGTGAACTCGCGATTTTAGTTTGCGCTCCTCGCAAGTACGGCAACGCCGTACTTGGCAGCGATATAAGTTCAACGCTCTATCCAATAGGAAGTTCCGGTCTGGCACTGAGTTGGCGCGCGACCTCAGCCGTGCAGAAGCTTGATGCAAGTCAACGCGCGCATTCGAATTAAGGCCGATGTTTTAGAAGTTTGGGAAAGACCGTTGCACCTCGCCTGAAGGTGGGAAATATCTTAGGCGCACGAGTCACTCCTGCCCTGTTACTCATCGGGCGACATTACTGATTGGCTCAAGAAGACGACATTATGATCCCTTAGGTTCGTGTTAGTGATGGATCGGACCTCGTTGACTAGAAACGAGAACTTCCGAATCCCGGACGGGATATACGCTGATGGTGCGAAGAAGTTCGGAGGATTGAAGAAATGGCTGAAATGAAAAATATTCTAATCGGAGCACTGATCGTAGGCGTCGCCGTACTAGGCTATCTCTGGTATCAAAGTCGGCAGAATACGATCGAGATCCAGCTTCCAAACGTGTCGATTGAGAAAAAATAGCAGTCGATTTGACCTGCCTCCTGACCCCGCCAACACCTCCTGGGTAGAGTCCGTGATTCCCTTCGTTGTTTTTTGGGTTTCTTTGAAAATCGGAAAGGGCGGCTCAATGCCGCCCTTTTTTGTTTACTGGCTTGCTCGCGAGAGCAAAGGCGTAATACGTCGCACGGCGACACGTCGATTCTGCTGTTCGGCCTGGTCCGTCTGAACCTTCAAAAACTGTTCGCCATATCCCTGTGTGGTCAAATTCTCCGGTGGCACATCGAACTCCTCAGTCAAAAGGACCGCCACCGATTCAGCGCGTCTATCTGAAAGGCTTAGGTTGTCCTCATCAGAGCCTACAGCGTCGGTATGGCCTTCGATTAAGAACACTTCGTCCGGATTTTTCTCTATGACCCGATTGATCGCGCGTGCCGCTCGTTTAAGGGCTGGATACTGATCTGCAGATACTTCCCATATTCCAAACTCAAATTTGATCGTATCAAGATCTACACGGCGCATACGATCGCGGAGCATTGGCGAGCGACGCACTTCCTCAAGGGCGTAAGTCCGGTTCAGTTCTTCAACAGGTGGCGCAGACAGAGCGTCGAAGAGATCATCGTCAGACGCGGCATCGTAATCAACGATGTATTGCTGCCGTGAAATGTTCAAACGCGGCGGCGGCAGATCGATGATAGCATCGATGAAGGATCCACCACCCCGATGACGTTTGTAGTAATCCCGATTGTCAAAGAGGATCACATCCCGGCCATCGCGACCCCTCCTGTAGCGGCGCAGCGGTCGACCTTGTTCATCGAGATCAGTAAAAATCTGGATACCACCAGGACGAACAGTCACCGAAATATTCAAACCGTCGCGCCGCTCAACGCGAGTGTCTCGCGACAGTCGACGAAATCGCTCGGTCTCATCATTGCGAATTATGACGCGTCCATCCTCTTTGATAATCGCGCGTTTATCTGGCTCCTCGATGACGATACGTTTGCCGTCGTCTTCCGAGCGCTGCTTGCGGTTCTCGTTAACTTGCTTCAGATCTTTAACATCAGTTGCCGCCGGCCTCTGCTTATCGCGTTTGCGGTCAGCGGCGGGCTCCGTTGTTGTTTCTTCCGTTGCGCTCGGCAAAGGCGCAGTGGCCTTCGGATTTGGCTCTACGGCATCAGGCGCCGGCTTCAATTCAGTTGCGGGTTGTTCTTGCGGTGCTGCGGGTGCGGCTTTC
This sequence comes from uncultured Alphaproteobacteria bacterium, assembly GCA_963741545.1. Classification (GTDB taxonomy): domain Bacteria; phylum Pseudomonadota; class Alphaproteobacteria; order Rhizobiales; family Hyphomicrobiaceae; genus Hyphomicrobium_B. The sequence goes on from CAVUIN010000012.1 coordinate 4,360, forward strand.
GGTTGAATAACGGGTTCCGGTGGCTTCGATTTTTCTTTTTGCTCGCCCACTGGTTCCGCGGCGGGGTCAGCATCACGCTCTTGCTTCGGCTTAGCAACGGGACCATCGACTGGCGCTGTTTCTTCTCTGGCCTTTTCCCGCTGGTCTGGCGCTGAATCAACACCCTTGGGTATTTCCGCTGCATCTGGCTTTTTTGCGGGATCATCGTCTGCCTTACGCGCCGGTGGCGCGACTTTCTTTTTTTCGGTCTTATCAGGTTTTGAGCCGTCAACGTCGACCGCTTCTGGCGCCTTTTGGGGACGGTCGTCAGCCGTATTCTCCGAAGGTCGGCGTGGTTTTTCGCCCGGCATATCTTCGCGGTCACCGCGTTTACGATTTGCCTTGCCCTTTTCGGACCCAGGACTTTTCTCGCGAGTGGTCGTTGTGCTCTCGTCCTCGGCAGCCTGGCCGGCATTCTGATCATTAAGTTCTGCCGGCGCTTCAGCCTGTGCAAACTTATAACGAGCGCTTTCAAACGCCAGAACCGTGCTCGTTGACAATAAACTGCACGCGAGCGTCGCGGCCGTGAGTATTTTTCTATTTTGCATAGCTGAAAGAATCTCCTTGGGGGCGCGGTGTGCCGACGCGCGCTAGCATGGCTCTATGCTTAAGTCGGGCCGGGCGGCAATTGTTCCGATCGTACCCAGAATTGATCTACCCCAATGAAAAGGACAGGCTTGTGGTCGCGGCTCCTCTGCGACCAGCCAACACTATCGGCTTCCAGCCAATGAGATTTCGAGCCGTCCCAATTTAAATACTGAGAAGTCAGAAGCTGCGGTATCGCTCCGAGTAGCGCAATGCAGGTGGTTACTCCTTGCTGCTCGCTGCCAGCGACTGCTCAAGAAAAAAGCGCAGCATCTCCCGCGATGCGTCGGGACCGCTGTCATCTGCGAAACTGCCCTTGCTGCTGCCTCCAGACCAAGCGTGGACAGCGTCACGAATAACCCACTCCTCGCTTACGGTTTTACCCGCCGCGTCCCGATGCACTGAGCGAGTGTACGATCTCCCGTTCATATCGCCGTTTTCCGTAAGCGATTGCAGCTTGGCGGACCGGTTCGCGCGAGCGATGACATCGACGCCGTTTCGAGGATGCACGGTCCGATCGCGATTGCCGTGGAACACAATGGTTGGCACCGATATCTTTGCATCTGAATGCTCATGACTGCGGGTTTCGCCATGACCGCCCATCGCCATGAAAGCGGACGGCATGTCGCGCGCCGCTCCACAGGCCAATCCCGAATGCACGCCGACAGCGGCGTAGATATCGGGGTAGGTTTCACCAAGCACCGCCGCCGCAGCGCCTCCAGCCGACAGTCCGGCAACATAAATGCGGCGTGGATCGATGGGATAGGTCTTCAATAACTCCTGCGTGAGACCGGCGATGATCGAAGGTTCGCCTCGGCCACGCTGCTGATCGGCGCTGTTAAACCAGTTCCAACACTTGGACGCGTTCGCAGATGACGTTTGTTCGGGATACACGACAAAGCAGCCATGCTCCTCGGCGCAAACATTCATGCGCGTGCCAGCGGCAAAATCATCCGGCGACTGCGTGCAGCCGTGCAACATGACGATCAGCGGAGCCGATCCCTCCTGGCGCGTTTTCGGCATGTACAGTTTATAGCTTCGCTGGCCGGCGCTGTTGCCGAAAGAGCCGGCGATAAACGCACCCGGCGCGTCAGTCGGCACTATTTCGGCGTCGCGTGCGCGTAAGCGGTTGAAGATAGGTTTGGCGAAGGGGCGCTTAAATGCAAACTGACGTGACCCCTTGGCACCCAGTGCTGCGGATGGCCGTGGCTGCACTAACCCGTCCTCTTCCGACGATGGCAGCTCGTTCGCTGTACCTTCGATTTCAGGTGTTTTCTTTGCTTGACGCGGAGGTGCGGCCGACTCGTCGGGTTTAGCATCGCCTCCTTGCAGGATGCATTTGATCAACGCCGTTGCCTCAGCGAGTTTACCGGCTTGCGTCAGCCGCGTTGCAGTCGCCATGCCGCGCGCAAAAATCTCGTTCATGTCGACGGTATCCTTGGGTTGCCGGCGACGACGCGCCAGAGCTATGAAATCCATTTGTTGAGGCGATCGCCGTCAGCCACTTCGATCCGCTAAGGCGGCTTTGACTTCGGGACTGGCGTGCAAGGCACCGAGCACGGTCACGGATGCGATCGTGGCGCGCGCCAATTCGGCGCTGACGTCAGCCGCTATCGTGACCAAACCCAAGACGTTGAGGTGCAGTACTTCGTGCGCGTCTCGTGCGCGCTCAAGGTCGGCGCGACTGTAGTGGCGCAAGCCGAGATCGAGGGTTTTGCGGCTAACCGAGTTTTTGACGACCTCGGCGTGGCGCTCGGTTTGATTGCGCACCGCCGTGCGAATGAAATCCGTCCTGTTGGAGTAGAATCCTTCCTGCACCATCAAATCAATGTGCCCGAGATCGACAAAGCCGAGATTGACCGTGATCTTTTCTGTTTCCGGACCCTTGCTGCGCAGCTCGTAGACGTTGCGTTCGGTCATTTTGGCCATCCTTAAACCATCCACATAGATGTTATGGGGATGATTTGTTCCATCACAAGACCCCGGTTGACTAATGCCGGCCTAGAACGAATGATGAACATGAATCCATGCGGGGGTGTTTGCGATGTTTTTGGGCGAGTTGAGGCTACCGCTTGCCTGCGAGGCCAGAACATATCTGAGCGTGCCACTGGTTGGCTCACGGGTGGCAGCCGGATTCCCATCCCCGGCCGACGACTACTTAGAGCCCCCGCCGACTTCAACGAACTGCTGATCGCCCACCCGGCCGCCACCTTCGCGGTGCGCGTCGCCGGCGACAGCATGGTCGGCGCCAGAATCTTCCCGGGAGACATCGCGGTAGTGGATCGCTCACTGCCCGCCGCCGACGGCGCCATCATTCTCGGCATCCTTGACGGCGACTTCACCATCAAGCGCTTCCGCAAGCGCGGTGGCACGGTATGGCTCGAAGCCGCCAACCCCGCCTACAGACGCATCGACGTCAGCGAAGAGAGCCGCTTCGAGGTCTGGGGCGTGGTGCGCTACACCATCAGCACGCACTGACATGGCAACACCGCTTGCCCTGGTCGACTGCAACAACTTCTACGCCTCGTGCGAACGGCTGTTCCAGCCAGACCTGCGCGAACGCCCGGTGGTCGTGCTCAGCAACAACGATGGCTGTGTGATCGCAGGCTCGAACGAGGCCAAGGCGCTGGGCATCGGCATGGGCGACCCCTGGCATCTGAGCAAAGCCAAGTTTGCCGAGCACGGCGTCATCGTACGCTCATCCAACTACACGCTCTACGGCGACCTCAGCGCGCGGGTGATGAAGGTGCTGCGCACGTTCACACCGAACCTCGAAGTGTATTCCATCGACGAAGCCTTGCTCAGCTTCGCCGGATTCGACAACCGCCTCGACGCCCACGCCAAAGACCTGCGTGTCACCGTGCTGCAATGGACCGGCATTCCGGTCTCGGTCGGCATCGGCCCCACCAAAACACTGGCCAAGGTCGCCCACCGCACCGCCAAGAAGCAGCCGGGCAGGGGAGGGGTGTGCAATCTCATGCACACCGACGACCATGTCGCCGCATTGCCAGGTCGCCGCATTGTCTGCGCTGGCGCTGACCGACCTGTGGGGCATCTCGCCGTCGAGCAGGCGAGCCGAGGATTCGAGGTCGGTCGCGTCGCCGCAGATCAAGCGATGCGCGCCGATCTGCCAGAGGTCGCCGACCCGCGTGACGGTTGGGCCGTCGGCAAGTGTCGGCACAACGTCGGCCGCGTCGGTTTTCCCCCCAGTCTCGACAAGCAGCACGTCGATCTCGGCCATTTCGAAGCCTGTGATCGAAACGTCGAAGTCAAGATCGAGCGCCGCCAGATGCTGCAGCTCGATTCTGAGGATCTCGCGATCCCAGCCGGCCTTCTCGGCGAGTTTGTTGTCGGCAAGGATGTAAGCGCGCTTCTGAGCGTCGCTAAGATGCTCAAGACGCAAGCACGGCACGGTATCAAGCCCGAGCTTCTTCGCGGCTTCGACGCGGCCGTGGCCGGCGATAATGGTTCCGGCCTTGTCGATGAGTACCGGGTTATTGAAGCCGAAGGCCTTAATGCTCGATGCAATCTCGGCAATTTGCTTCGGACTGTGTGTTCGCGCATTGCGGTCATAAGGGCGAAGTTCGCTTGGCGGGCGATGTTCGATTTTGAGTACAGTCATAGCGACGTCTCGTTTTGAGAGGCGTCACCGAAGTCATCGAACGGATTGAACCGGACGCGATCAGGCGACACCTCGTTGATACAAGGTTGTCGCCATCGAACCGCTACTTCCTCTTCGTCCCAACTGCAGGGCCGTGCTCTCAGTTGAGTACGGTGGTCCATACCTCCATAGGGGCATCACAGGTTCTCAACGCTCGATAGGCATCACGACAATGCCGCAGCGTCGAGCTCACACGCGTGGAGCGTTGGCATCACATTATATGCAGCCGGCAGCTGATAAGATCAAGGGCGCGGGCCTGGGCAGCGGCTTAAGAAAAAGTGTTGAGGTTAATTTTGCCCGCTCGTGTCCCTGATGGCCGCGCCCTGGACCCTGATCGCCCAGCGGGCGCCGTAACGCGGCGGTCGGTTTTTACGGGTGGGAGCTGCCAGTTTCAGGGCAAGAGTTCGTCGATGCCGTTCATAGGATGATCAATGTTGCGCCGCCGACAACAGAGCGCCGTTCACGTCCGATCGCCAGAACGGAAATAACTCGCGCTTTAATAGTCGCCTGTTCGATTTAATTAAGTCGCTGATCACGTCATACCTATGCCGGCTACGTTTTGAAAAGTTCCTTGTTCTGATTTCAGGGAACTTGTGACCTTATGGGCGATTTTCGGACGAAACTGACGGTCAACGCGGTCGAGCGTCGCCAAAAAGAGCAAAAAGTCATAGTTATTCGGCCTGGTGCGCCGAGACCCGTTCGCGCCAGACTGCCAGCACAGCCAACTCCAAATTTAAAGTAGGAATTTGGTTCTCCGCCAGCGCCGCGATCCCGGCGGTTACTTTAAGATTTTGAGAACTTCGGCGTGTCCGTAGGCTGAAGCAATGTCTCTGGCTTGTTCGCGCTTTTTGTTACGCAGATTTGGGTCGGCGCCGGCATCCATGAGGAACTTCGCGATTTCGGCGTGGCCTTCCTGAGCTGCGATCATAAGCGCCGTGTAACCGCTGTTGTTTCGAACATCGATTTCCGGTTTGGCGGCCAGGAGGCCCCTCACAACTTCTTCCAGATTGGATTTTGCAGCAAGCATCAGTGCCGTATTGCCGCCTGCGTTCTGTTGACCGGGTGAACCACTTTTTTCCAGGAGAATCATAGCAGCCTGCGGTGCTCCCCGCGCAAGAGCGCGCATGAACGGCGTATCACCAGATTGGTCGGCACTTTGGACATCTGCTCCCGCTTCAACTAAAAAACGCAGGGCGGTTGCATTGGCCCGGTCTGCTGCAATCCACGCAACCGACTGTCCGCGGTTGTTGTGAGCACTGATATCTGCGCCGCCACGACGCAATTCGGCGAGCACTTTTTCGTCGCAACGCTCGGCCGCTACCATGATGAGTGTTTCGCCATTGGCCAACTTATTTTGGATAGCGCCAGATTTGACGAGGACGTCGATAAGCGGTGCCGCACACGTTTGAACGGCAATGGCAAGTGCAGAATGACCCTTCGTGTTTGAGGCGTTTACATTCGCGTTAGCACTGACGAGGCGTGCTGCCGCTTCGGCCTTACCCTTTGCCACGGCCAATGTGAGCGGGCTATCGCCCTGACTATTTACGGAATTGACGTTCGCCCCGGCTGCGAGCAGAGCCTCGATAACTGCCGCATGACCACCTGCCGCGGCCATGGCGAGCGCGGTATTGTCATCACGGTCCCGTTGCTCGACGTCGGCAGCTGCTGCCAGAAAACCCTGAACCAATTTGATTTGACCGCGCCATGCAGCATCGACGAGAGGTGCAACGGCCCCATTAGGCGCCAGCTTGCCGGCTGCAGGCGCCGCGAGGGCTAAGGCTTGCGGTCGCACTGCCGGTGCAGGCACGGAGGCTTTGACTGCAGCGCCTTTCGCAACCGGCTTATTTCCGGATGAGGCGATCTCCGCTAGCAAACGGAGCGCTTGTTCATGACCCTGAGCCGAGGCTTTTTGCAGCCAAGCTGTCGCTGTATTGGCGTCGGACTGAACGCCCCGCCCCGAAAGGTACATCGTGCCGAGACTATACTGCGCCTTGGCATGGCCTTGCTCCGCGGCCGCCTTCATCCATTTGAACGCGGCGCTTTCGTCTGCTTGGGCGCCGCGCCCGGCCCGATAGAGAGAGCCAAGTTGATATTGGGCTTCACGTTCGCCGTTCTTGGCGCGCGTCTCAAGCAGTCTAGCAGCGTCCTTGTAAGAGCCGGCGCGCACGGCTGCCGCGGTGCCGGAATTGAATCCGGACGTGGTCTTATCGCCGGCGAATTCGCCGGCCATGACACGCGCACCGCTTAGCGCGGACAAAACCGCGGCCGCTGCAACGAATTTTCTAAACCGGTTACGCTGTCCCATATTTAGTCTCGATTTTAATGCCTGCACTCTTGAGAAAATCGGTTGGTAGAATTCCACCGGCACACACGATGACAGCGTCGTTGCGGACCGCAATTGGCTTTTTTTTATGAAGAATTTCCACGCGATCCGTCAAGATCCGCTTGACGTTCGATGATAGGAGTACCTCTAGCTGTCCCGACGCTTCGGCATCTTCGACACGCTTGCGATTTTTGGTCTTTGCACGCCCGAAGGCGTCGCTGCGATACGAAAGCATGACCCTGGTGCCATGTTCCTCGGCGAGACTTGCTGCCGCCTCAAGCGCACTGTCGCCGCCACCGACGACGAGGACATGCTTTCCGCGATACTGCGCAGGATCGACGAGCCGGTACACGACTTTGGCTAAATCCTCTCCAGGGACACCCAGGTGCCGCGGCGTTCCGCGCCGTCCGATTGCAAGCAGTACGGTCCGGGTGTGATGGACGGATTTAGTCGTCTTAACTGCGAAGCCGCCTTCGATGGGCGTGACGGTCTCAACGCGTTCTTGTTCGTTGATCCTGAGACCCGTATCGCGCACGACCTTCTGCCAGAAGCCGAGAAGCTTTTCCTTGCTCACTTCCTTGAATTTCATTTCGCCAACTATTGGCAGGAGGGCGGGCGCCGTCATAACAACCTTTCCTCTCGGAAAGTGCGCGACGGTGCCGCCAAGCGTGTCTTGTTCCAGCGTCACGAACTTGAGTTTCCGTTGCATGGCCCCGAGACTTGCGGCAATTCCGGCCGGTCCGCTGCCGACGATCACGACGTCTAACAATCCAACTCGTCCGGATTTGCCGAGCATAGCTATCAACTCGATGGCTTGCCGTCCTTGCTCGACCGCGTTGCGAATGAGGCCCATGCCACCGAGTTCGCCGGCAATGTAAATGCCAGGCACGTTCGTCGCGAAGTCGGGTCCGACAAATGGTAAGTCGATGCCACGCGTTTCGGTACCGAACACGAGCGATATCGCGCCGCGCGGGCAGGCCGTCTTGCAGGCGCCGTGGCCAATGCAATTGGATGGCTCGACGAGTTCCGCCTTGCCGTTGATCAGGCCGAGGATATCGCCTTCGGGACAGGCATTTAGACAGGCCTTGCAGCCGACACACAAGGTGGGATCGATCACGGGATGAAGAGACGCCGGTTCGGAAAGGCCGGCGGCATGTGCCTCTTCGCGCGCACTGAGACTTCGGGCCTCAGCGCGTTTTCGCGTGATCATATAGACGCTCCAGATCGCGACGAGCGGTGCGCCATAGAATGCCAAGATTGGGTCAAGCATCATAGGTCATTGGTCTCTGGTCGTTGTCCGGTTTAATTGCTTTCGACGCCAAGCTCGCGGGCAGATGCCGTCAAACGGTCTTTGACTCCGGTGTCGCTTGCAAACGTTTCCAGCGCTTTGGTTAAAGCGGCTTTGGCGGCGTCTTTCTCGCCGAGCACCATCCGGGCGCGCATCAAGCGAATCCAGCCGTCCTCATCATTCGGCGACGACTCAAGGCGGGTCGCAAGCCGGTTGACCATGCCCCGGATCATGTCGCTACGCTGATCGCCCGAGAGACCTTCGGTGGCTTTGATATCATCGGCTGATGGACCAACTGTTGGCGCTGAGCCGCCACTTTGACTTGCGGTAGCCCCGGCTGTCGCGGCGTCGAGGCCCTGCTTGATTTCGGCATCGCCCGGTTTCAATTTTAATGCGGTTTGGTAGGCTTTCACAGCCTCGTCTGTCTTTCCGGTATTGAGATACGACCAGCCGAGCATTTTCCAGCCATCCGCGTCGTCAGGCGCGTTCGCGAGTCGAGAGGCGAGACGGGAAATCATCGTATCGACATCGGGAAGATCGGCGCTCTCCTGAACGGGTGCCGTGCTTTGCGCAACCGGCGTGTTGGCGATCTCTTGCCGCTTCTCAGTGATGCGGTCCGCATAGGCACGGAGCGACTGAAGTGCGCGGGCAGCACGCCCGTCATCGCCCACTTGATCGCTCACTTGGATTTCTGGAGGTTCCTTATGCGCCGGTGCAGCGGCCAGAACGCCGGCGATCCAATCGTTTGACGCCGCGCCCGCATCTGTCCGCTCGATGTTGGCAAAGCCGGCGATAGAGACGGCGATGAGCGGAACAAGTACCAGTCCTAAGGATCGCCTATCGGCTGTGGCCCTGCGCATTGCGTGCGCGAGAGCCGGCATCCGCTTTCCGCCGCCCGCCCGTAATAGCAGGAGCACGACCGTCAATGTTGCCGCCGCTGATCCAACCGCTAGAAAAACAAATGACTTGATCATATTCGTCCTCACGAACTCTGTTCGACCGAGGAATCAAACGACAGGGCAGGAATGATCGATGCCGCGGTCGTGATCCCATTGCCGAAATCGGCGCAATGAATAAGGAGCCGCGTCCCATTGGCGGATATTCGCCAAATTGGAAACGGCTCATCTGACAGCTCGATGCATACCCACGAAGATAACGATTGATCGTCATTGTTTATTCCAAATGCGGCCGAATGCAGAGAACATCTTGCAAAAGCTGCCGATTTTCTCTCGGTCAGATGACAGTCCTGTCATCGGATATCGTTGATATTTTTCGCCGACCGTCACGTTATCGCCAAGATTGAAGCGCTGTCAGTTCGTCATCGGGCTCGATTGCATACCCAAAATAGCAACGCGCGTCCGATGCCAATTGGCAATCGGCATTCGCGCAATTGGCGCTTGTCGAGGGATTTGAATTGCCGAATTCTGGTACAATTGGAATTGAGGGTCGGGCCTGACGATCCGCGACGCAGCGGTTCTTCTCAAAGGCCTCCGCCCCTGCACCAAGCAGCACGCGCGCCTCTCGCGCCGCGCAGGGCCGTGCGCTGGAGCACTCATTTCGGGCATTACCTTACAAGACCGCTACTGCAAGCCGGGCCAATGCTATTCGGCGCCAGCGTTCTTGCAGTGATTGCATACGCCTGGACTGTCAGGGACGAAGGCCACTGGACGGCTGAAACTGGGGTTGGATATTGGCTGGGCATCGCAGGTAGCGTCGCTATGCTGCTGCTCATACTTTATCCGCTTCGCAAGCGCTTCCGGATCTTGCACGGGCTTGGCCGCGTTGCATCGTGGTTCCGGATTCACATGGTGCTTGGCATTCTTGGGCCGACCCTCATTATTCTGCACTGCAATTTCAAGATTGGTTCTCTGAATAGCCGTCTTGCGCTGTTCACGATGCTGGTGGTTGTGGCCAGCGGGATTGTCGGCCGGTATCTCTATTCTAAAGTCCATAAAGGCTTGTACGGTAGCCGCGCACAAGCGCTCGATATTCTGGGAGATGCGGAGACGCTGAAGCGGCAACTTGGTCTTGATCTTGCCGGCAGCACCACGATTTTTGCAATGCTTGAAGATTTCAACGTGCGCGTGGCGGCAGCTCCAAAGTCGGCGATGGGAGGCATATGGGCGGCTTTGACGATCCCAGGCCGCATCCGCAGCACCCGCCGGCAGGCAGTCCGTTTGGCGGACTCGGCTTTGAGCGCGCATGCGCGTGAAAATGGCTGGAGCCGGCGGCAGAAACGCGAGAGACAAAACCTCTTTCGCGAACATCTGCACTTCTATTTTGCAGCCATCAAGAAAGCGCAGACGCTGGCGCTTTTTGAACGGCTCTTCGCGCTGTGGCACGTCCTGCACATGCCACTATTTATTCTTCTTGCGATGACCGTCGTGATCCACATCGTTGCGGTCCATCTTTATTGATCCGGCGAGAGGTCTAATGCGGGCAGCACTGCGACTGTTGGCGATTGGCGCCGCGATTGCCTTGCTTCCGGCGGTTGGGGTGCACGGGGAAAGCCTGTTCGAAAAGCTCGTCATGCCCGGCGAAGTCATCGAGGGCCATGCCAAATACGAGAAGACTTGCGAAAGTTGTCACGAGCCCTTCTCGAAGGAAAGTCAAAAGCGGCTCTGCCGCGATTGTCACAAGGATGTCGCCAAAGACATCGACGACAAGAAAGGCCTGCACGGCAAAAGGCCGGATATCGCGAATGTCGAGTGCAAGCACTGTCACACAGATCACAAGGGACGGAACGCGGATATTTTCCAGTTCGACCCGCAAACATTCAATCACGCATTCACGGACTACGAACTCAAAGGGCGGCATGCGCAAACGCAATGCGAGGGTTGTCACGCGCCCAAGAAAAAATACCGGGATGCACCGTCTACTTGCTTCGGATGTCACAAGAAAGACGATCCTCACAAGGGCGATCTCGGCGAACTATGTGCGAGCTGTCATAACGAAGATAGCTGGCGCAAGCAGAAGGCCTTCGACCATTCCAAGACAAAGTTTTCGCTTGAGGGGGCCCATAAGGACGTGCAATGCGCCGTCTGCCATGCGGGCGAACGGTATAAGGATCTGCCACGCGCCTGCATCGATTGCCACAAGTCACAAGATCCGCATGGCGGCCGCTATGGCGAAAAATGCGAAACCTGCCATGCGCCGAAAAAGTGGACGAACATTAGCTTCGATCACGCCAAGACAAAGTTCCCGCTCAAAGGCGAACACCAGAAGGTCAAATGCGATACCTGCCACAAGGGCGACTTGTACAAGGACAAGCTGGCGACCACCTGCGTCTCCTGCCACAAGAAAACAGACCCGCATAAAGGTCAGCTCGGCGAACGTTGCGAGAACTGCCACGCCGAAACCGGCTGGCGAAAGAAGGTTTCATTTGATCACGATTTGACGCGCTTTCCGTTGATTGGGCTACATGCGGCTGTAGCTTGCGAAGAATGCCACCGCACCGGTGCCTACAAGGATACGCCGCGTGCGTGCGAAAGTTGCCATAAGGACAAGCGTCATGAGGGACGGCTCGGCACGGCCTGCGCGCGCTGTCACAACCCAAATGGGTTTGAGCTGTGGCGGTTCAATCATGACAAAGAATCCAAGTTCCCGCTAACGGGCAGGCATAAAGGGCTGGAATGCCACGCGTGTCACGCCACAAAAAGCGTTCAACGCGTGACAGTGCCCACGACCTGCTTCGGCTGTCACAGTGGTGACGATGCCCATCGCGGTTCATTTGGCCGGGCTTGCGAGACATGCCACGTGACCGAAACATTTCGTCAGCGCCGGGGGCGATGAGTACTGCAATTCGCCAATCCCATCATGGTCTGGGTGTGCCATGCGACCCAAACGCTGGCGATAATTTGGAATAATTCCGGCCCCTCGGCGTTGTCTACGTAAGGCGCTGTAACGTATTGGGAAAACGCTCTATTTGATTACATGATTGTCATTTTCGCGTCGGATGAAATTGCTTCTGGAAATTTGTCCGAAGGGAAGTGCGAAGACCCCGATAGCGGACGGGGATGTTGCTTGGAATTGGGGGATGGCATGAAGGCAGCGAGAAAAATCGCCGCGTTTATCTTCATGCACATCTGCATCCTGATGCCGATGTACTCAGGCGCAGTTCAAGCACAGCAGCCGGCCGGCGACAGGATTTGACCACGGGCATACAGGCTTTCCGCTTCTCGGCGCGCATGCGTCTACCGATTGCGCATCCTGCCATATCGGCGGCCAGTTCAAAGGCACACCGCAAAAGTGCAGCTCTTGCCACAACGGTGCGCGGGCCGCTGGCAAACCAAACGGACATCTGCAGACGAGCGACACGTGCGAGTCCTGCCACGCGTCAACCGGGTGGGACCAGGTTCGATACGATCATAAGGAGACAAATGGAGCTTGCGGCACATGCCATAACGGCTCTCTCGCCAGAGGTAAAACATCCTCGCACATTGCGACGAGCGCGCCTTGCGAGTCGTGTCATAAGAACACCTTGAGTTTCACGGCAGCGTCGTTCGATCACGCAGGCATCGCATCGGGTTGTGCGACGTGCCACAACGGTAGTACCGCGCGCGGCAAGTCTGCGACACACATACGGACGGCGGACGCCTGCGAGACCTGCCATAAATCGACGACGTCATTCTCTGGCGCCGCGTTCAGCCACACCGGCATCACGGCGGGATGCGCCACTTGCCACAACGGCACGACGGCGACCGGGCAAGAACAACGGCCACGTGCAGACGACGGCAGCATGCGAGACGTGCCACAAGTCGACGACGTCATTCTCGGGCGCCGCGTTCAGCCACACCGGTATCACGGCGGGCTGCGCCATCCTGCCACAACGGCACGACGGCGACGGGCAAAAACAATGGCCACGTGCAGACGACGGCTGCTTGCGAGACGTGCCACAAATCGACGACGTCATTTGCGGGCGCTGCGTTCAGCCACACCGGTATCACGGCGGGATGCGCCTCCTGCCACAACGGCACAACGGCGCCCGGCAAAAACAACGGCCACGTGCAGACGACGGCTGCTTGCGAGACCTGCCATAAATCGACGACGTCTTTTGACGGTGCCGCGTTCGTGCATCCGGCGAATGCCGCTGGCCGTTGCCAGACCTGCCATGGCGTTGACGCTCCAGGCAAGCCAACGGTCCACATCGCGACCACGACGACCTGTGACGACTGCCACAAGAAGGGCACGACGTCGTTCGCCCTGCCGACCATGAACCACGCGGTTGTTTCGCCGCTTTGCTCGACCTGCCACAAAGACCAGTTCCCGGGCGTGACATCATTGCCGCTGACGGGCCATCCCACAGTTCAAACAGGTCAGGAATGCTCGGCCTGCCATAAGTCGACGACGTCTTTCGCAGGTGCCGCGTTCGTGCATCCGGCGAATGCCCCAGGTCGCTGTCAGATTGCCATGGATCGACGGCTTCGGCCAAACCTGCAGTCCACATCGCGACCACGACGACGTGTGACGACTGCCACAAGAAGGGCACGACGTCGTTCGCCCTGCCGACCATGAACCACGCGGTTGTTTCGCCGCTTTGCTCGACCTGCCACAAAAACCAGTTCCCGGGCGTGACATCATTGCCGCTGACGGGCCATCCCACAGTTCAAACAGGTCAGGAATGCTCGGCCTGCCATAAGTCGACGACGTCTTTCGCAGGTGCCGCGTTCGTGCATCCGGCGAATGCCCCAGGTCGCTGTCAGAGTTGCCATGGATCGACGGCTTCGGCCAAACCTGCAGTCCACATCGCGACCACGACGACGTGTGACGACTGCCACAAGAAGGGCACGACGTCGTTCGCCCTGCCGACCATGAACCACGCGGTTGTTTCGCCGCTTTGCTCGACCTGCCACAAAAACCAGTTCCCGGGCGTGACATCATTGCCGCTGACGGGCCATCCCACAGTTCAAACAGGTCAGGAATGCTCGGCCTGCCATAAGTCGACGACGTCTTTCGCAGGTGCCGCGTTCGTGCATCCGGCGAATGCCCCAGGTCGCTGTCAGAGTTGCCATGGATCGACGGCTTCGGCCAAACCTGCAGTCCACATCGCGACCACGACGACGTGTGACGACTGCCACAAGAAGGGCACGACGTCGTTCGCCCTGCCGACCATGAACCACGCGGTTGTTTCGCCGCTTTGCTCGACCTGCCACAAAAACCAGTTCCCGGGCGTGACATCATTGCCGCTGACGGGCCATCCCACAGTTCAAACAGGTCAGGAATGCTCGGCCTGCCATAAGTCGACGACGTCTTTCGCAGGTGCCGCGTTCGTGCATCCGGCGAATGCCCCAGGTCGCTGTCAGAGTTGCCATGGATCGACGGCTTCGGCCAAACCTGCAGTCCACATCGCGACCTCGACGACCTGTGACGACTGCCACAAGAAGGGCACGACGTCGTTCGCCCTGCCGACCATGAACCACGCGGTTGTTTCGCCGCTTTGCTCGACCTGCCACAAAAACCAGTTCCCGGGCGTGACGTCATTGCCGCTGACGGGCCATCCCCCAGTTCAAACAGGTCAGGAATGCTCGGCCTGCCATAAGTCGACGACGTCTTTCGCAGGTGCCGCGTTCGTGCATCCGGCGAATGCCCCAGGCCGCTGTCAGAGTTGCCATGGATCGACGGCTTCGGCCAAACCGGCAATCCACATCGTGACCAGGACGTCCTGCGACGACTGCCACAAGAAGGGCACGACGTCGTTCGCCCTGCCGACCATGAACCACGCGGTTGTCTCGACGGCTTGCTCGAACTGCCACAAGGGTCAATTCCCGGGCGTGACGTCGATATCAACAACGCACATTCCTATTCCGACTTCGTCGCAGTGTTCGGACTGCCACAAGAGTACGGTCAGCTTTGCCAGCGCTCAAATGAATCATAACGCCGTTACTGGTTCCCTTTGCAAGAGCTGCCACGACGGAAACCACCCGCCGGCAGAAGGAGTTGATCGGGGTCATAAGGCTATTGGCACACAGGACTGCTCAGCTTGCCACAACACGAGGGGCTGGTAATTGATGCGGATGCCCTCGACAAAAAAGAGTGTTGTGGCAGCGGTAATTGCACTCGCAGCGGGCGCGTTACCCGTTACGGCTGTGCGTGCCGAACCCGCGCTCGACCGCGTCCTGTCTGGCGTGCAAGTGGCCGATGGCAAGAACTGCACCGTACTGAACATCGGTTTCAATTTACGTGTCAGATACATCAGCCATTTCCCATCTGGTAAAGGCCAAGAATTGCGCATTATGCTCCGTCCCATCGACGGACAACAGGCTGCCGCTGAAATCCTGACGCGGCGCGAATCCGTGCGCGCGCCTGAAATCAAACGCGCTTCCATTCGTGCCATCGACTTCGAAGCTGATAATACCGCAGGCCCGGTTCTGGTCGTCCAGTTCGAACAACCGGTTCATTTTCAGGTTGGCCAGGGTGGAGACTTTCAGAGTCTCGTGATTGCCATTTCAGGCGCCAAGCCATCTGTGTCTTGCAAAGCCGTGTTCCCTTCGCGCGGACCGGTTGGCGCGTGGACCACATCTGTGGCGCGGGACAGCGCGGAAGTGGCCGATGCGCCATCGGCGAGAGTGCGCGGTAAGGCAAAGGGGACAGCGACCGGGACCCAAATCCGCGATGCAGCGGCTGCAATGGACGAGGGCCGTGCCGCACTCAAGAAAGAGAATGCAGATGCAGCAATCAAGCACTTCACCAGGGTTCTGAAACTCCCTAAATCGCCGTCGAGTGCTGATGCTCAGGAATACTTGGGTCTTGCCTACAAGCGTGCCGGACGAACGGCGGAGGCCCGTGCAGAGTTTGAAGATTATCTATTGCGTTATCCGGGCGGCGAAGATGCCGAACGGGTCCGCCAGCGGCTTGCTGGAATTGCCACGGCGAACGGGGAAGGTTCTCCGGCACTTCGCTCCGGAAACGAAGCCAGTGGAGATCGTGGACCTGGGCCGCAAACCTGGACGGTTTCAGGCAGCGCGTCGCAATTCTATATCCGTGACGATAGTTTCCGAACAGTACGCGATCCGTCATTGCCGTTCACAGTGAACGAAGACCTAGACGCCCACCGCGTGCACCAGAACGAAGTGTTATCTAGCCTCGATGCCATCGCCACTTGGAACAATGGCGCCGGCGTCAAATCTAAGTTGCGCTTCTCAGCGACTGAAGAGCACGACTTCGGCGAAGATGGAGACGACATTGTGGGCGTCGCCGCCCTCTTCATGGAAACTTCCGCACGCGACTTGGGGCTGGAAGGCCGGATTGGGCGCCAGACCCGCAACACGGGTGGCATCCTTGGCCGCTTTGACGGCGCCGTTCTAAGTTACCAGCCCAATCCGCTCGTGCGGCTGAACGCTGTGGCCGGCTCGCCCGTGCAGCGCCGCCGCGACACGCCGTTCGAGGATGAAAAGCTATTCTATGGCGCGAGCGTCGATGTCGGACCGCTTCTCGGCGGTCTCGACGCCAGCCTGTTCGCGATCGAGCAGCGTGATCGCTCGATTCTAGATCGCCGCGCGGTCGGCGCGGAAGTCCGTTACTTTGATGCGAACAAGTCCGCCTTGGCAACGATCGACTACGATATTCACTTTGCCGAGCTCAATGCCGCCTTGTTGACCGGTTCGTGGACCTTTGCCGATAAATCGACGGTATTCGGCTCCTTCGATTACAGGAAGTCCCCTTACCTGTCGTCGTGGACTGCCTTGCAAGGGCAGGTCTACCCAACTCTCTATGAGATGCTGCGCAACAAGACGCTGGCCGAAATCGAGCAGCTGGCTCTGGATCGCACGTCGTCGTTCACATCGGCGTCGCTCGGGTTCTCGCGGCCGATTAACGAGACGTTTCAGGCGAGTGCCGACGTGACAGTCACAAATCTCGAAGGCACTGTCGCGTCTGGCGGCGTCGAAGCAGCACTTGGAACTGGCAACGAGTATTTTTATTCGGCGCAACTCATCGGCAACAATGTCTTCACGAGCGAAGATCTGCTTGTAGCCGGGGTACGCTTTGCCGACCTTTCAACCTCGGATCATTATGTTCTCGATTTGAGCGCGCGCTACCCGTTAATCGAGGGCTTGAAGATCAATCCGCGGCTGAGACTTGGGTATCGCACAGGCGACACGACCGATCTGGTCGAATACACGGTGCTGCCTTCCATTCTGTTCAACTACTACGTGACGCGCGACATGAGCTTTGAACTCGAAGTTGGTGCCGAGTGGAGCAATAATACGCAAAATAGTATTGAAGAGAATTCAACCGACCTTTTCTTCACCATCGGCTATCGCTACGATTTTTATGCGGACGGTCAATTTTCAAACGCGGCCCGGGCGGCCCCTTATGGAGTAGGCGGCACTGGAGCAAAGTAAGAGATTGGTGCAGAGAAAAGTGCAGGGGCTGTCGGCCGCGTCAACTGCAAGAAGTATTTAGCCAGCGACAAAATCGGCACTGGCTTGGACGTCAATCGGCATGGATGGCATGCGGGGCGGACGTCTTGATCTCTCAACTCTGTCCGCTCCATCGCGGAGCGATGCTTCTCATCGACGACGGCATCGGATCTTGGTCCAGCCATTTTACACGATGAACTTTGTACGATGAACTCGTTCGTTCATTGAACGCCATTGCTAAATGTTTGGCTTATATGTTTGGAACTCCAAGCGAGGTGCGCACGCGAGCCAGTGCGTCCTTACGTTGCCGCCGGGCGTCGAGTGCTTCCTGCATCGAAACTTGGACAAAGCGGGCCTGCGTGTTTGGCTGCAACTGACCGATCAGATCCATATCCGCCGAGATCACAGTGCCGATCATGAAGTACCCGCCGCCCGACACGGCGTCGCGATGCAAGACGATGGGCTCCGTGCCGCCTGGCACCTGAATGGAGCCGTATGGGTAGCATGCATCGACAATGTTTGAGGGATCCGAGCCCGCCCCGAAGGGCTGCTCGCGTGGGGTGAACGCAAGTGGTGAGCCGCCGCGAAAGCGGTAGCCGATACGGTCTGCTTCAGGCGCAACTTTCCATGTGTCTTCGTAAAATGCCCGCGCGGATTCCTGCGTGATGCGGTGATCATAGAGGCCGGGAAGCGTGCGCAGTTGTGCGGGGTTCGATGGACCGCGCCGCAAGGCCGCTGCGATGCTCAGTCCTTCGGCAGCAGGCGCAGATGTGCCCAAAGGAAGCTCATCGCCCGCCTGCAATTTGCGGCCCATGTGGCCGCCGAGAGCGCCGAGCGCATAGGTCGAGCGGCTGCCGAGCACGACGGGCACGTCAATGCCGCCGGATATGGCGATATAGGCACGCGCGCCACCTTTGATGACGCCGAATGAGAGTTTTTGCCCGCTCTGAATTTTGAATGACGTCCAGGTTTCCTGCACTACGCCATCGATTTTGGGCGGAAGTTCTGCGCCCGTCACGGCGACATGCGCGTCGCGTGTGAATTCGAGTTCCGGTCCGGTGAAGACGGCTTCCAATACCGCCGCATCTTCAGTGTTGCCAACGAGCATGTTGGCGCAACGCAACGCAAAGCGGTCCATGCCACCCGAAAGCGGAATGCCGATATGATAATATCCCGGCCGGCCGAGATCCTGGACGGTGGTCGCAAGGCCGGGGCTCACAACATGAATGGCCATGTTTTTAGAGTCCATGAAGAACACCATCAAGCTTGCGGTTGTAGGCATCGATATCGCGATTGAAATCATTGAGTGAGAAGGTTACGTCGCGGATCAGCGGAACGAAACGCCCCGTTTCGACGTCAGAAACCGCCGCGTCGTACTCCTCGCGCCCGATCGGTTTCCATTTGACGATGTCGCCCGGCTTGAAGAGGCACATGAAGTCGCGGAGATAGCTGATTGTCTGTGCGGGGTCGTAGATTGGCATGGGCGTAATGCCAAACATCTGATAGCCGCCCGCGCCACGTACCGAATAGATGCATCCAAAGCAACCACCATGTCCGACCGTGAGCTTCGGCGTGTCGGTGCGCGGGCGGAGGTATTTCGGCACTTGGATTTGGCGTTGTTTCTCGACCATTTGATAGAGGAATGGCAACCCCGCGACGAAGCCGACCATGGAGACGAACCACGGCGCGCTGGAATGCGCTTTGATGAAGCCGTCGATGCCGTCCTGATGATTGATTTGCGCCGCATAGGCGATGTCGGTACTTCCGGGATCTTGGTGACGCTCGCGGAAACGCATCAAGGTCTCGTGTGTCCATGGGTCGTTGTAAAAGACCGGAATTTCAATGATGCGTGTTTTAATAACGGGTTCGGTCCGCGCGGCAGCGCTCTCAAGCGATTTCAATTCAGCCAATAGCTCGGCAGGCGCGATTTTATCGGGATCGAATTTGATCTGGAACGACGCGTTCGCAGGGCATATCTCGGTAACGCCGCGGATGCGGCTGTCGCGCACGGCGTTAGTCATCGAAAGCCCTTTGAAGAAAGCTTCAAGTGACATGGCCTCATCGACCTCGACGAAAATGTGCTCGTCGCCGCCGTACGAATATCGGGTGTGCATTGTCATACAGGCTTCACCTTGCGCAGTACTCGATTGACTAGGCGTCTATCTCGGCGAATGGCTCTCCCGGCATGACTTCCCCCTCGTGGTTGATGAGGTAGCGAACCAGGCGCCCGGCAGCGTCGGCCCGCACCTCGTTGAAGGATTTCATGACTTCGATGAGGCCGATCACTTCGCCCACTGCTATTTGATCGCCGGGCGTTTTGAACGGCGGCGACTCGGGGGAAGCCCGGTGGTAGAAAATTCCTGGGAGCGGTGAGAGGAGTTGCGTAATCGCCATATGAGGTGGGCTCCGCGCCGGTGTTCAGATGTAAGGCTTAATCGCAGCGCGAACGGCGCGCGCGATATCAGGTGCGTTGGGTGTGTCGGAGTGAACGCAGATGGTTTCGGCTTTAACGGCGATGTCTTTGCCGCCCGTGCTTCTCACTTTACCTTCGCGAATGGCGCGCACGCTTTTAGCCGCCGCTGCAACCGGGTCTTTAGCGTCGTGTTCTCGAGTAATGATGAGGCCGCCTTCGTCGTTGTAATCGAGGTCCGCGTAAAATTCAGCTATAAATCCGTATCCACTCTGACTGTATACCGGCTCGTGACATGTTCCCGTCATGCCAAGGATGGGGACCTTGAACACTTCGGCGGCATCGGCGACGGCGTGGGCCATGTCCTCTGATCGTGCCGCCATTCCGTAAAGCGAGCCGTGGGGTTTGAGGTGGTTGAGTTCCATGCCCTCGGCATCGAGAAACCCTTTGAGCGCGCCGACCTGGTAGACGACGCAGTTTCTCAGTTCTTCGCGCGATATTTTCATTTCGCGCCGGCCAAAACCCTGAAGATCGGGCAACGAGGGATGGGCACCGACGCGGACGCCGTGTTCCTTGGCGAGGCGCACCGTCTTCGCCATGTGATTAAAGTCTGAGGCGTGGAAGCCGCAGGCGACATTGGCGAGGTGAATGAGCGGCATGAGAGCCGCATCGTCGCCCAGTTTGTAGAGGCCGAAGCTCTCGCCCATATCGCAGTTGAGGGTAACACCCATTCCCATCCTCCCACCGCGCGTTCCGCGTCTTGGTTAGGAGGAGAATGCGCGTTCCATTCCCCGCCGTCTAGCGGGGTGCTGCCAAAGTTCGAAGGGCCCATTAAACATAAGACGTCCAGGCTGGCAGTGGCCGTCTATCGAGCGCCTGTCCGGGCCGCCTTGAGACGGGCGAAATCTTCGCCTGCGTGATGGCTGGAACGCGTTAGCGGACTTGCCGAGACCAGCAGAAATCCCTTCGACAGCGCAACGGTCTCATAGGCTTTGAAGTCCTCAGGTGTCACGAAGCTCTTGACCTCGGCGTGCTTGCGCGTTGGCTGCAGATACTGGCCGATGGTCAGGAAGTCGGCGTTCGCCGAGCGAAGATCGTCCATGACTTGCAGCACCTCGTCGCGCGTTTCTCCGAGACCCACCATGATGCCCGATTTCGTGAACATGTTGGGGTCGAGTTCCTTGACGCGTTGTAGTAAGCGCAGCGAATGGAAATAGCGGGCACCTGGGCGAATACGCAGGTAAAGGCCTGGCACGGTTTCGAGATTGTGGTTGAAGACGTCGGGCTGCGCTTCGATAACGCGTTCGAGAGCGCCATCCTTGCGCAAGAAATCGGGTGTCAGGATCTCGATTGTTGCCGCGGGCGCCTCACGCCGGATGGCGCGGATCACGGCGGCAAAGTGTGCCGCTCCGCCGTCGTCTAAGTCATCTCGATCAACGGATGTGATGACGATATGCGCAAGGCCAAGTGTCGCCACAGCCGACGCAACACGGTCCGGCTCGGTTGCATCAAGGGCGCCAGGAATGCCGGTCTTGACGTTGCAGAACGAGCAGGCGCGCGTGCAGGTGTCGCCCATGATCATCATGGTGGCGTGGCGCTGGCTCCAGCATTCGCCGATGTTGGGACAGCTAGCTTCCTCGCACACAGTGTGGAGGCCGTGTTCGCGCACGATTTTTTGAGTCTCGCTATAGACGGGCGATGTTGGTGCCCGCACGCGGATCCAGTGCGGCTTTTCGAGCCGGGCGGAATCGGGCCTATGTGCCTTTTCTGGGTGACGGGCTGACCGGGGGTGGTCTTCCACGGTCTCCGGAGTGCGTTTATCGATGAGGGTGACCATGGGCGCCTGTGACTTGGGGAACCAAATAGAGCCCCATAGATATGGCTGCCGCAAACTCGTTGCGCAAGCCAGACAATTGGCTGTTTGGTGCCACTGGCTCAAAGAAAAAGGGCCACCCGAGGGCGGCCCTTTACGAAGTCCAAAAGAAAACACCGGCCAACCCGACGGGAGTCGAAGGTGGGCCGGTGTCTCTTGAAGTCAGCCCGGTGCGGTTGCCCGCACCGGGTCTTAAGCCTTAGTAGAAGATGACTGCGCCAGCGAGGAACATGTCAACGTCGTCTGCCGAAACCGCTGCGCCGTTGGCAAGTGTCGCATCAAGCTCGTGGTGACGATACTTGACCCAAAGTGACATTGCAGCGGCGTCGATTTCCTGCACGATGCCCACGCCGTAGCGGGTCGCGTCAGTAGACGTGATGGCGATGGCATTGAGCGTCTGACCAGCGTTGAACGCGTCGTCGTTCTTGCCGTATTCGCCGTAGAAGTGCGTCGCGCCAAGCGAGTTCATCTTGTTCGACCAGCCAGCTTTCAAGTACCAGCCAACGATGTCGTTCGGCTGATTGACGTCGTCAACTTCGTTCACGCCGTAGGTACCGTGGACCCACAGACCCGAAGCGAGGTGCTTCACCATACCGCCAACTTGGAAGTACTGGCTGTCGCTGTCGTTGCCCCCCACGAAGCCGAGGATGTTCGAGTCGGTGCTTTCAGAGTAAGCGGTCGCCAACGAAACCTTGATGCCGCTGAATTCGCCAGAGTAGCGAGCTGCGATATCCCAGTAATCGTCTTCACCCCACGAAGCCGAGAGCGAGAAGCCCGCGAACGTCGGTGTGTCGTAGCGTACGCCGTTCAAGCGGCCGCCTGCGCAGTCGTTGGCGATACCAACGCCAGCGTGTTCGCACCAGAAGGCGACATTCAACCAAGCCGCGCCCGTTGGCACGCCGTTGATGGAAACGCCAAGCGCGCCGCCGTCGAAGGTCACGCCGTTTGCAGGGAACAGGGTGCCGGAGAAGTCTGTGCCGAGTGCGGCGTTATCAGCTGCCAAGCTCTGCTTGCCAACCGACAACTTACCGAGCTGGTCGGACTGGATGAACCAGTAAGAGTTTTCAACCTGAAGACCCCAGTCTTTGCCGCTGAGGCCGGCTTCGTTCGAAACCAGCGAGCTCGGACCGTTCGTGTAGATCCACAAGCTGTAACCGGCCTTCCAGCCGGGCGAGATCGTGGCAGAACCCGTGAACTTGAAGTTCGACGACAAGTCGTTGTTGTTGTCGACAACGTAGACGTTGCTTTCAGTTCCGCTGTCAAACCAGTACAACTGGCTCGAAACCCAACCCGTCACTGTCAGAGAAACCTTGCGGTTGCCCTTGCGTGCGGTCGTGGCTTCAAGTTCGGCAATGCGCTCTTCGAGATCGGCGCAGCAGTTTCCGCCGAGGTCGGCAGCAAATGCGTTGCCCCCGCCCATAACGGTAGCGGCCGCAAAGGCAGCTGCCAGTAGTTTCGCTTTCATGGTGTAGTCCCCCATCCTGATTTTACCCGTCTAGTGCCAAATTCCCCAAGCCGCTACGCCCTCACATGACAGCTCGATCTGATACATTGTAGCGCTTTTGGGCAGGCGCTTCGCATCGATGCTTGATTGCTAAACTCAACTTGACAATCACGCAAGGCTGCGAAGCGCTTTTCTACAACTCTGTTGCCTAAATGGCGCCCTTCTTGAGCTGGTCCGCCAAGTATTCGGCCTGACGTATCGCCAATGCCACGATTGTCAGCGTCGGATTGCACGAAGCGCTGGTCGTGAACTGGCTACCGTCAGAGACGAAAAGGTTCTTAATATCATGGGATTGACCCCACTTATTGACCACACCATCTTTGGCCTTATCGCTCATGCGATTGGTGCCCATGTTGTGGCTGGCAGGGTAGGCCGGCAGGTTCCAGATTTCCTTAGAACCCATCGTGTCATAAATGGCACCCATTTGCTTATATGCATGGTTGCGCATGTTGGTGTCGTTCGGGTGGTCGGTCTTCTTGACGATAGGTACCGGCAACCCATACTGATCCTTCTCGGTCTTATGCAACTCAATCCCGTTGATCTCCTGAGGGAGATCTTCGCCGCAGATCCACACGCCCGACGTTTGGTCGTACTTTTCCAAAGCGCCGGCGAGCTTGCGTCCCCAGCCGGTCGGCCCGGGAACCATGAAGGCCGATAGGAAGCCAATGCCGAGTGTGAGTTTTTCCAGCGTATAGCCGCCGGCGAACCCGCGCTTGGTGTCGTTGTGAGCTTCGTCACGGACGATACCGGCCACTTGCGTGCCACGGTTCTGGTGCACTTTGCCCGGCATAACGGCGTAAACGCCGCCGGTCATGTGGGTCATGTAGTTCTTACCCACTTGGCCCGAAGAGTTTGCGAGGCCATCGGGGAACTTGCTTGAAGCCGAGTTGAGCAACAGACGTGGGCTCTCGATCGAGTTACCGGCGACGCAGACGACTTTGGCTTTCTGGCGCTGCTGCTTGCCGTCTTTGTCGGCATAAACAACTCCAGTGACCTTGCCGGTGTCGTCATGCTCGATCTTGAGCACCATGCAATTGGTGCGGATCTCGCAATTGCCGGAATCGACAGCGCGAGGCAGCTCAGAATACAGAGTTGACCACTTTGCGCCGATTTTGCAGCCCTGCATACAGAAACCAATCTGCTGGCAAGCGGCACGGCCGTCCCGTTCGACCGAGTTGATCGCCATGGGACCTGCGGTCAACTTACTATAACCGATGCGCCGTGCGCCTTCTGCCAGAACCTTGAAGTCCGTGCTCCAGGGCAGATGCGGCATGCCGGTAACGTCGCCGGTGACACCCATTCTGAGTTCGGCCTTGTCGTAATAGGGCTTCAACTCGTCATAGCTGATTGGCCAGTCCTTGATGTTGGCTCCGGCTACGCCGCCGGTCGTTTCCAGCATCTTGAATTCGTGCGGCTGATAACGGATCGAGACGCCGGCCCAGTGGACGGTAGATCCGCCAAGGCCTTTGACGATCCAAGCCGGCAAGTTCGGATGATTGACCGAGCCGTGCCACGTGCCGCCAGAATATCTCTTGTCGAGCCAAGAGATTTTCATGAACATCGCCCACTCGTCGTTTTCGATGTCGTCCAGACTGAGCGTCTTGCCAGCCTCGAGTACGACTGACTTGATACCTTTCGCCGCGAGTTCGTGAGCCATTACGCCACCACCCGCGCCGGATCCTACAATGACGACAAGGCTGTCGTCGTTCAGATCAAATTTTGCAGCTGCCATTGTTGTTTTTCCTTCCCTGAGGCTCAGAACCAGTCAGTTTTGCCGAAGCTCGGATCTTTCGCGAAACCGCCCTTTTCCCAGGACGATCCGTCGTAGCCGAATTTCGGATAAAGGGCCTTGTTGTTGTAAAGTCCGAACAACAAGCCGCCGCGGATTTTCTGGAAGAAGTCGGTCAATTCGATCGACCGAAGAATACCTTCGCGGCGCTCAGGTTCTTTAACGCTGACGTAGTTGGTTTTGTATGTCGCTTGCGCGCGCTTATCGACGTCGGCAAGACCGTCGGTCACGAGTTTCGCGACTTTCTCGTCCTTGTCGGCTTCGCCGAGAATGGCATCGACGACTGCTTGGTACGGTCCGTTATCAAGCAGCGTGTCGTGGGGATAAACATCCCGTGCGATGCGCAGCATGGCGAGCTTTTGCTCGGCGCTGAACGTCGCGGCGGCTACAGCATGGCGGCTGAACGGTGTTGTCAACATGCCGGCCGTCAAGGCGACCATAGCGGTCGACGTGAGTAGCTGCCGGCGTGTTGGGGCAGTAAAGGCTGACGGCCTTGCGGCAATCATGGAGAGATCGTGAAGCATGGCGCCGTGTTCCTCCCTATTATTTTTTGGGTATTTTCCAGGGCGGACAAACGGATGCAATCAGCCCCTTGCTATTATAAGGAGCAAGGCGCGTGCCAATAATCGCACCCCAAAGGGGCGCGCGATTATTCTGAGTTTCGAATTTACTCAGCGAAGATGGGCAAAAGTTTCAGAATACGAAATGAGTTCAGAATGTTGGAGCGGGTCCAGCGGCTCGGATTGAACTCACGGTTGCTTTCTCCTCGCATCAAGAATTTCACCTGAGTGGCCTTGCGCTGTTCCTATTGGGCCACACAACGGCGGTTACTGAGCAAGTGCAGCAAAGGGCATCCGTTGCGCCGCTGCGACAGCTTCATGAAATGACTGAGACACTTGTTGCAAGCGATGAGGCGTGATGAGAATCCACAACCCATTGTAAACGGCACTTCCGATTTGGGAACGCCGCCGCCCAACGGGCCTCTCCAATCAATGAACTGCTGTCGCTGTGCCGGTGCAAAGCCGGTGCACAAAGGCGCTGCGTGCGACGGATGTAGCAAGAACGCGACGACCTAAACGCGATTATGGGCGTGAAATCATATTGAAAGTTCCTGGCACGGCACTTGCCAGATGGCTTACGACTAAAGTTTTTTTGCACATGGTCCCGTTCGAACGGACAGACCGGAAAGTCGAGCGAACCATTCGAGTGAACCAAGAGTAGCGACACGTTCATGTCTGCAAACATGTCTGCAAAAAATACGACAACAGTACGAGACACTCGCAACAACGAAACCAAGATGGATTTGGATCATGACAGACGCCCGGCTCTATACATCTCGTCCAGCCAATAGGCCACTTAGCGAAGCCAAGGATAGCTCATCAACGAGCGTGGCACTCGATGTCATCACGCGCCCCGCTCACACGCCGATGTCGGCACCGATGTGGAACCTGACACCGCAGCAATGGCGAGTTTTCCTGCTCGTTGGTAAAGCGATGTCAAACAAGGCCATCGCCCATGAGCTCAATGTTGCTGAGTCCACGGTAAAGGCTCACGTTTCGGCAATTTTTAAGCTGGCGAAATGCCGTAACCGCACTGAGGCCGCGTTGCTGTCTCAGCGTGTCAGGTATGGATTGTTGGATGCCGAAGAGGCGGTCTCGATGCCGCTTGTGGCGATGGCTGGATCTAAATCGATCAAGCACAGACCTCACTACAAGTAAGTTCGGCTTCACGCATAGAAGACGTGCTGCGTCGGCTTAGGTAGGCGCCGGGCAAGGGCGATTGCGCGTTGCTGCCACCTCGGTCGACGAATTGTCATAATCGGATTGGCAGCGCTGCGGCGAGCTCAGAAATCCTGTCAAAAATAATAAATCAAATTGGAGGGAATGAGCATGTCTCAGGATCCAGGGATGACCTTGATCAATCTCATGTTCGGCTACATTCAGTCTGGCGCACTAGCCTGCGCCGCGAAGCTCAAAATTGCCGATAAACTGGAGGCAGGGCCGAAATCGATAGAGCAACTCGCCAAAGAAGCGGGCGTTCACACCCAGTCGCTTCATCGCGTGCTTCGCATGCTTGCGAGTTGCGGCGTGTTCCGTGAGGACGAAAAAGGGCTCTGGCACCTCACGCCCGCCGCAGACATTATGAGGACTAGCCTGCCGCATACCCTGCATCACGCGGTGCTGATGTGCACCCAAGACATCTTCTGGAAACCGACGGGCGAACTTCAAGACGTGGTTCGCTCGGGCGAAAACGGCATGATCCCGATCTTCGGCGCCCCCTTCTTCGAGTATTTTCACAAGAACAAAGAGGCAGGCGAAACCTTTCATCGCGGTATGTCGAGCCTCTCGGACATGGAAAACGCGCCGCTGGCCGGTGCTTATGACTGGTCGGGCATTAGCACTATTGTCGACGTTGCCGGCGGCCACGGCGGCCTCTTGATCGAAGCCTTGAAACGCGCCCCCGAGTCCAAGGGAATCCTCTTTGACGAGGCGATCGTACTCAAGGACGCACGCGTCAATGAGGAGAAGGGCCGTTGGACGAGCGTCGAAGGTGACTTCTTCAAGAGCGTGCCGGCCGGTGGCGACGCATACCTGCTTAAGCGCATCATTCACGACTGGAAGGACGACGATTGCGTGACGATCCTATCGAATATCCGCAAGGCGATGAACCCCGGCGCCCGCGTTTTGGTCTTCGATTGCGTTATTCCGCCGGGCAACGATCCTCACGGCGGCAAATTGCTTGACGTCCTTATGATGTCGGCGCTGCCTGGTTTCGAGCGGACGGAGAAGGAGTTCGCAGCCTTGTTCCAGCGCGCTGGTTTGAAGCTCACGCGGGTCATTCAAGCGCCGGCCCTACTCAGCATTACCGAGGCCGTGGCCGCCTAGCTGGGTGCAAACCGGATACATGTCTGTCAGTACACAGCCAGCATCAGATCGAAACTCAGCCGGATGCTACAAAGGTTCGAGGCGCAACGCCCGTCGTCATCGCGATGCGGATGTGGGTGATGCGCATGTGGCAATGGTACCTCGCTACAGGTGAAACATGATCGCGACACACGTATCGAATTGAGGGTGTAAGACGGAGCGTAATCCGTTGAAATATAAATGTAAAAAATGACCCAGTCGCACCGCGCATTTTGGCACGGTCAATGCTAGATAATCACGTAAGACACTACGATGCCGAGCTGCTTAGAAAACGCAGCCGTCAAAAAACGATAGGGAGGTTGATCGTGCAGCCAACGAGGGACCAAAAGGTCTGGATGTATGAAAACATGATTGTCAGCCGGTTCTTCGAGGAAGCGATCGAACAGATCTATCTCGAAGGCAAGAAGCCGGTTTTCAACATGGCGAATGGGCCCATTCCGGGCGAAATGCATTTGTCCAACGGGCAAGAACCGTGCGCGGTTGGCGTTTGTGCTCACCTCGTGCCGGAAGACACGGTGACCGGTACGCATCGTCCACACCACATCGCCATCGCCAAAGGCGTCGATCTCAAAAAGATGGCGGCAGAGATTTTCGGAAAGAAAACCGGTCTCAGCGGCGGTCGCGGTGGTCACATGCACATTTTCGATCCCGCTGTGAACTTTGCCTGCTCGGGTATTATCGCGCAGGGCATGGGACCAGCGGTCGGCGCGGCGCTGTCGCGACAGATGCAGAAAAAGCCCGGTATTGCCGTCGCCTACATTGGCGAAGGCGCGGTCAATCAAGGCGCCTTCCACGAGGCCATG
Source organism: uncultured Alphaproteobacteria bacterium (assembly GCA_963741545.1). Lineage (GTDB taxonomy): Bacteria > Pseudomonadota > Alphaproteobacteria > Rhizobiales > Hyphomicrobiaceae > Hyphomicrobium_B. Next base: position 32,918 of record CAVUIN010000012.1, read on the forward strand.
AACCTTGCCGCGGTTTGGAAACTCCCGTTCATTTGCGTCATTGAAGACAACGCATGGGGCATTTCCGTTTCCAAGAAGGCATCGACTGCCGTTCCAGACAACGCCATCCGCGCTCAGGCCTACGGCATTCCCGGCTATCAAGTGAAGGGTAACGATCCCTACGAAGTCTTCCGCGTTGCGGGCGAGTGCGTGGCGCGTGCCCGGCGTGGTGACGGCCCATCGCTCATCGAGATAGAGACCTCGCGACTTGCCGGCCACTTCATGGGCGACGCCGAAGGTTACCGGCCGAAGGGCGAACTCGACGCGCTGCGCGCGCGCGATTGCATCCCGGCGATGAAGGCACGCATGATGGCCGAGGACGGCATGACGCAAGCCGAGAACGACGCCATTGTCGCGCGTGCGCGTGCGAAGGTGGACGAGGCCATAGATTTTGGCCGTCAGAGCGCTTATCCGGCACCGGCCGAAGCGATGGAAAAAGTCTTCGCCTAATCGAATTGAGCCGGGGCGGGTCAATCGCCCCGGCGTTTCAAACGCCAACAAAAATATTGAAAAAACCAAATTCACTCCCTGGGAGGAGCACTCATGTCAACCGCAACGGCTACAGCAGTAAAGCCCCAACAAAACGAGCGCCGCGTCACGATCGCACGAGCGATGGCTGAGGCTGTTGCTCAGGAGATGCGCATCGATCCGCGTGTCTTCGTCATGGGCGAGGACATCGGACAACTCGGCGGCGTTTATGGAAATACGCGCGGGCTGATCGAAGAATTTGGACCCGAGCGCATCCGCGATACGCCGATCTCGGAAACAGCATTTATGGGCGCGGCAGTTGGCGCAGCGTCCGACGGCATGCGCCCCGTCGTCGAACTCATGTTCGTCGACTTCTTCGGTGTCTGCTTCGATGCCATCTATAATTTGATGGCTAAGAATATCTATTTCTCGGGCGGCAATGTCAAAGTTCCGGTCGTGCTCATGACGTCAACGGGCGGCGGGTATAGCGACGGCGGCCAACATTCGCAGTGCCTCTACGGTACGTTTGCACATTTGCCCGGCATGAAGGTTGTGTGCCCGAGCAACGCTTACGACGCAAAAGGACTGATGGTTTCGGCGATCCGCGACGACAGCCCGGTCATTTATATGTACCACAAGGGGCTGCAGGGCATGGGCTGGCTCGGTACGGAACCCGCGGCAACGGTGCACGTTCCCGAAGAAACCTACATGATCCCGTTTGGCAAGGCGGCGATCGTGCGCGAAGGTACCGACGTCACCATCGTCGGCGTCGGCATGGGTGTTCATAACGGCCTCAAAGCCGCAGACAAGCTCGCGGCCCAAGGCGTCAGCGCCGAGGTTGTCGATCTACGCACGCTCGTACCGTTAGATCGCGACACGGTTTTCAACTCGGTCAAGAAAACCGGCCGGTTGATCGTCGTCGATGAAGACTATCAAAGCTATGGACTAACCGGCGAAATCATCGCCACGATTGCCGAGCGCGATGTCAGCGTTCTCAAGGCTTCGCCACAGCGCGTCGCTTATCCCGATATTCCAATTCCGTTCTCCCGGCCGATGGAGCAGTTTGCATTGCCGAACCCGGACAAGATCGTAGACGCATTCCACGCAATGAAGAGGGCCTAGAAACATGGTAGCCGTTAAAATTCCGACCGACCTTTGGGAAGAAGATACTGAAGCGGTCATCACGACGTGGCTTGTTGGCGACGGCGGGTCAGTGAGTGAAGGTCAGCTCATTGCTGAAATCATGGTCGAGAAAGTGCAGCATGAAGTTCGCGCTCCCGCGAGCGGCACGATCAAGATCTCACAGCCGGCCGAAGCGGTCGTCGCCAAGGGCGGTGAGATAGGCACAATTACTTGACGGATTTCTGGGGCGGGCTTTTCAGCGGCCCGCTTCATTCGCTGAGAATTTCATAAACCTGGAGCGCATTTGCGGTTTCGACCCCGCAGGGCGCTCCAGACTGCTTGAAGGTGACATGTCATGACGGATAGCACGCCTGCCTCAGCTCCGGTTCCGGCCGATAAAGTCATCAAGCTGACGGCCATGCGCGGCATGATTGCCAGCAAGATGCTTGAGAGCCTGTCAACGACAGCTCAACTCACGCACTTCGCGGAGTGTGATGTAACGGGCCTACAGGCCATGAAAGCACGCCTCGCGGGTGAGGGTTTGAAGGCGTCCGTCGAGGATTTGATTGTGGACGCCGTGGTGCAGTGCATTGCGGCGGCACCCGTCGTTGAACGCAACTTTGCAGGGCACTGAAATCACCCAGAGGGCTGACATAAACGTTGCAGTTGCCGTCGCCCTGCCCGGGGACCTCCTCGTGGCACCTGCCATTTTCAATGCCGGAAATCTCTCGCTCGAAGAACGTGTCAAAGCCAGGCGCGATATCGTTGATCGCGCCAAGATCAACAAGATTACTGTCAAGGAAATGACGGGCGGCACGTTCACGATTTCGAACATCGGATTGACCCGCGTTCGCTACTTCACGCCAATTCTTGCCATTCCACAGGTCGCAATCTTGGGCGTCGGCGAAACGGCGTTGCGGCCTTGGGTGGTCGATGGGCGGATCGAGCCGCGGCCAATCATGGGCTTATCGCTGACCTTTGATCATCGGGCAGTGAATGGCGCCCCAGCAGGCGATTTCTTGACGGATCTTTGCAAAACCATCGAAGGCATGGCATGAGCGCAAATGCCAACCGGTTCTGCGCAGCAATCTGACGCTTCAAGTTTAGTATCGTTGCTGGGAGTCGTCTCATTCGAGGAGGCGCAGCAGCGCGAGCGTGAGCTTTTTGCAGGTGCCGCCCGGCTTCCGCCTGGGGTGGCGCAAGTTTTGGTTTGGCGCACTGAGAAATCCATCATCGTGCCGCGCGGAATGCCGGCAAGATCTCGTTTTGCCGAGGCAGCTGCCGCGGTAGAGAAGCGAGGATTTCCGGTTTATGAGCGCGACACGGGCGGGGATCTGACGCCCCAAACTCCCGGAATGATCAATCTTTCAATGGTATTCCGACTGGACGGCGCCAATCCCAATATTAAGGGTGCTTACTTGCGGTTGGTGCAGCCGGTCATCGAATTTTTGCGTGACCGTTACGGGATAGCCGCTGACGTTTGTGCTGTGCCCGGCGCTTTTTGCGATGGCGCATACAATATCGCCTATCAAGGCAAAAAACTTGCTGGCACCGCACAGAGATGGCGCTTGATTGGCGGCGAGGGGACGACACGTCAGGCTGCCGTGCTCGGCCACGTTGCACTCATGGCCGATGTCGAACTAACGCCGGCAATTGAAGCCGTGAATGAGTTCTATATCGTCGCCGGCATCGACCGGCACATCGAACTGGATAAGCACGTTACGTTAGCTGAGCTTTCCGGATGCGATCATGTCGAGCCGGCGGTTGTCGCGGCGGAGCTCTCTCGCTTTTGCGCCGGCGAGCCAAAACCCGTGGGCGGTGACGCAGCTCAGTTCTGATTATTTGGCGATGTAATGGCGTATCTGCGGATCTTGCGATGCAGCGTCGCCCGGCTGATACCGAGGTGTCCGGCCGCTTCCGTTACATTCCACTTATTGGCGCGCAAAACCTCAACGATGCGGCGGCGCTCGGCCGTTTCATTGGCTTCAAGAAGTGTCGTTCCGGTTTGTGTTTCGTGTTTGCCATCGGTCTCGCGCTCCGCAATGACAGTGCCGTCAACTGCGGCCAATGGCGGCCCGGACTTGGAGTAATCGAGGAGTTGGTCTGGCAGGTCTTCGACCAGGATAAGCTTTCCGGCATGCAGAGACGCGACGAAGCGAATGACGTTTCGCAATTCGCGAATATTGCCAGGCCATGGATATGTCCGGAAGAGGTCCATCACGCCTTCCGAAAATACGATTGCGGCTGCGCCGGACCCGTCTTCTTCGCGCACGATCTGACCGATGAGTTCGGCAATATCGGCGCGATCGCGCAATGCAGGCAGCACGATCTGCGCGCCGCGGATGCGGTAGTACAGATCTTTACGGAAATTTCCCTTGGCGATGAGATCCGGAAGGTTGCGGTGGGTTGCGCAAATGATCTTCATGTCGACGGGGATGGCATCCGCGCTGCCAAGCGGCGTTACGGTTCGTTCCTCAAGGACGCGCAAGAGATGGCCCTGGAGCTCAAGCGGCATATCGCCGATTTCATCGAGAAAGAGTGTGCCGCCGTGGCTTGCGAGAATCTTGCCCGTCCGGCCGCCTTTCACGCCGCCCGTGAACGTGCCGGGTGCATAGCCGAAGAGTTCGCTTGCCAGGAGGGTCGCAGGGATCGCAGCACAATTGACGGCTACGTAGGGCTTCTCCGCGCGCTTGCTCTCGTTGTGGAGGGCCCGAGCCAGCGTATCTTTGCCGACGCCAGTTTCGCCGAGCACCAGCAACGGAATATCTTTGTCGATGATTTTCCGGCACAGGCCGATGTTCTGGATCATCAAGGGGTCTGCGCCGGCAACCCGATCCAAGGAATTGCTCTGCGAAGCTGAAATTTTTCTTGCACGCTTGTCTTCTATTGTGTGCGACGAGCGTCCCGGGGTCGATGCCGGCTTCTTCTTTGGCAGGAAGGCAGTGACGAACGTGTTCGAGCCGTCGCGGTTGTTCATCCGGACGCTGTGTTTGCTCAGCGGCAGCAGGTCGCCGAACGAGACATTCCAAAGATCATTGATGAGTTTGCCGCCGAGATCGCTGAGATCGGGAATGCCGAGAAACGATAAGGCCTCTTGGGTGGCACCCAAGATGCGGCCCTGTTCGTCGGTCGCAATGAGTGCTTTGACCGACATAGGCATCGGGTCCGGCTCGTTTGCGAGCGCTACGATGCAATCGTTGCGATGCCATTTGCGGAACAACATCATGCTGATCTGTGAGGCGGCCTCCCGCACGAAGTATTGAGCGAAGCTGCCGTCGCTTGAACCCGGCAAGGCCCGGCCCGACATATCGAACGCGGCGACTACGCGACCGTCTGGGCCGAAGATTGGCGCTGCAGAACACGTGAAGTGCCGGAACAATTCATTGAAGTGCGCGCCACCATAAACTGTGATGGACTGCCGCGAAATCAAACACGTGCCGATGCCGTTCGTCCCAACGCGGCCTTCGTGCCAGACGGACCCTGTTTCCAATCCTTCGCGCGCAACTTCCTGGCTCGCGTTCGAGTCTGCGAAGCTGGTAACGACGATGCCATCCGAATTGCTGACAAGAACGACGTTGCCGGTGTCGGCCGCGATACGGCGCACACGATCGATCACGGGCGAGGATTCGGTCAAGACGTCTTCCATTTGACCGCGCAAATCGCGCACGGTTGCCTGTCCGACGCGCTCAATTGGCTTGCGCATGGCCCGGTCGAGGCCATAGTCCGAGAGGCAACGCCGCCACGAGGCTTTTACGATGTCAGCGCCCAGGGTCGGCACGATATCAAGGGCCGTGGACATTTCGCGGAGTTCCTCACGCATTCGTCTACCGAATTTCTAGGACTTATGGCGGGGGGACTGTGCCAGGACGCCGCAACGTTTACAAGGTCTAGAGAGGTCGTTGAAGAAAATTGACAAGGGCCGGCTTCAACACCCTCGCTCGACCGAATAGGCGCGAAGCCTGCAGAAAAGCGGACTTTTTTGCCCAGTTGGAGTTATGGGGCCGTTGTTCCGCTCAACCTTAATTCCAGGAATCCGTCACTGAACCCGCTCGGATTGCTTGGTCAAGCCATGCGCGGGTAGAGGGCTAGGGCACTTTCAGAGGGATCGAGAATGGTGGCCAGCCGTGTGCCGGTCTCGGGCATGATTTGTCCGGCAAAATAATGGGCCGTCGCGATTTTTTCGTTGAGGAAAGTTGCGTCGCCGTCGCCGCGGCCCAATTTTCCGTGGGCCCGCATCGCGCCACGAGCGAGCAATGCGCCACTAATCGCCAAGCCAAACAGGTGCAGCGTATGTACGGCCGAGGATGCGGCCCGGGCGGGATCGCGGCGGCCTTCCGACATGAGCCAATCGATGACGAGCGCCATCGCATTGCAGCCATTGGAGACCGCCCCGCGAATGGCCGTCCAATGGGCGCCGTTGAGATTGGCTAGGTCCTTTTCAATTGTGCGCAACTCATCGATCATGGCGCGTGCGGCAGCCGCATTATCGCGCTGCATTTTGCGGCCGATGAGGTCGTTGGCTTGAATCCCGGTTGTGCCTTCGTAAATGGTGGCGATACGGGCGTCGCGGAAATGCTGTGCCGCGCCGGTTTCTTCGATATAGCCCATGCCGCCGTGAACCTGAACGCCAAGCGACGCCACATCGCAGGCGGTTTCGGTGCACCAGCCTTTGACAACGGGAATGAGAAGATCCAGGCGCGCTTGATGGCGCGCGCGCATATCGGGGCAGCCTGCGGCCTGTGACAGATCGAGCGAGTGGGCTGCTGTGTACGCGATTGCGCGCATGGCCTCGCATTTGGCGCGCATGGTCATGAGCATGCGGTGCACGTCGGGGTGGTGCGCGATTGGCTTTGGCACGTTGGACTTGTCGCCAATGATGCGGCCCTGAATGCGATCGCCCGCAAAAGCGCGTGCCCGCTGATATGCGCGGTCGGCAACGCCGAGGCCTTGTATGCCGACGCTCAAGCGCGCCTGGTTCATCATCACGAACATATACTCAAGGCCGCGATTTTCTTCGCCAACGAGGAATCCGGTAGCGCCGCCATTGTCGCCAAACGATAAGACCGCCGTCGGGCTCGCATGAATGCCAAGCTTATGCTCAAGCGAGACACAGCGAACATCATTGGAGGTGCCGGGCGTGCCATCGGCCTTGGGAATGAACTTCGGCACAACGAAAAGCGAAATGCCTTTGACGCCTTCGGGGGCATCGGGGAGGCGCGCGAGCACGAGATGGATGATATTGTCCGTCAGGTCGTGATCGCCGTAGGTGATGAAAATCTTCTGGCCTGAAATGAGGTAATGACCATCTTTGCGCACGGCTTTGGAGCGCACGGCCGCGAGGTCAGACCCGGCTTGAGGCTCCGTTAGGTTCATTGTGCCGGTCCACTCGCCGGAGACCATTTTGGGCAAATAGACTTGTTTGAGTTCGTCAGAGCCATTGAGCAGGATTGCTTCGATGGCGCCCTGGGTGAGAAGCGGGCAAAGCGCGAAGGCCATATTAGAGGCATTGAGCATTTCGTGGATCGCTGCACCGGTGATCCAAGGCAGCCCCATGCCGCCGTGCTCTGCTTCAAACACGACGCCGTTCCAGCCGCCATCTTTGAATTGGGCGTAGGCGCCAACCCATCCGGGCGCTGTCTTGACACCGGTTTCGGTGAGTTTAGCGCCTGCCTTGTCTCCGGAGTGATTGAGCGGGCTCAAAACGCCGCTGGTAAATTTAGCGGCTTCAGAAAGGACTGCCTCAACGGTATCGGGCGTAGCATCCTCAAAGCCGGGCAGTTCGCTGATCTTTTCAAGCTCACATATTTCTGTGAGCACGAACAGCATGTCTTTGAGCGGGGCTTCATACGTCATCGGGATTTTCTCATTGTGGACATCGAGGTGCGAATTGACGCTTGCGGACCCTCCTTCCATTAGTCTCGCCGGTGATGCATCGCAAGACGGCCCGCACTAGGCGGGCCGCTTTAGTGTTCAATCGAATTGCCAACGTCGGCATCACGTCCCGCGCGTTGAACTCGGTTCGGCGCCCGTGTTGGGCGCCTTATCGTTGATAATCTGAGCTTTTATGGCCGGCGTCTTCGGACCCTTAAAATAGTCGTGCGCCGCTTCGAGGAAGAGGGGTTCCAAACCTGCGCCGCCCTTATCGACGTAAGCCTTGAGCTGGTTGCGCATGCGCGGATCCCAGAAGAGATGCACGTGCTTGGCAATGCCGTCGACGGCTTCCGATTTCGGATAGGCGGTGAAAAAGGCCGTAATCTGGTTGGCCATGCGAATGAGGTCGGTATCGTTCACTTGAAATTCTCCCTGGCTCACACCGAGCCGGTCATCGGTGGAAGCTAAGGGTTAAAGACTACAATCCCGCCGGCACCAAGTGCCGCGAGAAATAGGTTTGATTTTCGAGCAAGCTCAAGAGCGAGCGTGGTGGGTGCGGAGACCGTGACCAGCGCCGTTATCCCGGCACTTGCTGACTTCTGCACCAGTTCGTAACTGCAGCGGCTGGTCATGAGAACGAAGCCCTGCGTGACGTCGGTCCCTGCCAAGCTGAGCGCTCCGATCAGCTTATCAAGCGCGTTGTGGCGGCCGACGTCTTCGCGCACGAGCGAGATTGTCCCATCGGGCGCGACCCATGCAGCGCCATGCACCGTGCGATTAAATTGGTTCATCGGTTGATGGCCGGGCAGGTCGTTCGCGGCCTTCAAGACGGCGGCGGTTGATGGCGCTGTACTGCGATCCAAGCGGCGGACCGGCTTGATGGCGCCCGCAATATCTTCAACGCCGCATAGCCCGCAGCCCGTGCGTCCTTCAATAGAGCGGCGCACAAAGCGCGTCTCGTCAAGCCCGCCATCCGCGACTGCGATATCGATAGCTATGCCGTTTTCAACCGGCATGACGAGCACGCCTTTGATGTCGTCTTTAGATCTGACGAGACGTTCGGCGAGTGAAAATCCTACAGCGAAATCGCGCAGGTCTGCGGGAGTCGCCATCATGACCGTGAAGGGCTCGGAGTTGAACTGAAAGGCAACGGGCACTTCCTCCGGCACCTGCCAGACGATTTCGCGCACGGCCCTATCAGTCGAGCGGACTTCACCGGTCGCTGGTTGAGAACAAAGGTCTCCGCTCGCACCAGAAACGAGAAGCTCTTTCGGCATAAGGTTCATGCCATGCGCATCCTAATCCGCGGTCTTTACTCGGCCGGCTCCAGCTTTTTCTTGCCGATCCGCTTGTTCTCGACTTCACGCGCTCCCCACTCTTCCTGCCATTCGGACGGGTGGTTGGAGACGGTGACTTGCACGGCCGTCACCTTGTACTCAGGGCAGTTCGTCGCCCAGTCCGAGTTCTCGGTGGTGATGACGTTGGCGCCGGTCACGGGGTGGTGGAACGTAGTGTAGACGACGCCCGGCGGCATCCGTTCTGAGATCTTGGCCTTGAGCGACGTGGCCCCGACGCGGCTTGCCAGCGAAACCACATGACCGTCTTTGATGCCGCGCATTTCGGCGTCGCTCGGGTGGATCTCAAGAATGTCTTCTGGGTGCCAGGCGACGTTTTCCGTGCGCCGCGTTTGTGCGCCGACGTTGTAGTGCGCCAGAATGCGGCCCGTGGTCAGGATGAGCGGGAAGTTCTTGTTGGCGCGCTCTGCCGTTGCCACGAACTCGGTCAGCATGAAGCGGCCTTTGCCTCGCGTGAATTCTTCTTCATGCATGATCGGCGTGCCTTCGGGGAACTCGTCGTTGCACGGCCATTGGATCGAGCCCAATTCATCGAGGCGATCGAAGCTGACGCCCGCGAACGTCGGCGTGACGCGCGCGATCTCGTCCATGATTTCGGCAGCCGACTTGTAGTGCATAGCGTAGCCCATCTCAGTCGCGAGGCGCGAGACGACCTCCCATTCGGCCATGCCCTGCTTTTCACGCATCACTTTGCGCACGCGATTGATGCGGCGCTCGGCGTTGGTGAATGTGCCGTCCTTTTCGAGGAATGACGTGCCCGGCAGGAAAACGTGAGCGAAGGCCGCAGTCTCGTTCAAGAACAGATCCTGCACGACGACGATGTCCATGGACGTCAATGCGTGTTCGACGTGGTGCGTGTTCGGGTCGGATTGCGCGATGTCTTCGCCTTGAATGAAGATGCCGCGGAACGAGCCGTCGCCGGCTGCGTCGAACATGTTGGGGATGCGAAGGCCCGGCTCATGGTCGAGTTTCACGCCCCATTCTTTCTCGAAGACGGCGCGGGCTTCGTTGTTTGAAACGTGGCGGTAGCCCGGCAGTTCGTGCGGGAACGAGCCCATATCGCAGGCGCCCTGTACGTTGTTTTGGCCGCGCAGCGGGTTAACGCCGACACCTTCGCGGCCGATGTTGCCGGTCGCCATGGCGAGGTTGGCCATGGCCATAACCATGGTCGAGCCTTGGCTGTGTTCGGTGACGCCAAGTCCGTAGTAGATCGCGCCGTTGCCGCCGGTTGCGAACAGCCTTGCTGCGCCACGCACAAGGTCCGCCGGAACGCCGGTGATGGCTTCCAAGGCTTCGGGCGAGTTCTTCGGCTGCTTGATGAATTCTTCCCAGCGGAAGAAGTCGCCTTTTTCGCAGCGGCGGTTGACGAATTTGCGGTCGATCAGATTTTCAGTCGCAATCACATGGCCAATGGCATTCATGATAGCGACGTTCGTCGAGGGCTGAAGCTGAAGGTGATAATCCGCTTCTACGTGCGGGCTCCGCACGATGTCTGTGCGGCGCGGATCGATGACGATGAGCTTGGCGCCTTCGCGCAAGCGCTTCTTCATGCGGCTCGCGAATACGGGATGCCCGTCGGTCGGATTGGCGCCGATGATCATGATAACGTCGGCTTTGTCGACGCTCTTGAAATCTTGCGTTCCAGCCGACTCGCCGAAGGTCTGCTTCAAGCCGTAACCTGTTGGAGAGTGGCAAACGCGTGCACAGGTGTCGATGTTGTTGGTATTGAAGGCGGCGCGGACCATGCGCTGCACGACGTAGACTTCCTCGTTGGTCGTACGCGACGACGTGATACCACCAATGGCGCCCTTGCCGTACTTCGACTGCACAGCTTTGAACTTGCTGGCTGCAAATTTAATTGCCTCATCCCAGGAAACGACCTGCCAAGGCTCGGTGATTTTCTCGCGGATCATCGGATTGAGCACGCGATCCTTGTGGGTCGCATAGCCGAAGGCAAAGCGGCCCTTGACGCAGGAGTGGCCCTCGTTCGCGCCGCCGTCTTTGTGGGGCATCATGCGGACGACCTTTTCGCCCTGCATTTCAGCTTTGAACGAACAGCCAACGCCGCAGTAGGCGCATGTCGTGACTTTAGAATGTTCGGGCTGGCCATGCTCAATGATGGATTTTTCCATGAGCGTCGCCGTCGGGCAGGCCTGAATGCAGGCGCCGCAGGATACGCATTCAGAAGCCAAGAAGCTCTCATCCATGCCGGCCGAGACGTGAGAAGCAAAGCCGCGGCCATCAATTGTCAGCGCGAAAGTGCCTTGGACTTCTTCGCAGGCGCGCACGCAGCGCGAGCAGACGATGCACTTCGATGGGTCGAAGGTGAAGTAAGGGTTTGACTCGTCCTTGGGTTTGAAGCGGTCATTGCTGACGCCCCCGCTCTTGGCAAAAACGTGGTTCTCGCCGTCGTAGCCGTAGCGCACATCACGCAGGCCGACCGCGCCGGCCATATCCTGTAATTCGCAATCGCCATTGGCGGCGCAGGTTAGGCAGTCGAGCGGATGGTCGGAGATGTAGAGTTCCATAACGCCCTTGCGCAACTTCGCGAGGCGATCGGTCTGCGTCGAGACTTTGAGGCCCGGTGCGACCGGCGTTGTGCAGGACGCAGGCGTACCCTTGCGCCCTTCAATTTCGCACAGGCACAAGCGGCATGAGCCGAACGCTTTCATATTGTCGGAGGCGCAGAGCTTCGGGATCTGGATGCCCATGTGCATCGCGGCATTCATGATCGACGTGCCTTCGGGCACCGTGATCTCCTGGCCGTCGATCTCCAGCGTGACCATGTTCGTCGAGGTCGAATTCGGCGTGCCGTAGTCGATCTCTTTGATGAGCGTCATCGGCTTTACGTGGGTATTCATGGTCGGGTCCTCGCTCTTAGGCGATGAAGTCGGGCGATAAAGTCGTTTTACTCTGCAGCCTCGGCAACCCATTTATTCGGGGCCTTGCGCTGGAAATCGTCTGGGAAACCTTTGACCGCGCTCATCACCGGCATAGGCGTTAAGCCGCCCATGGCGCAGAGCGATCCGTCGGTCATCGTCACGCACAGGTCTTCAAGCAGCTCCAAATTCTTATCCCGGTTGTCATCGGCGATGATCTTGTCGATCACTTCAACGCCGCGCTGGGCGCCAATGCGGCAGGGCGTGCACTTGCCGCAGCTCTCGATAGCACAGAATTCCATCGCGAACCGGGCCTGCTTAGCCATATCGACACTGTCATCGAATACGACAAGACCGCCGTGGCCGACCATAGCGTCGATTTTGATGAATTCTTCGTAGTCCATCGGCACGTCGAGTTTCGATTGCGGCAAGTAGGCGCCGAGCGGCCCGCCGACTTGAACGGCGCGGACCGGCCGGCCGGTTGCCGTGCCGCCGCCCCAATCATCAATGAGCTGGCGCGTCGTCACGCCGAAAGCTTTTTCGACGAGGCCGCCCTGCTTGATGTTGCCGGCGAGCTGGAAGGCGAGGGTACCGCGCGAGCGTCCAACGCCGTAATTTTTGTAAAACTCGCCGCCCTTGTCGAGAATGATCGGGACTGCCGCAAAGCTCATGACGTTGTTGATGATTGTTGGCTTGCCAAAGAGACCCTCGATGGCAGGGATCGGCGGCTTGAAGCGTACGATGCCGCGCTTGCCTTCGATGCTCTCTAGCATGGAGGTTTCTTCGCCGCAGATGTAGGCGCCGGCGCCCATGCGGACAAACAGATCGAATGAGTAATTGCTGCCCTGGATCTTGTCGCCAAGCCAGTTGGCATTTTTCGCGACGTCGATGGCCTCGCGCATGACCTTGACGGCATGCGGATACTCGGAGCGGATGTAGATATAGCCTTTTGTAGCGCCACCAGCGACGGCGGCGATGGTCATGCCTTCGATCAGGCAGAAGGGATCGCCTTCCATCAGCATGCGGTCGGCGAACGTGCCGCTGTCGCCTTCATCGGCATTGCAGGCGATGTATTTCTGGTCGGCCTTGATGTCGTGAACCGTCTTCCACTTAATGCCGGTTGGGAAGCCGGCACCGCCGCGTCCGCGCAGGCCCGACGTTGTAACTTCCGTGACGATATCGATTGGCTTCATCTCCAGGGCTTTGCTAAGCCCCAAAAACCCGCCGTTCTTGCGATAGTCGTCAATCGATAGCGGGTCGGTGATACCGCAACGTGCAAAAGTCAGGCGCTCTTGTTTCTTGAAGTAGGGGATGTCTTCGGTCAGGCCGTGGCCAAGCTTGTGCTTGGCACCGTCGAGAAAGCCTGCCTTGAAAAGGTCTGGCACGTCTTTCGCCGATATTGGGCCATAGGCGACCCGGCCTTTCGTCGTTTGAACTTCGACGAGCGGCTCAAGATAGAGCATGCCGCGTGAGCCATTGCGTACGATTTTGACTTGCTTGTTTTGCTTCGTGGCTTCTGCCGCAATCGCGGCGGCTACGCTGTCGGCGCCAACCGAAAGGGCTGCCGCGTCACGAGGAACATAAACAGTAATCATCACGCGACCTCCTTACCGAGCGACGCGACGATTTCATCGAACCGTTTCGGATCGACCTTACCATAAAGTTCGTCACCAATCATGACGGCCGGCGAGAGGGCGCAGTTGCCGAGGCAGTAGACGGCTTCAACGGTATATTTGCCGTCATTGGACGTGCTGCCCATTTCAGCGCCAAGCTTCTTTTCGGCGTGCTCGCAAAGCTTGTCGGTACCCATGGCCTGGCAGGCTTCGGCGCGGCAAATCTTGATCGTGTGACGGCCCTGCGGCTCGCGCTTGAAGTCATGATAGAAGGTCACAACACCATGGACCTCGGCGCGCGATAGGTTCAGCGCACTGGCGATCACCGGCAACGTACTCTCGGGCACGTGGCCCAGTTCGTGCTGCACAGCATGCAGAATTTCAAGCAATTCGTCGGGCTTGTTGCCATGGGCGGCGCACACGGCGAGCGCCTTCATGTCTGCCGGATTGGCAGGCGCTTTCACCTGCGCGGACGCCGGCGGGGAATTGGGTTTCTTGGCCATTGTTCCGTTTGTTCTTTTGTGAAAATGCTGAGGGCCCGAACTGGCCCTTGCGGCTGCAACTATGCGCGGCTTGTCGCAGGCCGCAGAGTCTTCTATTTGCCCGCTCAGATCAAATTGGTTTTTTCGATCTTATCATAGGCGGCATCAATGGTTCAATCCAGATTCTGCGACTATAGCCGCAGTTTGAGTCGGCGTCGGGTGCTGAATTCACTCATGTCATTTCGGCGGTCGAGAACGACTTGGCAGCCTCACAGAATGCCCTGACTAGAGGGGCCAGGGGGTCACGATCACCGGCCACCAGACCGACGCTGTGGGCCACTACAGGGTCATTGAGGGGGATTGCGGTAATGCCTGGGTCCCGGCCCAGAACGTCGAGGATGTAATGGGGCATAATGCTGGCCAGACCCATTAACCGCACATTCGAGCACAGGTTAATGACCGAGTTGGTTTCGAGTGCTGGCGCAGGGTGGCAATTGGCTGACTGAAAAGCGCGATCAATAATGCGCCTGTTCTGCATATTCGAGGTCAAGAGACCAAGCGGCAAGGTGGCCGCTTCTTTCCAAGTCACAGACTCCCGCCCAGTCAAGGGATGGCCGTCAGGCACGAAGAGGCAATAACGTTCGAAGTAGAGCGGCCAAGAGAGCAGCCCCGTGATCGGCTCGTTGTCGAGGTAGGTGATGCCGACGTCGATGGTGTAGTCTTGCAGTGCGCGCAGAATTTCTTCCGAACTTAGCGACATGACTGTGAAGTCGATATGGGGATGCAGAGATCGCATATCCCTCGTCAAAAACGGGATCATCGGCAACGCAGATGGAATGCCCCCGAGTACGAGACGTCCCGTCAACCCGGAATCGTTCGATTTGATCTGTGCCAGTTCTTGGCTCATCGAGGACCAGTTGTTGAGAATGAGCTGTGCCCATTTAAGCACCCGCTCGCCCTCCGCAGTCAGTCCTTGATAGCGTTGTCCGCGTTCGACAATGGGAATGCCGAGCTCAAGTTCAAGTTGACGGATGCGTCCCGAAAGCGTGGGTTGAGTGACGTTGCAGGCTTGTGCTGCGCGGGTGAAATGTTTTTCGCGCGCAAGAGCCACAAGATACTGCAATTGACGAATGTCCATTGATGGGTCCTGACAAGTGGCACCAAGTCAGTAATCATCGGGAGTTTGCCAGTCAAAGGCAAACATTCGATCAGTCCTTTCCGTTTTGCGGACCGTTGTGCGCGCGGCTATGAACTATGACGCCGAACGCACGGCTAAGGCCGCCTTCTCGTCCGCCGGTGTTTCGGCCGTGAGTGCGGCGGCGACCTCGGCAAATGCGGCTTCTATGCCGGCAACGAGTGGCGCAATGGCCTCGTCCTTGTGATCGCGCGTTGCCGCTTCAAGGTCGCGGCACAACGTGGAGAGGTGAGTGGCGCCTAGATTGGCGCTTGATGATTTGAGGCTATGGGCGATGCGGCCGACGGTCGTGAGGTCAAGTGTATCGCGCGCAACCCTCATTTCGGCAAGCGCCACCGGTGCATAGTTGAGGTAGGTCGAAATCAGGCGCTTAAAGAGATCGGGGCGGCTTTTTTTCAGAGGACCGACAACACCTTCGTCGATGACCGGATGATCAATTTCTGCAACGGCGCTTGCAATTCCAATGCCGGCTTCATTTGCAGTGGCTTCGGCAATCGCTCGTTCGGGGGCCTGCGCCAACCAGGTTCTCAATGCGGCACGCAGCTGATTTTCTGAATACGGTTTGCTCAGGTAGTCATCCATGCCGGCATCCAAGCAACGCGTGCGGTCTTCGGCGTAGGCGTTGGCCGTCATGGCAATGATCGGAGTGCGGGGCATGGCGTGCGCCCGTTCGATCTCGCGAATGCGCGCTGTTGCCGCCAATCCATCCATGACCGGCATCTGGCAATCCATCAGGACGGCCGCAAATTTTCCATGGTTGAATTGCGCGATTGCTTCGAGCCCATTGCGGGCGACCTGAACTTGACAGCCCATTGCAGACAGCAGTTCGCGTGCGACTTCGATGTTGACGTCATTGTCTTCGACCAGAAGAATTGGGGCGCAGAGCTTACCAATACTCTCGGGCATTTCTATTGCCGGAACATCGCTTTCCGCCGGAATGCGTTTGAGGGACCAGCCTGGGTGCCTAGTGCCGGAAATCGCACGGGCTGCTGCGCCTACTAATTCGTCGCGGCGGATAGGTTTGGTCAACACCGTGTCAATGCCAGCATCCCGGATGCTCGCGAGGTCGCCCTGCCAATTCAGTGACGTGGCGATGATGACCTTGAGCGGAGATAGTTTTTCATGGGCCTTGATACGTGCAGCGAATTCGATGCCGTTTTCATCGGGCATGATCATGTCGACGACTGCGGCATGAAAAAGTTTTCCGGTTTCGAGTGAGGCGGTCAGCATTGGCCACGCTTCGGCGGTGCTCGAAGCAAGTGAAACATTGCACCCGCAGGCGCTCAAATAATTGGCGATGATCTCGCGATTGGTATCGCGGTCGTCGATGACAAGAATGCGTGCGTCGTCGAGAACGCCGGGATCGCCGTCGGCCGGGGTCTTGAGCATCTCGCCATGTTCGAAATCGAGTAGGAACGAAACGCGCGTTCCTTTGCCGAGTTCGCTGTCGATCTCGATGCTGCCGCCCATAAGCTCAACGAGATGGCGGGAGATCGAAAGGCCAAGCCCCGTTCCGCCAAAGCGGCGGCTGATCGATGTTTCGGCCTGCGTAAAGGGCTGAAATAGTTTGTCGCGGACCGCAGGATCAATGCCGATGCCGGTATCGCGGACTTCAAATAGAAGTTGAGAGGTCTCGCCCGTGCCGCCAGTCCGCCTCACGCGCATTGCGATTTCGCCGTATTTTGTGAACTTGAGCGAATTGCCGAGAAGATTGAGCAAGATTTGTTTGATGCGGCCGCTATCGCCCTTGGCAATCAGCGGAACGTCTTTATCGACAAAAACCGAAAGCTCGATTCCCTTAGCGCTGACTTGGCCGCTAAACAAATCGGTCGACCGCTCGACAACGTCGCGGACATTGAATTCGTGGATGTCGAGTTCCAGCTTGCCGGACTCGATGCGGGAGATATCAAGAATGTCATTGATGATCGTGAGGAGCGATTTAGCCGAATCGTTGATGGTACCGAGCAACTTCTGCTGGCGCGCGTCAAGATTGGTTCTCATCAACAGATCGGTCATGCCGAACACGCCGTTCATTGGCGTGCGGATTTCGTGGCTCATGTTAGCCAGGAATTGGCTCTTGGTGCGGGCCGCCGCCTTGACCTCATCCATGGCCAAGATGAGTGCCGATTCTGTTTTCTGTCTTTCTTCGTTTTCTTTGGTCAGGGATTCGTTCGCACGGCGGCTCTCTTCGGTTTGTTGCGAAAGCTCTTCGAGCAAGTCTTGGTTTTCGAAGCGAAGGCGCATGGACTCAACAATGGCACGGGTGTTCTTGCGGGCCGAGAGGCTCATGGCGGCGATGAAGGCCAGACACATTGCGGCCATGGCGAGGTTGAGCGACTGGCCTTCGATGACCAGCCGCACCATGTAGGGGGCTATCGCAAGGGCCAGGTAGACGCGGTAGATTTTGTCGTCGGCGGCCATAGAGCCCGATGCGCCGGCCGCCATCCCTGCAAGCACAAATCCGATAAAGGCCTGATGCTGGTAGCTTGAATCGGGAAATAGAAGTGCGCCGGCAGCGCCCCATGTTAGCGCGGTTGCCGTCGAACCCAAGAGAAAGATGCGGTGCCATTTCTTCGCGTCGAAAGTATCTGCATCGTCCCGGCGAAACGACATCAGCGTTGCAAAGCGTACGGCGCAGAATGTGAACATCACCGCGATCCAAACCATGATCGTGGTCTGCGGTACGACAGCTAATAGGATCCAGGCCGTCAACGCCGCGTTGACGGCTGTTGCAATCAAACCTTGTAGAAGTTGATTGAAGAGAATTGAAATCTGCTGCCGGTGGACCTTCAAGTCCATAGCTTCCGCTTTGGAGTGGTGCGCTAGCCCGTTATCAGCGATGTGTCCGGTGTTCGGCAACATGAATGGTACTCGTTTTTCTCAAGATGAAAGCGGGCGGCCGGCGCCGGGGGAGGGAGCTTGGCGAGGGTTGAGAAGGATTAATTGTGCGCGGAGGCAAGGCCGGCTGCGCTTGATATTCTGCAGGCCGTCCAAGCCGGACGCGGGGATCTGCCGATAGAGCCAAGCTCACAGCCTCGAGGCGCTGCGCCTGCGAGTTTGTATCAGCGGCTGCGGGTACGGTTGTGCCAGCCGCTGTCGGAAGCACCCGCTCTTTTGGAATTTCCAAGCTCATAACGTTGCCGTTGGCCGTATCGGACTTGATATCGAGGCGGCCCTGATGTGCTTCGGTTAAGATTTTGGCGATCTTGATGCCGACGTCGCGCGTTTCAAAATCTTGAGACCGGGCGCTCCGGTTGATCGCTGGTCCGTTGATTTCCGCCATGAGGCTTGCGGGAATTGCCGGACCACGGTCAACGGTCCATAGCCTGAAATTACCGTCACTACCGATGCCTGCGTATACTTCAACGGTTGTGCCGCGCGGAGCCACCTTGACGGCATTGCCGATGACGCTCCGAATTGCTTGGGTAAGCAACACAGGATCGGCTTCAAGGTGGGCGTCCGCGGTCAGTTCTATTTTGCTGATAAGAGTGATGCTGTTGCGGCCGGCTAGATCGTCGGATTTGGCGATCGCATGGCGAATGAGGTCCACAATCCGTACCGGCTCCGCCTTTATTTGCAGTTGTTCGGTTAGCGAATTGCCGAAATTCAGAAGCGATAGGAAGGCAACGTTGAGCTTCTGCGCGGCATTGCCCATATCGGTCGCCATCTCGCGATACATGGGCGGCGACAAGGGACCATAAACTTCCTTGCGGATGAGTTCGGCAAAACCGAAGATCGTTTTTATGGGCGTTTGAAATTCGCGAGCGAGCGCGCCCATCATTTGGCTCTTGAGATCGCTGAGGAATGCGGCCGCAGCGGTTGCATCGCGCAATTCGCTTTCGATTTGGCCGGAGCGCAGCACGAAATTGACGTGCGGAGTAAAGAGCACCCAATTGAGCGGCTTTGTCAGGAATGACGTAGCGCCGGCTGTGTAGGCCTTTTCGATTGCCGTTGCATCGTCATGTCCGGTGACGACGATAATAGGGGTATTGATGTTTAGCCCATTGGCGCGCGCCGACAAAATGACGGCGATGCCGCCGGCTTTTGGCATATTGAGGTCGATGACCGCGCAGTCGAATTGTCTGGACGCCATGGCCGCGATGGCCTCGCTTCCGTCGGCTGCGACGGTGACAGAGTGACCAGCGGTCTCGAGGGCCTCTTTGGCGACTTCCCGGTAAACCGGGTCGTCGTCCGCGACCAAGATCCGCGTTTTTACATTATTCATGTTTATTGCCAGACTGTTATTGGGCGCCTTATTCGGAGATATCTAATTAGAATAAATAGGTCGAATTGTTTTCATCTTGATTAAGTATATACAGATGTTGGCGCGTTTATCGCGTTTCTTGCGCTCAATTAAGCGGATTTGGCGCTCAAACGGGCTAATTTACGGGTGTTGCCTCAATAGTGGTGTTTTTGGCGAAGGCGCCGTGCTTGCTCAAAACAAATAAGAGGCCGGAATTCCCGGCCTCTTATCGAAAGTCAGCAAAATGTTTGCAGTCGCGCTGTTTAATCAGCCGTCACTGCCAAATAAGCCGTCAGCGTCGAACACATGTCCCGAAAGTGTCTTGCCGCGCTTAGAGGCGAGATAGAGGGCAAGAGCCGCTAGGTCTGGCTCGTTTGTCATTGTGGCGCCGGCCGCTGGCGCTGAGATGGAGCGGGGACCGACGCCGTTGATGCGGACGGCCTGGTCGGCCCACTGGCCGGCTTCGCCGCGGGTCATGGCGGCGAGTGCCGTGCGGGCAATTCCAGCGATCGCTGCCTCCCGGGCATTTTGCGGCTTCGGTGCCGTCAAGATATTGAGCACCGACCCTTCGCTCAGAACGACACGCATGCGATTGGCCGCGACATGGGTAATGTGCGTCATGGGTGAGAGCTTGGCGGCTATCAGCGCTTCGACTTGCTGCTGGGTCGCGATGTTCTGCATCTCAGTTCTGGAAATTGATTGCAGGTTGATCACGGCATCGAGACCGCCATAGGCCTGCTGGGCGTTCTGAGCCAGCCGGATGGCGTCGTCCGGCCGCACGATGGGGTCCGTATACAACTTCATTTCGGCTGCGCTCTGCGACAGCAGTGCAACGAGCGCTGTCACCTCCGGCTGCATATCAGTGGTGTGCACGATGAGGCGCGTGTTGATGTCGGCGAAGGCGCGGGCAATATCGACGCCCACAGCGGCGCTGAGGCCAGTAATAAGAATGCGCGCTCCGCGAAGTTCGCGCAGAATTTCAATCTCGGGACTCTTGCCAATCACGCCCATATACATACCGGTGTTCCCTCCTGACACGCTTTCCACACCGGAACTTCAGGGAAGCACCCGGTGAAACGATAGCACGCCGATTCGCCTAACGAGACATAAACAGCCTTCAGATTCGGGTGCGCCTCGGGCCATGCCGCGGCGTGATTGCGGCGGAGTAGGAGAATGTTGGCCGTGTCCGGCGAAACCGCCGGTTTCTGGGGATACTTGATGCTGTGGGCAATACCAGTGCCGGTAGGATTTGAATCGAGTGTCCCTCTGGTTAGGAGGGGTGCGCCACCTTAGGTTGCTGATTTTTTTGGTTTCGGCATGGACTGGAAGTGCGAACGATGGGGTTAAGTGTCTTGCGCGCCACAGGATCGCGCCGCGTCCGGGCGGCCGCGGAACTCGGGAGATTGAGACGCCTTTTCCTGAGGTGTGACTTTGCTGCATTCCTGCACGCTCGAAGATCTCGTGATGGCCGCTCTAGAGGTGAATTGTGGTGACAAGCCCGCCTCTTTGCATTGCGCCGGGCAGGATGGGGTTTGATGCTGGAGGGAGCGAATTATGTTTTGCGCGAGTGCTCTTCAGATATGACGATTTCAGCTTCCACGAATTCAAAGACTGGCCATCCGGGCGGGACTGCGTCCGCGCCTGGACCCAAAAGCGAACCCATGGGAGTAGCCGCCGGGCACCCAATTTCGGCGCAGGACATACGCAAAACACGCGAACGCATCGTCGTTTTCATGATGCTGCTTGTTGCGGCCGCAGTCGCTGCCATGTTCCACATGCACCTTGGGTTTTCGATATTTTGGGCTGTTGTAGGCGGAAGTGGCTTTTTTGCCGGCTTCATAGCCTTGCACACCCTCAAGTCGCGGGCCGCTCAGATCGGACGTTTGCGCAACGACGTGTCGCGGCTTGAGCATGAAGTGGGCCGGTTGAGGTCGCCGCCAGTGGTTGGTACGAAGTCAGGAAGTGTAGCAGGCGCCGTCACGCCTTCCATCGAGACGGGGAACTCAAAAACAAAAAGCGTAACGGCCACGCAAGAGGCCCCTTTCGAGCAAAAACGGATGCCGTCCTCGGCTTCGAGTGCGACATCATCTCAAGCGCCGGCAATTCCCACATTCGGGCCAGCCGGTACTGAAACGGCACCCGAACGCATCTCGCCGGACGCCCGTTGGGAAGCACCTGGACTTGGCCGCACAGGCAAATCAGCATTGCCATCCAAGCTTGACACAAAGTTGCCGAGTGCGGCTCCTGCGTTGAGCCCAGCGTTGAGCCCCGCATTGAGCATTGCGAATGCGGACCGTCCCGCGTCATCTCGCACGGGCGCGCGGCCCGGCACGTCAGACTTGTTCGAGGCACCATCCTGGTCCGGCACCTCCATTTCATCGACTGATCCGTTGCGTGATGCCTGGTCGTTCCGGCCTAAAGAGGCGGTAGAAGCCCGGCCATTCGCGCCTGACGCGGGGGCCGCCGAAGAGCCTGCGCTACGAATTCCAGCGCCGCTTGGAGACGTGACCAATCAGAGCCACCAGCCGCGCGGAATTGAGGCCGATCTTGAGATGGTCCAGCGCAAAATCAAGGCGATGGCCGAGGAAGTGAATGCTGCCGAGGCCTTCCGGTTGAAGACGCCTTCGGATCTTCCCCGTGCAACAACACCGGCAGCGCCAACCACTATGGGTGCGGGCTATGCGCCGGTTTCTGCCGACTTTGGAACGGCCGCGATGGCCATCGAAGACGGAATCTCTGCATTGAAAAATGCGGCCGGCACCATGCGTTCACCAGCCGCCGCACAGCCCACAACGAGGGACAGGAACACTCAGGCTTCTGCGTCGTCGTTGTTGCCGCCTGCGGATCTGCTCATTCCGTCAACCGCTACGACGATTGCTGTTTCTGCGCCATCAAGCCCGGTGACAGCCACCGCCGATCAGCGCCAGTTAGAGGCGCAATTCGACAGGGCGCCGGCTTTGCCAACGCGTCGCGAGCCGAAGGCCGCGCATACATCAGAACCAGGCATGCCTGCGACCCGCATCGCTGAAGCCCGTTCGCGTGATGCCGGTGCTCCTGAAGTCCGGGAACCCGAAGTCCGGGACAGCCGTGTCGCTGAGATCGCAAAAGCGATCGAAGCCAAAAGAATGGATGTGCTCTTGAGCCCTATCGTCGGGCTTGGAGACTACGCGGTCACGCACTTTGAAGTCGTGGTCCGGCTCCGGGGTGCGGATGGAACGCATTTCGACCGCCCGGAAGAGGCGCTGACGCTGGCCGGAAACCATCTCCTCGCCTTGTTCGATGCCGAGCGGTTGTCGCGCACGGCGGCCGTCGCCGAACTTCTGGAATCGCGCGGCAAGAATGGCTCGGTCATGACCGCAGCAACGGGCGCGTCAATGTCAGACGGCAATTTCCTTGAAACGTTCGCGCGCGTGTATGAAACCCGCAACGCTATTTCAGGGCAGCTTGTTCTGACGTTCTCGCAAGCGGACGTCGAAGCGTTCGGTAGCGGCACGTGGCAGGCTCTGAGCGACATGCATTCGTTCGGCTTCCGCTTTGCGCTCGATCACGTGACGCACCTCGGCATGGATTTCGAGCACCTGGCGCAGTGCGGCTTCACCTTTGTAAAATTGCCGGCTCAGGTCTTTTTGAAAGGGCTGCCCTCCGACAGCGGGTTCATCACGGTCAACGATATCTGCCGCCATCTCGCGCGCTGCGGCCTGACGTTGGTGGTCGAATCCGTCGATGACGAGGCGTTGCTGGCGCGCGTGTTTGGTTTTGGTGCTTTGTTCGGTCAGGGTCAGTTGTTCGGCGCGCCGCGCCAGATCAGCCTCGATACTCTAGCGCCGGCTCACTCTGCGGCTGCGTGACAATCGGTCAGCCGCCGGGTATAGCGCTGCCTCATGAACGCAATTCCCTACCTCGATACAATCGCGCCGCTCTATGGCGAGGCCGATGTCTGGTTTCTCGACATCTGGGGCGTGCTGCACAATGGCGTGCGGCCGTTCGCGGGCGCCGTTGAATCGTGCCAAAGCTTCCGCGCGAAGGGCGGTAAAGTCATCCTCGTTTCGAATTCGCCTCGTCCGCGCGCTGGTGTTGAAAAACAACTCGATCACATCGGTGTGCCGAAAGACGTCTACGACGCGGTCTTGACGTCGGGCGATGTTTCGCGCGTGTTGATTGCAGGCTTCGAAGGCCATCCGGTCTATCATCTTGGGCCTGAGCGTGACATCCCGGTCTTTGCCGGTACGGGCGTTGAACTCGCCCCGGCGAACGAAGCTGTCGCCATCGTCTGCACAGGACTTTTCGACGACGAAACCGAAATTCCACACGACTATGACGTACGGCTCAAAGCATTTGCCAAGAAGCGGCTGCCGATGATTTGCGCCAACCCCGATAAGACGGTCGAGCGCGGCGGGCGCATCATCTATTGCGCGGGTGCGCTGGCCGAGGCGTACGAGAAACTCGGGGGGAATGTCGCCTATGCGGGCAAACCTTTCGCGCCGATTTATGAGGAAGCCTTTGACATCGCGGCCCGGCTGACCGGCGCGCCGGTTGAGAAGTCGCGCATCCTCGCAATCGGCGACGGCGTCAAGACCGATATTGGCGGCGCGATCTCGGCTGGCGTGCGTGCGGTGTACATCGCCAGCGCGGTGCACGTGACAAAGGGCGAGAGCATCGCGGATGCGGCAGCGCGGCTGTTTCCAGATCCAGCGTCGCGGCCAATCGCAGTGATGGCGGCGCTGGGCTAGGGCGCTCGCTACGCAATTCCACGACAGCACTCTGCTCGTGCCGCTTCAGTGATGCCGCTCACTGATTGTGGCGTGCGGGACGTTTGGCATGAGTTTGTGGAAGTCCCGGCCTCTCACGTGCACAAGCGTGCGATGATCGCCACCCTCGAAGTAGATATCGTTGAATCCTTCGAGGCTGTCGTCCATCACCGCCTCCAAGCCATAAGCGTTGGCAATCGGCGGGACCGCTCCTAGTTCGCAGTCAGCGAAAATCTTCGTTACCTCCGATTCCGAGGCGAGGCTGACCTGCCGTTCATAGAGGGCCCCAATTTCATCGAGGCGAACGTGATGCGAGGCAGGTACGATGGCCAGGATGTAGCCGTTGCGATACTTGATCAGGACGCCCTTGGCTAAATTGTCTTCGGGAATATTGAGCTGCCCGTGCGGACGCTGATGAGCGCGATGACGGTTCATGAGTGACGGTATCGTAGTCTATGCCGCGGCCATCGAGATACTTCTGAAGCGATATTGCAATGCCCATTGAACTCTCCCTTTTTCAAGCGAGGCCGCCGGACAAGCTGGTCTTAATGTAAGAATGAGGCTGAGACCAACTTTTACGGGCCTGCGCATGTTCATTCCAGGCTGGCATTATAGCATGGGTTCGTCGATGCTGATCGAACTTTTTTCTATTGGCGGCCTCGCCGATGATGGGGTTCGCGTAATTGCCCACTCCGGCGGCAAACTTCGAAGTCCTTTTTAGAGTTTTGGTTACGCAGGGAACTGGGATAGTGTTCACGTATTCGCCATGCAGCATGCGCGGTCCAACAAGTAATCCGCCGAATAATGCAGGAGTCGCCCATGAACCCGAACAAGGCACTTTGGGAAAAGGGCGATTTCACGCGCATCGCGGCGAGTATGCGCGAGAGCGGCGAAGCACTCGTTCGCGACATCGGCGTCAAAAGCGGCCTCAAGGTTTTGGATCTCGGGTGTGGCGACGGGACGACCGCATTGCCATCGGCAAAACTTGGTGCGGACGTCTTGGGCGTCGATATCGCGAGCAATCTCGTCGAAGCTGGCAACCGGCGCGCACAGCTGAGCATGGACTCGGCGAATCTCAAATTTCAGGAAGGTGATGCCTCCTGCTTTGAGCGATCTCGCGGACCAATCCTTCGATCTCGTCGTCAGCATGTTCGGCGCCATGTTCGCGCCAAGGCCCCACGATGTGGCCAAAGAAATGGTGCGCGTGACGAAACCGGGCGGCCGCATCGTCATGGGCAACTGGATTCCGGGCGACCCGACTTTGGTGGCGCAGATCTTGAAGATCAGTTCGTCGTATGCGCCGCCGCCGCCGGAAGGCTTCATCAGTCCGGTGACGTGGGGCATTGAGAGCAATGTCATCGAGCGCTTTGGCGGCGCGGGCGTTGCGCCGTCAGAACATTTCCTGCGAGCGTGCGACCTACGTGTTCAATTTTCAAGGGTCCCCGAACGAGTTCGTCGCGGCGTTTCGGGACTACTATGGCCCGACGATGAATGCGTTCGAAGCTGCCGGAAAAAACGGGAAAGCCGCCGATCTGCAGCGGGAATTGGAGGAGCTGTTCGCAGCCCAGAACAAGAGCGGGAGTACAGACAAGACATCAATCCCCGCCACTTATTTGCGTGTGACGGTATCCCGGAGTTGAGGGAATCAGAGTCGCCTACTATTTTGCCACCAACACAATCTTCCCGATATGCTGACTGCTTTCCATGCGGGCGTGGGCGTCGGCGGCGCGTTCAAGCGGGAACGTGCTGTCGATCAGCACTTTGACCTTGCCGGAGACAACGAGCGGTAACGCCTTTTCTTCCACGGACCGGGCAATCGCCGCCTTCACCGCGGGCGTTCGGACGCGCAACGTCGAGCCAGTAATTGTCAGGCGCTTCAACATCACGCGCATGAAGTCGATCGTGGCGGTCGAGCCCTTCTGAAAGGCGATGTTGACGAGGCGGCCATCGTCGGCGAGCGCGCGGATGTTCTTGTCGATGTAATCGCCGCCGACCATGTCGAGGATGACGTCGACGCCCTTGCCCTGCGTCTCGGCTTTGATGACGTCGGTGAAGTCTTCTTGCCGGTAGTCAATGGCGCGATCAGCGCCGAGCGCAACGCACGCTGCGCATTTCTCCGCAGAACCCGCCGTCGCGAAAACGCGCGCGCCGAAAGCTTTGGCGAGCTGGATGGCTGTGACGCCGATGCCGCTGGTGCCGCCGTGGATCAAAATTGTCTCGCCCGCCTTCAGTGCGCCGCGCTCGAAGACGTTGTGCCAGACGGTGAAGAAGGTTTCTGGGATCGCGGCGGCGGTCGTGTCGTCCATGCCGGTTGGAATGTAAAGCGTCGTGCCTTCTTCGGCGACGCAATATGAGGCGATAGCCGCCGCCGTTGGTCAGGGCCATAACGCGGTCGCCGTCTTTGAAGCGCGTGACGCCGGCTCCAGTCGCGGCAACGGTTCCTGCCACCTCAAGCCCCGGCAATTCGGAATGACCCTTGGGCGCGGGATACAATCCCTTGCGCTGAAGCACGTCCGGCCGGTTGACGCCGCTCGCTGCGACCTTGATCAAAACTTGCCCAGGCTCCGCTTGCGGCAGGGGCATGTCCCGCGCTTCCAGAACCTCCGGCCCACCCTTGCCGTTGATGAAAATGGCCGTCATGCTGGCAGGGATATTTGTCATTGCGGAACTGTCCTCGTTTGGGGCGTGTCCGACACATGCAACACGGTTCGTTCCTGCACAAGTGCGCCGCACCTATGAATTGAGGGATGTTTCACCATGGACTGGGACGAAGCAAAGCCAAAACCCAAGGCCGAGATCGGCGAACCGCTCTCAAATTTCGGGATTGCAGAACTCGAAGCGCGCATCAAGGCGCTGGAAGCCGAGATCGAGCGCGTCAAAGCGGAACTCGCCAGGAAGCGCGCGCACGAAGCGGCAGCGTCCGCACTCTTCAAGCCGTAGTCGCCGCAATTCCTAATGAGGTATTTGCGTTCGCGTGCGCATTTGAATGTATTTAAATTTTTCCGTCTGCAACCGGCTGTGCGTGACACGGCGCAATTATTTATGGACGGTGTTTTTTATCGGCCGCACATTTAACTGCAGGTTAAGCATGCCCGTTCATACTTCGCCTCATCCAGCCATCTGGATCGGCAAGCGGCTTACCCGCCGCTTTGTTTGACGCCTCCCTGTTGACTTCGAGCCGCTTCGCAAGAGCGGCTCTTTTTTTGCATTGTCCACAGACAAGACAAAAAGCGCCCCGTTTTGGGCCTTGTTGTTAACTATGGTGTTCTACGTTCAAAGCGTGGTATTGGTAATTAGTGGGTTAGCGTTTGTGTCGTACAGGGTCATGAACAACAAGTATCGAGTCGATGGCTCCCTCTCGGGAAGCCCTACAACCGTCTCCTTTGGAGAGCGGTTTCAATCTTCGGAACAGTTTGATCACATCTTCAAAGAGGGGATGGCGCTCGTTGAGCGTACAGCCGCGTACCTCGATGGGCCTGGCCGTAAAGAAGCCAAGGCACTCGTGGGCGGGGCCGGTGTCCTCTATGCAACCGAAAGCATGCGTCTCACAACGCGGCTTCTCGATCTTGCATCCTGGCTGCTTATTCGCCGGGCACTGAAGGAAGGTGAGATCACGGAGGAGGAGGCGTCCAAAAAGCGCCGCCGCGTCAAGCTTCAGGCGTTCGGGCGACCGGCCCACGTCAAAGGCTACGGTGATCTTCCCGATGGTCTAAAAGCGCTGATCGACGAAAGCTTTTCGCTGCATGACCGGATCGTACAACTCGATCGGGCCATGAGCGTGGGCGTGGATCCAGACGCCGTGCAAGAGCGGCCGGAAAATCCGGTTGCTCAGCAGATGTCGATGCTTGAGCACGCCTTCAAATCAAAAGCCAACTGACCAGCGTGCCGTTTCGTTGTGCTTAAACTGAAGGTAACAGAAAAAGGCCCGGGAAAACCGGGCCTTTGCCGTTTAGCCAAGCGCGCGGCGCCGGCTGCAAGCCTAATTTAGAAGATGCCTTCGAATTTCTTCTTGAAGCGCGACAGACGGCCGCCACGGTCCATGAGCTTGGTATCGCCGCCGGTCCAGGCCGGATGGGTGTTTGGGTCGATATCCAGTGAGAGCGAGTCGCCCTCTTTGCCGTAGGTCGAATAGGTGATGAATTCCGATCCATCGGTCATAATCACCTTGATCTGGTGGTAGTCAGGATGGACGTCTGCGTCTTTCTTCATGGCACTCCGCCTTGGCTTTACGAAAAAAACGCTTATTCCGGCGGCTTGATAACTCAAGCTCAACCGGTGCGCCTTGCGAATTCTTGAAATTTCTGGCCTTTCTCTAACCGAGATGCCATTGCGGCACAAGGGCAGGCAAGCGGCAAAATTGGCTCTTCCCAGCGTCTTGATGTCTCTTGAGCCGGTCCCAAGGCTAGGGCATGTTTCGCCTCGCCTGCCCAAACCGGCTACAAGCTGTTAGGAAAGAGGCAAGTTAGACCCGCGGGCCTGGCGTTCATTTGCCAGCCCTCTGACGGCCGAATAGGGCGATAAAGAGCAATGCAAAGTCAAGACCGGGGCCGCACCCAGAGCGCGCATGCCGCCCCCGAGGAGGACGGCAAAAAGAGCCGGTCGCTCCGTCCCCTGCTGCAGCTCAAGCCTTATTTGCTCGCGCACAAGGGAATGTTGGCAGCCGCCGCCTTGGCACTTGTCGTCTCGGCAATTGCCATGCTCAGCGTCCCGCTTGCGGTGCGGCGCATGATCGACAATGGGTTTGGTGCCAGCAACCCGCAGCTGATTGACAGTTATTTTCTGACGCTCATCGGCATTGGCTTGGTGCTGGCGATCGCCAGCGCATCGCGCTTTTATACTGTGAACTGGCTTGGAGAGCGTGTGGTCTCGGACCTGCGCGCCAATACATTCGCGCATCTCGCAAAACTCGGCTCAGCCTATTTTGATAAGAGCCACTCCGGCGAAATGATGAGCCGGCTGACGGCCGACACGACGCAAATGAAGGCGGCGGCCGGAAATGCACTCAGCCAGTTTGCCCGCAATGCCATTATGTTGATCGGCGCTTTGGTGATGATGTTCGTCACTAGTCCCGGTCTATCGGCGCTGGTGCTGGTTGTCATTCCTATCATCGTTCTCCCCCTTGTTGGCTTCGGCCGGGTGGTGCGCAAACTTTCACGCCGGGCCCAGGACAGTCTTGCCGAAGCATCGGCCTACGCTGCCGAGAACCTCTCGGCACACCGGACCATGCAGTCCTATTCCAACGAGGGGCCGGTCAGCCGCCGCTTCGCAAAAGCAGTCGAGCAGTCGTTTGAGGATGCACGTGCGCGTCTCAAAGCACGTGCCTTTTTGACGGGGCTCGCAATCTTTCTGACTGTGGCCAGCGTAACAGCGGTTCTGTGGTACGGGGCATCTTCGGTGATCGCTGGAGACATGACGGGCGGCAGGCTTGGGCAATTCGTGCTCTATGCGCTCTTTGCTTCGGGTGCGCTTGCTGAATTGTCCGAGGTCTGGGGAGAAATGAATCAGGCGGCAGGTGCGGCCGAGCGTCTGGCTGAAATCCTGGCCGAAGTCCCGGCCATCCGTTCGCCGCTCAATGCGGTGGCGCTACCTCAGCCTTCGCTCGGGACGGTAGCCTTTGACAACGTGTCTTTCGCCTATCCGAACCGTCCCCAAGCTCCGGCTCTGAAGGGGGTCTCCTTCAAGGTCTCTAAAGGTGAAACGGTTGCGCTCGTTGGGCCCTCGGGCGCCGGTAAATCGACGATATTCAGCTTGTTGCTGCGCTTCTATGATCCCCAATCCGGGACTATCAGTATCGACGGTGTCCCGGTTTCGCAAGCAAACCTCGATGCGCTTCGGTCCCGGGTTTCCGTGGTACCGCAAGACGTCGCGCTCTTTGCCGATACGGTTGCCGAAAATATCCAATACGGCACCCCAAACGCTACGCCCAGCGATGTGCGCCAAGCAGCGATTGCAGCCCAAGCCGATGATTTTATTCGCGCCCTGCCGGAAGGTTACGATACCAAGCTCGGCGAACGCGGCGTCACGCTGTCGGGCGGCCAGCGCCAGCGCATTGCCATCGCACGCGCAATCCTGCGCGATAGCCCGATCTTGCTTTTGGATGAAGCAACGAGCGCTCTCGACGCAGAGAATGAGGGCGCAGTGCAGCGCGCGCTAGAAGGCGTCATGAAAGATCGCACCACGATTGTGATCGCGCATCGCCTTGCAACCGTCCAGAAGGCCGATCGTATCCTTGTTTTGGATGCCGGCAGAATTGTTGAAGCGGGCACGCATGGGGAACTCATGCGCAAGGGGGGCATTTACGCCCGGCTCGCCGACCTGCAGTTTGGGCGGGAAGCGGCCGAGTAAGCCTGTGAGCGCAAATACCGTCTTTTGCGACTAATCCTCAGACCATTAACCTTCAGCTGGCCCGGGTTTTAGGCACTGCGTTGCCGATTTCCATCGCCCTCAACCATTTTAGGAACATTCGCGCGTCAGTGCTTTGAATAACAGCTACTACGAGGCACACTCAGATTGTTTCGTGCCGAGGGGCGTGTTGAACTAAATGTACCGCGTACTGTTTCGAATCCTGTTGGCCGCAAGCGCGCCGCTGCTCTTAGTGCAGTCAGAAAGCCGTGCGGCAGGATCGCTGTTAATACCGGCTGCCGTGACGGTGAATACCGGCATGCTGCAGGAAACCGGATTGCCGGCGTCATTCGCCGCGACGATCGATAGTAAATTGGCTTTCCGCCGTGACGCGGCTGACAATGAAACTCAGAAAGCCTGGCTGGCACAGCTCAAATCTTTCTATAGTTCGCGATCGGGTGTGCCTGTTTGGGTGGATAGCCATGGCTTCAATGTATTTTCGCAAACAGCAATTGCGGAATTGGCGAACGCTGGAGATTGGGGCCTCGACGCGTCAGATTTTCCCGTGCCCTCACTCGAGGCCGAAATCAAATCTCTGGAAAATCTCGCAGACGTAGAAATTGGATTCTCGCTCTCTGTTGTGAAGTATGCCGATCAAGCACGCGGGGGACGTATCGACCCGTCGGCTCTCAGCCTTTGGCTTGATCATCCGGCGGTCACGACATTTGCGACTGCAGTGATGATCGAAGTCATATCACATGGCGATGCCGGGGACGCACTGCGCAAGATGCATCCTCAATCGCCTGCATTTGAGTCCTTGCGCCAAGCCTACCTGAAAATGCGCCAAGAAATTGTTTCGCCAACGCCGCCCGATCCCGCCACCATACTTTCGCCCGGACCCAAACTCAAAGTTGAGACGTGGCATCCAGACGTCGTCATAATCCGGCAGCGGGTTGGCTCGTCGGCCAAGCCTGGATTTGAATCGCAGTTTGACGAAGATTTGGCGAGTAAGCTCCACGACTACATGTCGAAGGCTCGTGTACGCACGCGCTGGGGTGTGATCGACGATCGGGTCCGGGAGGTCATCAACCGGCCGCTGCCGCCGCCGAAAAAATCGGATCTCGATCAGATTCTTGCCAACATGGAGCGCTGGCGCTGGGTTCCGGCCGATCTGGGCAAGCTCCACATCTGGAATAATCTGCCCGAGTACATGACGCGCGTCGTGAAAAACGGTGCGGTCATTCACGAAGAGCGCATTATCATCGGCCAGCCCAATACGCAGACGCCTGTCTTCTCGGCTCCCATGAATCAGATCGTGTTCCAGCCCGAGTGGGGGGTGCCGCCGTCAATTAAAATAAATGATCTGCTGCCGAAACTGCAGGACGGAGATTTCGACGTTCTTGAGCGCCGAGACATGCGAATTCTCAACTTGAAGGGCAAAGAGCTCAATCCGGAACGCTTTAATTGGGACAAGGTCGATATTCGCGACGTTGGAATCTACCAAAGGGCAGGTGACGCAAATCCGCTTGGTCTCGTCAAGTTTCTGTTTCCGAACAAGCATCACGTCTACATGCACGACACCAACAATCGCGCGCTCTTCAAAAACAACGAGCGCACTTTCAGCCATGGCTGCATTCGTGTTCGTGATCCTCAGAAATTTGCCGAACTGATCCTTGGTGAAGATCAGGGCTGGGATAAGAAAAAGGTCGAAAGAAATCTATTGAATTGGGATAAGCCGAGTAACAAAATTGATCTTGTTCGACCGATCCCGGTCCATAACGTCTACTTCACGCTGATACCGGGCGAAGACGGTAAGCTGAAAAAACTCGAAGACATCTACGGCCACGACAAACGCATTGTCCAGGTCCTCTCAGGCGTTCCTGTGCAACGGATTGCTGCGAACGATCCAGCGCGCAATCAGCAGCGCGAGTTAGACGAATCTGCGCCACCGCTCGTGAAGCAGCATTTGCGTGCTAGTGGTCAGAAGAAATCCGGTAACGATGATGACGATTGAGGATTTTGGCTAAGCTGCAGTGCAGTCGCAGGTCTCAAGTATCATATCAGAGCACAAAATCCAGCGCGGTCAAGCCAATGAGGCCTTTGATCTCGATTTGAAAATCGGCGCGGGCATCACCGTTTATATCGCCCTCGACAATCGTCTTGTCGTTAGAAGTCCCTGCAGCGTTGATGCTCACTGCATGCAGTTCGCCTGCTTGACGAGTGAATCCTGTTAGCCCAATCCAGATGAATTTTCCGTTGCCGGCGGTTTTCCAATTGGCATCCAGCGAGTAAAGGTCGATACGGTCCGCTCCATGCTGGAAGTCGGTGATGACATCGCGCGATGCGGTTGTTTTCCCAGTATCGGTCAAAAAATTATAATCAAAGCGGTCGCGGCCAGGGCCGCCTGTTTGAATATCACGCCCGGCCCCTCCGAGCATGTAATCTCTGCCCTCGCCGCCCAACATCGCGTCGTTTCCGCTGCCGCCTGTGATTAGATCGTTTCCTGCGCCACCGGTCAGTTTATCGCGCCCCGCGCCGCCATGAATCTTGTCGCGGCCTTGGAAGCCAAAAAGCGTATCGTCGCCACCACGTCCCCAGATGACATCCGCCAAGGCCGTGCCGGCAACGAGGTCGGATTTTTCTGTTGTCGCATTGATGGCCTTGAGAGGCGCGAACGTGCGATCGAGATCTCGGTTGGCGGCAACGGTTGGAATAAAGCCGTCTCCGGTGGTCGCCTGAAGAAACTGCCCCATGGGTGCGAGTTTGTTAACGTAATCAACCGAGAACACGGGCTTGCCGTTGGCAATAAAATCACGTTGAAGGATTGAGATAACCGTCTCGTCCGGACGAAAGCCGTTGTTTTCTGCGTTGGCGCCGTTGCGCAAGTAAACGTCTTCAACGGCAATGGCGCCAACGGCATCGAGTAGCGCGGCTTTGCGGGTGGGGTCGGCGTCTGCAAGGGAATCAATTATGAAGGCGCCGTTTTGCAGGATGACGAAGAAATCGGGATTTATGAGCCGCGCGTGCGCCGTCATGGCGACGATGAAGTCAATCATCCGGTTCGCGGCGTCTGTTTCATTCAAGGGATCACCGGCCAGGCGCTGAGCCGCTGTCGCTTCCGCGGCCCAGAAGTAATAGGCATCCACGATGTCGAGATAGGCAGCGTCAAAGCCTTGGTCGACGATTTGATCGAGCCAGCCCGTTTTTGCGTCGTTGAAGATAATGTTCTGCCATCCCTCGTCCCAGTATCGAACCTTGCGGCTCTCCGGCCAATCGGGATTGGTGGGGCCAAGCCAGTCTGGTGTTGTGGCTGTATTGGCACCAGTTGCTAGTCCTGTAGCGGTCCATGCGGAGTTCCAGAATGAGCGGAACTCACTGGCCTCGCCGATCGAAATGTAAGAAACGGCTACGGCATCGGCCTTGATCGTGGCAACTTCGGTGGCGGTAAATTTTCCTGCTTCACTTCCGTCGCGCGAAAAATCTGTGACGATAAGATCGAAGTCCAATGCAGCGAGGGCTGCCGGACTAAGCGGCGCGCCATTGAGCCCCTGAAGCTGATAAGCCCAGTTTGAAACGCTCATATCTCCGTGCGAAGTATGGAAGACTGCCATGGACAACCCGTGCCTGAAACTCGCGGCAAATATCGGGTGAACGTATTAATGGCCAATTAGCGTTTGGATCGCAATTGCTACAACTGAGCGAGAATGCGGGTTACCTGTTCGTCAGCTTCAACTCGATGCGGCGGTTTTTCATTAAGGCCTCGTCGGACGAACCTGCTTCGATGGGCTGGAATTCGCCATATCCGGCCGCGACTAGCCGGTCCGGCGGCACGCCTTTCGAGATCATGTACTTGACGACAGACGAGGCGCGCGCGGTCGAGAGTTCCCAGTTGGATGGAAATTGCGGACTTGATATGGGCCGGGGGTCTGTATGCCCGTTCACTTGGAGTGCCCAGTCGATTTCGGCAGGGATTTGCTTCTGAAGTTCTCGAATGGCGTTGGCAAGCTGATCCATTGCGTTGGCGCCTTCAGAGGTCAGCGTCGCCGAGCCAGATGGAAAAAGCACCTCGCTTTCAAAGACAAAACGGTCGCCGACAACGCGGATATCCTTGCGGTCTTTCAAGAGATCGCGCAAACGGCCGAAGAAGTCGGAACGGTAACGCTGCAGCTCTTGAACTTCGCGGGCAAGGGCCGCATTGAGGCGCGCTCCCAGATCCTTGATCGTCTTGTCGCTGTCGGTCGTTTTCATTTCTGAAGCATGGAGCGCATCGTTGAGCGCGGCAATTTGCTGGCGCAACGCGAGCATTTGCTGGTTGAGCAGATCGACTTTTGCCAGCGCTTCATTGGAAACGGCTTTCTGCGCGTCGAGGTCGGCCGAAAGTGCGGAAATGCGCACGTCTGCCAGTTTTGCCTTCTCATCGGCACTGAGGCCCGTTCCGGCGAGTTGAGCGTTTTCGTCGCGAAGGGTGGCAAGCGACGCCTGCAATGCAGCAAGTTCGTCTTCGGCGCTTTTCGCTTTGCCCTTTTCAAGATTGAGGATGCTGGTTAGTTCGCTGATCTGCCGGGTCAGGCGCTTCAACGCGGAGTCCTTGCCGCTCGCTTCTTCGGCTGCAAAGTACTGCGCGATCATGAAGATCGACATGAGCAGCGTCACGACGAGCAACAGCGTCGATAAGACGTCGACATACGCTGGCCAAAACTCGCCATACTCGGCACTGCGTCTGCTGCGGCCGCGCGCCATCGGCTGCTAGCTCCTCGGCTTCATATTGCTGGCGAGGCTTTTCAGCATATTGGCAACTTCGGTCTGCTGAGATGCTTGCTCGTCCACCCATTCGCGCACGACCTTCTGCTCGGCGCGCATTTGGCTGACCAGCTGATTGACGCCACGCGCAAGATCGCGGACTTCATCGCCCGCTGGAGCCGCACTTCCTGCGAGAATTTGAGGAGGTGCAATGGGCTGCTCGCCGAGCCTGTTCGAAAATTCTTCCAAGGCGCGCTGCATATCGACAACGGCGCTGAGCAACTGGCGATTGACGAAATCAGAAGACGCCGAGCCGGTGGCTCCGGACGGCGTCAACTCGGTAATGCCTGAGAGCCATTCTTCGAGTTCATTGTAGAATCGGTTGTGGGCGTGGCTGGCTTGAAGTTCCAGGAAGCCAAGTACCAACGAGCCTGAGAGGCCCAAAAGCGAGGCCGAGAATGCGGTTCCCATGCCTTTGAGCGGTGCTGCAAGACCGGCTTTGAGTTCGCCGAACAATTGGGCGTTGTCGGACCCTTGCGTACCGAGCGATTCAATCGCTTTGCCAACCGATTGAATGGTCTCAAGCAGCCCCCAAAACGTTCCAAGCAATCCTAGGAATACGAGCAAGCCCACAAGATAGCGGCCGGTGTCGCGCGCTTCGTCTAATCGCGAGCCGATGGAATCCATGAAGGAGCGCATGGCGGCAGTAGAGAGCGACAGGACGCCCGTGCGGTCGCGCAGCATCGTTGCCATTGGCGCAAGCAAGACAGGCTTATGGGCAATCGTTAGCCCGGGATCGGCGATGCGGTAGGCATTCACCCAGCGGATTTCCGGATAAAGGCGGATGACCTGACGGAAGGCATAAACGATACCGAGGGCTAGAACGCCGAGGATGAGGCCGTTGAGCCCGGGGTTGGTCAGCAATGAGCGCTGAAGCTGTTCGAAAAGGATGGCGGCCAAAAAGCCGACGAGAGTAAGGAAGATGACCATGCGCAGGAGAAAAACGCCCGGCGGAGTCAGGCGGCGGGAAATGGGCGCGATCGCAGCATCCCCCTGGCGTTTCTTGGCCATACCATATCCTCCCGGATTAATGTCCCTCGGCGTCCCCGCATCCCGCCATTAGCCGGACGTCACATATGCCGAAGCCCATATTATCTGAAGGCAATGGCAGCGAAAACCGGCAAGATCAAGCCGATGCAACGCGAAATCCGGCGAACATGGCTTTGGCTCAAGACTTTTGTGGTCCGGAGCCGACGAGGGGCATCAATGCTTTGATTAACGTCGCGTTCGATGCGATCACGTCGCCGGTCTCGAGCATCGTGTCGCTGCCATTCAAATCGCTTACGAATCCGCCTGCTTCGCGCATGATCACGATACCGGCCGCAAGGTCCCAGGGCTTCAAGTTGCGTTCCCAGTAGGCGTCAAATCGCCCTGCAGCGGTAAATGCGAGATCGAGGGCTGCAGACCCGGTGCGGCGGATGCCAGCAACCTCGCGCATGACCGTTTCCATCTCTTTGAGGAATTTGGGATGGCCAGGCCGCCCGCGATGGGGAATGCCGGTTGAGATGAGCGCGTCGGCGATCGATTTGCGGTTGGCGACGCGTAGGCGCCGGTCGTTGACGTAGGCGCCTTTGCCTTTTTCAGCGGTGAAAAGTTCGTCGCTCGCGGGATTGTAAATGACGCCCGCGACGAGCACGCCTTCGCGTTCGAGCCCGATCGAAATGGCGAACATCGGGTTCGAGTGCAGGAAGTTTGTGGTGCCGTCGAGAGGGTCTACGATCCAGCGATGGGTCTTGTCGGCGCCTTCGACGAGGCCGCGCTCTTCCATCAGAAAGCTATAGGCGGGCCGGGCCTTGTTCAATTCTCTGAAAATAATCTCTTCGGCCTTGGTATCGGCGATGGAGACGAAGTTGGCCGGCCCCTTGATCGAAACTTGTAATTGCTCGACCTCGCCGAAATCGCGGATCAGGCTGCGCCCGGCTTTGCGCGCGGCGGTGATCATCACATTGAGGAGAGGTGAAACAGGCATTTTTGTGGGGTCCGCGAAATCGTTGCCGGCGGCGTGCCGGGTCAGCGGTGACTAGCGGCTAATGCACGCCGTGTCTATCCTGTGACCGGGGCTGCGACCGGCAAGCGTGCAGCAGTATTAATGCTTTACTCGAAAGGTTGTACCTGGATGCGGTCGGCCCACTCGGAGGCGGCTTTCTCGGCAGCCGCCCGGTCCGTCTTCGAAAGCTTAGCCACCGCCTCGTCGAGGGTTGCATCCTCGACACCGTTTTTCTTGGCGATGAGGCGCCATTTTGCGGCTTCAACCGGGTTCTTGTCGGTGCCGACGCCTTCAAGGTGGATATAGGCGAGGCGGTTTTGGGCGCCCGCTATCCCCTTTTCGGCCGCTGCTTTCATATAACCGATGGCTTTGGGCTCATCGCGGGTTAGCCCCAGACCTTTGAGCAGCAGCACGGCATAGTCGTACTGCGCGGCATCGTGACCTTGCACTGCTGCTTTGGACAGCCAGCGCCCGGCTTCGACTGCGTTGGGCTCAATTCCTTCGCCGCGCTGGTACATTGCTGCCAAATCGTACTGGGCCTGCGCGATGCCTTTTTCCGCAGCGTATTGGATATGCTGAAATGCGCGGTAGGGGTTCTCGGGCTTGCCGTCACCTTTGAGGAACAGAAGTCCCAGATTGTAGTTTGCCGCCGCGTGCCCCGTCAGTGCCGCCTTTTCAAAAAGTACGGCGGCCGCATTACGGTTTTTCTCGATGCCGCGTCCCTCTGCCAGCATCAGGGCGAGCGAGAACATTGCCGGCACATCGCCGAGTTCGGCTGCGCGCGTGTACCAATTGGCGGCGGCCTTTTCATCCTTGGCGACGCCGAGGCCCTCTTGATAAATCCGCGCAATGAGTGTGTGAGCAGTCGCATCGCCTTTTGCAGCAGCGGCCTCTGCGAGTTTCAAAGCTGTCAGATACTGGCCTTGGTCAAATGCGGTGTAAGCGGCATCTTCGCCGGTCGGAGGAACCGTTGAGGGAATGGTTTTCGTTTTCGCGCCGGAGCTTTGACCGGCAGAAGGCTTATCCGCAGGCACTGCTTTCTTTACTGGTGCTTCCTCGGATTTTCCAAACCACGAACTGCTTTCGGAAAAGGCTGGACGCGTTGCGCTCAATTCCGCTGCTACAAAGACGGGAATGAATACCACCATCGCGATTGCAGTTCTCAACCGCATCAGACGATCTCCTTTGCGGAGGCAATCGCAGAGGTGAAGGAGTTGACGCGATCTCGTGCGTTCTCTGGCGTGTCGGTACTCGTGACCTTTACTGCAACGAAGTCCGCGCCGGCTCCTGCAAGGCGCGAGGCCGCAGCGGCGTCAGCGGTATCGAAAGCAACGCACGGAATTTCGAAAAGGTCACTCCACCACGAAACGAGGTCTACTTGGCGTTCTGCGGCGGTGGCGCGGTCCTCGACGTGCGGCGGGATACCGAATGCGATGTAGTCGGCGCCGGATTCGCCTAGTGTCATGGCGTCGTCACGCGAGCGGCCGGCATCCACGCCAATGATAAATCGCTCGCCCAGAATTTCGCGCGCCTCCGCAAAACGCTCTGTTTGATCCTTGGACCATGAGAGATGCACACCGTCCGCGCGCAACTGGCGCGCAAGGCTGGCATCGTCCGCGATCAATGCGGCGATGTTCTGCGCTTGCAGAAAATCAACGATGGAGTTTGCCAGAGGTATTGCCAATGGCCGGCCAGCGGGCGGTGTGATGAGAACGCTCGCAAAGGGCGAGGCGCTGAGCGCCGCCTCAAGAGCAGCGCTGGAATTCGTGCCGCCTTTTTCATCGATTTCGAGCACAAGGTAGAGTTCTGTCGGGATCAAACTGCGGCCTCCGGTGACGACATGGCTATTCAAGCCTATTGAGGCGGAAAGAAGAAGGGCCGGAATAGAGCGTTAACCTCTTGTTAATACGTCGAGTCTTACGGGCCACACCGCGACTTTTTCACAAGCTGCGCGGATTAGATAGTTTACCGCCGCGTCAACTGCGGTCATTGTTGCGGCAGGTCTTGGCGGCGAGACCTACAATCCGCCATTTTGCGGGTGGAGATGGACCTGCAAGGCTAAGCACAATTTTAGGACGAGAATACCGAGGGTGGGAGTGCATTGACGATGAGCTTAGTCACGGCCGGGGGCCGGCCAATTCTGTTTGCGGCGATTTCAGTGTCGTTCGGGTGCTTGATAGTTCCAGCTAAGGCTGAGCCCGAGTCTATTTCAGACGCAGCTTCGTCAACATATTCGTCACCATCGGGAACCACGACGTATTACGGTTATGGCGCCGCGTCCGAGCCTAACAATAGTCCGGCAAACGCCGCCGCCGCTGTCACTCCCGCGCCGAAAGATCCGCTGCTTGAAGCTGCAATTCGCAAGCTCGACGACAAAAGCTTTGCCTCTAAAACCAATGCCGACGACAGGGCAGCACTTTCCTCATTCTATCAACGCCGCGGCGCGCCGCTTTGGATCGCGGATGGTGCCTTGAATAGCCGTGCCGTAACGGCGATCTCTGAAATCAAAAAAGCTGGCGACTGGGGTTTACAGGCATCGGCTTTCGAGTTGCCGGGTCTTGCGAATGGGGCTTCGCCCGAGGCGCTGGGCGAGGCCGAGGCGCGATTGTCGCTCGCAGTGCTGAAGTATGCGCGCCATGCGCGCGGCGGCCGCATCGAACCGCTTTCGATCAGCAACATCTGGGATATGAAGCCACCGCTGAAGGATCCGGCGACGGTCTTAGCTGAGATTGCCGATCATGCGATACCGGACGCTTACCTGACGTCGCTGCATCCAAAGCACGCCGGATTCCAAAATCTACGCCAAGCTTTGCTGAAAGCGCGCGGACCGCAAGAGCCGGAGTCGATCGATGAAGCGCTGAAAATCAAAATCCCAGCCGAAGGGACGATTAAGCCAGGTGCCGAGCACGCCGACATCTCGTTGCTGCGCAAAC
The DNA here is from genome assembly GCA_963741545.1 of uncultured Alphaproteobacteria bacterium. GTDB lineage: Bacteria > Pseudomonadota > Alphaproteobacteria > Rhizobiales > Hyphomicrobiaceae > Hyphomicrobium_B. Next base: position 72,995 of record CAVUIN010000012.1, read on the forward strand.
GTTTGAAACTCGAAGCCAACTCCGCATCGAATGAAACGCTCTACGACGCGCGTTTGGAAGCGGCTGTCAAAGCCTTTCAGGACGAGAATGGCATCAAGGCAAACGGTATCTTGAATGCCAAAACTCGCAGCGCCTTAAACCGGGAAGGCGAGCCGAAAAAAGCCGATCCCTCGCGCGGAGTTGATCGCATTGTCATCAATATGGAGCGCTGGCGCTGGCTGCCGGAAGACTTGGGCACTCTGCATGTCATGAACAACATCCCCGAATTCGTCGGTCGCGTCAAAAAAGACGATCAGACGATCTGGGAAGAAAAGATCATCGTTGGCCTGCCGACGTGGCCGACGCCCATTTTGACTTCGAGTATGCAGTACGTGATTTTCAACCCAGAGTGGGGCGTGCCCGATGGGATCAAGGTCAAGGAACTCTTGCCGCGTCTGAAGCGCGCTTCCGGCAACGGCGGCGGTTTTTTTGATCAGTTGTTTGGCGGCGGCTCGTCGAGCGGCGGCGCCCGCGTCCTCGCAGCTTATGGCTTGAAGCCGAGCATTAACGGCCGCCCAGTCGACGCAAATTCGGTTGATTGGAATAGGGTCGATATCCGTAGCTTCAGTTTTGTGCAGCCATCAGGCGGGCAGAATCCACTTGGCACTGTGAAGTTCCGTTTCCCGAACCGGCATGACGTCTACATGCACGATACGACGCAGCGCGGATTGTTTGCTCAATCGCGCCGCGCTTTGAGCCACGGCTGCATCCGTGTCGAAAATCCGCGCAAACTTGCAGAAGTTCTGCTTGGCGAGGACAAAGGCTGGTCATCTCAGAAAGTGGGATCCATGTTCTCGGGCGGCGGCGGGTCGAATGAAGTGACGCTGACTAAGGAAGTGCCCGTGTATCTCACGTATTTCACAGCGAGCGCAGACAGCGACGGCAAAATCAAATCGTTCGGCGACCTCTACGGTCACGACAGCCGCGTCATGCAGGCGTTAGCCGGCCGCGCAATCAAATACGATGCGCCCGATCACTCGAACGACGAAGTGGCCGAGTGCATCTGGCGAGTATGTGCCGGCAGCCGGTCCGGGCACCAAAAAATACGGAAACAAGAAAGCTCCGCAGCAAGCGTCCCGGCGCCGTCCGCAGAACGAAACAGCCGGTGATATACTTTCCAATGCACTTTCGGGGTTGTTGTCGAACTGAGACCCTGAGTGATACTAAACAGAAAAAAGGCGTGCCGCACAGCCCGCCTTTTTGCTTGTCCGTTGCTCGTCGCGTTACGCCGCCTTCTCTAATTTCGCATCCCATTTGCCGAGAGCCGCGAGGCCGTTCATTTTTGCGCGGTGTGTGAACGCGCGCTGACCGGCTGCGACGTTCTCGGTCTTGCCGCCCCAGGCCGAAAGGGCTGCAGCCTGCAGGGCGCGGCCGTAAGAGAAGGTGAGCGCCCAGGGCAATCCACCTATAGCGTTCATGTGCGACAAGTGTTCGGTTGCGGCTTGGTCGGACTGACCACCCGATAGGAAGGCGATGCCTGGCACCGACGAGGGCACGGTCGCCTTCAGGCACTTCACCGTCTTTTCGGCGACTTCCTGCGCCGACGCCTGCGTTGCCGATTTCTGTCCGGCGATGATCATGTTCGGCTTCAAGATCATACCTTCGAGGCTGACGCGGGCGTCATAGAGTTCGCGGAACACAGCGCGGAGCGTCCATTCGGTGACGCGGTAGCATTCGTTGATGTCGTGGATCGAGTGTTCGCCATCCATCAGCACTTCGGGTTCGACAATGGGAACGATACCGGCTTCCTGGCAGAGGCTAGCGTAACGTGCCAGTGCGTGCGCGTTGGCCTTGACGCAATTCCACGTCGGGCAGCCATCTGCAATTGTGATCACGGCGCGCCATTTCGCAAAGCGCGCGCCCAATTTGTGATATTCGGCGAGCCGTTCGCGCAGGCCGTCGAGTCCTTCGGTGACGGTTTCGATTTTAGCCGTCGGACCGGCGAGTGCTTTGGCACCCGTATCGACCTTGATGCCGGGGATCGAGCCTGCCGCGCGCATGACATCAACGAGCGGCGTCCCGTCTTTCGCTTTCTGGCGTATTGTCTCGTCATAGAGAATAACGCCTGACACATTGTTCTTCATGGCGTCGGTGGCGCGAAACAGCATCTCGCGGTAATCGCGGCGCGATGTCTTCGGTCGAGACCGTGTTGATCTTGTCGAAGCGCTTCTTGATCGTGCCCGAGCTTTCATCCGCTGCGAGAATGCCTTTGCCGGGCGCCACAAGAGCGCGGGCGATGTCTTCTAGGCGTTCGGTCATGTGTAAGCCTCCGTAGGCGCTCTGTTTTTGTATGCTGAAAACCGAAACAAGCGGCCGTTTCCGGGGCGCCTGTACCTTGTGACTAAAGTAACTTCCCCATCGCGACCGCCGTATCGGACATGCGGTTGGAGAAGCCCCACTCGTTGTCGTACCAGGCCAGTACGCGCACGAGCTTGCCGTCCATGACCTTGGTTTGGTCGAGATGGAAGATCGAAGAGTGGCTGTCGTGGTTGAAGTCGGACGACACGTTCGGCTGGTCTGTGACGCCGAGGATGCCTTTCAATGCGCCCTTTGACGCCGCGATGATTGCGGCGTTGATTTCGGCGACCGTAGTCTCCCGCTTCGGCACGAACTTGAAATCGACGACTGAGACGTTCGGCACTGGCACACGAATGGCGGTGCCGTCGAGACGCCCATTCAACTCTGGCAGCACGAGGCCGACGGCCTTGGCGGCGCCGGTCGAGGTCGGGATCATCGACAAGGCGGCGGCGCGCCCGCGGTAGAGATCCTTGTGCATGGTGTCGAGTGTCGGCTGGTCGCCAGTGTAGGCATGGATCGTGGTCATGAAGCCTTTGTCGATGCCGACGAGGTCATTCAGCACTTTCGCAACCGGAGCAAGGCAGTTCGTGGTGCAGGAGGCATTCGAGACGATCAGGTGATCCTTCGTCAGCTTGTCGTGATTGACGCCAAAGACGACCGTCAGATCTGAGTTCTCGCCGGGTGCCGAAATCAGCACGCGCTTGGCGCCGGCGGTCAAGTGAGCGGATGCTTTGTCCTTAGCCGTAAAGATGCCGGTGCACTCGAGCGCAATTTCCACGCCCATGGCTTTGTGCGGGAGTTCTGCCGGGTTCTTAATCGCGGTCACTTTGATCGGGCCGCGGCCGACGTCAATTGTGTCGCCTGAGACCGTTACAGTGTGGGGGAATCGCCCATGCACGCTGTCAAAGCGCAAAAGGTGCGCATTGGTCTCGACGGGGCCGAGATCGTTGATGGCGACGACTTCGATATCTTTGCGGCCGCTTTCGAGAATCGCGCGCAGCACGTTGCGGCCAATCCGGCCAAAACCGTTGATCGCGACCTTAACAGCCATTTCGTGTCCTCCGGAGGATAATCTCGTGTTTCGAGAATGGATAACTCAGTTGCTTCTAAGCCACGGCAACGCGCACAGGCAGGCAACGCGCGCCATTAACGGGAGCCGTCATATGTCTGTCAATGCGTCAATCGGGGCACATTCGCAACAAGGTTTCCAATGGTTTCATAGGCTTTCCACGATCAGGATCGACTTGTCACAGCTACTTGGTTGACGTGGTTCACCCCTCGCACGTAACGTGCGCTTCCGCGGGCCAGTTGGCCGTCCTTTCTGCGAGTATTGCGGGACGGTAATCGGAAGAAGGCAATGGCTGAACGCAACACAGCGAAAAGTAAGCGCAGCGACGCCAGTAAGGCCGCGCCCAAGCTGGGCTCGAGCGGCGATCTCGCGGCCGAAAACGCACGCCTTGTGACCGAACTCGCCGCCGCCCGTGCCAAAATCGCCGAGCTTGAGCAAAAACACGAAGAAATCGTCAATCGCATTGATTGGGTTATCGATTCGCTGCATAACCTCGAATCTTGATGTGCTTTCACGAGTTGGGGGAGCGGCGGTCATCCGCCGGCAGTGCCGTTGGCCCAGGTTGCCATCACCTTCAATAAGAGATCGTACCGCTTCGAATGCGGAGACGCCGACGTCGAGCGGCTGGAAGCGGTTGCCAATTATCTGAAATCCAAGCTCGATATTCTGATGCGCGAGCATGGCCAGGCGGGCGACGAGCGCATGGTGCTCATGGCAGCCCTCATGATTGCCGACGAGTTGTTCGACGCGCGCGCCGATATCGACGAATTGCTGGAAGACGGAACCGAAAAACTCAAATCCGTCGCGGAGAATGCCAAGACTCCAAAAGAGGCTGGCCGAAGTGACAACGGGCGCAAAACAGGGTCGTGAGCGGCGGAGCGGCCCGTTTAATGTCTAAGTTCTGGCGGCCGAAGCGTTTCACACATGCTTGATGACCTGCGTTCCAAAATTGTTGCCTGGGGCCGCGTCCTCAAATCGGAAATTGTAGTGCTCGCCTCCGCTGTGCGGGACCCGCGCACGCCGGTGCTCGCAAAGATGCTCGGGGTCTGCATTGTCGCCTACGCTTTGAGCCCTATCGATCTCATTCCCGATTTTATTCCAGTGCTCGGGTATCTCGACGAGTTAATTCTGTTGCCGATTGGCCTGTGGGCGGTGCGGCGCATGATCCCGGCTGAGGTGCTGGCCGAACATCGGGCGCGGGTAGAGCCCGGCGCGCGCTTGCCACTGAACAAATATGCCGCTGCCGTGATTGTCGCAATATGGCTTGTGGTTCTGGCCGCCGTTAGCCATTGGCTGTGGGAGTGGGCAGGCAAGCCCTGGATTTCCTGACATCTTTGCACTACATCTTCAGTGCTGCGGGGCTCGTTAGGGGCAAATGACCCGGGGGCCTATAAGATCCGCAAGGGTGCTGTCTCTGGCCGGAGCCGTGGTTCCGGACATATGGTGCCCACCTACACTCGTAGGGACCACGCGGGATCATGATCCCGACGGCCTTCGCGGCACCTTTCGTTTTTTATGCCGGGCGTGATGCCAGAGTTTGATCGAGACGCAAAGAAAGATCTCCGCATCAGTGCGGCTGAAACGCGAAAAAGCGCGTTTGAAAAGCATGGCCCCGAAGGCGGGCGCCTGCTCGCCGCGCATGGGTTGGATTTTTTGCGGGTGCCGCCGGGCGTAATTGTTTCGGGCTTCGCGGCCATCCGCGACGAAATCAACCCCGCAGAACTCATGACTTGGCTGCACGAAGAGGGGTTCCGCATGGCGCTCCCTGTGATGGTCGGCAAGGGCCAGCCGCTCGTCATGCGCTCCTGGGCACCAGGGGATATTCTGGAGCCTGCCGCTTGGGGCATAGCCGAGCCGGGCTTGGACAAGCCGGAGGTGCAACCTGATATCCTGCTCGTGCCGCTCCTAGCCTTCGATATGCAAGGGTTTCGCCTAGGATATGGCGGCGGGTTCTACGACCGGACGCTCGCAAAACTCAGAGCCAAGAAGCCCATTGTTGCTGTTGGTGTCGCGTATGACGAACAACTGGTCGACGCAGTGCCAGCCGAGAGCTATGACCAGCGCTTGAATTGGGTTCTGACACCGTCGGGGCCGAAGCGCTGTCAGGGAGACTAAATGCGCCTGTTGTTTCTTGGCGATATCGTCGGACGGACGGGCCGCAACGCAGTCATCGAACAGCTACCTGGACTGATCCAGCGCTTCGCCTTGGACTTCGTCGTCATCAACGGCGAAAATTCTGCCGGCGGCTTCGGCATAACGGAAGCGATCCTCAACGAGCTTCTCGACGCGGGTGCGGATTGCATTACGCTCGGCAACCACGCGTTCGACCAGAAAGAAACGCTCGTCTACATCGAGCGCCATGACCGGCTCGTCCGCCCGTTGAACTTTCCCAAGGGCACGCCTGGTAAGGGAGCGACACTCCTCAAAGCCAAGAACGGCGCGGACGTGCTCGTCATCAATGCCATGGGACGCGTCTTCATGACGGAACTCGATTGCCCCTTCCGCGCGGTCGATAACGAGATCACTGCGTGCAAGTTGAAAGGCGGCGCCGACGTTATCTTCGTCGATTTTCACGCCGAAGCCACGAGCGAGAAGCAAGCGTTCGGCTTTTTTGTCGATGGTCGCGTCTCGGCAGTGGTTGGCACGCACACGCACACGCCAACGAGCGACCACAGGGTCTTGCCGGCTGGCACCGCATATATGTCGGACGCGGGCATGTGCGGAGACTACAACTCCGTACTTGGCATGGATGCAGATGAGCCTTTGAACCGGTTTCTGACGAAAATACCGCGCACACGCTTTGAGCCGGCGCTGGGGCAGGCAACCCTCTCAGGGTTCGCGGTTGAAATTGATGATAAGACGGGCCTGGCGACGCGCGTCTCGGCATTCCGCCAGGGGCCACATCTCGAGCAAGCTGCGCCCGATTTTTGGAACACATGAGACCTTCTCTGTGATCTAATCGGGAGCGGCTCAGCAATGGAGGACCAGATGTTGCGCATTGGGCTTCTCGTACTTTCACTCTGCCTCTTCGTGACCATGTCGCATGCAGTAGAATGCCTGCCGGGCGCCGCTGACGCTCAACTCGTGCTGTCACGGCCCGCTGCGGGAAGTGTTTCCAAATTTTTTGGTGAGCAGTTCGACGAACTCCTGAATACCAAGAAGCTGCACGACGGCGTTGATTTCGACGATGTAAGCGGAGAGCCGGTCTATGCCGCGCGCGGTGGGGTCGTGGTTGAAGCGGGTCAAGCCGAAGCGAAGCCTAAGGCCTACTTTGGAATCTACATTCGTATTGACCACGGAAACGGTATCTCGACCGGCTACGGGCACTTGAGCAGGCTCTCTGTACAGTTGGGCGATTGCGTTCGACCGGGGCAGGAGATTGGCAAGGTCGGATCAACCGGGCTTTCGGCCGGTCCGCATTTGCATTTCCAGCTCCTGCGCGGCGACGTTGCTGAAGATCCATTGCCGTTTATTGAATAGCACGTCTCTTGACCAGCCCCCGGCCAGTGCGCCAAAGACAAGCTAGAAACGCAACGCAGCCGTTTTCCAGGGGCAGTCATGGCCGGCCATTCAGCATTCAAGAACATCATGCACAAGAAGGGCCGGGCGGACGCGGCCCGCGCCAAGATGTTCGCCAAACTTAGCCGCGAGATAACGGTTGCCGCCAAGATGGGATTGCCCGATCCCGCCATGAATGCCCGGTTACGCTTGGCCATTCAGGAGGCGCGCGCGGAAAATGTGCCGAAGGACAATATCGAGCGTGCGATCAAGAAGGCGGCGGGCAACGACACGGCGAACTATGACAACGTGCGCTATGAAGGCTATGCGCCGGGCGGCGTCGCCATCATTGTCGAAGCGCTGACGGATAATCGCAACCGGACAGGTGGCGCCGTGCGTTCCGTCTTCACGAAGTATGACGGCAATCTGGGCTCGACTGGTTCGGTCAGCCACATGTTCACGCATGTTGGCGAAATCACATACAAGGCTGACAAGGGCTCAGCCGACGCCGTTCTTGACGCCGCGATCGAAGCGGGCGCCGACGACGCGACCTCGGACGCTAATGGCCACTTGATCACGTGCGCGTTTGACCAGCTCGGCACCGTTGCGGCCGCGTTGGAGAAAACGCTCGGAGAAGCCCAGAGCGTCAGAGCGATCTGGAAGCCGAACTTGACGACGCTTGTTGATGAGGAGAACGCCGACATGATCATGAAGATGATTGCGGCGCTTGAAGACGACGACGACGTGCAGAATGTTTATGCGAATTTCGAAATTTCGGAAGAACTAATGAAAAAGCTCACGGCCGCTTGATCTGTATTGGGTGGCGCGTTGGGACCCGTTTCGATTTAATAAGAAATTTCCAGGAATTTTATAAAACACTACGCAAAATCTAAAGCCGGCCGTCAATCCTCCATACATTGTCTCCTGGCATAGTGATTTGGTAACGCTAAATGGAGATGGAGGCCCGCAGATGGCCCAACACGGTTCCCCAGGCTTTGAAGCCTACTCGCGCAATTTGCGGCGTCTGCTTTGGGCCGACTTTATCGAGGCGCAGATGGCGGCCGCACGGCCTGCTCAGTTTCGCGCGTCTATCGTCGAAAATCCTTTACCCGATACCGACAACCTGGCTCACTTCTTTCGAATATCATCGCCATCGCGGCGGCAGCGCCTCGGGCGATTAAAAATCATTTCCAGAAAATCCCAAGTGCGGCAAGTAGAAGTCCGCCCAAAATAGCAGATGATGCCGGCAACGCGTAGCACGCGCGCCATGGCTTCGCGCGCCGCCATGCCGGCAATCTTTTTTGCAATTGCCGTGTTGGAGCCGTCTGACACGATATCTGAGACCGTGCTTTCAATGTGACGCCGGAATGGCCCCGCTTCGCGGTTTTTGAGCGACTCCCACGCAGCGTCCTTCGATGCATCAACGATGCTGTGGCTCTTGGCGCGGCGGAGGAGAAGATAGCCGGCGGCGAGGAATGCCAGGCCAATTGACAGTATAATGGGGTTGGCGATTAGGTCCATGTTGCCCTCATGTTGCCGTCATGCCGCTGTTCGTCCGCGTATTGGGAGAAACGCGAGCGCGCACGTCGCAATCCGATTGACTCTCTGCTCATACCGCAAAACACTAAGTCCATATATTCAAGCAAATTTTTGTCTGTGGTGTTGGAGGGTGTGATGTCCAGCGGGGACGGGGGAAGCCAGCGTGCAGACCCGATCCGGATCGGGCTGGTGGTTATTCACGGCGTAGGCGAGACAGAGCCCGGCTATGCGGTAAATACCCTGCTCGAAACGCTTTCCAGCAAGGTGCCGGATTATAAGGTCTCGCAATTTAGTGCCTTCCAGCGTTTGCAAGAGGACGTTGGGCAAGCGAGATTCGCCCACGTTCCCCGTCGTCTCGCGCCGCGCGACGCATGCCGATGGAACGGAGCTGACCGGCGTCGAACTGCATTGGGCCGATTTGACAAACTTGCAGCCGGGACGGCTCAACGCGCTCGCCGGGCTTTTCCGGGTGATTTTTGAATCCCACCATCTCGTCGATGCGATGCTGCGCCGTGGCAACGAAGTTGCGGCGAACGCTGTCCGTGCGCTGCTGTGGTTTGCAAGCTGGATGATGCGTGGACCGATCGCGGCGCTGACGATCGCCACGTCGGCGATTTGCCTCTTTCTGCTGTTCGGCCCGCTGCCCTATGCGCCGCATCGATGAGAGCTGGCTCAACGTGCATCTTGGGCGATGCGCAGCACCGCTTTGTGATTATCGAAGGCATTCTGTTCGCCTTGTCGTTTGCGGCTTTGGTGTGGATCGCTACAAAGCGCGACATATCCTGGTACGATAGTGTTTTCTGGACCGCGATTGTGACTTTGGGGCTTCTGGTTTCCAATCACTACGGTTGGCTTGCCCCGTATCTCGATCAAGTGCCCACACTCAAGGTCGCCGACGCGAACGGGGTTGCGGCCGGAAAAGCGGACTGTGTCACGGCCGGGGACCTCGGCGGATGCTATATCGACGGCCTTTACCGCACGATCATCTGGGGCTGGCGGCTCTATGGCTTTGTTCTGCTCATCGCCGTCGTGGCGCTGGCCGTCAGGGCGTTCAGATCTGGTCGCAACGGTACCGACGCCGCGCGCGGACCGATCGCGACAAGCATCGGCATCGTCATTCTGCAATTCATGATGTGGACGACGATCGTCGTGACGGCGCTTTACACGATGTTGAACCGGGCCGAGCTCAACCGCCAATTGTCGCCGGTCCGCACAGATATCATGGGCATTTTCGTCGAACACGGCGTGCCTGACGACAGCGTGGCATTTAAGTTGTTGCAGTTTCCGAGCATCCCTTTCGATTGGATTGACCGGTTCAAATTTGTCTATCTGATCACGGTGGTAACGGTCGCTATTTGCATTATTCTGACGATGATCCTCGTGCGCAAGCGGCGGCGCATCGCCCGCAAAGGCGCGAACGACCTGCCGGCAACTGCCAAGCGCATGTCGCGCGTGCTGTTCAATCCGGCCATCACGGGCACGCTGATCACGCTGTTTCTCGTGCTCATCAGTTTGATTTACTTTCAGCCGAAACTCGAGAAGTACGCGCTGTTCGACAGCGTCAGAAAAGAATTGCTGCCGATCGCAACTTTGATTGCACTCGGCATGCCGTTTCTGGCCGGGCACCGCATCAGCAACATCGTGCATATTGCCCGGGATTTGATCGACCACCATTACGTTCCGCGCATCGAGTTCGGCGACGTACTTTTTCCCCTGGCAGTTCCGCGCGCGCCACACGCGGCCGCGCCGCGCGCTCATTCAGCAGCGGTTGTTGACGTTGCTCGAACAGCGCGTCATGAAGGAAAAATTCGACGTCGTAATTTTTGCCGCCCACAGTCAAGGGTCGGTTGTCGCCTTCGACTATATGCGCGACCAACTTGCAGGCCAAGGCGCGCTTGGCGGCGCCCGGCCGCAGTTCATGTCGTTCGGATCGCCGCTCGGCCACATCTACCAGAAGTATTTTTATGAGTATGTGCCAGACGGACCCGCGTGGCTCGACGTGGCGGAGCGCGTCGAATATTGGATCAACCTCTACCGCGTCGATGATCCGATCGGCGGCGTGATCGCGGTGCCTGAGGGCGGCGACATCGACAACGTCGTCATGCCCATGGGCGGGCACATGGGGTATTGGAACGAACCGGAGCTGGCGCTGGCGCTTCATGAACTGATCCAGAAGAGCAAGACGCCGATGGCTAAGGCCGGCCCGCCGCCCCCTCCGCGCCAGATGCCGCCGCTCTGGGGGCCACTCGCGCCCGCAGACCTGCTCGCGAATACGCCCTCGCGTGCTATGCCTGGGGCATGAGAGGCAGAACGATTCGCATCCTTGGCATCGACCCAGGCTTGAGACGCACCGGCTGGGGCGTTTTGGACAGCGACGGCGTGCGGCTGATTTATGTGGCATCCGGTGTCATCACCTCGGCGGCGGAGGATGATCTTGCGTACCGGCTGCGGTCCTTGTTCGAAGGGGTGATGGGCGTGATCTCGAGTTTCGATCCAGCCGAAGCGGCGGTTGAGGAAACCTTCGTCAACGATAACCCGCGCTCGACCTTGAAGCTTGGACAAGCGCGCGGCGCGGCATTACTGGCGCCCGCCATGCGCGGCCTAAAAGTTGCCGAGTACACGCCAAACCAGATCAAGAAAACGGTTGTCGGCGCGGGTCACGCGGATAAGCATCAAGTCCAAACGATGATATCATTTTTGCTGCCGAAAGCCAAGTTCGAGAGCGCGGACGAGGCGGACGCTTTGGCGATTGCAATTTGTCACGCGAACCAGCGCGGCGCGACGGAGTTGGCCTTGCGCGTGCTGAAGGAAGCGCGGACATGATCGGCAAGCTGCGCGGCAAGGTCGATGCGGTCGGCGAAAGTTTTCTCGTCATCGATGTCAATGGCGTTGGCTACGAAGTGCAGGCCTCCGCCAAGACGCTGCGCAACTTGAAAGCGGGCGATGATGTTACGCTGACCATTGACACGCATGTGCGCGAAGATGCGATCAAGCTCTTTGGCTTTCAAAGCGAGCACGAGCGCAGCTGGTTCCGCACGCTGCAATCGATCCAGGGCGTTGGCGCCAAGGTGGCGCTTGCGGTTTTGAGTGTTCTGGCGCCGCAAGATTTGGCGAACGCGATTGCACTGGGAAATTGGGCGGCGGTGGAAGAAGCGCCGGGCGTTGGCAAAAAGCTGGCGCAGCGCATCGTCATGGAATTGAAGGACAAGGCACCGGCCTTGTCGGTTGCCGGGCTTCATGTGCCAGCGGGTGCGGCCTCGAGCGCGGCGATCGCCAACCACGCGGCGGCAGAAGCGATCTCGGCCTTGACCAATTTGGGCTACAATCCGCAACAGGCCTCCGCCGCCGTGGCGGTTGCGATGAAAGAACTCGGCGATACGGCGGGCACCGCAGGCCTCATCAAGCGCGGCCTAAAAGAATTGGCCAAGTAAGAGTTGGCGAAGTAGGCGCCGCTGATATAGCTCCTATCTCTTTTTCCAAAGCCGGATGGTAGCAATGGACACCTGCGTGTAGCCTGCGGGCTCACTGTCTGTTCCAAAGAGCTTCGGCGATGAAGCCGAATTTGTTGTCAGCTGGCCGCCGGTATATCCGGGCGGTAGATCGTAGAGCGCGAAGATGCAGCCGAAGAGATTGATGCCCTTCTCGGGAAAATCGGATTTCTGCCGGTGGCATTTTCCAAACGCCTTTCCGGCAATGCCGTTCACAGCGAATTCGCCATAGAGTTCGAGCACGTCTGCATCCGCCGTCCTGCCGAAGCATGCTTGAATGTGCCCCGCTGGTTTTGAGCTGGCGTCGATGACGCGGCCGTCGGAGGCTTGCGTTGAGACAGTGCGAAAGGCGTATTGGTCCTCGTAGGCGGGATCACCGAGTTTGGTTTTTTCCTTGGCGCAAAAATCACTCGGCGGCATGGTGCGCTTTTCGCGTACAGAGCGCAGAATGTAGATCTGCTCGACGTCTGACGTTGCCGCCGCTGCTTTGGAAACTTGCGCCTCCTCACTGTATGCCGGGGGGCTTGCGCAGATAAGGAGAGAGAGGACGAACACCAGCCGCGTCGCGGGGTTGGGTGAGCGGCGATCAAGGTTCCCAGTCATACGTTCCTCCGAGAGATGCCGCATTGTGGCGCGCAACTTGCCAGCGCGTGACCGAGACTATGCCGGACACGCGCTGCCGTCACAGGCATTTTTCTAGTCAGCGGGGGGTGCCTGCAGGATCAGGGCGAGTTTCGCTCCGTTTGCAGGGATACCTTTGCCGCGCGCCGCTTTGCGTTCAGTGCGATCATCCTTTGGCGGCACGCTTCGCTGTAGCGTTCTTCCGCTTGTTGCCGCAGCCGGTACTCCATGAGTTTTGGCCGCTTCTTCTTTTCGCGCCGGGCGTCGCGCTCGTCGGCGTACTGCTGCCAGCCGGTTCGCGTCCATTGTTTGCGGGTGCACTGTTTTTCCAGGTGCTTGCGTAGGACGCGCACGGCCCAGGGTTTGAAATTCGCGAGTTTGATTTTTTGCACGTTACTCATGTCGATACAACTTTTGTGATCCTGGTATGGAGCTGGGGAGGGGCGCATTTTCATAAGGAGCGGACCGGCCGCGAGGCCGCGCTTGGGTGGTGAAGAGAAGTAGCGAACTCGGAACCGGTCCGCGGCAAGCGTTGGTAGGGTTATTGAGCGCCGCCACTTTCACCGGTGGGCTGCTCCACACGCAGGGAATCTCACCCCTGCGCGGACGGCGGTTCACCTATGCATGCGCAGTGCGTTGCAGCGCATGCAGACGTTGCCACCGCCCCGGCCGGCATCCGGCGCCCCGGATGCCGCCCTTTTGCGAGGCGGATAGCCAAGAGTATCGCTCATTTTTGGTGCGCTGGGAAACGCGAAGGTAGAGGTTTGGTTGATGGGGTTTTGGATTGAGCGATTGCGAATGGGCGTTAGGGAATTTTGTTAGGCAAGGGGCAATAGGCAACAGGCAGTGGGCAGCAGGGCTTCTCCATGTCGTGCCGAATGCGCGCGAGGAGGTGGAAGCATGTCACGTGCGGAACATCGGGTTTCATTGGCTGACGTTAAGAGTCCCTCGCAACCCTTGAGGGAGTTTTCATGGAAACACTTGTATCTCTTTCCGGAATAGTTGGTGCGATGTGCTGCGTCGGCATGTATGCGGCGGTCAGCTTCGGAAAAGTTTGCGCCGACAAGCCCCTTTTTTATTTGGTCAACGGTCTAGGAGCGGGCTTGGTCCTGGTCGGCGCGTCTCACCAGTTCGACCTCGGCGACTTGGGCACCATCGGCCAAGAACTTATTTGGGCGGCCATCAGCTTGATCGGCGGCGTGCGGGCTTGGAAGCGAGAACATGGTATCGTCAAATAGCCAGCGTAGCGCGCACCGCCAAAGATCCAAAAGGCTAAGATTGACAGATCTGATCGTAACGTCTCAAATTGGCCCGGTTGCTGAATTTAATCGGGTGCATTGCCGTTACAGGAGGGTTGAAGAATGATTTCGCGTCATAGAGGAACTGTTTTCGCCGCATTGACCGCAACTGCCGCCGCGATGGTATTCGCATCGAGCGCAGATGCAGCCACATATTGCCGTGAGCGCACGCAGGGTATGGCAACGGGTCTTGGCCTCTTCGGCTTAGGCACTGCGAACGCCCGATCAGCGGCCGTGTCCGATTGGGCCGGTAAGGTCAACGACCGCTGGGGCATCTACTATGCCAACTTCGCCAACGCGCGCGGCGTGCGCTGGACATGCAAGAAAGGCGCGATCCTGCAAGCAGGGTGCACCGTCTCGGCCATCCCCTGCCGCCGCTGACGGCGCCGGTCCGGCTGAACGTCTCAGGGTATAGCAAGGGACCGGATGCACGCGCCCGGTCCTTTCGCTTGAGCACTAAATCAGTTGCTACGATTCCCGTAATGGCTATTGCCGGTGCCTGCCGCCATCCGGCGCAAAATCCCGCAAGGGGACTTCCAAGTGGTCGCGCTTCGCCAAGCGCAGGGCACGAACCTATCGCGCCCTACGCGTTGCGGCTTGTGGCATGCTATATATCGAGTGATTTGATTGAGCCGCGCCGCCAGCCTTAAGGAAATCCGATGCACTTGGTGCAGATATTATTGCCGTTAAGGGACGGGCAGGGGCGCGCCTTTCCGAAATCCAATTTCGACAAGGTGGCGGCGAAACTGACGAGCTGCTTCGGTGGCGTGACGGCCTACACGCGCACGCCGGCAGAGGGGAGGTGGAAGGTTGGCACAAATCCTGTCAGCGAAGACGATGTTGTTATTGTCGAGGTGATGGTCGAGACGCTCGATAAAGCGTGGTGGCGTACCTACCGGCTCAGCCTTGAGAAGACGTTCAAGCAGCAGCACGTCATCGTGCGCGTGCAGCCAATCGAAATTTTGTGACAGGCTAGATGCGGGGCTGTTCGTCCGTCTGCAATGACGCGAGCAGCCGGCACGCGGCGTCGAATTCCTGGCGGCGCAAGACGCGGCGGTGGGCGGCTTCTTCGTCTTGGCCCCAGTGCGCAATCTGATAGTCTTCATCGACATGGGCGGCGGACCACATATCATCGGTGTTGAGAAATCCGCGCACGTGGGCGAGCGCGAGCAGTGCTGAGCCCGTGAGCGTCGTCAACACGTGCATGGCGGTGAGCTTGAAGGCGTCGTGAGGTTCGAGTGCGGCCGAGAATTTCTTGAGCGTGAGCACGGGCTGATCGACCGGCATGACGCCTTCAACTACGGTGAAGTGCGCGGCGAGTGCTTCGCGCGCCCAATTGATCACCGGGTCCCAGGCGGCGGCCTGTAGACGCGTTAGCTCGGGTGGCGTGACGGCGCGGTAACATAAGAGATCGCGGCCGGCGTACGCGGCAATATCGTTCGCGACTTCTTTTTGCGCGTCGGAAACAGCATCGATTGCCGTGTTGGCGAAGCGCGTCAGTGGCATGGTGCCGGGATTGATATTGGCGTCTTGCGCTTGCCACTCGGCGGCAACGGCGTCGGCTAATGTTCGCGACGGCAACAGGAGCGCGCGTTTGCCGGGTGTTCTGACGACGCGGCCATCGAGCAGGATCTGGAAGAACGCGCCTTCTCCAATAGTCACGTCCTTGTAGAAGCGCTTGGCGAGCGGTTTCGCCATGGTGTCGGTGATCGGGCCTTTCGGCGCGCCCGACATGGGGTTACTGAGTGGGGGATTGCTGAGCGTGGCCTTCGCGGATTTCTTCTTGTTTCCGTTCGAGCCATTTCCGTCGGACTCTGTCATGGCGCGCCGTTCAGCTTTCCAAAGATGTGGGTCAGGGCGGCCGGCATCGACTCATACTCGTGGATGAGGAGATGCGCGCCGGCGTCTTCGAGTTCTTGTGGGAGATGATAGCCCCAAGTAACGCCGAGCGCACCGACGTTGGCCGCGCGTGCCATTTCGATGTCGTAGGTCGTGTCGCCGATCATGATCGTTTGGTGCGGCGCGGCGCCGGTTTCCTGCATCGCGCGCGTGAGCATCGAGGGATGCGGCTTTGAGGGGTGTTCATCAGCGGTTTGAATGGTGACGAAGTGATTGTCCCATCCTTCGCGCGCAAAGAGGCGATCAACGCCGCGGCGCGATTTTCCCGTGGCGACACCGAGCACGACGCCATCTTCGGCCGCCAGCGCTTCAATCATTTCCTTTGCGCCGGGAAACAGAAATTCGCATTCGGACGGATCGCGGTCGAGATCGCGGAAAGCGCTTTTGTAGCGTTCGGAGAGCTCGCGGCGCACGTCATAGTCGGCGTCGGGCGCCAGCACGGAAAAAGCTTCCGGCAAGGATAGGCCGACGACGGAGAGCGTTTGCTTGCGCGTTGGGGCCGTGAGGCCGAGCGTGCGGAAGGCGTGATCCATCGAGAGCACGATGCCGGCCTGGCTATCGATGATGGTGCCGTCACAATCGAAGACGAGGAGTTTCATTCGTCTTTCGCCCCGAACTTGTTGGCGTCGAAGCCAAGCACATCCCAGGTGCGGCGCATGTGATCGGGGAGCGGCGCCGTGACGTCGAGCTTGGCACCGGTCTTGGGGTGCGGAATGATAAGGCGGCGGGCGTGCAGGTGCAGCATGTTGTCGATGTTTTCAGCCGGCAGGCGCACGTCGCCCTCGTATTTATTATCGCCGACGATCGGGTGGCCGATCAAATGCATATGCGCACGCAGCTGATGCTGACGCCCGGTGACAGGTTTCAGCGATACCCAGGCGGCCTTTTGCGCGACATGATCGATGACGGAATAATGCGTCGTCGCGTGCATGGCTTTCTCTTGCTCGCCGGGCAGCGATTTGCGCACGCGGTCGCCGTCGGGGCCGGATGCCTTGACGAGAGCGGCTTCAATTCTGCCTTGCGGCGGACGTGGCACGCCGCGCACCAGCGCCCAATAGGTTTTCGCGGCCGAGCGCGTCTGAAATGTGCGTCCGAGTTTGGCGGCGGCGTCGCGCGTTTTGGCGACAAGCAAGATGCCGCTCGTGTCGCGGTCAATTCGATGAACAAGGCGCGGGCGTTCGCCGCCGAAACGGTCCGACATGGCTTCCAGCATGCCGTCGATATGTTTCGTGGTGCCCGTGCCGCCTTGCACGGCGAGACCAAAGGGTTTGTTGAGCACGAGAACGTGGTCGTCCTCGTAGATGATCATGCTCTCAATCTGTTCGCGGTCGGCTTTCGACGCACCTGTCGGTGCCTTGAGACCTGTGCCGGATTTTTTCGGCTGGCGCACGATGGCCGGAACGCGAATTTCCATGCCAGCGGTGAGGCGCGCATTGGCTTCCGCGCGTTTTAAATCGACGCGCACCTGTCCCGAGCGCAGCAGCTTTTGCAAATAGGTGTAGCCGACTTCGGGGAAGTGCACGCGGAACCAGCGGTCGAGGCGCATGTCGGCTTCGGAATCTTTGAACCGCAGGCTCTCGACCTTGGCGCCGGGTTTGGCATCTTCGATTGCAGCGCGCGGCTTCGGCGTCTGCTTTGCCGTGACGCGTTCACGAGCCTCGGCCTTTGCGGCGCGCGATTGCGGCGGGCGGGATTTGGACGGCGCGTTCATGCGATCACCGCGCGTGCGACCCAGAGCCCGGCAAGAAGCGCTGCAAAGGCGAGCAGCACCGAGCCGAACACGTAGACCAAGAACCGGGGGCCGAACGCGCCCTCATGGGTCACGAGCGTCAGCATATCGAGCGAGAAGGCCGAGAAGGTCGTGAAGCCTCCGAGGATTCCCGTTGCCAAAAACGTGCGCCATTCGGGCGAACCGCCGAGGCGCTCACCGACAAAGACAAACACCACGCCCATCAGGAACCCGCCAATGACGTTCACGGTCATCGTCGACCATGGGAACACTGGCACGCCGCCCGCAACCTGCGGCCCGGCAAAAGCCTGGTTAACAAGAAATCGAAAGCCAGTGCCGATGGCGCCGCCGGCAGAGGCGATGAGGAGAAGCTTCATAAGGGGTCCTTGGGGTCGCGAACCGCACCTATAGCGCCCCTGGCCGGTTCTGGCCAGTTGATGGAGGCCTGGCGGCGCATGGGTCGCGGGGGTGCGTATGCCCTCTCCGCGCGCCGAGGCATGTCATCCCAGGCGACCCCGGACTTGATCCGGGGGAGACCCGGGACCCAGACGGCGCAAGTTTTTTTGGGACGCAAAAACTTGGGTCCCGGCTCTTCGAAATCGGCTTCGCACGATTTCTTCGGCCGGGATGACAAGTGTGGTTGCTGGGGCTTACCCACGACCTACGAGGTCTTCGGTCTATTCCGGAACGGCATGCCGATGAGCCAGCCGAGCGTCCAGCCAAGCAGCAGCCCCGCGAGGTTGGTGGCCATGTAGACGGCGGCATGCATATCGGCGACGGAATCGGGATTGTCGAAGCGATAGGAGGCGACAATGTTGTCGGCAACATTCTGGCTGAGATACGTCATGGCAAGGGCCGCGCCGCCAATGGCGAAGAGAATGGCGATGACGTAGCGCATGGAAATTCCTCAATTGTTTGGTGGCGGCGTTATTTGACCGGCCAGAACCACATCTCGCGCGCGTTGGCGTAATTCGAATAATAGCCCGCCCACGAGAACCACTCCATCAGCCATTTGGCGCTGGAGCGATAGCCGTTCCAGACGTCGATGTGATCGCCGGTCGGCGCGCCGTCTTTGTCATCATTCCGCATCCAATAGTCTTGAATGTAAATGACGCCGGTGCGGCCGAAAATTCGTGTGTAAAAATTTGCGACATCGCCGCCGGTGATGACTTCCATCGGGCCGAAGCCTGGCAATCGCGCTCGGCGGATCGCGTCCGCCAGTTGGCGCGCGTTGATGGTGTGGAGTTCATGCGCGCCGTGCACCCCGCAGGTGGTGACCTTGCCGAGTTGATCGGCGCGGACGCCGGCGCGCTGGAGGGCGACGCCCATGCGGATTGCACACTGGTTCGGGTAGACGGGAAACCCGGCGCCGACCGCTTTGCCGGCGAGATTGGTGAGGTCGTTCGGCGCGAGGCAGGGCGTCGATACGCTCTCGTTGATGGGATGTCCGCGCCAGAGATCGATGAATTGGACCATGGGTCAAGGGCCTAGTGGTTTGGATGGGACTTCTGGGGACGCCATTTGGAACCGAATGTATAGTGCTTGAGATTGGCGAGGGGAAGGCGGGCACCTATTCGCCCATCGGCGCGAGCGTGCCGAAATGTGCGACGAGGGCCAGAACGCTATAGCCGAGGACGATTTCGCCGATTGCCAGGGTTAAAATTCTGCTCCGCGCCACATCCGGCTGCCGAAGTAGTGCGGGCGTAAACACGAAGCGGTTTGCGGCGGCGAGTGCCAGCATGAGGGTCACGAGCGCGAGCTTCACAGCCAGCCAGAATTGATAGGGCGAGTCTGTCAAAGACGGCCACGTGCCGAGCAACACCCAAGTCCCGATTGCGCCGGTTACGAGAACGAGGGAGACAGCCAGGTATCCGGCGCGTGAAAAGCGCGCAACCGTTGCCACCACGTCCGCGCGCACGTCATCGCTCCGAGCGAGCGCGAGTGAGAGTACCAACGCAGGCAGCGCGCCAACCCACAACGCCGCGGCTGTGGCATGCACCGAATAGTTGGCGCAATGCAGGAGCCCTACAAGGCCGTCATGCTTGGCGGGATGGCCGATCCAGCCGAGCGCCGCGACCAAAGCGCCGGCGAGGACGAGCATGAGGCGATCGGATGCGATGCGCCCGCTGAGCATGAAGGCAAGCAAAGCGGCGAGCAGGGCGAGGCGCAACATCCACACACGGCCGAAGTTCGTGCCCGTCATGAACATTCCGGTCATGGCGGGGTCGAAAGCGCTCGCCATCCCATCACCGGCATCTGCCATGGCAAGGATCAGCCAGAGGAGCGCCGACAAAGCCGCGAGCCAGAGAGCGTTACGCTCCCATCGGAGAAGACGCGGCGCAACGGCCGCGCGCACGCCCCCCACAGCGATGAAGGCGCGGAACGCCATCGATCCGAACAGAATGAAGACTGCAGCGAAGTGCAAAAATCGGATCGCGGCAATCTGGACTTCCATCGCTGTCCTAAGGTGCTGCAGTGAAGCTGTAGCTGCCTTTGATCTTGTGCCCGTCGCCGGCGGTGAGGATGCGCCAGTTCACCGTGTATTTGCCGGCGGCGAGGGGTGTGGCAATCGGCACGACGATTGTCGTTTTATCATCACCTGCATTGGCAAGGGCGCCAGATTTTATCAACGCGCCGGCCGCATCCTTGATTTCGACCGCAGAGAACGCGAGCTCGACGCTCTCATTGAATTTTAGAGAAATCTCAGTGGGCGGCGCGACGGACGCGTCATGCGCCGGGGTTTCTTTCACAAGCTTTGCGTGCGCCGCGGCTGCGGTCGCGAAGGCGGGCATGACCAGCGCAATCGCGCCGATGCCAATGAGGACATTCGCTTTGAGCATGAGTGCCGGTCCTTATAACAACCTTGAGAAGATGGGAAACCGAGAGACTTGTCATGCCAGCCGAGCTCCACAGCTCATGAATGAAATCTGAACACCGCGTCCCGGTTTCATTCATGCCGCGAGGCATAACGTGTTTCCACCAACACGCGAGTTCCCAAATCACACCTCATCATCTCACATCTTATCATCTTCAGGAGC
Organism: uncultured Alphaproteobacteria bacterium; assembly: GCA_963741545.1. Lineage (GTDB taxonomy): Bacteria > Pseudomonadota > Alphaproteobacteria > Rhizobiales > Hyphomicrobiaceae > Hyphomicrobium_B. The sequence continues at coordinate 93,511 of CAVUIN010000012.1, forward strand.
CGAGCCATGACAAAAATCGCAACTTTTGCCGGCGCCATTGCCGCCGCGACGCTCATCACCTCAACCGCCGCCAGCGCGCACTCGGCTGATGCGGTCCAGGAAATTCTTGAGAACCACGGCTACAGCCGCATCGAATTCACAGATGCGCGGCCGCCGAATTATATGGCGAATGCGTGCCGAGGCGGCGTGCGCTACCACTTCCACGTCAATTATTACGGCAACGTGACCGAGCGGCGCGAGATCGGCTCATGCGGATACCGGGCCGAGCGCGCCGAACGATATGATCGCGACAGCCGGGTCCACGAAGAGCACCCCTATCGCCAACGCCGTTGGGGCGGTTGGCACCGCTGGAATCGCTGGAACTGAGGCAGCTGACGTCCTGCCCGCCGCGCCTGTTCACTTGACCAACCATCCCGGGATCGTTTTCCGGGATGTTTTTTTTGATCAACAAGCTAGGTTCGCGGCGCAACAAATATCAATTCTTTGCGTTGGGTTTCTGCCGAGGTTTGTGGCACGATCCGGCATACAGATTGTTGGCCTCGACCCAACTTACAGGGCGGAGATTTTAGCCGGCCGCAACAGCAATGAGAAAGGTGCTTGAACCATCATGGCGACATTCGTCGTTGCGCACGGAGCGTGGTCATCGGGCTTCGTGTGGAAGAAAATGCACCCGTTGATGCGGGCGGCGGGGCACGAGCTTTTTACGCCGTCGTATACGGGGCTCGGCGAGCGCTTTCATTTGGCAACGCCTGAGATCGATCTCGAAATGCATATTCGCGATGTGGTTTCTGTGCTTTTCCACGAAGACCTGCGCGATGTCATTTTGATCGGCCACAGCTATGGCGGCATAACCGCGACCGGCATTGCTGACCGCGCGGCCGACAGGATCAAACAGATTGTCTATCTCGACGCGTTCATTCCGGCGAACGGGCAGAACATGCTGGATCTGGCGACGCCGGAATCCCGTGTGCGCTGGCTGGAGGGCGCGAAGACGCAGGGCGAGGGCTGGCGTGTGCCGTCTAATCCGCTGCCCGGCGATACGAGTGCCGAAGATGTGGCTTGGATTACGCCGCGCCGGCATGGCCAGCCGGTCAAGACCATGACGCAGCCGCTGCAGCTGTTGAACGGCGAGAGCAAACTGCCGCGGAGTTACATTTATTGTACGCGGATCGGAGCGGGCGACATGTTTGGGCCGTTTGCCAAGCGCGCGAAGGCAGATCCCGCGTGGCGCTATTTCGAAATGGACGCGAGCCACTCGCCGCACATCACGGCGCCGGAGGCGTTGATGGAAATCTTGAACAAAATCGCTGCCGGGTGATACGGGTCACCGATGGCGCTTCACATTTACATCGATGCCGACGCGTGTCCCGTTAAAGAGGAAGCGTTGAAAGTCGCGGTGCGGCATGGGTTTGGCATTACTTATGTCGCCAACTCCTGGATGAGATTGCCCGAGGGCGAACGCGTCGAGCGCGTTATCGTGACGGATGGGCCGGACGCAGCCGACAATTGGATCGCGGAGCGGGCAGGCAAAGGCGACATCGTCGTGACGCAGGATATTCCGCTCGCCTCGCGCGTGTTGAAGAACGGCGCCAAGGCCATTGGTAACACGGGCAAGCCCTTCACGGATGCGTCCATCGGCATGGCGCTGGCGATGCGCGAACTCTCGCAACATTTGCGTGAAACAGGCGAGAGCCGTGGGTTTAACGCGGCGTTCACGCGTCAAGACCGGTCGCGGTTTTTGGAGGCTTTGGAACTTGCCGTGCAGGCGGCCAAGCGCGGCGCGTGATTGAAAAGCGCGCGTTCTACAATGATTAACGGCTCGGCGTTCCCGGCGACAATCACGGAGCCTGTACGATCAGGTAAAGAGTTCTTTAACCGCTCAGAGTGCTTAATCCCCGTTAGCTCGTTCAATGGGCAGCTTGGGCAGCAAATAGCGTAGGACAAGAGCGATGCGGTCAACTGACATTCAGCGCGCGAAAGCCGGTGCAGATACCGTTCCCGGCAGCGATAACCGCTTTGCGCCGCGCCGCAAGGGACAAACGCCGGCATTGATATATCTCGAAGGTGCGGTTGAATCGGTGCCGTGTTTGATCAAGGACATGTCGACCACGGGCGCAAAGCTTGAACTTCGCACCGGCTGGGACAATCCCTTCAAGTCGAACGCTAGCCACATGGATCGCATCAAGCTGGTGGTGCGCATGGACAAAGTTATGTACGACTGCAAAATCGTGCGCCGCGGCGAAACAGAACTCGGCGTGAAATTCACCTCGATGCCGAAGCCCTTGGCTAAGATCGTGCGCTAAGACAACAGTCGCGCACGCGGATAAAAAATTGACGAGTATGGAAGTGCTGGCGCCGCTGCCGGCTTTTTTTGCGCGCGGCGCAGAATGAGAATCGGGTGATTAAAAAGTCATCATATAGCTGCTAAGCGAACAATTAAGTAAACAGTTCTTTAACTGACCAGGGAGCTTAATGAGTTGTCATCTTAGATAGAAGCGGCACCACAGAAAATAAACACTTACCGGGACTGCGCACGATGCGTTTGGTGGATCGAAATCCGGATAAGCCCGAACCTGAAGCACTCGCTCAGAGCGAACATCGCTTTGCCCCGCGGCGTAAGGGGCTGACACCTGCCGTGATCTACGCCGAGGGTGCTGTTGATGGCATTCCGTGTCTGATTAAAGATATGTCGACAACGGGCGCTAGGCTCGAGCTGCAAGAAAAGTGGACATATCCATTCAAGTCCACATTTGGCCATATGGATCGCGTCCGGCTCGTTGTTCGCGCAGACCGCGTCATGTATGACTGCAAGCTCATGCGCCGCAAAGACAACGAGTTCGGCGTCAAGTTCACGGCTCCGCCCAAGCCGATTGCCAAGATCGTCCGCTAAATCTTCCCTTGCCGGCGAAACAGCTGCAGAACGGTCAGGACACTAGCTTTTTGCCTTTTGGCGGCAAGGCTGTGGCCTTGCGTGCCTTGACGGGACCCGCGAATAGCCCCACGAACAAACCATGACCGACAGGCTCGTCAGTTCAGCAAAACGCGAGGCGGACGCTTTCGAAGCGACAATCCGCCCGCAGTCGCTCGCCGAGTTCATCGGCCAGGAGCAGGCGCGCGCGAACCTGCGCGTGTTCATTCAAGCCGCGAAGGCGCGAGGCGACGCACTCGACCATGTGTTGTTCGCGGGGCCGCCGGGTTTGGGCAAGACAACGCTGGCGCAAATCATGGCCAAGGAGTTGGGCGTCGGTTTTCGCGCGACCTCGGGTCCGGTAATTTCTAAGGCTGGCGATCTCGCAGCGTTGCTGACCAACCTCGAAGAGCGCGATGTCCTCTTCATAGACGAAATTCATCGCCTCAACCCCGCGGTCGAAGAAATTCTCTATCCGGCGATGGAAGATTTCCAGTTGGATTTGATGATCGGCGAAGGACCGGCGGCGCGCTCGGTCAGGATCGATCTGCAGAAATTCACGCTCATTGGGGCGACGACGCGGGCGGGGCTTTTGACCAATCCGTTGCGCGACCGGTTCGGCATTCCGGTGCGCTTGAATTTCTATTCGATCGAAGAGCTTGAACTCGTTGTGGCGCGCGGTGCTCGCGTTCTGGGTGCGCCGATGGCGGCGGACGGGGCGCGCGAGATTGCACGGCGCGCTCGTGGGACGCCGCGCATTGCCGGGCGGCTTTTACGGCGCGTGCGAGATTTCGCCGCCGTCGATGGTGCGCCCATTATCAATGCTGCGGTCGCGGACAAGGCATTGCGCATGCTCGAAGTCGATAATGAGGGGCTCGATGCGCTCGATCATCGCTATTTGAATTGCATTGCGAAAAACTACGATGGCGGCCCGGTTGGCATCGAGACGATGGCGGCGGCGTTGTCGGAACCACGCGATGCGCTCGAAGAAATCGTTGAGCCGTATCTGCTGCAGCAGGGTTTCATCGGCCGGACGCCGCGCGGGCGCGTGCTGACATTGAAGGCATACCGGCATCTTGGGCTTTCGGGTCCGGCGCGGCAGGCAGCGCCCGAGTTGCCGATTTTCGATGATGACAACGGCAGCGCATCGGGGACGGGATAGTGTTGACGCGCAGGGACGTCCTGAAAGCATTGACGGTTTTGGGGCTCGGCGGCACCGCCTTCGGCGGCTATGCGCTGGCCGAACCGTTCCGGCAAACGATCAAGCAGTATGCGTTGACGCCGCCGGGCTGGCCTAAGGGCTTGCCGCTGCGGCTCGCCATTCTTGCCGACATTCACGCGATCGATCCGTGGGTTTCCGCTGAGCGCATTGCCGGAATAGTTGACGCTACGAATGCCCTCCAGGCGGACGCTATTTTGCTTCTCGGGGATTATGTCGTCGGCCATCGGCTTGGACGATTTGGCAAGGCCGTGCCGCACAAAGACTGGGCAAGTGCGCTTGGAAAATTGAAGGCGCCGCTTGGCGTGCACGCGGTACTCGGCAACCACGACTGGTGGGAAGATTACGACGTTCAGGTGCGCGAGAAGGGGCCGACGCGCGCAGGTCTCGCGCTCGAAGCGGCCGGCATTCCGGTTTATGAGAACAAAGCCGTTAGGCTCGTAAAAGACGGCAAGCCGTTCTGGATTGCAGGACTTGGCGATCAGTGGGCGTTCTGGCCGAAGAAGGAAAATTACGATCGCTTTTTCAGGCGCGGAAAAATTGATTATCACGGTGTGCATGATTTGCCCGGAACGCTGGCACAAGTGACGGACGATGCGCCTGTTATTCTGATGGCGCACGAGCCGGACATTTTTCCCGAGGTGCCGGCGCGCGTGTCGCTGACGCTGTCAGGACATACGCACGGCGGGCAGGTGCGCATTCTCGGCTATTCTCCGGTCGTGCCGTCGCGCTTCGGCACGCGATACATCTACGGGCACATCGTTGAAGAGGGGCGCAACCTGATCGTGTCGGGCGGACTCGGCATGTCAGGATTGCCCGTGCGGTTCGGGTCGCCGCCGGAGATTGTGGTTGTGGAGTTAAGTCAAAGTGGAACGGCATGACGTCTAAGAGCTGGCCCGACATTTCAGGGCGCATCGAGAATGACGAAAAAGGACAGCGCCACGTTTTGCCGGTGCGCGTGTATTTCGAGGATACCGACGCGGGCGGGATCGTCTATCACGCGTCCTACATTCGTTTTGCCGAACGGGGACGGACAGATTTTCTGCGGCTCCTAGGGTCGGACGCGCGCGGTATGATCGATGGATCCGACAGCAAGGAGCCGGCGGCATTTGTCGTCCGCCGCATGAACATCGATTTCTTCCGCCCCGGACGAATGGACGATCTTTTGATCGTCGAAACAAGCGTCAAGGATCTGGGCGGGGCGAGTGTTACGCTGCGTCAGACAATTCTGAAGGATGATAAGCGGCTGTTCGAAGCCGATGTGATCGTTGTGCTGGTGTCGATGTCGGGAAAGCCCTTGCGTTTGAGCGACCGGGTGCGCGGCGCGTTTGAGGCGCATACATCCGGCAAGGGCGGCTGACGTCACGCGCCTGGATTAGATTTCTTCCAAATTTCCCATTGCGTGCGCGCAAGGCGATAGGCGTCAGGGATTGAGAGCGCCCAAACGAATAATCCGATGGCCGCGCGGCCGACGAAGGAACGATCGGGCGGCGTGATCTGCCAGGTGAGAAGCGCGAGCAACAGCGTGAAAAAGGCGAAGCCAAAGCCGCGCTGGGGTTGTCCTGCCGCGACGTGGCCCATGCCCGGCAGCACGATGGCGAGCGCGAGCATCGCATAAGGGTGCCAGGGTTTTTGGGGTGCGGCGGTTGGCTTCTTGCTCATGATGCTGGCCGGTTGGTGCGTGATGCGAGGCACGAGAGGAGTGCTTGCATGTTGTGGACGATTGCGTCGAGCAGCTCGGGCGACAGAGCCGCGCCTTCGAAATCGCATTGGCGGAGAAGCAAGTGCTCGCCGCGTTTGCCTTCGCTGAGTTGATAGACGATGCGCATGCCGCGCTGGGTTGCGGCGATTTCTTTGACTTTGGGGTCGGCGAGAATTCGCGCTGCCGCTGGTATGATGACGGCGAGAGTAGCGGCGGATTTGTCAGTCTCTCCGCGCACGAGACATTCCCACGGCAGGGCTGCCGGTGGGTCGAGACGTTCGGCCATTTTTTCGGTCAGCGAATAGAAATCGGCGCCCGAGGGGCGGATGAGGATGGCGACGCCGGCGTTTGCGATTGCGAGCGGTTGCAGAGCCGTGATCGAGAGCCACAACTGCGGCAAACGCTTGATCGTCATGGTGTCGGGAATGAGATCGAGTTTGAGATCGAGCCCGCGATAGCGGCCGGCAAGTTTCGGGATGCCGGCGCCGTCGGTGGTGACGTGGGGAGCGTCGAAAAGTGAGACAACGGGATCAAAGATCAGGCGGCGGCGGCCACGGATGGTTTGGCGTTCGCGGTGTGCGAGCCAGGCCAGCGCCGCCGTTCCTGCGGCGCCAGCGGTGATGAGCATCTCGAGTGACACAGGCGAACCTCGCTCAGAAATAGAACGGCGCGCCGCTCTTTGTGAGAGGCGCGCCGCGTCACAGATCAACTCAATTAGTAGCCCTGCGGGCGCGGCCAATTCATCGTGAACTGATCGCCGCGCTTTACATACTTGTAGCGGTGGAACGCGAACCAGAGCGACGCAACGATGTAGAACACCATCATGGCGACGAGCTGCGTGCCGTATCCCAAGAACACCGCGAAATATGTGATGATGCAGAGCAGCAGCAACACGATCGCGGGTAAGGGATGTAAGGGATGCACATATCCGCGTTTGATACTGTCGAGCGGCCACTTGTTGCGGAACATGATCATGTTGAACGACATGAACGTGTAGCCCAATAGGCCAGACAGGATCGAGAACGTAATGACCTGATCGAGCGGCACTTGGAGTGCGAAGACGAGTGCCACGGGGATCAGAAACACGATCGCGCGGAAGGGCGTTCGATACTTCGGGTGTACGGCACCAAACCAGACCGGCAAGTATCGGTCGCGGCCCATGGAGAACCAGGCGCGCGAGGCGTCGTTGATGCAACCGTTAGCGGAGGCGAGGGTCGAGAAGATGGTGCCGATAAAGAGGAGCACCATCAGCGGACCAGAGCCCGTCATGCGCGCGGCATCAAACAGCGGCGTGACGGCTTGGCCGAGATATTCCCACGGCATCAAACCGGCGCAAATGTACCACGTCATCGTTGCCGCGATGAGGAGCGTGATCATGCCGGTCATGGTGCCGAGAGGAAGTGCGCGCGCTGGCGAGCGGACTTCTTCGGCCGCCTGCGTGGTGCCCTCGATGCCGAGGTAGTACCACAGGCCAAAGTGCATGGCCGCGACCACGCCGAGCCAGCCATAGGGGAGCGTGTTGTTGTTGATCATGGCGGCGTGATCAACCTGATTGGCGTTCACCGTGATCATAACAAGGAACAGAACAACGACGGCAAGACAAGCGATGGCCGTGATCACCAGGTTGAAGGTCAACGTGGCGAAGACTCCGCGATAGTTGAGCCAGGCAAGAAACATGATGGTGAGAACGATGAATGGCTTGTCCCATATCCCTTCAAAGCCCATCATGCCGCCGACCGTTTGTATAAGATAGCCGAGCGTGATGGCGTTACCGGCCTCCAGCATGGTGTAGGCCATGACGAGGAACAGTCCGACGTTGAAGGCCATGAGCGGCCCGACGATGTGCTTGGCCTGCGCGTACTGCCCGCCGGCCGCGGCGACTGTTGAGGTCACTTCAGAATCGATCATAGCGACGCAGGTGTAAAGCAGACCTGCGAACCAGCAGGCGATCAATGCGGCGAGCGCCCCGCCTTTTCCAACGGCGAAGTTCCAACCCATATATTCGCCGACGAGCACGATGCCGACGCCAAGCGCCCAGACATGGCCTGGACCCAGAACGCGAAGCAGCGAGACTTTCTCGCCGTGAATGGCTGTTGTTTGTGTCATGGCTTATCTCCGCTGTGTGGGGTCAATGACGAGCGCGTCCTCGATCTCGCCTTCGCGAGAGGACATCAACACGTCTTCGGAATAAGCGGAGTTGGTGCGGATGAGATCGATCAGCATCCAAAGACCGAGGATGGCGGAAATGACCCAAGCGGCGAGTTCCAGCAATTGGAAGGCATTCATTTCAGCGATGTTTGGCATGGCGGCGGTTTCCTTATTTCTTGTCGCCGAAGCGTTCGCGGATGACGTCGCGGTATTCCTGGTCGGAGTAGCGCACGACGAAGATGAAATAAGCGGCGATGACGGCGGCCGTCACGGCGAGCCATAAGGGATCGAAGGTGTAGTCAAACTTCGATCCGATGATCGGCGCTGCGGTTTCCGGCGTCTGGCCGAGCGTTTCCCACGCGGCTTGCTGGGCTGCAGTTTGCCCCATGTCGGTCCAGGATTTGCCAGCAAGATCGGTTGTTATCTTGGCGCTACCCGAAAGCTGGAAGTACCACGGAGCAAGAAGACTGCCGAGGACGAGAGCTAAGAGAAAGAGCGTGTCAAAAATCTGCCCAAATACCGATTGCTCGGGGGGCGTGTATTTACCGTTGGCCATGGATGCCTCCCTCAGCCTTTGTTCTTATTCATTTGATCGAGATAGTGCAGATCGAGCCCGTAGATGTGTTTGCGGTCCTCGGAGTAATGCGAGAGCATCGCAAATATCGACGCGGTATTGAAAAGCAGGACAAGGCCGACGCCGGCCGCCAGCACGTAAAGGATGGTCGGGTCGCCCGCGAGCGGCATGACTTTGATGAAAACGAAAAGTAGAGTGGCCCAAAGGGCAATCAGCGCAATGAGCGCCGCGAGGCGATCGCCGCCATACATGGCATCGACCCTCGGATCGTGATCCGGTGTCATTCCAAGTTCCTCCCCTAGTGTTCCAATCGCTTTTTGCGACTGGTTCCGGCTTGCTTGCCGGGTTGCGTCACAGGTTGCCTCTCAGGCAATTTTGTTTTGTGCAGAGAAAGTGTGCGACGTATGGACGCGAGTTGTCAAGGCGTTGTTCAGAGGGTTTTGGGCGGTAAGCCGGTTTGTTGTGAGTTTGCAAAGCGGGCTTACGACCCATGGATCGAGTCTTTGCTGACTGAGCCGTATTGGTCCTAGGGGAGATTGGGCTGTGGGAGTTTGAGCGCTGACGGCAGCGGACAGGGATCAAACACAAATTCAAGCAAGGACAGAGTTCGCGGAGTTCGGATGGGCGGATCGGGTGGAGATCGTAGACGGCTACGAGGGTCTCGCGAAAGGGAGATTTCCGTGGATAAACCGAATGATGGCTGTTCCGGCGAGCCGAATCCGGGCCCTCGTTTGGCCCTATTGAACGGCAACAAGTACGATGTACGGGAAGGCGTGCAGCGGGGCACAGCCTGAAGGTCCAAGCGTTTGACGCTACTCCCGTAAATCACGGGGTCGCAGCAATTTGGCCGTCTCGCTGCCCTGTTCGAGGTGTGAAACGTGCGCGTGCCTTTGACCCGCGTTAAGTTGTGCGTTCTACCAATCAATTCGATCTCGATACGGATGGCCAGATGAATCCCGTTGACGTTGCCCAAGGTGCGATCGCTCCCGTGACCGCCGGCGGCTTCTCGTTTTTCGAACTTTTTTCGCAAGCTCACATCGTCGTCAAGATGGTGATGATCGGCCTGTTGCTGGCGTCGATCTGGTCGTGGGCCATTATCGTCGAGAAACTTTTCGCGTTCCGCCGCGCGCGCATCGAGAGTGATAAGTTCGAAGCTATGTTCTGGTCGGGGCAATCGCTGGATGAACTCTATGCCGGTTTGTCGCGCGGGCGCACGCTCACGATCGCGGCGCTGTTTGTAGCAGCGATGCGCGAATGGAAGCGCTCGGTCGAAGGCAACATCCGCGCACTCGGCGGCATTCAGCTGCGGGTTGAGAAGGTGATGGACGTGACCATCTCCAGAGAGATGGAGCGCTTGGACCGCCGCTTGTTGTTTCTGGCAACTGTCGGATCGACGGCGCCGTTCGTCGGACTGTTTGGAACGGTGTGGGGCATCATGACGAGCTTCCAGTCGATTGCGGTGTCCAAGAATACCAATCTGGCTGTTGTTGCGCCGGGCATTGCTGAAGCGCTGTTTGCGACGGCGCTGGGGCTGATGGCGGCCATTCCAGCGGTCATTTTCTACAATAAGTTTTCCGCCGACTCGTCCGCCATTTCGCAGCGGCTCTATGCGTTTGCCGACGAATTCGCGGCCATTGTTTCGCGCCAGATTGACGTTCGCAACTGACCGGAGCGTTGAAATGGGTGCGAGCTTAAAATCAGGCGGAGGGGGCGGCGGGCGCGGCAGGCGCCGCCGCGCGCGCCATGCGCCCATGAGCGAAATCAACGTCACGCCGATGGTCGACGTTATGCTTGTGCTGCTGATCATATTCATGGTGGCGGCGCCCATGCTGCAAACCGGCGTTGATATCGAGCTGCCGGAAGCCAAGGGCACGCAACTGCCGCAACCGAAACAAGAGCCGCTGCAAGTGATCGTCAGAGCGAATGGCGATACCGCGATCGGCGAAACGGTGGTGCCGCTCGACGAGCTGGCGGCGAAGTTGAAGGCGATTGCCAAGAACGGATTCGATGACGTGATTTATGTGAGTGCCGACAAGAACGTGCCCTACGGCGTCGTCATGCGCGTCATGGGCCGCATTCAGAGCGGCGGGTTCCGCAAGCTCGCCTTTGTTGCAAACGACGAGAAGGGAGGCTGAGGGCCTTGCCTTTCGGGCTCATATTTTCGTTTGCGTGTCACGCGGCGCTTTTGATCTGGGCTTACGGGTCGATGCGCGCCGTGCCGCATTTGCCTGTCGAGGAAACGCCGATGATCTCGGCGGAGATCATTACGCCGTCGGAATTCTTGAAGCTGAAGCAGGGCAGCGAAGACGCCAAAAAACTCGAGACCAAGGCGAAGGACGAGCCCAAGCCCGACGACAGCAAGAACGATACGAAAAAGCCGGATAACGCGCCGCCGCCTCCGCCACCACCGCCGCAAGAAGTTGCTAAAGTTGAGCCGCCGCCAGCTCCCGAGCCACCGAAGGTAGAGCCCCCTCCACCTCCACCTGAGCCGCCGAAGGTCGAAGTTCCGCCTCCGCCAGCGGAACCTGCGCCGGGCCCGACGCCTGACGAGCAGAAATTGCTCGAGCAGAAGATCGAGGAAGCCGCCAAGAAGGCCGAGGAAGAGGCCAAGAAAAAGGCTGAAGAAGAAGCCAAGCAAAAAGCCGACGCCGAAGCCAAGAAGAAGGCCGAAGAAGCCTTGAAGAAAAAGCTCGCGGAAGAAGCCAAGAAAAAGAAGGCTGAGGAAGCGAAGAAGAAGGCTGAAGCCGAAGCCAAGAAATTCGACGCGAACAAACTCGCGAACTTGATCGATAAAGCGCCCGACGACGCAGAAAAGCAGAAGGCGCTTCTCGACAAAGACCCGACGAAGAAGGGCCAGCAGGCGGCAGGTACAAGTCAAACCGCGAAGGAAACGGGACTGGAAGCCGGCACTAAAACCGGCAAGGATTTGGTCTTGTCGGCGCGCGAGCAGGATCTGATTGCCGGCATGATCAAGTCGCAGCTAACGCGATGTGCAAAAATGCCCGGCGGCGGCGGCGGTATCGATACACCCGTTGTCACGGTGCAATGGCATGTGCGCGAGGACGGTTCGCTCGACGGCGAACCGGTCGTGCTTCAACCGCAAAATACACCACTGTTTCGGATTGCCGCAGAAGCGTCCGTGAATGCCGTCAGAAACTGTTCACCGCTCGACCTGCCGCCCGATAAGTATGGGGCGTGGAGCAAAATCACGTGGGATTTCGATTGGCCGAGAATACTTGGTCTTAGATAAATACGGGGTCTTAGATAAAAGGTGTCTTCGAGAAATGGTGTTTCGCCAAATGGCCACGGTCCTTTGCTTTCAATTGCGCGATGCTAGTGTTCCGTCACGAACACTTGGAACCCGCGCTGTCATCCCGGACGTAGCAGGCCCGTGAAACGGGTCCGCGAGTTCCGGGACCCAGAATTGCCGCAGGGTGGCATGTTTCTAATCGCCCTGGGTCCCGGCTCTCACCGTGAAGTACGGTTCGGCCGGGATGACAACGGTACGAAGCGTCAATGACGGACGCTAAGTTTAGGCACTACCTATGAATGACACAGCAACGACTGGGAATTTGAGACGCATGCAACAGACCGCAAGTTCGACGAACAACGCAATGCGTTTCCTGTTCGCGGCCGCCTTCGCGGCTTGCGTTTCCGCCGCGGCTTTCGCCCAAGGCAAGCCCGACGACAGCTATAAGGGGCCATCGACAGGCGGCGGGTTCAATGAGCAGCTGGGCGTGAAGCAACCGGCGGCAACCGCTCCGGCACAAGTGGCGCCCGGGGCGGCAACCGGCGCGCCTCAAGGCGGCGCTGCGGCACCCGGCGGCGGTGTGCGCGGCAGCCAGACCGAAGGCAGCATCGCGCCCATTCCCATCGCCATTCCTCTGTTTCTCGGCGACGATCCGCAGCTTGCCGGCGAAATAGCAAACGTCGTGCAGGCCGATCTCGAGCGCTCAGGATTATTTCAGCCGTTGGATCGTGCGTCGTTCCTGGAGCAGATGCGCGACGTCAACGCGGCACCGCGCTTTCCCGATTGGCGCGCAATTCGTGCCGACAATCTCGTTGTCGGACGTATCTCGAAAGGAGCGGATGGAAAAGTTGGCGCGGAGTTCCGGCTTTGGGATGTGGCGTCCGGCAAGCAACTCGCAGGCCAGCGCTTTTCAACCGCGTCTCAGAATTGGCGCCGCGTCGGGCATTTGATTGCCGATCAAGTTTATGAGCGTCTGACGGGCGAGAAAGGCTATTTCGATACGCGCGTCGTGTTCATCGACGAGACGGGACCGAAAGAGAAGCGCATCAAAAAGCTGGCCATCATGGACCAGGATGGCGCCAACGTGCGGCTCTTGAGCCAGGGCCAGGATCTGGTTTTGACGCCGCGATTTTCGCCGACGAACCAGGAGATCGCCTACATGTCGTATACGCGCGATCAGCCTAAGGTTTTCATCATGAACCTCGAAACGGGCAAGCGCGAACTTGTGGGCGACTTTCCGGGCATGACGTTTGCGCCGCGCTTTTCGCCCGATGGTCAGCGCGTGATCATGAGTTTGGGCACGCCTGAAGGATCAAGCAGCATTTATGAGTTGGATCTACGCTCGCGCCAATCGCGTCGCCTGACCAATCAGGGCAACGCCATCGACACCGCGCCCTGTTATGCACCCGACGGCCGCCAGATTGTTTTCGAAAGCGATCGCGAGGGATCGCAGGAACTCTATGTGATGAATTCCGATGGTTCGGGCGTGCGCCGCCTCTCGGGCGCCGATGGCGGGCGCTATTCGACGCCGGTCTGGTCGCCGCGCGGCGATTACATCGCCTTTACGAAGCAGCTTGCAGGCCGTTTCTTGATCGGTGTCATGCGCCCAGACGGAACGGGCGAGCGCATTTTGACCGAGGGTTACCACAACGAGGGGCCGACCTGGGCGCCCAATGGCCGGGTGCTCATGTTCTTCCGCGAATTGCAAGGCGCCAGCGGTGGGCCGCGAATCCATTCGGTCGATTTAACGGGTTATAACGAGCGCGTTGTCGGCACACCGTCGTTTGGCTCAGATCCAGCCTGGTCGCCGCTGCTTAATTGATGTGCGCCTTTCGAGCCTCAGGATGGTGTTTTGCGAGTACAAGTTTGTTAGTGGTATTTTAAGTGTTTTCAGCAGGTTGGGATGTGCAGCCTGTTGTGGATAAAGTGCCTTTCGTATCGTGGTCACTCCCGTGGTATTTTCGCATCTATCGGCTTGAAAAACTGGTCGAAACCCGCGTCTGTTCTTGATCCCGCACCTGCCCACAGGGTACCCCAGAGTACGGCTTCTGCCGGAATTGTATCAGGAGACATGACCATGCAGGGTGTAAAGGGGCTAATCGTTGCTTCGGCGTTGGTGTTGGCAGTTGCTCTCGGCGCATGCCGTCGCGAAGCCGAACATACTCCAATGAAGCTCGGTGCCGATGTTCCGGCGACCGTGCATGTTACTCACTAAACTGTAGAAGCCAGGGATACTAACTAGGAGACTAATATCATGAAGGGCGCTATCCTTATCGCCACGCTCGTTGCTGCTGTTGCTCTCGGCGCTTGCCGTCGTGAAGCTGAGCACACCCCAATGAAGCTCGGCGCTGACGTTTCGACGGTTGAAGTCGCTCGCTAAGCGATTTTTTCTGTCTGCGTAAGCAGAATCAACAAGACCGAGTTGTTGGCAACTTATGTTGCCACCATCTCGGTCTTGATCGTTTTTAGGGACCCGTGAACGCGTTGTTCCGTAGCCGCGTTGCGATGCGTCAGTTTTGGACGTTCGGCTGTGGGGCTTGCCCGGTCTGAGTTTGAGTGATCGAATTGGCCGGCCCGATGATGAGGCGGCGAGGGTACCTGAAGTTTTCGCCTGAGTGCGCTAGTGTGGTGCAGAAGCCGGCAATCTCTGAATGACCAGGGAAAATAGGCCGGGGTGGCCAAGCGAGCGCCCAAACCCTTGTTGAATTTGCAAGAGATAGCAGGGGATTACGGTCGTTTTTGCGGTTCGTGATGCCGTGTTTCGACGGGAATTCTGATAGAATTGGCGGGTGTCGCAGCGCCGCAGGCCACTGAATTGGCCACATTTTCGGCGGATGATCGCGCTAAGCAGAGTTGAGTAGATCAGGTTTTATACGGCGGCGTCTGGCGAGTTTGCGACGAGTCATCGCCGCAACGACATAGCCGCAACGAGAGGGAATAGAATGCTCGGTCAATTTGCGCGAAAGGGGTCGCTCCGCCTGGCCGTTGTTTCGGTCCTGGCCCTGACGGCCGCTGCTTGTGCCAACAAAGAATCATCGCCCGAGGCCGCGTTGAACGGCGCCGGTGGCAAGTTTGCGCCCGCAACGCCCGGCACGCAGCGCGACTTCACGCAGAACGTCGGCGATCTGGTTTATTTCTCAAGCGATAGCGTGGATCTGACACCTGAAGCCGGCCAGACGCTCGCCAAGCAAGCGCAGTGGCTGCAGCAGTACCCGCAATACACCATCACGATCGAAGGCCATGCCGACGAGCGCGGCACGCGTGAGTATAACATCGCGCTCGGCGCCAAGCGTGCTACGGCGGTTCGCACTTACCTTTCGCAAAACGGTATCAACGCGCAGCGCATCCGCACCATCTCGTATGGCAAGGAGCGCCCCGTCGCGGTCTGCAACGACATCTCGTGCTGGTCGCAGAACCGGCGCGCGCAGACGGTGCTTAATACTGGCGGCCAGGTGAGCCAGCGGTAATGCTCGCTTGGCTGTGACGCTTACAGTGACATAGTGCGAGCTTGAGGCGGCGGGGTTAGTCCCGCCGTTTTGCATGAAAGCCCGGTTACGCCATTACCCGCGTTCGAACCGGCATCCGGTTTCAGGCATACTTTAGCCCCAATAAATCCCGATAAATGGCTCCTATCGGATAAAGCGGGATTTGTCCGTCAGTGGTTTTACAAATGCGTACACCTCGAATTCGAGTGATAGCGATTGCGGCGGCATGGCTGATCTGTGCGCCGGTATTGGCGCTGTGCGCACAGGCGCAAGCGGGACAGCCCGTGGTGCTCGAAGTCTCAGAAGAACTGCTGCAAGACGGCATTGATGCAATGAAGGACCGCCGCCCGGATTTGGCGCGGCAGATTTTCCAATCGCTCTTGTCCTCGCACCCGCGTTCGCCTGGCGGCCCGCAAAGCCGCGGCCGAGCTCGCAAATCTCGATCAGGGTGCTGAAAGAGGCGAAGCTCCCGGGGCTCCCGCTAAGGGCGCTGCCGATGACGGCTTGGGCGAAAAGCCGGGAGACGAAGTGGCTGAGCAGATGCGCAAGCTGCGTTTCCGCCTGGTCAGTGAGGTCGGCGATCGCGTATTTTTTGCCGAAAGCAGCGCTGTGATCGGCGGGCGCGCGCGCGCCATCCTCGAAGCGCAGGCGCGTTGGTTGAAGCGCTCGCCGTCCCTCGCTGTCACGATCATAGGCCGCGCCGACGATGGTGGATCGAGTGCGGATGCGACGGCGCTTGCGCGCCAAAGGGCTGAAATTGTGCGGGCAAAATTGATTGAGGGCGGCGTGGCTGGTGATCGCATCGGGATCGAAACGCGCGGTAATGGCGATCCGGTTGCAACTTGCCGGACAGCGCTTTGCCAAGCGCAGAATCGCCATGCTGAAACCCGGTTAAGGCTAGCCGGGAGTAAAGATATCGAGAGCGGTCTTGCAGGTGCTGCAGCACAGGAAACATATGGCGCGGAAGCTTCGGGCCCTAGTGCGGGACCTAGTGCGGGCCATAGTACCAGGCGCGGCCCCAACCCGTCTCTCGCCCGCTGACATGACGGGGCTAACCGTGGCGGGTCTGTGTTTTTCGAAATTTGGCGGGGGCATTCATGCTGGACGGGCATGCACGACGAGATCGCGGGGCTATCTGATTTTGCTCGATTAACTGTGTGTGTGGTATTGGGCGCATTGAGAGCAGCGCATCAGCCCTGTAGACTAACATCATGCGGATGCTGACGTGGCCGCGAAAAAGGACTTGAACGACATGAGCACGGCGATGGGCACAGGGAAGCGTTTTGGGCAGTGTTTTGGCATGAGCATGGCAGCAGCTTTGCCTCTGCCGGCGGCATTGTTTTTTGCAGTTCTACTGGCCGGTGGTGCCTTTGCGCAGCAGGCGCAAGGGCAAGATCCCAAGCCCGTGCCGCCAGCCGCAACCGCGCCGGCAAAGGCGCCAGCGCCTGGGCAAACACAATCAAAATCCGCGCAGCCTGCTGCGGGGAGCGAAGCGGGCCTCAAAGCGCGCGTTGAAAGTCTCGAAGAGCAACTGGTCGATATGCAGGTTGTTGTCGGTACGCTTGAAAGTCTTGCTAAGGGAGGCGGCACCTCGGCGTCTCCTGCGTATCGCGCGACGGCCGGCGGCGACGGCGCCCGCGTGGAAAGTCTCGAAAATCAAGTGAGGACGTTATCGGCACAAGTTCAGCAACTGTCTGACCAGGTGCGCGGTCTCGGCGGGACGCCGCGCCGGAGTGAATACACACAGCCTCCCGCTACCGCTCCTGTAGCGAGCAGCGAATTTGGCTCAACAACGGTTAGTCAAAACGATGCCATCGGCGGGGTTATTGCCGGCGACGCGCCGTCCGTCACGTCGGGTCCGCCTATTCCCGATGCAAATGGCGCAGGCGGGGCGACGGGCGCAGGTGCGCCGCCGCCCGTTACGACCGCCGCCCTTGCGCCGGCGAGCGATGGTTCAAATCCCAAGCAGCTTTACGAGACCGCGTACGGGTATCTGCTGCAACGCGACTATGGCGCAGCCGAAGCGGCGTTCGACGATTTCCTGAAGAGGCACCCGAGCGATTTATTGTCAGGCAATGCGCAATATTGGCTGGGAGAATCGCATTTCGTGCGCGGTCAATACAAAGCGGCGGCAAGCGCTTTTCTGAAAGGCTACCAAACGTACGGTCAAAGCCAGAAAGCGCCGGACAGTCTTTTGAAGCTTGCGATGTCGCTTGACCGGCTCGGGCAGCGCGACGCGGCGTGTTCCTCTTATGCCGAACTCAACACCAAATTTCCCAATGCGCCCCAAAGCGTCAAAGCGCGTGCGCAATCGGAACGCCAGCGCGTCGGATGCCCGTGAGGTGAACGGCCTGCCGGGCCAGCCGCTGAAAGGCGGGACCGTCGCAAGCCGTTTCGATGCGGTGTTTGCAAGCTGTCGCCACATCGTTCTCGCGGTATCGGGGGGCGTCGATTCTATGGCCATGATGCATCTCGCGGCGGAGTGGCGCGCGGCGCGCTTGGCATCAATCCCCGCGCAACCGGCACCAATCTTTAGCGTGGTTACCGTTGATCATGGTTTGCGGCCCGAGTTCGGCGGCAGAGGCAGACGCGGTGCAAAAGGTTGCGGCTCGGCTCGGCTTCGCGCACACCACGCTTGCCTGGACGGGCGCAAAACCGGCCACGGGAATTCAGGCTGCGGCCCGCGCGGCGCGCTATCGTCTCTTCAGCGAGCACCTTGAAGCCCACGGCATTGAAGCGTTGGCGACGGCACACACGAGAGACGATCAAGCGGAAACGCTCTTGATGCGGCTGGCGCGCGGCAGCGGTGCCGACGGACTTGCTGGCATGCAGGAGCGCACACAAATGGGCCCAATCACTGTGCTGCGGCCTATGCTGATGTTCTCAAAGGCGGACCTGATCGCGACGCTCAAAGCGAAAGGAGAAACTTGGATCGAGGATCCGAGCAACGAAAAGCAGCAGTTCGAGCGGGTGCGCTTGCGCCAGCAGCGGGCGAGCTTGGAAGCGGCGGGACTAACGAACGAAGCCGTCGCGCTGAGTGCAAAGCGCTTGGGCCGGGCGCGGCAAGCGCTCGACGAGATGACTGCACGGTATCTCGAACAAGCGCCGGAAACATTGCGCATCGACGCGCTTGGATATGCCGAATTATCGTGGAGCTGGTTGATGGGGTTGCCGGAAGAGATCCGGTTGAGAATTCTTGGCCGGCTCATTGGTGCGATCGGCGGTGCGGACGAACCGGTCTCAACGAGCGGCTTGGAGGCGATGACAGAAGCGCGCGGCTGGAAATCGCCCGCTGGTCACTCGCTGGCCGGCGCTGTGTTCAGTTGCGGCAAGGATCAAGACCGTATCCTGGCCGTGCGCGAGTTTGGGAGAAAAGGCGCTCCCCTGCCGGTGCTTGACCTCAAATCGGGTCAAAAGTGCCTGTGGGATCATCGCTTCACAGTTGCGAATGACACTGAGCCAGCCAAAATCTTGCGGGTTTGTGCGCTGGGAGTGGAAGGCGCCGCAGTGCTCAAGGCAGCGAATAGGCCGGCCGGCAAGGGCCTGCCCGTTCACCCGCTGGCCGCGTTATATACAATTCCATCTTTTTGGGATGGTGAACGGCTCGCCGCTGTACCCCTTTTGAACTATTTCGAGACTGGGACACTTCCTGCCAGGGTCGAAAGTGTCTTCTCAGCGTTACCGGCCCGCAATTTCAGCCTTGGACGCAAGCCAATTAACGGCGAATAGGCGCCAACGCCGGGGCACGCAGATTGCAGTCTGCTTGCAGTCTGCACAGAAGCGTGAACCGGGATTTTTGCTCTGGGGCAAGTTATAGATGTTCCTGATGTATCAAGGGTCTTATCGTCAGCCGTGCCGGCGTCTCTTGGATTGAGCAATCTTTGCTGCATTGCTTGTTTCCTAGGGCCCGGCAACCTATGTTAACGCCTACGCCTCTAGACTTATGGGCGGCCAGCGCCATCCAGCCTGCCGCAAATGCCGGTCTGTCTCATCAGGGATCTAAATGAACCAGAATTATCAACGAATTGCGATCTGGGCTGCGATGCTGGTGCTGGTCTTGGCACTGTGGAACTTGGCGAATAGCACCACCCAGCCGCGAAAAGGCACCGACATCGCCTACTCGGAATTCCTGGAGGCGGTTGAGAAGGGCACGGTTTCCGAGGTTGTGCTGGCTGGAAACCGGATCACAGGTACGTATCGCGACGCGGGAACCGCTGGCGCGACGTTCAGTACATTTGCGCCGGAGGATGCGGCACTCGTCGGCAAATTGCGCGACAAGGGCGTCAAGTTTCGCGCCAGGCCGGCAGACGACGAAATGCAGTCGATCACCGGCATTCTCTTGAGCTGGTTCCCGATGCTGCTGCTCATTGGTGTTTGGGTGTTCTTCATGCGCCAGATGCAGTCGGGCTCGGGACGCGCCATGGGTTTTGGCAAAAGCCGCGCGAAATTGCTCACCGAACGTCAGGGCCGCGTCACGTTTGACGACGTGGCGGGCGTTGACGAAGCAAAATCCGACCTCGAAGAAATCGTCGAATTCCTGCGCGACCCGCAAAAGTTCCAGCGCCTTGGTGGACGCATCCCGCGCGGCGCGCTGCTCGTCGGCCCCCCGGGCACGGGTAAAACGCTGATCGCGCGTGCGGTCGCGGGCGAAGCCAACGTGCCGTTCTTCACGATTTCGGGTTCCGATTTCGTTGAAATGTTCGTCGGCGTTGGTGCCAGCCGCGTGCGCGACATGTTCGAGCAGGCGAAGAAGAACGCGCCGTGCATCATCTTCATCGACGAAATCGACGCCGTTGGCCGTCATCGCGGCGCAGGTCTCGGCGGCGGCAACGACGAGCGCGAGCAGACGCTCAATCAGTTGCTTGTCGAGATGGACGGCTTTGAAGCCAACGAAGGCATCATCATCATCGCGGCAACAAACCGCCCCGACGTGCTCGATCCCGCATTGCTGCGTCCCGGCCGCTTCGACCGCCAGATCACGGTTCCGAACCCGGACGTGGTCGGGCGCGAGAAAATTCTGCGCGTGCATATGAAGAAAGTGCCGTTGGCGCCGGACGTCGATCCAAAGACCATTGCGCGCGGAACGCCTGGATTTTCAGGCGCCGATCTCGCCAATCTTGTCAACGAAGCGGCACTCCTTGCCGCGCGCCGCAACAAGCGGCTCGTGACGCAGAACGAATTTGAAGACAGCAAAGACAAGGTCATGATGGGCGCCGAGCGCAAATCCATGGCCATGACCGAAGAGGAAAAACTGGCGACGGCCTATCACGAAGCCGGCCACGCCATTGTCAACATGGTGGTGGAAGGCAACGATCCCTTGCACAAGGTGACGATCATTCCGCGCGGCCGTGCGCTCGGCGTCACCATGAGTTTGCCCGAACGCGATAAGCTCAGCTATTCGAAGCAGTGGTGCGAGGCCAAGATCGCCATGGCCTTCGGCGGCCGCGTTGCCGAACAGATTATCTATGGGCGCGAGCATTTGAATACCGGCGCATCAAGCGACATCAGCCAGGCGACGAACATAGCCAAGCGCATGGTCAGCGAATGGGGCATGAGCGACAAGCTCGGCCCACTGCTCTATTCCGAAAACCAGCAGGAAGTGTTCCTCGGTCACTCCGTGATGCAGCGCCAGAACATGAGCGAAGAGACGGCAAATCTCATCGACGAGGAAGTGCGCCGCATCGTGACGACCGGCGAGAAGAAGGCCTGGGAAGTTCTGGGCGCAAATAAAGCCGGCGCTTGAAGCCTTGGCGCAGGCGCTGATGGAGCACGAAACGATTTCGGGCGAAGAGTGCGCGGCCTTGATGCGCGGCGAAAAAATCGTGCGCCGCTCGGATGACGATGGCTCGAAAGGGTCTGCCGGTTCGGCTGTGCCTTCAACCGGCCGGCCAGCGCGCCCGAGGAGCGAGCCGTCTGGCGGGATGGAGCCGCAGCCGCAGGGTTAAGCGTTCGGACATGTCTCTGGGCTATGGGTGGGTCATGTCCGCGCCGGCGGTGGCGGTATCGCTGCCGGACTTTGGGGTCGTCGCCTCAGCGATGGAAGTCTCCAAAGCGTGTCTCCTATTACCGGCCCGGCGCTCATGCGCGCCTTTCGCGCCTGGCAAAGCTTGGCGCCCGTTTCCTGAAATTCTATTTCATAAAATTTTAGCGGTTGTTTAGCGGACTGTTTCATTCGCCGGAAGTAATGATCTCCGCATTCTTGTGCTCCTCCCTCCCGATTAAGTTTTTGTTTAGCGAGTGCGGGTAATGATGAGCGCGCTTGACAGGCCTCTGAGTTCTACGACCCCCCTCGTGATCTGAGCCTGCAGCGCACGAGAGAGCAATTTTGGGATCTTGGGATCAGTGGAGTAGAACACAATGGCGCGAATTAAAGGTACTGCGGCAGGCGAAACACTTTCTGGCGGCGGCCTTGCCGACCGATTCTGCGGCTATGACGGCAACGACACCCTCAACGGCGGCGCGGGCAACGACTTGCTCGAGGCGGCGATGGCAACGACACGCTCAATGGCGGCGACGGCAACGACCGCGTCTACGGGCGGCTACGGCAACGACACGACTGAACGGCGGCGCTGGCCTCGACAAGCATCTACGGCGACAACGATCATGACGACGGCTATGGCGGCGCCGGTGCCGACTACATCGACGGCGGTCAAGACGACGACAATACGAGCACGGGTCTTTCCGGCGGCGACGATAACGACACGATTTACGGCGGCCTCGGCGTCGACCTCTTGAACGGCGATGCAGGCGACGACTATCTCATCGGCGGCGCTGGCGTTGACGCGGTCAACGGCGGAACGGATACGATGGTCGTTTCGACCTCGGGCTTTACCGGCGGCGACTGGCTCTCCTATGGCGACTCGCTCTCGGCGTGTGACGATCAATCTTGACAGACCGGCGCTCGACTGGCGGCGCTGCCGCTGGGCGACACTTGGAGCAACATCGAACATCTGATGGGTTCCAGACATAACGACACTCTGACGGCTTCGAACACGATTCAGCGGCTTCGTCTCGGGCGGCGCTGGCAACGACACCATCAACGCTGGTACTGTCAGCGGCTTGATGCGCGGCGACGCTGGCTACGACACACTTAACGGCAGCACGGCTACGTGACGGGTTCGTCGCTCAGTACGACCTGGGCCTCGACCGGTTCGAGTCGTTCGATACCAACGCTGACTTCATCTTCGTATCGAAGGCAGAGTTCAAACTGACGGGCGCCACGGCGACCGCCGGATTGGGCGGTCTCAACGCCACCGCGTTCGAGTCCGGCAATAGCCACCTTGCTACGGCCGCGACGACACGCTTCATCTTCGAAGAAGATACCCACATCCTCTGGGCCGACCTCGACGGTACGGGCACCGCCTATCAGTCCACGGCGATCGCTGTCATCAACGACGCAACGACGCTCGACGACGACATGGTTCAACGTTATGGTCTAAGCTGAAAACTTAGAGTGTTAGACTTGTTATGCTTCGGGCCGGGGTTCAAACGAACTCCGGCCCGAAGTGTATTTGGAGCGGGTTTCAACGCGCACATTGAGCCATGCTGAGCCCAATCGCTTTTCTGCGACGATGTGCTAAAGGACGCGGCGCGGGATATCCCTGCTGCGTTCATGTTTAGCGATCCGGAATTTCCATGCAGCGTTCGACCTATCTCCAGCCGGCGGCAATTTTCTGGGACCGGACGGCCAAGCGCGCCATCGACGAGGCGGACGTTGCCATGTGGCGCGGCTTGCCGCTTGCAGGCGGGCGGCTGTCGTTTGCCGCACTCGATATTCTCACTCGCGGAACGGCTGGCGCCGCGCGCAGGACTGTGGTCCTTGGCGACGCCTTCAGCGGAGATTGGGGACGCGATGCGCTTGCCGCCTCCGATCTACTTGGGCATCTGAGCGAACCGCGGCCGCGCCTTGCCGGCCTCTCGCTCGACCGGCCGCGCATCATGGGCATCGTCAACGTGACGCCCGATAGTTTTTCCGACGGCGGGCAGCATGCAAGCACGAGGAGCGCCATCGATCACGCAATGCGCCTGGCGGAAGAAGGCGCGGATATTCTGGATATCGGCGGGGAAAGTACCAGGCCCGGATCTGATGCAGTCGCGCTCAAAGAAGAATTAAGCCGCGTCATTCCCGTGATTGAGGGATTGCGCGGGAAGACAGACAAATTGATTTCCGTCGATACGCGCAAGGCCGAAGTCATGCGTCAGGCAGCGGCGGCGGGCGCCGATATCTTGAACGACGTCTCGGCGTTAACGCACGATCCCGAAGCGTTGGGCGTAGCGGCGGAAACGGGATTGCCGGTCATGCTGATGCACGCCCAGGGCGATCCCAAAACGATGAATGACGATCCGCAATACAGGGATGTCGTGCTCGACGTGTTTGATTTTCTCGAGCAGCGGATTAGAGCGTGCGAGGCAGCGGGCATCCCGAAAGCCAAGATTGTCGCCGATCCCGGCATTGGATTTGGCAAGCACTTGCACCACAACGTGGCCGTCATGGCGGGGCTATCGCTTTATCATGGGCTCGGCGTGCCGATACTGCTTGGGGCCAGCCGTAAGAAGATGATCGGGCAGCTGTGCAACGTCGAAGATGCGACGGCGCGCGTGCCGGGATCGCTGGCGTGTGCACTGGCGGGGGCCCAGGCGGGTGTTCAGATTTTCCGCGTGCATGACGTCAAGGAAACAAAGCAGGCGCTGGAAGTGTGGCGAGCATGCCAAGCGGGGACGGAAAAGGATCTCGGCTAATCGATCCCAGACGACGCTCAACTCGCAGCAGCGCGGCGATCGGCAAGGCGCTGTTCGGCGGCGTGCAATATGGCTTTGCGCAGATCGTCGATCTTGGTCAGCTTACGATCAATGCCGAGATGCTGCGCGTCAGCAAATTTGCGTAGGTTATCCGCGCCCTTGATCTCAGAGAGTTTCTTGGCGAGGCCCTCGCGGCCGGTCTTTGAAAGTACCACCATGGCGCTGAAAGCGTAGGGGTCGAAGGCCGCCTCAGACTTTGCCTCAGACTTTCCGGCAGACTTGGCGGCGGGCGGGGCGTTAGGTTTGGCTGGCGCGGGAACGGTGGCGGCAGGTGCCGGCGGTTCTTCCGGCACTTGCCAGACGCGCATGAAGTTGACCGCCTTGGTCAGGGCCTCGACGAGCTTTTCGGCAGCCTTCTCGTCAAGCGCCGTTTCACGCCGGACATGCGCACGAAAGAACGCCTTCATGCGGTCGTTTTGCCAAAGCTGAGATCCGTTGGACATCGCCGTATCTTCGTTTATTGCGCCGCGACCTTATCCTTTTGCGCTGATTTGGCGGCATTCTCCAGGAACTTCTGGATTTCGCCGTGCAGCTCTTTGACGTCGCCGATGGCGTCTCCGTATTTGGAATCGATCGAGCGGCGCTCGGAGATGAAGTCAAAGGCGTTGGCGATGCCGTCGCGCTGGGGCAGGAACGTGTCGAGAAGGGGATGTACCAGCCCAATTTCCTCGATCAGCATGTAGTCGCGGTTGTCGTCGCGCACGTAATTGGCGAGACACGTATAGCGCCGCTCGGCGAGCGGGATTTCCATCAGATCATCGAGATTGCGCTTATCTTCGATCAGTAGCGCAATGCGGTCGACGGCAAGTTGAGAGACGTAATCGGGCCGGAAGGGCACGATCACTTTATCCGCCGTCTTCAAGGCGGCGAGTGCCGCGAAGGAGAGGCCGGGCGGGCAATCGAGGACCACGACGTCAAAGTCGCCCTCGAAGCGCCGGATCAGGCTTTCGATACGGCCGCGCACGCGGTTGGCGACGACCTCCGGTACATTGCTTTGATTGGCTTGCTTTAAATAAAGTTCGCCCTGGATATCTTCCAGCAGTAGTGAGCCGGGGACGAGGGAAACGGTCGCGGCCTTGTTGCCGGGTCCGTAAACGTCGCCGACGTTGCGGGCGACATAGTCGCGGGCGTTGGCCGGGATGCCGTCAAAGAGGTCGTAGAAGTAATCCGAGATTGTCTTGCCGTCCTTACGGGCTTCGTTCCAGCCGTGCCCGCCCATAAGAATGAGCGAGGCATTGCACTGGGAGTTGAGATCGAGCACGAGGACGCGTTTTCCCCCGTAGACGCTGAGAGCGTGCGCCAGCATTACCGCAACGGTGGATTTGCCGACGCCACCCTTTCTGTTCGCCACTGCAAGAAAGAAAGCCATGCTACTTAAACCCCCTCATAATCGTGACCTAACGCCTGCCGGCGTAGCCCCACTTGAACTGCCGCACCCTGCTAGCCGGTCTATGGGCCGATTCCGTGGCCCAAGGCCATGGCCCGCACCGTGTGCCCCGGCCTCACAACAAAGCTGTGAGCTAACGGCCGCTGCCAAAGACCCCGGTTGATGACCTTGCGTGCCGCAGCTATAGCCCTCAAACACGAGTGTTGATGCAACCGAGACGTGAAAGTGGTGCGAAAATTGCCTAATCTCAACGCCAGACGCGTAAAATGGTGCAAGTTGTTTTGATGTGTTGCGCTCTTGCCCGCATCGGCGGGCCTGATAGCGTGGACTGTCCCGGCGCCTACAACCTGAGGCCGGGGATGTGTTGGCGCCAATTCGGCACCAATTTCAATCGATTGACGAACTGAACGAGGGGTAACTATGGCGCGCCGCTACTTTGGGACAGATGGCATCCGGGGCCTTGCGAACCAGCATCCGATGACCTCCGAGATTGCGCTCAAGGTGGGCATGGCGGCGGGTAAGATTTTCCAGTCGGGCGCGCATAAGCACCGGGTCGTGATCGGCAAGGATACACGGCTCTCCGGCTATATGCTCGAAGCGGCTCTGATGTCCGGCTTCACCTCAGTGGGCATGGACGTGTTTTTGCTCGGTCCGATGCCGACGCCGGCCATCGCCATGTTGACAAAGTCGCTGCGCGCCGATTTGGGCGTGATGATTTCTGCGTCGCACAACCGTTTTGACGACAACGGCATTAAGCTCTTCGATCCCGACGGCTACAAACTCTCCGACGATATGGAACGCCAAATCGAAGAATTGATCGACGCGGATAGTAGCGTGCTTCTAGCGGCTGCCGATAAGATCGGCCGCGCCACGCGCGTTGAAAGCGCACAAGAACGCTACATCGAATTCGCCAAGCGGACGTTGCCGAAGAACTTGCGGCTCGACGGACTGCGCATCGTCATCGATTGCGCTAACGGGGCTGCATATAAAGTCGCGCCCGAAGCGCTGTGGGAACTTGGTGCCGAAGTTATCAAAATCGGCGTTGAGCCCAACGGGCGCAACATCAACCACAAGTGCGGCTCGACCGCGCCTGAAGCACTGATCGAGAAGGTCAAGGAATTGCGCGCCGATATCGGCATCGCGCTCGACGGCGATGCCGACCGCGTTGTGATCATCGATGAAAAAGGGCATATTGTCGATGGCGACCAGCTTATGGCGGTCATCGCCGAAAGCTGGCACAGGCGCGGCAAGCTCGCCGGCGGCGGCATTGTCGCAACCGTCATGAGCAATCTCGGGCTTGAGCGTTATCTAAAAGATATAGGTCTTTCTCTCGCGCGCACGCCGGTCGGAGACCGCTATGTCACCGAACATATGCGCAAGCACGGTTACAACGTTGGCGGGGAACAGTCCGGCCATATCGTGCTCTCCGACTTTACGACAACGGGCGACGGCTTGGTGTCCGCGTTGCAGGTTCTCGCCTGCGTGATTTCAACCGGCAAACCGGTTTCCGAAGTGTGCAGCCGCTTTGAGCGCTTGCCGCAGATCTTGCAGAACGTCCGCTATGGCAGCGGCAAGCCGCTCGAAGATAGCCGCGTCGTCAAGGCCATTAAATCGGCCAAGGTTAGGCTTGGAGATCGCGGCCGGCTTGTTATCCGGCCCTCAGGCACAGAACCGGTGATCCGCGTCATGGCGGAAGGCGATGACGAAGGCATGGTCTCAAGCGTCGTTGGCGACATCGTCGACGCGGTGCGCTCGGCGGCTGCAGCTTAGAATTCAATTGCCCGGAATTGGGGTTCGATGCTGGCGCGCGATGCCTGTCGCGGGTTGCCGGTTCATATCGCGTTAACAAATGGGCCTTGCGCGCGTCTCAAATCGATACGGCGATTAAGCCTCCCTTAAATCTTGTCAGCGATAGTCGGTGGTGAACATGAGGTTCAACACTGTGCGGCAAGCGTTGCCAGAACGGCATTGCGATCTCAAGAAACAGGGGCGGAGCGATCCGCTCTCTTAGACAAACGGGAAGCGGCATTTCTATTGATTGGCCGCCGCCGCTTTCCACACGACGCCTAACGAGCGGTTTGCTCCTAAGGCTTTTCGCGTTCGATTTCCTGTTCCCTTGTTCGCGTACGGTGCTCACCATTTTTTCGAGCGCCCAGGATCGTCGTTCAGGGAGGCTCTCGAGCTTGCCGTCTCAAGGGACTGGTTCAATCCAGGCCCACACGAGTTGAGACAGTTGAGCATGGTCAGGGCTTGGCGGCAGTTGCCGCGCAACCCTAAGAGACGAGGGAACGACGATTATGAAAGTTCGGATCGCGTGCATTTCGGTTGCGCTCGCAGCGGCCATGCCGGCAACGGCTGCCGATTGGAATGATGGGGCAGGCAGCCTCAAGGATATGAGCGGATCGGCGGCTGTGGCTGTGCCGGCGCCCGTACCGGTCCAGAGCTATCGCGGCGCTTGGTACTTCCGGTTAGACGCCGGTATTGGCAGTATCGGGACACCGGATATCACGGAAACGGGTCTCGACATCGGCGACATCGATGGTCCGGGGCCCGTGACCGGGCCTGACTACCGTGCCACGCAGCCGGATTGGTTCAGCAGCGACTTCAGCACGATGGCAACCTTCGGCGGCGGTGTCGGCTATAATTTCGGCCACGGCTTTCGCCTTGATGCGACGATCGAAAAGCGCTCGAAGGACGACGTACGGATTGACGGCACAGATACGTGGGCCACGCATGATTGTGCCGCTGGATGCTGGGCGCCGACAGGCAGTACGACGAATTACAAAATCGGCGACAGTGCCAAAATCGACGGCACGGTGTGGATGGTCAACGCCTACTACGACCTGATGTCGAACCGCGGTTTCACGCCTTACATCGGCGCCGGTATCGGCTTTGGCTGGAACCACTTCGAACGCCGCCATGAGAGCACCTATTGCGACGCCACCACGGCTGCAGATTGCTTGGATACCACAGACCCGACGGTGACAACGGGCCACGCCGATAAGGTGTCGTTAGCGGCTGCGGCCATGGCCGGCATCAGCTATGACGTCAGCGAAATCACCACAATCGATCTCGGCTACCGCTATCTCTTCATTGCCGGTAGCGATGTCGCTCTTAACATCGATGACGATATCTCGCGTGTTGAAATTGGCGACCAGCACATCCACCAGTTCCGTGCCGGTCTGCGCTTCAACGTGAACTAAGCGCACAAGAAAACTGTTAAACAATCTAAAGGGCGGATCCTGTTGGGTCCGCCCTTTGTCTATGGCGGCGCTGCTTGACGCACAGTGCCATCGGGCCGTAGACCGCGCTGAGGCCGCTTTGAAGTCCGATTGGACGAGCGTTGACCCGGATCGGAACCATGACACGCACAAATAAGCCGAGTAAGCGGCCCGCCAATCCGCAGTTTTCCTCGGGGCCGTGCAGCAAGCGGCCCGGATGGTCGCCAGCGGCATTGTCAGGCGCATTTGTTGGCCGGTCGCATCGCGCCAAGGAAGGCAAGGCGCGGCTCAAGGCCGTCATAGAGAAGACCAAAGAACTCCTCGCCCTGCCGCCCGGTTACGAAGTGGCAATCGTTGCGGGCTCCGATACCGGCGCGTTCGAGATGGCGATGTGGAATCTCCTCGGCGCACGCGGCGTCGATGTTTTGGCGTGGGAAATTTTTGGCCGGATCTGGCTCAAGGACGCGCTCGAACATTTGAAGCTCGCGGATTTACGCACGTTCGACGCCGATTGGGGCGACATTGCCGGATCTCTCGCAAGTAGATTTCTCGCGCGATGTTGTTTTTACATGGAATGGGACGACGAGCGGCGTGCGCGTGCCGGATGCGAAATGGATCCCAGCGGACAGGCAGGGCCTGACGTTCTGCGATGCGACATCAGCTGTATTCGCGCAGGATATAGATTTCTCGAAAATAGATGTGTTGACGTTCTCTTGGCAGAAGGTGCTCGGCGGAGAAGCGGCCCACGGCATGTTGATCTTGTCGCCGCGCGCGTTCGAACGGCTTGAGACGTATCGGCCTTCCTGGCCGATCCCTAAAATCTTGCGGCTCAAGGGGCCGGACGGCGTTTTGCGCGACGCCTTCGAAGGCATGACGATCAATACGCCCTCGATGCTGTGCGTCGAGGATTATGCCGATGCGCTCCGATGGGTCGAGGAGACCGGCGGTTTACGTGCGCTTCTTGCGCGCGCCGATGCCAATGCCGCCGTCATCTACGATTGGGTTGCGCGCACGCCGTGGATCGACGTTCTGGCAGACGTTACAGAGACGCGATCGAATACGTCCGTCTGTCTCAAGTTCTCGGACGCAGATTTCAAATCCCGCAGCGAGACCGACAGGCTCGCATTTGTACAGGCACTGGTGGATTTGCTCGATTCCGAAGGCGTGGCCTACGATATAAACGCCTATCGGGGCGCGCCGGCCGGTATGCGGATCTGGTGCGGCGCGACCATCGAGGCGCACGATCTCGAGCTTCTCACGCACTGGCTTGATTGGGCCTATCAAGTGGTCAAGGCCGCACGCTCAATGTGATTTTATGTGGCTGTGGTTAACGCCCAAGCCCTGTCAAGGGCTTATAACGCAATAAAAAAGCGGTCATTATCCAAAGGTAAGCCATAGCCACGCCGTCTCAATTGCATCGGCTTCATTTGCTGATATCACACCCTGGAAGTCTCAAGGAAAGCTCAGCTGCCATGCGTATCCTTCTTTCTGCGACTGCTTTGCTTCTTTTCTCCGCGTCAAGCCAAGCTTTCGAATTAACAGCCACGTCCCGCGTCGATTCTGTCACCGTCTTTCTCTCAGGCGCCGAAGTCACGCGTACTGGAAAAGTGAAGCTCGAGAAGGGCGAGCATACGATTACGATTGTCGATGTGCCGGCGAGTGCGGTTCCGGGGTCCATCCGGGTTGAAGGCAAGGCGACGGGCAAACTCGATATCGGATCCGTCGATACGCGCCGAACCTATATCGCGCGTGCAGAGTTGCAAGCGGCCGATGGGGAACGCAAGAAACTCGAAGAGGACATCGAAGCGCAGCGCGATCAGAAGAGCGCGATTGAAGTCTCAGGTCCATGCCGCCGAAACGCAAAAGGCACTCATTGGAAATCTAGCGCAGTTGCCAGTCCGGCCGGCGCCTAGCGCCGGGCAGAACGGCAATGCCGAAGATTGGCAGCGCGTGCTCTCCATTATTTCGCAAGGGACCGTGGATGCGAGCCGGGCGCAAATCGAAGCCCAAGCCAAGATCCGGGATATCGATCACAAAATTGAAGACCTCGAGAACAAGTTGTCGCTTTTGGCGCCGGCTAAAACCGATCAGACCGAAGTCAAAGTGCATGTCGAGGCGGCGTCGCCGCTGGAAGCCGATTTGACCATTCGCTACCAAGTGGCGAGTGCGGGATGGACGCCGCTTTATGATGCCCGCTTGCAGACGGGCACCAAGACGGCACCAACGAAACTCGATCTGGTGCGCCGCGCGTCAATTACGCAGAAGTCGGGCGAGAGCTGGGATAGCGTTGCCATCCAGCTCTCAACAGCGCGCCCGTCTGCTGGCGCCGCCGCGCCCGATCTGACGCCGCTGACGGTCGATTTCGAGCAAGAGTACAAGCCTGTTCCAACGGCCGCCGCGC
This sequence comes from uncultured Alphaproteobacteria bacterium, assembly GCA_963741545.1. GTDB lineage: Bacteria > Pseudomonadota > Alphaproteobacteria > Rhizobiales > Hyphomicrobiaceae > Hyphomicrobium_B. The sequence goes on from CAVUIN010000012.1 coordinate 124,605, forward strand.
CGCGCGCAAAGCGCATGGAAATGGCGCGCGAAAATGCTGCGGCGGAAGTGTCGCAAGATGCACAAGCGGCGCCTGCTGGTGGCGCTAACGCCGTGCCTCCTCCTCCGCCCGCGCCGATCGAGGAAGTTCAGGCGGCTGTTACGATTGCGCCGTTCGAGGCGATGTTTGCAGTGCCGGGCCGTGTGTCGGTGCTGGGAACAGGCGAAGCCAAACGTGTCGTGCTTGCGAGCGAACAGGTCGAACCGGCACTTTCCTGCCGGACCGTGCCGAAAGTTGATCCCAAGGCCTATCTCTACGCCAAGCTGACGCTTGCCAAAGGGACACCGCTGCTCCCAGGGCAAGTCTATCTCTTCCGCGACGGGACGTTCGTTGGCACAAGCACCATCCCGCTACTATCGCCGGGCGAAGAACATGATCTTGGTTTTGGACTCGATGATCAGGTCAAGGTGCGCCACTCTGTCGTTGAAGAAAAGCGTGGCGAGACGGGTTTGATTTCTACCTCCCGGACGGATCTGCGCAGCTACCGCGTTACGGTCAAGAACATGCATGAGCGCGCCATCAATCTCGTCGTGATCGATCAAATTCCGGCATCCCTGAACCAGGACATTAAAGTCGAGTACTCGGGAAAAGTGCAGCCGTCTAAAACCAACGCTGAAGACAAGCGCGGCGTCATGACCTTCGAATCGAAGCTTGAGCCGGACGAGGAAAAAGTCCTCGATTACGGCTACCGCATCACGTGGCCTGCCGCGAAATCCATCATCTACGGCCAGTGAGGTGCGGGTGATGCAGGGTGTCACTCGGACATTCGGGCGCGCCGTGCTCATTTCTGTGCGTCAAAGGTGCTCGCGCGGCCTCTAGAGCGCTTGTTTGGACTTGCTTGGTGCGATTCTAGGCTATAACCGACGAGTAGAATTTTGATGGGCCCTGGCCGATGCCGGGGCTTCTTCACGAGCAGGGGTCGGAGCATGGCCAACGTCGTAGTGGTCGGCGCCCAATGGGGCGACGAGGGCAAGGGCAAGATCGTCGATTGGCTTTCGGAACGCGCCGACGTTGTGGTGCGGTTTCAAGGCGGGCATAACGCCGGCCATACGCTGGTCATCGGTTCCAACATTTATAAACTGTCGCTGCTGCCGTCGGGCGTTGTCCGGCAAGGCAAGCTCGCAGTTATCGGCAATGGCGTCGTGGTCGATCCATGGGCACTGTGCGCGGAAATCGAAAAGCTGAGGGCACAGGGCGTCGCCATTACGCGCGAGAATCTGCGGGTCGCGGAGAATGCAACGCTTATCCTGCCGCTGCATCGCGAACTCGACCAGCTTCGAGAGGCGGCCGCTGGCGCCGGCAAGATTGGAACCACTGGGCGCGGCATCGGTCCCGCATACGAAGACAAAGTCGGGCGCCGTGCCATCCGCGTGCAGGACTTGAAGACGCTCGAGACGCTCGGTCCCAAGGTTGACCGTATCCTCGTGCATCACAACGCGCTGCGGCGCGGCCTTGGCCAGCCCGAAATTGTCAAAGACAAACTCATGGCCGAGCTGACCGAGGTCGCGCCCAAGATCCTCGCCTACATGGATGTGACGTGGGAGCTGCTGAATGAAGCACACCGCAAAGGCAAACGAATTTTGTTTGAAGGTGCACAAGGCGCGCTTCTTGATATCGACCACGGAACGTATCCGTTTGTGACATCATCGAACACGGTTGCAGCGCAAGCGGCGACCGGGTCCGGCATGGGGCCGCGCGCGGTTGGTTATGTGCTCGGTATTGCGAAGGCCTATACGACGCGCGTTGGCGCAGGGCCGTTTCCAACCGAGTTGCTCGATGCCATCGGTGAACGCATTGGCGAGCGGGGTCATGAATTCGGGACTGTAACGGGGCGTAAAAGGCGCTGCGGATGGTTTGATGCGGTGCTGGTGCGCCAAGTGGCCAAAGTCTCCGGCATCGACGGCATCGCATTGACGAAGCTCGACGTATTGGATGGGTTTGAAACGATCCGGATTTGCGTCGGCTACAAGCTCGACGGCGAGCGCATCAATAGATTGCCCGCGGGCTTCAATGCCCAAGAACGCATTGAGCCGATCTGGGAAGACTTCGAAGGCTGGTCGCAATCGACGCGCGGCGCGCGCAGTTGGGCGCAATTGCCGGCTCAAGCGGTGAAGTATGTGCGCCGGGTTGAGGAACTGATCGAGTGCCCGGTGACGCTGCTTTCGACCAGCCCAGAACGCGACGACACGATCCTGATGAAAGATCCGTTCCAGAGCTGAACGCCCCCGGGATAACGGCCACGGAACACAGCCGGGGGCCAAGGATTCGCCACGGAGCCACCCCTTTGGCGCCACGGGAGATAGGTATCCTTCAGTTGCGCGCGGCTGAGGGAGTACGGCTCGATATGCGGCCGATTATAAAATTATTGGTCTTGGCGCCCGCACTCGCTGGCATCGCTACGCATGCGGTTCTTGCAGGCGTTCCGCGCGGGTTGACGTTAGCGGCCGACGAACAGATCGCGGATGAGACGACGGGTGTGACCATCGCGCGCGGCAATGCTGAGTTGAATGTCGAGAAGTTTCAAATCCGGGGCACCGCCGATTCAATTGAGGTGCGGCCTAAGATTGACGAGATACTTTTCTCCGGCCGCGCCGTCGTTAGGATCGGCGGGGAAACCTACCAAAGCGATAAAGTTTCCTGCACGCTGAATTTTACCCGCTGTGCGGCCGTCAATGCCGATCAGCCCTTGCCTGCGTCCGCATTGGGAGAAGTGGCGGTCACGCCGCGCTAATTTGGCCGCGATAATTCGCGAGCGCGCCGGGCGCAAGTTCCGCCGCCAGTATGCGGGACGGATTGACAGGTGCGGTAAACTTTATCTGTCCCGGCGGCACAGGTCTAAATCCAAGACGCCCATAGTAAGGTTCATCGCCGACGAGAACCACGATCTTGACGCCGTCGTGATTCATCTGTTCGAGCGCTTCCGCAACGAGTTTGCGGCCGTATCCTTGCCCGGCAAACTCAGGGTCAACGGTCAGGGGACCGAGCAGCGCCGCACCGCGCAGGCCGCCAATAGAGATTTCGGTCAGGCGCAGGGTCGCGATCAGTCTGCCGTCCAAGTCAGCGACGCGGCAATATTTCGAATAGAATCCTTTGCCCTCGCGCACGCGATACGCCGAGCGCACAAAACGGCCGGGGCCGAAGACGTGCGCATGAAGTTTGGAAATGGCGGCGAGGTCGGCGGGTGCGACTGAGCGCGTGATTACACTTTGAGTCATTGCGGCAGTTTTGTTCTTTCAAGCTGTGAAGGACGTCGCAGTGTCCGGCCTTCTACCACAACTCGGCGGGCGCGCGACCCTCAATAACTTCCTTAATGCGTGCCCCCGTCGGCGGGTGAATATCTGCCGGCAGCTGGTGATTTGAGAAGAAGTTCTGTTCGGCAATTTCACTATTCGGGCGCGGAATGACCGGCTGGCGCCAAGAGCGCACGACAAAGAGCACGATGTGATCTCCCGGGAATGCCCGGGTGTTGGCATAAATGCCGAAGAGTTTGGCGCGGCCTTCGAGTTTGATACCGGCTTCTTCATCCAGCTCGCGTGTAAGGGCGCTCTCCAGCGTCTCGCCTTTCTCTACGCCGCCGCCCGGAAAATGCCAGCCCGGGCGATACGTGTGGCGGATCAGGAGCACGCGGTTGCTGGCATCGAGGACGCAGCCTTGCGCTCCGAGCGTAAGTCCGCGCGAGACGCGCCAGTACCGCTGTATCGATCCCGTGACGATCTTTTTCAGGGGCAACGGGAACCTCTCGTTGTTTGTGCAGACATAGTCTTCACTTTTTGAGCGCGTTCGGGCAGTCATTGCAAGCGGCCTGTGCTAGTGTTGCCCGCAATCTCCGGCGATCCGTCCACAACATATCCCAGTATGACCGCATCTTTCACGCTTGCCCATCTTTCCGACGTGCATCTTTCTCCACTGACAGGGTTCTCTGCCCGTCATTGGAACGCGAAGCGCGTGCTTGGGTTTCTCAATTGGCAGCGGGCTCGCCGGTCGGTGCATGTGCGGAGTGTGGCCGACCGGCTCGTTGCCGACGCAGTGGCGTTGCGCGCCGATCACATCGCCATCACCGGCGATCTCATCAACCTTGGGTTACCGGCTGAGTATGACGCGGCGCTGCATTGGCTGAAGAGTATTGGGCCGCCGGAGCGTGTGACAGTCATACCTGGAAATCATGACATCTATACCCGGCTGCACGGACACGGCGGCGTGACGCGCTGGGCCGCATATATGGGCAGCGAAGAACAATCCTTGGCCTTCCCGTTCGTGCGGCGCGTTGGACCACTTGCGCTCATAGGACTGAATTCCGCTGTTGAGACGCCGCCTTTTGTTGCCGCCGGACGGCTCGGCGCGCACCAAATTGAAGTGGCCGGCGAGTTGCTCGATCAGCTGAAAAGCGAGGGTGCGATCCGCGTTGTGCTGATCCATCATCCGCCCTTGCCGGGTCTCGCCAACGCGCGCCGGGGATTGCGTGACGCGGCCCACTTTGCGCGCATGCTGGAAAGAAAGGGGGCCGAGCTTGTGCTCTATGGACATAACCACCGTGAGAAATTGAATTGGCATGGCGCAGTATTGAAGGGGGATGGCGTTCCCGTACCGGTGATCGGCGTGCCGTCGGCGTCGGCGGGAAAGTTGCACAAAGACGAGCCGCTGGCGCGCTACAACATGTTCACGTTTTTCCAAAGCGCTTCGGGTGTTCGCATTCGCCATGCCGTGCGTGGCCTTGAGACGCCGGATGGTCCGGTCGTGAGAATTTCGGAGAATGTTTTGGATTTTGCCACATGACAGCTCGTGCGTACTGAAGAACGGTCTTGGTGGATCGTCGTCATCGCTGCGGCAAGCATCGCCGCGATTGCCATGGGCCTGCGCCAAGTCATGGGCCTCTATATGAAGCCGGTGACGACGGATCTTAGCATCGGGCGGCAATCTTTCTCGCTGGCGATTGCCATCGCGAATATTGTTTGGGGCGTCGCGGCACCTTTTCTTGGCGCGATTTCTGATCGCTATGGCGCGGGGCGCGTGGCCGTCATGGGCGGCGTGACAACGGCGATCGGCCTCTATTTGACGTATGCGGCGACGAACGAGGTGACGCTCTATATCGCTGGTGTTTTCTTAGGTCTGGGCGTTGCCGGCGCCGGTATCAACGCCATGGTTGGGGCAGCGGCGCGGGCGGCTCCGCCAGAATTGCGCACGCAGGCGATCGCGACGCTTGGCATGGGCAGCGGCCTGGGCATTCTGATTGCGTTGCCTTATACGCACGTCTTGATCGAAAATATGGGCTGGAAGGGCAGTCTGCTCGCCTTGCTGGCGACGTCGCTTTTTATTCTGCCGCTGGCATACTTCGTTTCCGGGAAACCGGAGGCACGTGGGGCGGCCGAGATCAATCAGACGCTGGGCGACGCGCTGCGTGAAGCGGCGAACTTGCCGAGTTATTGGCTGTTGAATGCCGGATTTTTTGTGTGCGGGTTTCACCTCGCGTTCTTCGGCACGCATCTCCCCGCCTATGTTGCCGATCAAGGTCTGGACGCGCGCGTTGGCGTGATTGCGCTGACGGTTGTCGGACTTGGAAACTTATTTGGCACGTATATCTCTGGGCAATCGGCGCGCTATACTCCCAAAAAATATGGACTGAGCTTCATTTATTTCGCGCGTGCGTTCGTGTTTCTCGGATTTCTCTTTTTGCCCGTTACGCCTGCGATGGTGGTTGTTCTCAGCGCCATACTCGGGCTTTTGTGGCTCTCGACCGTTCCGCTGACGAGCGGGCTGGTTGGCACATTCTTTGGCTCACAGTGGATGACGATGCTCTACGGCATCGTTTTTCTATCCCATCAGATCGGATCGTTTCTTGGAGCGTGGTCGGCAGGACTAGTTTTCGATGCCACGAAGTCGTATGATGTGATGTGGTGGATCTCGGTGGCGCTTGGCGTGTTTGCGGCGCTGGTGCATTTGCCGATCCGGGAAGCCCCTGTGCAGCGAAGTGCAGCGAACCAATTTGCAACCGGCTGAATAGCATGAGCCCCAAAGCAACAAAGACGACGGATGCATTGCCGGCCCTGCCGCCGGGCGTACGTGGCTGGGTGTGGGCTGCATTCTTCGGGCTTGCGGCCGTGGGCTCTGCACTTTTTATCTGGCGCGGGCCAGCAATTCTTCTGGATCTTGCCGCGCTTTCGGGCGGTTGGATATGCTTTTGAGCCACACCCTTTTTGCCGCGCTTGACGCCATGGCACCGATCTGGTCCTTTGGGTCCGTGACGGTTCCAGTGCGGTAGATCCCGCGCTGGTGAAAATGGGAACACGGTGCGGATCGGGAACGATCTTAAACCGGGGCTGCCCCCGCAACTGTAAGCGGCAAGCTTTCTCCACTTAACGCCACTGGCCGGGCCACTAGGGTCCACGCCGGGAAGGCTGGAGACAAGCGTTCGAGCTGTGAGCCAGGAGACCTGCCGGCACATGTCGCCCATCTCTCGCGCGGGGCGTGCGAAAGAGCGGACACCCGTTGTGGCGACTGATGCAATACCGGCAAGGGAGCCGCATCAGGATGCCTGGGTTGGAGTACGTTTTAGAGCCATTTCGAGTGTGAAGAGCAGGCATTTTGCCTGTGGCTTCTGTTTTGATTTGGCGTCCAGTCCCGCGCAACAGTGCCGCTTCCTGTCAGTTGCCAGTTCGGCACTAACCTGACGGGGGACAAGACTATGAATTGCAAAGTTACAACTGCCGCGATTTCGGTCGCAGCACTACTGGCCGTATGCGCGAGCGCGTTCGCACAAGAAGCCGAACAGATCGCCGCCAATGAATTGCCGCCGGTCGTGATCGAAGGCGCGACGATTGAAGCCAAGCCTGTTGCCAAGCCAAAGGCCAAACCGGCGCCGGTCGTGGCGGAAGAGCCGGAACCCGCGCCGCAGCCCGTTGCTAAAAAGAAGAAGAGCGTCGCCAAGGCGAGCACGCCCAAAAAGGCAGGTGCGCCAGCCACGGCTGCGCCGGCAGAAGAGTTTCCGGAGCCCGTTGCGCCTTCATCTTCGACTGATGTTACTGCGACGCCTGTCAGCGAAGGCTCAGAAGTTGCCGGTATTCCCGCCGAGAAAGTTGGAAGTTCTGTATCAGTCGTCACTGCCGAGCAATTGAAAAATCAACAAGTGCGCACGGCGGCCGAAGCACTGCGCAGTTTGCCGGGCGTGAGTGTCAGCCAGCAGGGTGGATCGCAGAATCTCACGGTCGTTCGCTTGCGGGGTGCGGAAAGTAACCACACGCTCGTGCTTGTCGATGGCGTTGAGGTCAATGCGGCCGGCACCGACGGCTTCTTCGATTTTTCGACCATGCTCGTCGACGATATCGCGCAAATTGAAGTCATTCGCGGACCCCAAAGCGGCCTCTACAGTTCCGGCGCGCTCGGCGGCGTTATCAATATCGTTACGCGCGGCGGCAAAGGTCCGTTGACGTTCCGCGCCCGCGCCGAGGGCGGATCGTTCGACACGCGCGATGGCATGGTCGGGATTTCAGGCGGCACAGATCGTGCGCACATGAGTCTCAGTCTCTCTGGCCGCAGAACCAACGGTTTCGATATCTCGTCGAAGGGAACCGAGGATGATGGCGGGCAATTCTCAACCTTGAGCTTCACCGGCGGCGTCATGATTTTCGATAACTTGAAACTCGATGCCACACTCCGGCGTGCGCATCGCGAAGGCGACCGCGACGGCACCAGCGATGTTCTGAATGGCTTGTTCGTTGCGTCCGAAGAGCGTTCCACGTTCGCGTCCGACGTGTGGCTGGGCCGCGTTGCAGCAACGCTCGACACATTTGATAGTGCTTGGGTTCACAAAGTTTTTGTCAGCGGCGTTGAAACCGATAACAGCGATCTTGATCGCGGCGCGTTCTCGCCGCCAGACGGCACGCGTTCCCGCAATATCAGCACCACAAGCCAAATATGGGTACTTATCGACGTATCGCCTGGATGGGCCATCGGGCATGCCTGTCCGTCATTTTCTGACAGGTCTGATCGAACATCAGCGCGAACAGTTTGAGCAGCCGCTCATTTCGGCCGAGGCATTTGAGCGTGACCGCGACAGCATTGCTGGCGAAATTCGCGGCGAGTACTTCGATGCGCTGACGCTCACCGGAAATGTGCGTCACGACAAGAACGACGGATTTGAGGACGCGACGACATGGCGTGCGGCGGGTTCGTTGAGGCCTGAAGGATCGCCCCTGCGTCTTCACGCCAGCGTTGGCACGGGCATCAAGTATCCGAGCTTCTCGGAGCAGTTTGGCGTGTTCACCGGGTTCGTAGCCAATCCCAATTTGACGCCGGAGACCAGCCTTGGGTGGGATGCGGGCGTTGAGGCGACATTCTTTGGCGGCAAGGCCATCGTTGATGTGACGTATTTTAATGCCAACCTTGAGAATGAAATCGACTTCGATTTTGTTCCGCCGGCTGTAGCGTGCGGCGGCGTGCCGTTCTGCTTTATTCCGTTCAACCGGACGGGTGAAAGCACGCGCGAGGGGATCGAAGTTGCGGGCCGTGCGCTGCTGATGGACGGCTTGAGCGTTGGCGTGGCCTATACCTATCTCAAGGCGCGGGAGGACAATGGTTTGGAGGAAGTCCGCCGCGCGCCGCATTCGGGCCGGGCTGACATCAACTATGCATTTGATGGCGGCAAAGGAAATGTCAATCTTGCGGCCGTGTATAATGGTGAGGTGCAGGATGTTGCCTTCAGCGCCATCACGTTTTCATCGGAACGCGTCGCACTCGATGAATACTGGCTCGTGACGGCAGCGGCTTCATATAAGGTAGCGCCTGGCGTTGAACTTTATGGCCGCGTCGAGAACGTGCTGGACAAGGATTATCAAGAAGTCTTCGGCTTTGAGACGGCAGGCGTCGCAGCGTATGCGGGCGTGCGTATCAACTACGAAGAGCCGTCAACCTTGAGCTGGTCGCAGTACAAATAGGAGACGCAATTGCGCGGCGGTTTCACGGCACTTTTCTTCTCAGTAGCGCTCGCCGCACTTGCGGGCGCGGGGGATCTGCGTGCCGAGCCGCCGCGCCGCATCGTGTCGTTGAACCTTTGCACCGAACAGCTGCTTGTGGAGCTTGTGCCGCGCGAGCGCATTGCAGCTGTAAGTTTCCTGGCAACGGATCGCACGCTCTCCGCCTATGCCTCGCGGCTTCAAGGTTTGAAACAGCTGCGCGGGACGGCAGAGGAAGTTCTGGCACTTGCTCCGGATCTCGTCATCGCCGGAGAATATACAACCGGGCCGACGGTCGATTTGCTGCGCCGGCTGGGCGTGAACTTGCTCGTCGTGCCGCTGGCATCGGATTTTGAGGGAATGCGCGCGAGTTTGCGGCTCATTGCAGATGCGGTTGGAGAAAAGGAACGCGGCGAAGCGGTCATCGCCGAATTCGACGAGCGCGTGCGCGGCGCCCGATCAACGGTGCCCGGCCAGCCGACGGCCATTGCCTACCAAGTCAACAGCTTGACCTCGGGGCAGGGAAGCTTGCTCAATTCAGCGCTTGAAGCGGCGGGATATCGCAATATCGCGCGAGACTTGAAGCTCGGCCCGGCTGGGCGTTTGCCGCTCGAAGCGCTTGTCGCGTCCCCGCCTGATTTGATTGTGCTCGCCAATGCGCCGGATGATTTTAGAACGGTGCTTGGCGATAACCTGCGCCACCCCGCATTCGCGGATTTGTTACGCCGCCGCCCGAACGTGCATCTGCCGATGCCGCTGTGGATGTGCGCCACGCCGAAGATTGCCGAGGCGGTGGAAATCTTGGCGTCCATGAAGCGCACCGGCGTTGCCGCATCGGATGGGGCGCGATGATGTCACGCGCAACAGTCTATGCAGGCGTCTTGGCCGCACTCGGTTTCATTGCCTCTCTGGCAATTGGACCTGATGGTTTTGGCCTGCCGCAGAACTCTGACGCCGCGCAACTCGTCTTCACCGAGATCCGCATTCCGCGCGCGCTATTGGGGCTGCTCGTCGGGGCTGCACTCGGTTTGTCGGGCGCTGTGTTGCAAGGCTATCTCCGCAACCCGCTGGCTGAACCTGGATTGCTCGGTATCTCAGGCGGCGCCGCGCTTGGTGCCGTGACTGCAATCCACTCAGGCATTGCCGCGCGCTTTGCGTTGGCGTTGCCGATTGGGGGGCTCGCAGGTGCCGGCGGTTGCTGCCATCGCCATCGTCTCTCTGGCAGGCCTCAGCGGCGCGACGACGACGCTTATTCTCGCGGGTGTCGCCGTCTCAGCGATTACGGCCGCGCTGACGACGCTGGCGCTCAACTTGTCGCCTAATCCGTTTGCTTCCGTCGAAATCATGGTCTGGCTGATGGGATCATTGACGGATCGCAGTCTCGTGCATGTGTGGCTTGCGGGCCCGCTCATTCTCGTCGGCATCGCTATGCTGTTAACCACGGGGCGCGACCTCGAAGCGCTCAGTCTCGGCGAAGAAGCCGCGCAAAATCTCGGCGTCGATCCGAACGGTCTGCGCTTCAAGGTGATTGCCGGTGCCGCGTTTGCGGTTGGCGCGGCGACGGCGGTTGCCGGTTCAATTGGATTTGTCGGGCTTATTGTTCCGCATATTCTGAGGCCCCACGTTGGCGAGAGTCCGGGCGGATTACTCGTGCCGAGCCTCTTTGGCGGCGCGGCGCTTGTACTGTTTGCAGATGTCGCGCTGCGCGTTGTCGCGCCCTACTCCGATCTGCGTCTCGGCGTCTTGACAGCACTCATCGGTGCGCCGTTCTTCCTTTGGCTCGTGCTCAAGAAGCGGCTGGAGATGCAACCATGAGGCAGCCATGAGCCTGTGCGCGGAAAAAGCATCAGTCCGGCTCGGGACGCGGCTTGTGGTCGAGGGATTGAATCTCAGACTTGAAGCCCGGCGAGCTGGTGGCCGTTGCCGGCGCCAACGGCGCGGGTAAATCGACGACGCTCAAACTCTTGGCGGGGCTTATTGCGCCGGAAGCGGGCGGCGTTGCGCTCGATGGAAAGCCGCTCGTGGACTATAGCGGGCCGGAACTCGGCCGGCGCATCGCCTATCTTCCTCAGGAGCGAACCGTTCACTGGGCCTTGAAATCCGAACGCGTGGTCGCGCTCGGCCGGTTGCCGCATCGCAGTTTCTCGGCCGGAGAAAATGACAAAGATCGTGCCGCAATTGCTTCCGCCATGGCGCGCATGGATGTTGCGGAATTCGCGGACCGGCCGGTCTCCAAACTTTCGGGCGGTGAACGCGCCCGCGTACTCGTTGCCCGCGCGCTCGCACAGGAAGCCGAGTATCTCATTACCGACGAGCCAGCCGCCGGATTGGATCCGGCTCACAGTCTCGCGCTTTTTGAAGAATTGGCGCGGCTGGCGCGTGACGGTCATGGAGTACTGACTGCACTTCACGATTTGTCGCTCGCGGCGCGCTTTGCCACACGCATCGTGCTTCTTAAAGGCGGCAAGTGCTTAGCAAATGGGCCGCCAGCACATGTCTTGAGCAGAGACAATCTCGCTGCGGCGTTTGGTATCGATGCGATCGTGTCCGAAGTCTCCGGAATTCCGGTCGTTTTGCCGCGCAGTTTTCAAAGAACAACAGCTTCTCCGACATAAGCTTGCCGCTCGCGACTGGCACGCTTATGATTCTCGTCTCGAGTTATGATGCTCGTGTTGAGAAACAGTGAGCGGCGGCGGAATCATTGGGGCATTGCGGAAAAAAGTGAAAATAAATCTGGCACTTCAGGGTGGCGGCGCACACGGCGCTTTCACTTGGGGCGTCCTCGACCGATTGCTTGAGGACAACAGTATCGAATTTGGCTGGATCAGCGGAACCAGCGCCGGTGCGGTCAACGCCGTGGCGATGGCGGCGGGTCTTGCGCAAGGTTCGCGTCAGAATGCGCGCGAAACGCTGTTTAAAGTTTGGGAGGCCGTGCACAAAGCAGGCGTGCCCGATCTAACAAAGCTCAATCCGTTTCTCTACGGCTTGTCGCGCTCCAATTCCATGGCGCAAGTGGCGAGCTTGTGGTCGCCCTATGAATTTAATCCATTGGGCTTCGACCCGTTGCGCCGCATCATATCGGAACACATCGATTTCGATCTCATCCGCAAGACGGCGCCGGTTGAACTTCTGATCGCCGCAACCCACGTTCCAACCGGCCGCGCACGATTGTTCCGGCGCGATGAGTTGACCATTGATGCGTTGTTGGCGTCGGCCTGCTTGCCGACAGTCCATCATGCGGTTGAAATCGAAGGATCGGCCTATTGGGACGGCGGATTTTCCGCCAATCCGGATCTCGTCACGCTTGGTGTTGAGAGCCCTGTCTCCGATACGCTGCTCGTGACGCTTGTGCCCTTAGTGCAGGACGAGCATCCGACGACGGTGCGCGATATCTCGAACCATGCCACGCGGCTGACGTTTAACGCGCCGCTCTTGCGCGACATCGAGATCATCAGGTCGGTCCGCGAGACTGCGGGGAGCATTTTGCCGAAGGGGCGGCTCGCGCCATTAGCCCGGCACCGCTTTCATCTCATTGACGCGGCGCCCGTCACATCGAGCCTCAGTCCTGAGTCGACGATGAAGCCAGACTGGAATTTGACGACGTTCCTGCACGGCGCCGGCCGCAACGAAGCAGACAAGTGGCTAGCCGCCTACGCGTCCTCAGTCGGCAAGAAAGAAACGATTGATCTCGAGAAGCATTTTTTCCCGGCGCTGGTCAGCGAGAAGAAGGAACAAGCGCTTGCCTCTGGCCGCCGGACCGCGGAGCGGGCGCCTGAGGAAAAAGCACCGGCTCGTAAGCGTAGAAGCTAATCGAACGAAAAAGTTTGCAGGGCGGGTGACATCAGCGGCCTCCCGCCCTGCTGGGCCTTGCTTTACTTCCAGGTCAACTGCGCGCCAACCCGGCCGCCCACATCGCCGCTTTCAGTAGCGCCGATGGCGCCAGCAAGCCCAAACGTTTCACCATTGCCGAAGACGTTCCGGTCCAGGATGCCGATGGCGGATACGCCCCAAGCACTGCGCCCTTCGAAGTTGCCCCAGTTACCTCTGAGACCGAAGGAGGCGTCGCCGGTTAGCACGGGATCGGCCAGCGCCATGGCAAGTGCCACACCTTCGAGCGCCAGTTCTGATTTGCTGTTGGCGTCGGTGATGCGTTGATCAAAGCCGTTGATCTTCGACAACGCTTCATTGCTTTGCTGCTCGGAGTTTTTGATCCGGCTATCGAAGCCGGAGACAGTGCCTTCAAGCGACTTGATGCGCTGACCATGGTTGTTGATTTGCGTGGTGTGAGTGTTCGTCGTCTTGGTTAGATTGGTAATGCTGGTCGTGTGGCCGTTGGTTCGCCTTTTGAGATCATCGATATCAACCTCATTTACGGTTGTCCGGCCCTCGACCGATGTCACTCTGGTGCCGAGGTTGGTGCAATGTTCGTCGTGTTTGTTGTCGTTTGACCTTCGACGTTGGTGACCCGGGTGCCGAGATTGGTGATGTTGTTGTTGATGGTTGTGACTTGCCCTCGAGCGTCTTGTGCGGTCCTAGGTCGTAATTCGCGTTTGGTAATTAACCTGTTTCTGTAGTGCGCCGTTGTCGCCGGCGAGATTGCCGTTGCTATCGACCGTTACGACCTGAAGGTGCCCGATTGCGCGGCGCGGCTGGTGGCAGTTGGAATGCCAGCTGCGCGCACCGAATTGGCCGAGGTTCCAATGGCAACCTCGTTGGCGCGGGTCGTTGTGGCGCCAGCACCAATTGCTGTGGCGTTCGTGTGGGCGGCGGTGGCACCACTGCCGAGTGCACAACTGCCGGCTCCGCTCGCCGTCGCACCGGAGCCAAGCGCGCAACTGTCGTTGCCCGAGGCGGATGCATTGGCGCCAAGCGCAACGCCGTTAGAGCCGCCAGCGGAAGACCCGAAACCTACAGCGGTGCTGTTGGCTCCAGAGGAAGAAAACAGCTCGTTGGGATCGCGCGCGGCTAGATTGCCGTTTGCGTCTGACGTCACCGCAAGTTTTGCGCCGGCTGCCTGTGCGGCCTTGCTGGCGGCGGACGCATGCCGGTCAACGTGTAGGTGTTCGACGTATCGCCGAAGACTTGTTGATTGTCGCGCGTGGTTGAAACGCCTTGGCCAAACGCGGCCGCGTTGTTGTGTGCGGCTACAGCGCCTTCGCCAACAGCCGTTGCACCTGTGCCCGTCGCTTGGCTGAACTCGCCGAGCGCGGTTGAATTATCCCCGCTCGCAACGCTGTCTTTGCCGTAGGCGGCCGAATTCAAACCTGTGGCCTGGGCATTCGTGCCAACCGCAGTGGAGCCTGTCGCTTTGGCACCCGCGCCGACGGCAACGGCGCCAACAGACGCTGCTTCAGCGCCTGTCCCAACGGCCGTTGCATTCGTCTGCGTAGCCTGCGCGCCTTGTCCAAGCGCCGTCGCGCCTGTGGCCGACGCATTGGAGCCGCCGCCGTAAGCCGACGTATTGTCTGCGCTTGCGGCTGCATTCGTGCCCGTTGCCGTGGCGTTCTCGCCCGACGCCCGCGCGGCATCACCCACTGCCGTTGCAGCTAAGCCGCTCGCGGACGAATTCTGACCATAGGCCGCCGTTCGATCAGCGGTTGCTTCAGCGCTTGCGCCGGTTGCGGTCGCGCCCGACCCTTGCGAAAGCGCATTGACGCCGACAGCGGTTCCAAAGTCGCCGAATGTTTTGGCGACAACTCCGACGGCGGTTGAGCTCTGCCCTTCCGAGTATGCGCCGCGTCCGACTGCGGTGGCATTGTCGCCGATAGCGCGTGCGGAGCCGCCGATGGACGTTGCGTTGACTCCTGAAGCGCTGGCTGATTTGCCAACAGCCGTCGCATCGATATTTGTGGCGGTGGCGTTGTTGCCAACCGCTGTGGCGTTGTCTTTAGTCGCGAGTGCCGCGCCGCCAACGGCTGTAGCATTTGTACCAGCGGCTTGACTGTAGCCGCCAATGGCGGCAGCGTCGGAGCCGGATGCAGATGCATAAGCGCCAAGTGCGCTCGCATTAACGCCGCTTGCTTTGGCGACGTTGCCGATGGCCATGGCGTAACCGCCATTGGCGGCCGTGAGGTTGCCAAAGGCTGTTGCGCCCGTGGCAGGCGCGCTCGCATTCGTTCCGCAGGCAATTGAAAGAGTCCCCGCGGTCGCGCCGCCGAAGCTGCCGCCATATTGCTGGCAGATGAACTGAGCGTTGGCGATGCTGGCGCTGCCGGTCATGTAAAGAGCGAGTGTTGCGCCGCTGACCGAGGCTTTGAGCCGCCAACCCAGCCGCTGCTGGTTACTGGGAGGCGAAGGCAAAGCGGTCGTCGCTTGCCTGGTTTTCGGTCCGTCTGGACCATTGGAATCGGAGGCGCAAATCGGAATTCGAGGCGCAAGTATTCGTCCGCCCGGAGGGCGGCGTGGACAGGGTACGCATGAACTAAACTCCTGTTGCGCAACCCGGTCCGAGCGGACGATGAACTGTGTAGTTCGGCCTGAGAACGGTTGCGGGACACATCCGCGGACCTAATACACGTTAAAATTGTTAAATTAATATTAACACAATTTCAAGTAGCACTTTGGGCACATCTACTGAGAATTTGGCTAGGGCGCAACGAGGCGCGCGTATCCCTGTTCAACAGTGTCGTCGAGTAGGGCCTTGTAGCGGGCGTAGGCGGGATTTTGGGGATTTAGCTCGCCGAGCTGCGCTAATGGAAATTCCTCCTGGCGCACGTAGACAATGGGTGTGGCCACCGGCACGTAGGTCGCGCGATGCTTATTCAAAGTTGTGATGATGCCGCGCATCTCGCCGCCGCGATCCAATTGCGAAACGATGATCATGCGCATGGCGCCCTTGGTCAGCGACACCAGATGGATGAACATCGACGACGCAGGAATGTAGAGCCGCCCGCGATGCGAGTAGGGGGCGTCTGGCCGGTCGCGTTCCTGAAACAAAAGGCTCGGCCATTCCGGGTCCCACACGATATCCGTGCGATAGGCGACAATGGTGTCGGGCGTTGAGAACGCCCGCCGAACGGTCAAATAGCTGCCGATGTAGTGATCGACCGCCGCGCGCGTGTAAGCACCCATATACGTTGGCGATACGAGGCCGCCGTCGCCTTTGAGTTCTTGCGGCCCGTGTGCCGGCTGGTCCACTTCGCCGTGCCAGGCGTCGCGCAATCCGGGGAATTCGAGACCAAGCACCATGCACACATCGAACAGCGTTTGATCGCGCACCGAGCGCCCGCCGAGCAAATTCTGAATTGTTTTCTCGTGGCAGTCGGAGGCGTCCGCGAGTTCGGCCTGCGTCAGCTTTTTCTCGACCATCGACGTCTTGATGGCGTCGAGCGCGTCCTCGCGGCTCAGCATCGGCGTGTCGTTATTCGAAGCCGTTTTTTTCATACGCGCACGCCGGAGTTCCCCGCCAAATCTTGCTGGAAAGTACCGGTTTTTATCGCTTCAACGCAATCGAAATCGGTGGGCGGGGAGGGTTAAGGGGCGGCGGTGTGCCTCCCCTCCCCAGCGGCCGGAGGGGCGTTGGGAGGGAGGGGTGGGGGAGACGCCGCATGACAGGTCCTAGCCGCTTCACTCCAGCTTTGCCACAGCACCAAGCGCCGCGAGAACCTCTAAAACAACACCGTCCAAGGTGTTTGTCACATCGCCATTTGTAAGTCTCAACACGCGCCAGCCGAGCCACTGCAATCGTGCGTCGCGCGCGGCATCTGCCGTCAAGTATTCTGTTTCCAGATGTTGAATGCCATCGACTTCGATAATCAGCATCTGAGAAAGACAGGCGAAGTCGACAATGTAGCCCTCAATCGGATGTTGTCGTCTGAAGTGATATCCCTGCCTCCGGAGCTCACGGAGTTCTCTCCATAACCGCTTCTCCGCAATGGTTTCATTTTTGCGAAGCTTGCGAGCGGTTTGGTTAGCCATCGTGCGAAACTTTCCACGGAAACGCTTTTGTCTTCACCCCACCCCTAACCCCTCCCCTGAGGGGAGGGGAACTTATCCCTGTGGCGCAATCGAAATCGGCGGGCGGGGAAGGTTAAGGGGCGGTGGGTGAGACCGCCTCGCTTTGAGGCGCAGGAAGCCCAGTGAAATGCCGGTAGGCGAGGGAGAGGAACGTGACGTAGAGCATGCCGGAAAGCATGGCCGCCAGTTCCGAGACCACGTTCCAAGAGGTGAAACGCTTGCGGCGGGCAACGGGTGCGGTTTCGTGCAGTAGCAGGCCGCGAACTGCATTCGGAAAAGTTGAAAGGCAACGGAGATGCCAAGAAAAAGGCAAGAACACGATCAGGCTGAGCCAAAAGAGCCGCCAAGTATTGCGTGCGTGTCATGTGCCAAGCTTCCGCCATCCGATGTTGGTGATGACCAAGTGCGGTATGCAGGAAGGATCAGGGACAGCGCGATTGATCAAACATCAGCGCAATGCGACCGAAATTAGACGCCATGAAATCAACGCCGCACCAAGACAATGTCTCAGCTGCGTCAACGGTTCGTCGCTCGTATCTTGCTGGAAGAAGGAAAAATGCGCAGCACAAGATGGGGCAGCATCGGCAGCGAAGGCCGCAACAGCCTTGCACAAACTAGATATCGCCGTTGCGTCGTACACGAAATGCCAGCCTGCAAGGCTCTGTTTTTCTCCAAGAAACAGCAAGCGGTGCCACGGCACTGCGATGAAGGCGCCGATCGCTGTCGAAATCAGAGCAGATGTTAAAATCCAGAGCAGGTTCGAGCCAGTGCCCGTCTTAGCCAGCGCTTCTTGTTCAGCCGGATACAGCCCCCAATAGAGCGCCCCGCTCAACGCGATGAGCAGCAACAGCCACGGCCAAGAAAAGCGCAAGAGATCGCCGAGGTGACGGAATGTCAGCCGGTAACACTCAAGCGCCGTCTTCCAGACCGGCAATTTGGCGGGCGTCTCGGAGGTCATGATTTCTCCAACGGCAAAAGAAAAGCCAACGGAGCAATAGGATTGCAGAGCGGGAGCAGTGTGACAAGATCCGGCACAGCTATTGTCCGAGCACTTCCAGCTTCACGGGCGTTACGCCCCGGCCGGTCATGCCCAGGTCTTCGGCGGCCTTCTCCGAGAGATCGATAATGCGGCCCGGTTTGAAAGGTCCGCGATCATTGATGCGTACGACGACGCTACGGCCGGTGTCGGCGCGGGTGACGCGAACGCGCGTTCCAAAGGGCAGCGTCTTGTGGGCCGCCGTCATGGCGCGCTTGTTGAAGCGTTCGCCCGTCGCCGTCATCTGGTCCTGCCAGTAGTATGAGGCGACGCCGTTGAGTGCGTGGGGCTGGCCAGTGAGGCGCGGCCCGGCTTGCGGGCGATAGGCGCCATCTCGGGCAATCGAGCCGGTTGTGATGGGGTCTGCGCGCGCCGCAACGACGGTTGCCGCCCAACCCAAGTCTATGACCGCTACGGCATCGTCATTGTGAATAACGGTCGTCTGCCAGCCGCTTCCGGCAACGGCGGGCGCTGCCGTCAAGATCAACAAAAAAATGGAGAAGTGCTGACGCACGCGATTTGGTCCCAGCTCTTAGAGGAGAGTCTCGAAGGTGAGACGTGGCTAAACGATTCGGGGGCTTAAAATAGGACGGGCGGCGAAAGGTCCACTTCCGCCGCCCGCAATTTAATCAGTCGTGTAGATAATCAGCCCTTGCCGAGGACTGCGACCTTAACCGGCACGACGCCCGAGCCCTGCATCGAGATCGAGTGCGCGGCGGCCTTCGAGAGATCGATGATGCGGCCGGCAATGTAGGGACCGCGATCGTTGATGACGACGGTGACCGACTTGCCATTGTTCATGTTGGTGACGCGCACCTTGGTGCCGAACGGCAGCGTCTTGTGAGCGGCCGTCATGGCGTTCGGATTGAAACGCCCGCCGGACGCAAGCGCCTGCGGCTGCCAGTAGTAGGAGGCTTTACCCGAAAGCGTGTAGCCGCCGCTCGAGCCTGAATCGCTGTTGCTGTAGGACGGCTTTGCCTTTTTGCTGGCTGTCTTCTTGTAAGACGGCTTCGAAGCCTTAGAGCCCGAAGAGCCGCCGTCGCAAGCAAACGCGGGGCCCGTGCATTCCCAGGATGCGCTGGCCGGTGCTGCAATCATCGTCAGCGCTGCCATCGCAACGGCAGCAAACGCGAAATTGATACGCATAGTGATACTCCTCTTGTGCTTCGTGGGCGGTTGAGTTGCGGGGACGAAAAAGTGCATGATCCGGAACATGTTTCGCGTGGCCGGCAGTTAACCCAATCCATTCGCGTGGCCAAGGAACACTGCCGGCGGCGAGCGTCAACCCGCGCATGAGTTTCAGGCTTAACACGCGCTCACATTTCATTGAAAACATTGGTTTTATAGCGACATATTTGGCGCCGCGCGACGGCAAGCCGCAGAATTTCTACGTTAAGGAAGCGTGCTCATAGCGCAGCGACGGTGCGCAAAAATGAAAACGGCGGCAGCCGTATCGCGACTGCCGCCGTTTTATGTGTACGCTTCGATGCTCAGCCCTTGCCGAGGATCGTGACCTTGACGGGCGCGATACCGCTCATGCCGATGTCGTTGGCTGCGGCTTTCGACAGATCGATGACGCGGCCAGCGATGAACGGTCCGCGATCGTTGATTCGCACAATGACGCTGTCGCCGTTACGCGTGTTCGTAACTTTCACGCGCGTACCGAAAGGCAGTGTCTTGTGTGCGGCCGTCATGGCCCACTGATTGTACTTCTCGCCGTTCGCCGTCGTGCGGCCGTGGAAGTATCCGCCGTACCAGGATGCAACGCCCGACTGATAGGCTTTGCCGCCGGTATCGCCGCCGGAGTTCTTCTTGGCAGCAACCTTGGCTTTCTTCTTCGGCTTCGCAGGGGTTGCGTCTTCGTCCTGCACCTTGGCGATCTTCTTGATCTTCTTCGGCTTCGCGACGGCATTCTCAGACGCAACCGAGGCCGGCTTCTTGGCCTTCACTTTGGTTGCCGTCTTTTGTTTGACAGGCGCCGTCGCAGCCTTCTTTGCAGCAGGCGCCACGGCAGACGACGAACATGCGACCTCAGGGCCAGCGCAGCTCTGCCGCCAGTTATCGGTTGCTGCCTGGGCTGAGCCACCGGCCAAAATCAGCGCCGGAACAATCGCGAAAACGGTTTTAGTTAATAACCGCATGGAACAAACTCCTCATTTACGACGGCTGGGCACTGCGGGTTGGAAGGGACCAGTCTCGCGGGCGCGCAACGAAGGCGAGGCCCGCGTGGGACCGCTTATGCGGCCGCCAACGACGTATCCGGGAACGTGGTTCCCTGGTCAGTTCAATCCGCAGCAAGACGCCAGAACTCCCTGTGCCGCCAATTGAATTCGGGCGTTAACCCGATCTGGCAGGGCGAGGCGTGCCTTGGTTAATCCGGCCGGTCAATCCGGTAATCCGGCCACACTTGAAGTCGAAGCGAGTATATTGCTGCGATCCCACAATATTTTTGTGCGTCTAAGGTCAAACCGCGACGGCAGGCCGCAATTCCAGGGGCTTAAATCAACGACTTCTGATATGCGGATCACTTGAACATTGAGCGGGCGGGGCAGGCAAATGACCGGGGAAATGCAAGCGCAGGGCGCGCCAAGTTTCCGGGAAGCACTCCGAACATGGGCCAAGATTGGCTTCACATCGTTCGGCGGTCCGGCCGGCCAGATCGCCATGATGCACAAGATCCTGGTCGACGAAAAAAAGTGGCTTGAGGAGCGCACGTATCTTCTGGCCCTGAACTTCTGCACGCTGCTGCCTGGCCCCGAAGCGATGCAGCTCGCGACCTACGCGGGCTGGAGATTGCACGGACTGAAGGGCGGACTCGCAGCCGGCCTCTTGTTTGTTCTGCCGGGTGCACTTTTTATACTTGTACTGTCGGCCACCTATGCCGCGTATGGCAGCGTGCCGTTCGTGTCAGCGCTTTTCATGGGCGTCAAGGCTGCGGTGCTCGCCATCGTTGTTGAAGCCTTGCTCCGCATCTCGCGCCGTTCGCTGAAAGACAGCGCCGAGTGGATCATCGCCGCGCTCGCCTTCATCGCGATATTCTTTTTCAAAGTGCCGTTTCCGGTCATCGTACTTGCCGCCGCCCTCGTTGGCTTCTGGCGTGGACATGGTGCGCCGGTTACCACCTCCAACGCCGCCGCTGCCGATCCGGTTTACGCCGCAATCCCAATCGGCGATACGTTGCGCACCATCGCCATTTGGCTCGCGATCTGGGCTCTCCCGTTGCTGGCGGTCGCCACCGCGTTCGGTTTCGATCATGTGCTCGCCAAACTGGCGTGGTTCTTTTCCAAGCTTGCGGTCGTCACCTTCGGTGGAGCCTATGCGGTGCTCGCGTACGTCGCGCAGGACGCTGTCGATGTTTACGGCTGGCTGAAGCCCGGAGAAATGCTCGATGGCCTTGGTCTCGCGGAAACGACGCCGGGTCCGCTCATCCTGGTCAATGAGTTTGTCGGATATCTCGCGGCCTATCGTCAAGGTGAAGGCCCGCCCATTGTGATGGGCATTCTCGGCGCGCTTGTTGTGTTATGGGCGACGTTCGCGCCCTGTTTCCTTTGGATCTTTGCGGGTGCGCCCTACATCGAGCGCATCGCATCCATGCCGCGCCTTAAGTCCGCGCTCTCGGCGATTACGGCCGCAGTTGTCGGCGTTGTGCTCAATCTCTCTGTTTGGTTTGCGCT
Source organism: uncultured Alphaproteobacteria bacterium (assembly GCA_963741545.1). Classification (GTDB taxonomy): domain Bacteria; phylum Pseudomonadota; class Alphaproteobacteria; order Rhizobiales; family Hyphomicrobiaceae; genus Hyphomicrobium_B. Next base: position 146,255 of record CAVUIN010000012.1, read on the forward strand.
GCACGTGCTGTTCCGGGAGGTCAGTGATGTCACGTATGGTCCGCTGCATACGAGCTTGCCGGCGCTTGCAAGTCTCGATTGGCGCGCCGCGCTGCTCGCCGCACTTGCGGCTGTATTACTGTTCCGGTTTCACGCCAGCATGCTCGCGGTACTCGGCCTCTCAGGCGCGCTGGCGCTTGTCATGTCTTGGATTGGGTGAGGACTACAGCCAACCCTTGCGCCGGAAGTAAATAAACGGAATGAGCGCCGAAATAAACATCAGCCCGAGCGCCATCGGATAACCCGACGGCCAATCGAGTTCCGGCATGTGCTTGAAGTTCATGCCGTAAACGGAGGCGACCAGCGTCGGCGGCATGAGCATGACGGCCATGACCGAGAACAATTTGATGATCTGGTTCTGTTCGGTCGAAATCATGCCGAGCGTCGCATCTAACAGGAATGCGGTGCGCCCTGAGAGCGATTTCAAATGATCGACGAGGGAGCCGATATCGCGATTGGTACTCTCGATGCGTTCGATCAAGCGTTTGTCTTCCCCGCGCTCGCGGGCGGCGTCGCCGAAATAGTGCAAGGTGCGATGGAAAGAGACGACACTTTCTTGAGCGCGTGAGGTTAAATCGCCTGCCTTGCCGATGTTGCGCAACATGACGTCGAGGCGCCGGCCCTTACTCGTGGCCGCGTGCTTTTGCCCGAAGATCTGCGGCGCGAGCGTTTCCACTTCGTCTTGGATTTTTTCGATGTGATCGGCTTGGCGCTGGATCAAGGTTTCGAGGAGACCGATCAGGATTTGCGAACCCGATGTGCATGCTGGGTCATTTCGGCAGACCTTTTCGGTGAAAATCTGGAAGGCCTTGGGTTCTGCGTAGCGCACGGTAACGAGACGCTGGCCACTTAAGATAAATGTCAGGTTCGAGGTTTGCGGCACCTCGTTCTCGACGGAGTGAAGAGCGAGAGCCGTCATGAAATGAGCGCCGTCCTCCGAGTAAAATCTATTTGAAACTTCGATTTCGCGCATCTCGGCGCGGGTTGGCACGTCGAGGCCGAGCGCTGTTTCGATCGCCTTTTCTTCTTCGGGTGTGGGATTGAGGAGATCGATCCAAAGAGTTGTTGGTTGGACATCGAGCGCCCCGTCGCGGCGAATAAGGCAAGTCCCGCCAGCGTCATACTGTGTAATCATTCCCGGGCTCCGAGCTGTCCAGCGGCCATTAGTTCTCCGTGCTTCTCTTACCAGACTGCGGCGGCGCGCCAATCCTATAAAACACGCATTCTAACACTGGCGATTCTGCTATAATGCCGGTCGAGTGAAACCTTGGTCCTCAGCGCGCCGTAACGGCATAGTTGCCTTTATTGCTGCGCCTAGCGGATCAAACCCGGAGGTCCTGTCATGCTTCCCAAATTCGCCATTTCCGTTTCCATGTTCGTTGCTGCCGCCGCTTCAGCTATGGCGGTCCTCACCCCTGGCGCCGAGGCCGGTCCGCACGGCATTCAATGCCGGGGCGGGGCGCAGCTCGTTGCAGGCAGCTACATCACGACGCCCTATTGCCAAGACGAACTGCTGGCGCAGGTCGCGCGCGGCTACGGCATGAAAGCGTCAGCGCATCGCATCCGCCACAACCCGAATTACAAGCGCGAAGTGTGCCGCTTTGTGGGGCACGACATCCGGGTTTATGAGCACTGCAGTAACGAACGGCCGAGCGGGCGCGGGCGGCGATTCTAAAATCTGTGCTCCAAAATCGGTGCTGGGGGCGAATTTGGACGGTAATTTGGGCGCCAGCCTTGACGCGCTTGAGGCGCGCTGGGGCAGGACGGGGGCCATCAGCTTTGCGGAGCGATACGGTGGACCCGTCGCGTTACTCCAAGCGGGCGGCTCGACCGCCGTCGTCGCTTTGCAGGGTGCGCAAGTCCTCACATACTTGCCGGCAAATCACAGCGAAGTCTTGTGGTTGTCGCCAGTCGCAAAGCTTGGCACTGGCAAGGCCGTTCGCGGCGGCGTGCCGGTGTGCTGGCCGTGGTTTGGGCCGCATCCCAGCGATCCAACAAAACCGGCGCACGGATTTGTGCGCGCAAGGCTTTGGAGTATTGCCGGATCGGCGGCGGCCAAAAATCGTGCGCGGCTTGTCTTATCCTATGACGCCACGCCTCAGACAGTTGACGGCTGGCCCAACCGCGCCAATGCCGAAATCGAAATTACGCTCTCTGATACCCTGACGATTTCGCTATCGACCGAGAACCGCGGCGCAGGCAGCCTGGAAATTACGCAAGCCCTGCATACGTATCTCGCCGTTGGCGATATCGGCGCGGCGACCATCGAGGGCTTCGAGGGTCAGTCCTATATCGATCAAATAAATCCAGGTCCGCTACGCCGCGAGACGGCGCTCGTTGGCATCACCGGCGAGATAGATCGCATTTATCAGGACTGCGACGGGCCGGTCGTCGTCACGGATCAAAAGGGCGGGCGCCAGATCCGCGTTTCAAAAACGGGAAGCCGCTCGACGGTCTTGTGGAATCCGGGACTTGATAAATGCGCGCGCCTTGGCGACATGGGCGCTGATGGCTACAGGCGCATGCTATGTGTTGAAGCCGCCAATGCCGGAAACGATAAGGTGACGCTCGCACCAGGCGAACGCCACCGGCTGACGACGGAGATTTCCGTCGCAAACATCTAAGAAATCCGCCTGAAACAGTTAGTCGAGATCGGGCGTCACTTCACTGACGTCGCGGGCACGGCGCACGCTGCCGTCAAACTGCGCGCCTTCGGCAATGGCCAAAGTCTGTTTGACGATATCGCCATCGACGCGCGACGTTGCGTGAAGGAATACGGCCGAGCCCTTAAGCGCGCCGCGTACTTCGCCTTGCACGGCGATTGTGCGCGCGGTGATTGTGCCCGTAACATTGCCGCTCTCGCCAACAGTGACGCTTTCGCCATGCACATCGCCCTGGATCTGTCCGGCGATGAGCAGCGAGCCTCTGGTTTTCAGAACGAGCTGTTGGCCGATGATGGTGATGTCGGGACCAAGCACGGATGTCGGTGCGTCAGGCGCACGCATGGTCACCTGCCCGTTAGCAGCGGCCTGTGCGAACGACGGGCCTGACTGCTGCTGCGCGAATGGGGGCAGGGGGCCAGACTTCAAAGGTTGAATGGATGGCGGCTGTCCGTTTGGACGGCCAGTGTCTGATACACGCGGATCAGGCGTTGCGACGCGGTTGAACATTAAAAACCCCCAGAAACTCGATTATTTAGTTTTGTCCCGCAACCAAGTTGACCACTAAGAGCACATTATGTCGAAATGGCGAAGTGGCTTTGTGTGGGGGCCAGCAAACAATGCGCCATTGGGCGCTACCGGCGGCGTTTTTCGCGCTCTGTTTTAGCGCCAGCCAGCCGCGCTCTCTTCGAGGTTTCATAGTCTTAAGTGTGCCGGCTACCGGCAAAGACTGAAAGCACCGCCGGGGGCCGGAACCCGCCGCAAAAAATATGTTTCCCTGGTTTCGCAACAGCGGGGAGCTTCGCAACAGCGGGGGCTTCGCAACAATCGGGTGGCTTCGCAACAACCGGAGACGGGCCGTTGTTGGCGCGCCAGAGCCCATCCCCAGAGCCCATCCAGTGGCCTGCCCCAATTGCCTGCCACTGTCCGGCCAGCGGCCGCGCCGGACATAATTAGTCAGAATTAGCCCAGAAAAACTTGTCAGCCGGGTCTTGCGCTCGCTCGCCCGGCGGGGAAACATGGTAAAGACTTGAGTTTGGGGAATCATTTTGCAGGGGTTTATTATGCCGGGGTTTATCAGGACGTTAGGCGTTGCACTGCTTGTCGCGTTGCCAGCGTTTGCCGCGCCCGCCGCAGCGGCACCGACGCGCTGCCCGAACGACAACGCAATTGGCGTGGCGCGCACCGTCGAAATAGACACGACGGGCGGTCCCGGTTTTGGCTTTGAGCACTACAAGGCGCACGACTTTCTGCAGCAAAAAGAAGTCGTGCTGACGTTCGACGACGGCCCGCAGAAGTTCGCCACCGAAGGCGTTCTGGCGGCACTTGCCGAACACTGCACCAAGGCCACGTTCTTCACGATTGGCAAAATGGCGCTGGGCTATCCCGAGATCATCCGCGAAGTTGCCAAGGCCGGCCACACCATCGGCACCCATACGTGGAGCCACCAGGCGGTGCGCAAACTCAAGACGGCCGAGGAAGCCAAGTCCGAAATAGAGCGCGGCATCTCGGCGGTAAAGCGCGCTGTCGGCGGCCCCATCGCACCCTTCTTCCGCTTCCCAACACTGGTGGATAGCCCCGAAACCGTTGCACATCTGGGCACGCGCAACATCGCCATGTTCTCGACCGATGTCGATAGTTTCGATTTCAAGCTGCAACCGCCAGAGCAACTCGTCAAAGGCGTGATGCAGAAGCTTGAGAAGTCGGGCAAGGGCATTCTCCTGATGCACGATATTCACAAGAACACGGCAAAGGCGCTGCCTCTGCTGCTGTCCGAACTCAAAGCCAAGGGTTTCAAGATCGTCCACATCCGTCCCAAGGCCGAGGTGCAAACTCTCGCCGAATATGATGCCGCGATCGAAAAAGATGCCAAGGGCTTGCCGCAGGCCGGTGCCGAAAAAGCGACGTCCAGCATCGTGAAGACAGTTGATGGCGACGTGCCAGCGTCAGAGGCGGCGCAGGCAGCACCAGCTGCCGCACCGAAGGCGGCGGCTGTAGCAGCGCCTGCGGCTCCCACACCTGCGCCAACGGCCGCGGCAGATCAGGCACCACGTGCGATGGAGCCAACGGCGGCGGCCCCGGCCGCAGCTCAGGATTCAGCGGACGCTGCAAAATCGCCGCCGCCCGCCACCACGTCGTCCATTACCAGAAATGTTGAACCGGAAGATGCAGGCGGCACCAAGTCTGCAGACGGAACCAAGTCTGGAGACGGCGCGGGCGACGCAAAATCCATGTCGCTATGGGCCAAGGAACTCTGGGATAGCTGGTTCTCGAAATAATTGGAGTTGGTTGGCGCCTGGAGTTCACGCCCGAGTGCATGTCTCGGAGTGCATGTCCGGAGTGCATGTCCCCGAGTGCACGTCCTCGAGCGCGTGTTTGGATCATGTGCGCCTGATGAATTGAGATGAATTGAAGTGCGCATTTGCGATCCGGGCGCAAACATGAGCGCAAAAAAAAGAAACGGGTGGCAAAAGCCACCCGTTCCTTTAGGGGCGCCCTGAGGCCCCCCCGGGCCCGCCGCAAACCTTTGGCGTTGCCGGAATGCATCTCTGCACGACGGCTAATTCTTACAGGTTTGAACTCAGTTCGAGATGATTTCCCGATGAGAGTCTTGCGGCAGTCGTTGTGTGAGAATTCTTACCCCCGACCGATCCCCCGATCAGTCGTCCCACAAATTGAGACTAGGACGGAAAGAACTTGCCATCCACAGAAATCTCAATTTCGAAGATTGATTCGAAGTGTATGTGATCTTTTGGATACAAGTCGCCGAGTCTGCCCGGCTTGTATTTCGCGCAAAGGCTGCGGCTTCAAAGTTGAATCTGGTGCTGTCCGGCATCGCTCAAGCGCCAACTCGCATTGCTTCTCTATCAGACGCGCAATAAATTTCGTAAACCTGAAGGCTCAAGCGGGGACACTTGGTCCCGCCGGTGTCTTTGTTGCAATCGTGTGGAGGGGTTTATGTCCATTATAAAGTCTGGCATTCGCGCGCGCGGCCTTGCGTTCTTAGGTCTGCTGCTCGCCGTTTTTCCTTTTATCGATGCGATATCGGCTGACGCCCATCCGCATCGCAAATATAGGAAGCATCGCTATCATGCGCCTGTCTCGCGCGATGTCGAAGTGACTGTTACTCTTCATCAGCTCATTGCCCTCGACAAAGCCGATGCCTTCAGCTCCGAGGACTTTTATGCTCGCGTGACGATCGGCGGCCAAACGTTCAAATCGGACAAAGTCCGCCAGACGGACGCGATCATTCCAAACTGGAAGTTTTCAGCCGTCGTGCCGAATGGCCGGACCGACGTGAAGATCGAGGTCTTCGATAAGGATGTTCAGGTTGACGATCAGATCGACATCAACCGTATCGATCCCAAGCGCGATCTCGATTTCGTCGTCAACACGCGCAACTGCCGGGTTGAAGGATTTGCGCAGGCCTACAGTTGCGGGACCGATATCCGCCGCGCTGGCGGCGAGCGCAAGAAGGCCGAGATGGTCTTCATGGTGACGGTGAAGTAAGCGCGTCTGCGGTCCCGTAGAAACGCAGTCCTGCAAAAACGCAGTGCCACAAAAACAAAGAGGCCGCTCGACATGAGCGGCCTCCGTGAGATCTGGCGCGATTGACAGGCGGAAGTTTTGGTCCGCCGGGTCGCTGCTCTAAGCCTTCGCTGGAAGTGAACCGAGCGAAAGCCTGAGCGATCCAACAATCGCAGCCTTCATAATCCCACTCGACATCGGATCACCTCCTTTCAGTTGTTGACGATCTGCAGAGGCTCTCACATTCAGCAAGGCGAAGTGAAGTTAAGATTATGAAAGATTTGTGGTGGGGGGTGGCTTTGGTTGGATTCACATCGGCTCCCAAACTCGCGCGTGAACGTGCAGGATGTGCCGGTACTCGACCAATTGAAAAGTCCCCTTTGCGTGGCATTCCAACTGTCAAGACTAATGTCGTATACTCAACTTCACATGGGTCGCTTCCAATAGGGCTTTGCATAACGCAATTCAGGAGGTTCGATCTTCGGCTCGACAAAACGAGCATCATTCATCCGCTGAACATTTTGAGTGATTTTCTCGTGCAAAGCACCGAGTTTGGCGACTTCGCCGAGGTCAGTAACAATTGAACGAAACACGCCTCGGTATCCGCGTGACCGCCAGCTGGAAATGCCTGGAATCCTGATCCCAAGATCGGGGATCGCGTAAGGTTGGCCGGAGATTGCCAACGCAGCGTTACTGATATTGACGACTGGCGACAGCGAGAGGCCGTTCGAGGTTTGCACCGAGAATTCTGCTCGAACTTCGTCGAGCGCTTGTCGAAGCTCGCGTACTGTCTTGTTCACGGCACGTGCTAGGTTTCCGCCACTTCCTTCCGAGGTTTCAATTTCAAAGAGTTTTTCTCGAATAGCTAATATTTTCGGATGACTTTTTAGTTCGAAGGCTCTGGACAAGAAATCATTCGGATTATCGCTGTGAAGCGCAATCCAGGCCAAGAAAATAGGCAGGTGTGCTCCGATAACTGCAAACGGATCAGACGCCGATTTTATTTCGATGACAGCCGCCTCTGAAGGGTCTTTCAGAAGCGCCACAATTCGTTGTCGTATTGGAGTTGGGAGCCCCAATCGTGCGCCTGCAAAGGATAATGCAAAACTTGAACGAATTGGATGCAAAACAGGATCGGCATTGCATTGGAGGGCGAGCACGGAATAGAGACTAGTTCTTTGGCAAAGCCAGTTTAGGTTCTTTGCGAACTGTTTGACGTCTTCTCCAACATCGAACTTCTTTCCTTCTCGTTCGCGAGGTTCGCTCATGTCGCACCCATCGCTTCCGATAAGAATTGGTTTGGGCAGGGGGACTTCAAGAATCGTGCGATCCAAATCAATCTGCTGACTTTTGAGCATTGCCACGAGTTTTCCAACCGTCTCTGAACTAAGATCGGTGCCTCCAAGGAGCTTTACATTTAGAAGAAAATCGCTGCCTGACATTTGCCACGCAAACACGAATTGCAAACTCAATTGGTTGAAAAAGTCTCGCAATAAACCGGGCGTAATGTCACCTCCTTCCACCCGAAGCATGAGATCTGTCGTCTTTTTTTGGAACTCGTCCTCGAGCTTGGACTTATTCGTCTCGGTAAGAGTTAGCGGCTTGATGAACGGAAAACGAGCTAGCCTGGCCTTGCTGTATTCAGGCTTGTAATCATCAATAAAGTAGAGGTCGTCATAGAAAAGGATGGCCTGGACTAGGTTTTCGAAGGCAACAATGTCGCCATCGATGTTGTGCAAATTGGCAATCTGTATGTCACCGAGAAGTCGCTGACTGGCTGTTAGCGTAGCATTGTCAACAATACCTACTCTCATGAGGCGGCATCTCCTGACAGGAAAGGTGCATCTCGCAGTTCACTTTGAGGATGGCTTAAAAGTCAAGAGGCAGCATGCTGGTGAATCACCCCAACGCCTTGTTCGCAGTTTTTACTTTGTACACCACTGTCATCCTAGGCCTTGTGCCTAGGATCCATTGTTCCATTCGTTCGGAGGGAGATTTAGGCGGTTCTGGTGCTTAGGCGGCATGAAGGAGCAAGTGCATTACGCCTTGTCGGCATTGTGCCCGAGCTTGACGCCCAAACACTTTGCCCTATGGGTCCTAGGCACAAGGCCTAGGATGACACCGCTTTTTGGTTGGCGTGGAGGATCACCCCAACGCTTTGTCGGCGTTTTTGACCGCTGTCTTTGGCTTCCCAGTGGTAGGTCGCTTTGTGGCACGGATCGACTGGCTCATACGCCCAGCCAATGCATCGGGTTCCCGATTGCGAATAGCGTCGGCGGCCCGCCTAAGCAACTCTTCGATCTCGGCAATCTCGCGCTTCCGGTCCATCAGTCACCTGATCTTTCAGAAAGGGCATAGGACCCTTCCAAACTATATACAATATACCACGCATCGACGGCCTGTTTGTAGTGCTTTTCTAGGTAGTCGAGGCCCATAGTAAAGCGCCGGCGAATTGTTAACTCCGGTATCGCGTGGCCACCCGCAGCAACCCGCCGCCGAACACGTTCGACGGCGTGGTCAGCGCCCGGAAGACGAAAATAAATAAGACTGACGTGGTATCCGGTCCGCCGCCACTGGCTGATTTTATCAAGATACGTTAACGCTGCGAGTGTTGTCTCAATCATGAAATCCGCACGGCGAGCGGCGAGTTCATCGATCTGCTTCAGCATTAGTCGCGTCGCCTGCAAGTCCCGGTGGGCCTGGGTGGCTGCTGAAAGCCCACGTGAAATCTCATCTGCGTTTACAAATGTGAATGTGCGACGGCCAGTATCGACGTGCTGCCGCGCGAAACTTGTCTTCCCCGCGCCGTTGGGTCCGGCGACGATTATGATTTCGGGCATCCAACGGAAGCCCGTCATTGTCATCCCGGCCGGAGAAATCCGCCAAGTCAACGCTGGGTCCCGGGTCTTCCCCGGAATCAGGTCCGTGGTCGTCCAAGATTTTCTCACCCCAACGCCTTGTTGGACTTCTTCACCGCGTCGGCGTCGCCGGATTTGACGCGGGCCCCTTGGGCGGGCGCAGTGGCCGCGACCTTGTCCGCATCCAAATACAACTCGTTGCCCATTTCCTTGAAGCGTTTAGACATCTCATCCATTCCAGCTTGCGGGTCAATCGCGCCAACTTCCTCCTGAATTTCGGCAATGGCCTCACCCACGCGCGCATTCTGCTTCGCCGCATAGTCGCGCACGTCCTGGGTAATTTTCATCGAGCAGAACTTCGGTCCGCACATCGAGCAGAAATGCGCAACCTTGTGCGCGTCCTTCGGCATGGTCTCGTCGTGATAGCTGCGCGCGGTATCCGGATCGAGCGCGAGGTTGAACTGATCCTCCCAGCGGAAATCGAAGCGCGCGCGGCTCAACGCGTCGTCGCGCAACTGCGCCGCCGGATGTCCCTTGGCCAAGTCCGCTGCATGGGCCGCCAATTTGTACGTGATCACGCCGACCTTCACGTCGTCGCGGTTCGGCAGGCCCAAATGCTCCTTCGGCGTCACGTAGCAAAGCATGCTCGTTCCGAACCAGCCGATCATGGCGGCGCCGATACCGCTCGTGATGTGGTCGTAGCCGGGCGCGATGTCGGTCGTCAGTGGTCCAAGCGTGTAGAACGGCGCTTCTCCACATTCTTTCAGCTGCTTGTCCATGTTGATCTTGATCTTGTGCATCGGCACGTGGCCGGGGCCTTCGATCATGACCTGGCAGCCTTTGTCCCAGGCAATTTTGGTCAGCTCGCCAAGTGTTTCGAGTTCGGCAAACTGCGCGCGGTCGTTGGCATCCGCAATCGAACCCGGCCGCAAGCCGTCGCCGAGCGAGAACGACACGTCGTACTTGCGCATCAAATCGCAAATTTCGTCGAAGCGCTCGTAGAGGAAGCTCTCTTTGTGATGGGCTAGGCACCACTTGGCCATGATCGATCCGCCGCGCGAAACGATGCCGGTCACGCGATTGGCGGTGAGCGGCACGTAGGGCAGCCGCACGCCCGCGTGAATGGTGAAATAGTCGACGCCCTGTTCGCATTGCTCGATCAGCGTGTCGCGATAGAGTTCCCAGGTGAGTTTGACCGGATCTCCGCCGCACTTTTCCAGCGCCTGATAGATCGGCACGGTGCCGATGGGGACGGGCGAATTGCGCAAGATCCATTCGCGCGTCGTGTGGATATTGCGCCCCGTCGACAAGTCCATGACGGTGTCCGCGCCCCAGCGGATGGCCCAAACCATCTTCTCGACTTCTTCTTCAATCGACGAGGAGACGGCCGAGTTGCCGATGTTGGCGTTGATCTTCACGAGGAAGTTGCGGCCGATGATCATCGGCTCGACTTCGGCGTGATTGATGTTTGATGGAATAATCGCGCGGCCTAGTGCGATTTCTGAGCGCACGAATTCGGGCGTGATGTGCTCGGGCAGCGCCGCGCCGAAGCTTTCGCCATCCGCCAGCGCTGCCTTGGCGCGATCAAGAACAGCCGCGCGTCCCAGGTTCTCGCGATGCGCGACGTAGATCATTTCCTTTGTGACGATGCCCGCGCGCGCGAATTCGAATTGGGTGACGCGTTCGGCGCCAACACCGCGCATCGGCTCAGGCTTATTGGGAAAATCCCGCGCCGCGTGCTTGCCGGAAACGTTGCCGTTGTCTTCCGGTTTGATGTCGCGGCCCTTGTAGGATTTCAACGCCGCCGCGCGCCTTGATCCAGCCTTCGCGGATGCGCGGCATGCCCATTTCAACGTCGATCTTGGCGTTCGTGTCGGTGTAGGGACCGGACGGATCATAGACGCGGAAGCTTGTCTCAGCCGGGTCCGTCAGGGCGATTTCGCGGAACGGCACCTGCACATCGTCGTGACCTTCAGGCGAGGTGTAAATCTTGCTCGATCCGGTTATCGGCCCCGTCGTGACTTTGGGAACCATCAGGTCGGCGGCGCGGGTGATCTTGTTCATTTGGGTCTCGCTTCGAGGGTTGAACGTTGTGTCAGTTAAATCCAGCGGTAGCCGCCGGCCGTCAGAATGGCGCCGAAGAGAAGTGCGGCTGCGGTTGCCAATGGAATGATCTTGTCGTCCTGAGCGTAGGAATGGAGCAGTTCGCGGCTCCAGTCAGGGGCGAGTATGCGCGAGGAGCCTTTAGCGACTGCGCCCCAGCCAATAAGCGTAATCAACAGCGGCCAGCCCAAGCTCCAGTCGTTGTGAAAGCGAATGATGATTGTGCCGATGACAAGCGCCAGCACGCCTCCGAGATAGACGAGCGCGGGGCTTTTGGAGACTTCGTTGAAAAGGGATCGCATGTGCTCTTTGTGAAGCAACATGCCGAGACCTATAATCAAATAAATGGGTCCCAAAATCTTTGCGATCAGAACGGCATTATCCATGGCAGAACTCCTCGTGTTGGACAGCCATGACCGGCTGCGCGGCAAAACGACAGAATTTCTGCAGACTCTGGATATTGATAGCGCTCAAATTCCGTCCCTCGCGCCGGCATGACCCGGATCAGGTTCTAAGGGTGTTCGCGCTTGCGTGCGCGATCTCAGCCGGAACACCGGCTCCCCTCGGTAAGTCTTACATTGGCCCCGGCGGCCCCGAGTTGCAAGATGTCTTCGATCCCCCAAAGGTGCCGTAACCGGGCCGCCTACGCGAAAACGGCAGGCTTTCCGCCCGCCGTCTGGTGTCTCACGTGGTGTTTTACGCTTTAGGCCGAGTACCGGTGCGGAATAGGAAGCAACGTAATGTTTTGCTCTACGAAACAAGCAAAACCATCCACGGCACGTTCCGCCATATCGTCTCGCACGACGAACGGGGCTGGCCCTAACAGAAATGGCTGCCTTGGCAACTCTACGCTGACGCAACTCTCGTGACTGACTGGCGGTACGACGCTTATTTCGAGGCTCATTTGTCCCTCCGTTCGCGAGAACATTGATCGAGACTTGGCCCCTCCCCATGCAAACAACGAAGTCTGATGAAGTTCATTCCTTTGCGTGTTGAAAAAATGACCGCGTAATGCGCTGGCTGAGCATCCCCCTTGCGCTTCGATCATTCCGGCCCACGCTCCACCGATTGCCGATTGCCGATTGCCGATTGCCGATTGCCGATTGCCGTTCAAGCCGCCGCCGCTTCCGCAATCTTTTCGCGCATCGCCGCGTCCGGCAGCGCGCCCATTCCGGCTTGCACGTTGTCCAGCATGTGGGCGGCTTTGCGCGTGCCGGGGATGGCGCAGGTGATCGCTGGATGCGAGATGATAAACTTGAGCAGAAGCTGCGCCCAAGAGGTGCAGCCAAGTTCGCCCGCGAACCCCGGCAGCTCCTTGCCCTTTAGCCGCCCGAGTGCGCCGCCGCCGCCGAACGGGCGGTTGACGAGTACGGCGATGCCTTTGTCTTGCGCCAATGGCAGAAGCTTCTTCTCCGCCGCCCGGTCGTCGATCGCATAATTCAGCTGCACGAAGTCGAGCTTTTCCGTGCGCATCACGGCCTCAAGCTCGTCGAAGGCGCTCGGCGTATAGTGCGTTACGCCGAGGTAGGAAACGCGCCCCTCCTTCTTCCAGCCGCGCAAGGTATCGAGATGAATTTGCCAATCGGCGAGGTTGTGAACTTGCATCAGGTCAATGTGCTTGGTGCGCATGAGCTGAAACGAGCGTTCCATCTGGTCGATGCCGTTGGATTTTCCGCGCGTCCAAACCTTGGTCGCGAGAAAGGCCTTATCGCGCGATTGTGCGCCGTCGAGCAAATCGCCGACCACGCCTTCCGAACGCCCGTACATCGGAGATGAATCGATCACCGACCCGCCGGCCGCGAAAAGTTCTTTCAAAACATCCGAGAGGGGTCCGCGTTCGGCGGCGCTTGTGCCAACGTCAAACGTTTGCCAGGTGCCGAGCCCGATGACGGGTAGCTTCTTGCCGGATGAGGGGATCGTGCGCGTCAGCATGGTGCTTTCGGCCTTTGCTTCGATTGAAAATCCAACGGCGGTTGCGGCAACGGCGGCAGCCGCGCCTTGGACCAAAGCGCGCCGGGTAAAAATTTGCGCGTCAGCGCCGTCTCCAGTCAAAGCCGCCATCGTCACTCCCAGACCGAGTACCACGAAGCCCATCATCACGAACGCAAACGTTAACATCTCAATCCTCTTCGCACATGTCCAACAGCCGAAGTATGCGCCCGCGCAGGAGGGCGGGGATTGGTTTCAAGTGTTCAAAATTTTGTACGTGGGATTTCAGCGCGTTGCAGCGTCGTTCGGGAGAGATTTCCCGGGGCGTTAACCCTAAGGCGGGCACGGCCCTGAAAAACAACGGAAATTCTCGCCGGGTCTGCGGGCCAAGCGGGCAGCAACCATCGGTGTCGTCAGTCGAAGCTCCTGCCCGCAGCGACTCACGCCGCCGCCCTATTCCACCTCACCGCAATTTCAGCGATGCGTGCACCAAATGCTTCGGCAGTTTTGCGGTCGCTTGCGGGCGGCGCCGTCTCGGGGCCTTCGTCGAAATTGGCTTGGGTCATGAGCCCGAGGAACGAGCCGACGCGATTGAGTTCGTCCGGCGTTGAATCTTTCTTATTGTAGCCTGGGAACATGCCGGTCCCGGCCCAGATCATGCCGTGCTGCGCGGCCAAAATTGAGAACTGTTGCAGCGTCGCGAGCTTGTCGCCCGACCAGGCGGATGAATTTGTGAACCCGGCCGCGATCTTGTCTTTCCAGCCGTGTGCGAACCAGGTTTTGGACGACGCATCCATGAAAGCCTTCATCGGCGCCGACGCTGAGCCCATGTAAGTCGGCGACCCAAAAATAATGGCGTCAGCGGCGGCGAGCTCGCTCCACGGCCCGCTGTCGGGCGACGCAAGATCGGCGGCCTTGATGAGCTTCACCGTCACGCCGGGACGCTTTCGGCACCTTTGACGACGTGGTTTGCGACAACCTCGGTGTGGCCGTAGCCCGAATGGTAGACGATGGCGACTGTGGTCATTGGCTTACTCCGGTCTTGTTGAAGTGCGTGACATGAGATAGAGTGCAAGAGTACTAGAAGTAAAGTACGCACCTTTTGGTAACTATGGTCGCAAGCAATGTCTGATAAGACTGTGATCGGGTGCACTCCGCCGCGCGATGCGGACGGGAAGCCCCAATGTTTCGAGCCGAACGTTTTTATCGAGGCGTGCCCCTCGCGCGCCATTCTCGAACTCATCGCCGACAAATGGACATTGCTCATTTTGCCGGCCCTGCGCCGGGGTCCGAAGCGCAACGGCGATCTCATGCGCCAAATCGGCGGTGTCTCGCAGAAGATGCTGACGCAGACTTTGCGCGAGTTGGAGCGCAACGGACTTGTCGCGCGCTTCGACCATCAAGAAGTACCGCCGCGTGTCGACTATGAGTTGACGGACCTTGGACGGTCCTTGTCTGAGGCCGTGCGCAAGCTCGATAGCTGGGCGGAAAATCACATTCCCGAAGTGCAGACGGCGCGCGCAGCTTTTGAGAAGCGCGAACGCGCGGCTTCACGGCGCTAGACAGTTCGTCTTGCGTTTCTTGAAAGGTGCTTGTGCTACGCAGCCATCGCTTCTTGCGCCGCCTCCAGCCACGACTTGATTTTTTCGAGATCGGGCGTGTTGCCGTCGCGCAGAACGCGCTTTCCCTCGGGCGTGGTTGCAAACTTCAAAACGTCGGCCGATAACGCGACCGGGTCGGCGTCCGCAACCGCGGCAGCGGTGCGATAGCCCGCGCCCGTCAAAAGTTGCGCATGTGTGCCGCGCAGGCCCGGCACGTACATCACCAATTCTGCCTGATCCTGCCATTCTTCAAGTGTCCCGGCGTCGATGCGTTTGTCATCGAGCAATTCGGCCATGTCGTCTGGCGATTGCCCAAGGAATTCGGCGACGGTCTTGATGCCGAGTGCTGCAAAACGCTCTGCCATCTTCGGGCCGATGGAGGGTGCTGCTTCGAGGTCGTCGCTGGCTTTCAAATAGACGCGGCGCACAAAATCCCCTCCCCCTTGTGGGGAGGGGTTAGGGGCGGGGGGAATCACAACTGTTGGCTTTTGGGATTTCCCTCCTCCGCGTGCATCGCCCACGATGGGGGGAGGAGCAGTGGCAGTTTCTTCGCTGCGGTATCTCGTGCTGCTTGGGTTCTTCACGTCGCGGCGCAGGCGGCGGAGGTGTCATCGGTGCGGGCTCTCAGCCACACTCTTCGGTGCGGCGTTTGGAATGACAGGGGGAAGTTCGCGCGCCTTTTCGGGAGCAGCCGCCTTCTTGACGATTTGTACAACCGCCGGCAGCGGTTCTGCGCTTCCCGGCGCGCCAGCGGAAACGCGGGGAATAATAGGCTCCAGCACAGCTTTGGTCCGGCGCATGACGCGGCGCACGTCGGCCGGATCGCCGTCGGGAATGCGCACGGCGCGTTTGTCCAACTGCAAGTCTTTGGCGCGGTCGAGCACTTCGCGTTTGTGCAAATCGCGGATGACGCGGTCGTCTTCTGGTAGCGTGTGCTCGACTTTGCCGGTCGTCTGCAACTCGTCGTACATCGCCTGCACGATCCTGCGGTCTTCGGCATTCGACAACTTCTTCTCGATCCATTTCGCCGGGATTTTGAGCGTCGCAATAAACGTCTCGAGCGTCAGAGAGACTTCGGGCGCCGCGACGCCCGCTTCCGCAATCGCGCGATCGAGGATGTGGCCAAAGCCGTCGGCTGCATACATCAAGAGTTCGGCGACGATCGTCTTTGCGACCTCATCCAAACCTTCTTCAGGCCGCACGACACCGCGTTTCAGATCGTAGTGTGCGATCAGCTTTTCATAGTAGCGGTGCGAAAACTCCGCGCCGTCGCACGTCATCTGCTTCAGCCAATGCGCGTCTTTGTGCGACGCAACTTGCAGGTGAGCGAATTTCTTTTCTCCAAGTGCGCGCAGATCATTGTAGGAGCGGTTGATGCTCCACTCGCAAGCGCGGTGCATGGAGTTTTCCGCTTCGGTCTGCCCTGTGTGGAAGGGATGCACGGGGTCGGTGTAGTAATGGCTCAAGACGCCCGCCGCGTAGGCCGCGTCCGCCCATTTTTCAGCGCGCAGCGCCGTCACCGTGTGCCCGTACCAGGCTTCGACTTTTTCCGGCGCGCCGCCCCAATAGGCGTCGCCGACATGCAGCACATGGTTTTTGAAATCCTTGAAGCTATTGTCGGGCGCTTTCGAGCCTTCGAGATACAACCCCACATGCTGCAGAAAAACTTTACGCCATGCTTCCGCGTCCGGGCGCTCCATGTGGTTCAAGGCATCGAGTGCCAGCTTGTGATGCGTGCCGTTGGCGTGGGCGGCATAAACAATGCGGAAGAGTGCGGACATGAGGACAAGCCTTTGTGCAACGATGAAATGTTGCTCCAACGCTTAAGCTGAGTCGCTTGGGCTAAGGCTCTTGCGGCGCTTCAGGAGGGTGATTCGTCAACTGCTTTCCTCAGCTGCCTTCAGTGGCGCTTTCTGCCACTTTGAGCCTAGCGAAGTCGATGACTTTGCTGTCTAGGCCTCGTTCTTCTGCCATTCTGCGCACGAGCTCGGCGCGGCGCTGGAAGCGCACGATGTTGCTGTCGTCGGGGGTGCCATCAAAAATATGCGACAAAGCGCTTCCGCGCAGCCCAAGCGCGTGTCCGATGGAGAGCGCGTCGGAGCGCGCCGCGAAGTGTGCGGCTTCCACGTATCCCATCAGCGCCGCCGCCGTTTGAGCACTTCCCAAGGGGCCCGTGCGCTCGATGCGCCCGAGTTCCGTGAGGATGGGCTCGACGCGATCCACTGCGTCTGGGAAGCCGCCAACGAGAACCGTTGCCGCGCCGTTTTCAATCGCCGCCGTGCCGCCGACGAGTGCCACGTCCACCACGCCGATGCCGCGCGTGCCAGTGACACCGAGAAGTGCTTGCGTCTCGCGCGGCGTGCGGATGCCAAGATCGATGATGACGGCACCCGGCAGCATTTCGCCAAGCAAGCCGGGGCGATCCGGGCTGCCGAGCATGAGCTGGCGCATCTGCCGCGTGTCGTCGATCGCCAGCAGAATAACTTCGCAGGCGAGGGCCACATCGGATGGCGTCGATGCCGCTTCGAGATTGGGCGCGAGGTTTTTGCGCGCTGCGTTGCCAAGCATGTAAAAAATCACGTGCTCACCAACGCCCGCCATGCGTCGTGCAACAGCGAGGGCTTCGGGATCCGAGGTAATGAGGCCGATTGGCCGCTTGGTCATAAGCGTTCTCCGTGACCGCAGTTCAGTACGGTCAGTCCTAGTTCGGACGTCGAAGCTTAAAGGGTGCGTACGCCACTGTCACCGGCAATCGCCTATTCGCCGTCCAGCCCCAGCATTACCAAGCCGCAACAAAGCCGACCCGTCCGCCGACGTTCTTGTGGTCCATGCCCATGCCGACGCCCCCGCTCAGCGTCAGCACGTCATCGACCCGGAGCGCGGCTTGCGCGGCGAAAGCCTGTTTGTCGTCGTAGAAACCCATGTTGCCGCCGACCGCGAACGTCTTGCCCGCCGGCAGCACCATGCCGCCCATGGCAATGGCAATGGCGATGCCTTCTGTGTTCTCGTCGATCTCGCTGAAGGCCTGGGAAATTCTCGTATCCGAGGAGCCCGCAACGGCATCCACATATCCTTTGGTGGCGGCATCGCTTGCCGCGACTGGCGCGCCGACGTTCTGCACCCGGTTGCCACCCATGGAGACGGGCGCGTTTGCCGCCACTGCGACGCCGCCAGTGCCGACTGCCAACGCGCCGGTCGAAAGCGTCCCCGAATTGTTGATGGTCGCGGAATTGACCGTTCCTGCCGCAACCGTTGTGGCCGTAACGCTCGTCGCGTTGACGTTTGTAGAATTGACGTTGGTCGCATTCACAGTTGTCGCGTTGACTGTCGCGATGTTGCCGGTCGCCGCATTGATTGCGTTGGATGTGACAACGCCGCCTGTGATGACGGTTCCGGCACCATCACTCAGTGTCGCGCCTTGCACCGTCCCCGTTGCGGTGATGTTTGTGAAGCCAGAAAGACTACCGCCGCCTGTGCCCGTCAAATTGGTGACGCCGCTGACCGCGCCCGCGTTCGTAATCCCGCCGCCGTTGTTATTTAGGCCGTTTGTATTGGCCGTTCCCGTGACTGTGAGGTTGCCGCCAACGGTTGCGTTGCCGGTCGTGCTGAGCGTCCCCGTCGAGATGTTGCCGGTGTTGGTGATGCCGTTCGTGCTCGTGATGCCAGCGACTGAGAGGTTGGCCCCGGCGCTCAAGAGCCCCGTTGTGCTCAATGTGCCGGTCGAGATGGCACCCGTATTCGCAATGCCGTTAGTGGTTGTGGCACCAGTGACGCCAAGCGTTGCGCCGACGTTGGTTGTTGGGCCCGTCGAGCGAAGTCGAGCGTTGCCGCCCGTTTGAGGTCACGTGATGCCCTGTGCCGTTGCGATGTTGGCATGAAGCCGTGAATAGTTGTGGCCCGGTGGCGCCGAACGTGCCCCGATATTAGCGTTGATGATACGCCGGTGAGTTAGCGTTGACGAGCCGTGAGCTGCGTCACCGCCAAGAGTTGTGACGTTCGAAATCGCGCCGTTCGTCATATTCAACGCGCCGTTGACAGTGAGGTTGGTCCCGACGCTGATAGTGCCAGTCGAATTGACCGTTGCGCCTTGGACAGTTCCAGAAGTGGCTGTGATGTTTCCCGACGACGTTGTGATGTTTCCCGAGGTGGTCGTGATGCCCCCCGAGACCGTCGATATGCTGCCGGTGCCGGTCGCCGAAAATCCAGCGGTTCCGGCAGCGGTAAATCCGCCGCCGTTTGTGACCGTAAAACTTGTGATGGCGGTCTGCGCTCCCGCGCAAGTCGTCGTACTGTCGCTATCGAAAGACAGCGCGCCGGTCGTGCTGACGCAGACCAGCCTTAACCCTGCTGGTGCATTCGGCGTGACGGTTGTTTGCGCTTGAATGAGTTCTGTTCCGGCCACAAGCATCATGGCGGCCATTGCAAGCTTAGAAAAACGGCGGTTCCGAAGCATCGTGTTGCTCCCCGTGGGGCTGCCGCCTGAACACCAAAAGTGCAGGAGGCAATCTAAGGTTGGAACAATCCGTAGCCCGATTCTCCGGAGACGCGCTGCGCCGATTTCGAATTGGTGTTGCTTAAAAAAATTGATTGTGCAAATCGGCATTGCGCCGCTCGCCTAAGTGAGACTGATTCGAGTCTCAGCGTCCCTCTCTCCACCAGGCGATGGCGAGCAGGAACAGCAGTGCCGCGAGCGCGGCAAAGCCGGTGAACATCGGCGTCAGTTTTACGCCGCGCGTCAGATGCGCGTCGCGATCTTTAAGGCCCAACCAGCCAGATCCCGCGAGAAGCTTTGCGTTTGACAGCAACGTGACGCGAGGGACTTCGACAGTTGTGCCTGTCGCGCTCGCAAGTAGCCCAGAGGTTCGCGTCCAGAACACGCCGCCGCCGGTCGCTTCCGCAATCGGCTTCATCTTGTCTTCGGTTGCGGTCACTTCATTCATTTCGCGCGGATCTTCGATGCCGGCGTTGGCGACTGCCGTCAGAGTGCCAACCGGTGCCGCCGTTTCGGCTTTGTAGAGGCCGGGAATTTTGACGTCGATGGTGCTGCGCCAAAGGCCGGCACCCGCTGGCTCAAGCGTGACTTCGGACGCTTCGCCGCCGGGACCTAAGAGTTTGACGGGGCCAACCTTATCTTCCATCGAGCGCCGCTCGAGCGACAGCTTCAATCCTTTGGAGGAGGCGATCAAACGCTCTTCCTCGAGATCGGGTTCTTTCATCAGCCAGTGCGAGAGGCGGCGCAAAAGATCGGTGTGCGGCCCGCCGCCCTCATAGCCGCGCGCCCACAGCCAAGCCTGATCGGACGTCAGCAATGCCACGCGGCCTTTGCCTTTGCGATCCAGAACGAGCAGCGGATTTTTCTCCGCACCATCCATGACGATGCTGCCCTTGTTCGCGCGCACTTCGGCTTGGCGGAACCAGCGGCCCCAGGTCGGCGAGTCGCCGGTGCCGCCCGGCAGACCTTGGGTCACCGGATGCTTGGCGCCGAGTTCCGTGATGTGCGCCTTGAAAGGCGTTTGAATGACGCGGCCCGTCGGCGACGCCGGTAGCACCGGGTTCAAGCGGCGTTTTGTACAGACTGAAATTGCTCGCGTAGTCGTCGCCCGCTGCTACGAGTAGCGCTCCTCCGTGCTGATCCACGTACTTCGTGATGTTGTCGTAGTACAAGAGTTGCAGGATGCCGCGATGCTGATAGCGGTCAAATATGATGAGATCGAACTCTTTGATCTTTTCAGAAAAAAGTTCGCGCGTCGGGAACGCGATAAGCGACAGTTCCTTGATGGGCGTGCCGTCTTGTTTTTCCGGCGGGCGCAAAATCGTGAAGTGCACCAGATCGACGGCCGCGTCCGATTTCAGCAAATTGCGCCAGGTGCGCTCGCCTGCGTGCGGTTCGCCCGAGACGAGCAGCACGCGCAAGTTTTCGCGCACGCCTTCGGCGGCAATGACCGAGCGATTGTTGGCGGGTGTTAATTCGCCGTCCGCCGTTTCCAGTTCGATTTCGACGATATTGGTGCCGGAATGCGGGAACGGCATGTCGACTTTGATTGTCTGGCCGATTTCGGTCCTGATCGTTTCGTCGGGTTTGCCTTCGCGGCGGATTTTGAGCGTAACGGCGGACGGCTTTTGCCCGGCCTTGCCCGTTTCGCGCACCGCAAGTTCGATTGGCCGCGATTGCCCGACGAGGCCATAGCGCGGAGCCTGAATAATCTCTATGCGCCGGTCGAATTCGTTTGGAGCGCCGGTCAGAAGCGTGTGAACGGGCGCGTCGAAGCCGAGGCTCTGTGCGCTTTTCGGTACGTCGTGGACTTGTCCGTCGGTAACGAAGATGACGCCCGATATCCGGTCTGGCGGCGTGTCGTTCAAGGCCGCGTTGAGATCGGCGAAGAGGTTTGTGCCAGCCGCCGTCTGCTCGCCAGGTTTCGCGCCAACGACCCACTTGATATTGAGCTTTGGAATCTTGGCGAGCTTGCCTTCAAGTTCTGTCTTGATGGCGGCCAATTCTTCCGGCCGCTTGGCAAGCTTTTGGCTCGTGCTTTCGTCAAGCACGACGATGGCGACGTTGTTCAGGCTTTCCCGCTCTTCTTCGCGCAAGGTCGGATTGAGCAGCGCCAAGAGCAGCGCGCCGAGCGCCGCAAGCCGCAACAGCGCGCCGCGTGTGCGCCGGAAGAACAAGAGGCCAAGGAGCGCAACGGCAAGAGCGGCCAGAAGCCACAAAAACGGCCCGGGCAACATGGGAGCGAAATCGATTGACCAGTTCATTCAGCGCTCCTCACTGGCCAAGGCGTTCGAGAAGTGCCGGCACATGCACCTGATCGGCTTTGTAGTTGCCGGTTAGTGCATGCATGACGATGTTGACGCCGGAGCGAAACGCCATTTCGCGCTGGTCCTCGCCGCCGGGTACAACCGGGTACAAGGGCCGGCCGCGTTCGTCGAGTGCCCATGCGGCGGCGAAATCGTTGGACGTGATCATAATGGACGTGACGCCGTCGGCGACACGTGCCTTGCGGGTATCGGTGCCCGTGTCGGTGATGGCCTCGACCCAAAGTTGCCCGCCGTCCCAGCGGCCTGGGAAGGATTTTAGAAGATAGAACGATTTGGTCAGCACGTGATTTTCCGGAACAGGCTCAAGGCGCGGAACGTCAAGTTTGCCGAGCAGGCGCTGCAATGCGTTGCCGCTTTTGCCGCCGATCGGCAACTGGTTGACGCCGCCCTGGCCATAGTCGCGCGTGTCGAACAAGACGAGGCCGCCTTCTTTCATGTAAGCATCGATCTTGGCGAGTACGGAATCAGGCAGCGTTTGCGAGTTTTCAATGACGGGCCAGTAGAGAACGGGGAAGAACGCGATCTCGTCTTTGACGATATCGACGCCGTGCGGCGGGCCCGGATCGACGGCCGTGCGCGTTGAGAGAACTTTGCCGAGGCCCGTGAGACCGAGGCGGCTGACTTCATCCGTTTCAGCGTCGCCGCTTTGTACATAGGCAAACGAGACTTTGTTCGTGGCAGCAATCGCCGCCGCATCGGACTGACTTGTGGCTGTGGACGGCGCTGGCGGCGTGGCCGCGACGCCGGCTTCAGGTGCGCTCTCTTGAGCGATCG
Organism: uncultured Alphaproteobacteria bacterium; assembly: GCA_963741545.1. GTDB lineage: Bacteria > Pseudomonadota > Alphaproteobacteria > Rhizobiales > Hyphomicrobiaceae > Hyphomicrobium_B. Next base: position 168,566 of record CAVUIN010000012.1, read on the forward strand.
CGTGGTCAATCGGCATCACGGCACTAGCGGCAAAGACAAGCGCTACGAATGCTGCCGCCTGTGCCGTAGCGCGCTGGCCTGCGAGATGGCGCCAGCCACCGGCCTGCAAGATCAGAACTGCGAGAATATCGGCAAACAAAAGACCAAGGGCCAGCGCCAGCATCCACGGTTTGAGAGGCGTGCTCGCGGCGTTGTCATACGTCAGGCGTTGCACGCCGTTTGGCAATGACGGCATGGGAAGCAGCGTGCTCTTCGGCGTCAGCACGTTGAGCGCATGCGGCTTCACGCTGTTGCCGTAATAGCCGGGCGGATGTTCGAGGCTTGGTTGAAGTTTGGCGATTTCCGAAGTTTTGACCGGCTCCGCTGTCGGCGGCGGGGGCTTCAAGCTGCCAAGGCCGTCGAGTGTTTTGAGTGGCGGCAAGACGCTCTGCGTTTCTGCCGTTTTGGCGTCCTCGCTGCTCGTGGCACCTGCCGCTCTCCGCCCGCACCGATGCGTCCCATCGTCGAAATGCGCCGCAGCATATCGACAAATAGTCCCGAGATCGGCAAGTTCGACCAATCGGAATTTCCCGTGATGTGAAACAGCACAAGGCGTCCTTCGCCACGCCGCGTTGATGTGACGAGCGGTGTGCCATCTGAAAGCCTGCGCCCAGATTTCAACTTCGGCCGACAGCTTCGAAGGGTCAGCCAGAACTTGACGTTTGATTGTGACGTCTGGCGGAATGGCGAGGCCGGCGAACGGGCTCGTTTCCTCGAATGCGGCGAGAGACTGCGGCGTCGACCACGAGAGCGCGCCGCCCATCGAGCGTCCGCCTGCACGCAGCGGTACGGGCAACAATTCGTCGCCGCCTTTTTCAAGCCGGGGCCCAGCGAAGCGCACGAGCGCGCCGCCACGCTTGACGAACTCTTCGACAAGCTTTTCGCTTTCGCCCGAAATGGTGCCGATGTCCGCAAGCACCAGCACGGAAACGTTCTGCTTCAGAATCGTCTCGATGTTGGCGGCGAGGTTTGCGTCCTTGGCGACAGCCAGTTCCGCAAACGGAAGCAGCGCCTTTTGAATGTAATAGAGCGGCGCCAGGAGCGGCTGCGCCTGCTCGCGGCTTTCGCCTGAAATGAGGCCGACGCGGTGCCACTGGGTTGCCGCATCGATCAGACTGACGGCGCCGGCCGATCGTTCAGCCGGAATTTCGATGCGGGCTACCTGGTTTCGCAGTTCAAGCGGCAACTCGAATGGAACGGTCACAGCCGTCTCGCCGCTTGCAATTTTAAAGGGTGTCTCGCCCAGCCGCTCGCCGCGCGCCGAATAAGCGTGCACCGAGCCTTCGCGCGGATTTCCTGTAGCTGAGAGAACAAGTGCTTCGAGTTTGCCTTTTTCGCCGAGCTGCGCTGCAATGCCGATCGCTTCTTCGCCTTTGGTCTCGTCGATGACCGCGAAAGAGCCTTGACCGGCAAGAGCGAGCAAAGCGCTAGCGGCAGGGCCGGCGTCTTTGTTGTGATCAATGCCGTCGTGAAGCCAAATGATGCTTGGCGATGCGGCATTTGCGGTTTTGAGCGCCGTCTCAAGTGCCGCAACGGCTTGCCGGCGGTTCGGCGCATAGGGCTGCGGTTGAAGGGCGGCCGCCGTCGTGCGCGCGTCACCGGGCGGCTCGATTTTAGGTTGCGGATTTTTGCTCGCGGCCGCGGTCGGCAACAAGATGACCGGGCGGTTCTGGCTTTCGGCTTCCGTGATGAGCCGGTCGATCATGCGCAGGCGAATCGGCCAGCGCGAGGCTGACGACCAGCCGTTGTCGGCAACGATGACGAGCGGGCCGCTACCTTTGAGGGCCGTGTCTTTTGCCGGATTGAGCACAGGCTCGGCAAGCGCCAGAATAACGAATGTCGCGGCGAGCAGCCGGATGAGCGTCAGCCACCACGGGGTTTTATCCGCCGTCTTTTCCTCGTTCTCGAGGCCGACGAGAATGCGTGTTGGCGGAAACTCGACGCGCGCAGGATTGGGAGGCACGGCGCGCAACAGCCAATAGATAATCGGCAGGGTGGCTAAAGCGCCAAGCAGCCAGGGACTCATAAATGCGAGCGCGCCAAACGTCATAGTGCGCCCTCTTGGCTTGAGCCGGTATTGTTGACGCCGCGGAAATTTCCGGCCGAACCGCCGAGATGCGTCAGGAGCGAGAGCATAGGTTCGGAAGCGGGGCGGTCGGTGTGATGCACCATGAACGACCAGCCGATCCGGTGCGCGACTTCCTGGATCGCGGCGCGGTGTGCCTGGAAGCGTTGCACGTAGCGATCGCGCAATCCTTCGACGCGGTCCGCGACCCAGCGTTCGGACCCGTCGGGAGACAGGAATTCCGTGCGTCCCGCATAGGGCAAAGTTTCTTCGGCCGGATCGAGAACTTGAACGAGATGCCCATTGGCGCCGGCCGCGCCGAGCGTCTCGATGGTTTCGCGGATCTCGTCAACCGGATCGAAAAAGTCGGAAAACATCAATACCGTTGAAAAGCGCGCCAAGCGGGCGGCTGGGGGCTTAGATGACTTGAGCGCGTCGCTGCCTTCCATGACGATTGTTTCGGCAAGGCGCTGGGTGGCGCGCCGGTTGGCAGTCGGCTGCGTTAGGCCCAGAAGCGCCACGCGCTCGCCGCCGCGCACCAGAAGTTCCGCGGCCGCAAGCGTCAGCACAAGGGCTCGCTGATGCTTCGAGGTTTTGCCAATGTGGCTTTTGAACTGCATGGAGGATGACAAGTTAGGCCACAGATATATGGTGTGGGCTGCTTCCCATTCGCGCTCGCGCACATAAAGATGATCGGAGCCGGCAGAACGGCGCCAGTCGATGAGTTGCGCGCCTTCGCCCGATTGATAAGGCCGGAATTGCCAAAATGTTTCGCCCGGGCCGGCGCGCCGGCGGCCGTGGATACCATGTGCCACGGTCGATGCGATCCGGTCGGCTTCCATGAGAAGTTCCGGCATCAAGTCGATGAGGCTTACAGCCTCGCGTTCAAGCGTCAGAACCCGGCGCCGGTCCGCTGCGGCGCTCGCGTTCTGTCCGGTGGGCGCCGCCATCAGCGTTACTCCACCGCTGCGGCGAGACGGGCGATGATCTTGGCGAGGTCCTGACCTTCTGCACGCGCGGCGAACGACAGCGCCATGCGGTGCTTCAGAATAGGCTCTGCGAGATTGACAACGTCATCTACCGACGGCGCAAGGCGGCCATCAATGAGCGCTTTGGCGCGCACGGCGAGCATCAAGGCTTGTGAAGCGCGCGGGCCAGGGCCCCAGGCCACATACTTGTCGGTTTCGGCGCTGGTACCGGTTCCGGGACGTGCCGAGCGCACAAGCTTCAAAATGGCTTCGACAACCTTGTCCGGTACTGGGATCTGGCGCACAAGGCGCTGCGTGGCCATCAGATCTTGGGCCGAGAGAACGGCTTCGACCTTGGCGTTGTCGGTGCCGGTCGTCGCGTAGAGCATTTTGCGCTCGGCAATGAGATCGGGATAATCGACGTCGATCTGCAACAAGAACCGGTCGAGCTGCGCTTCGGGCAGCGGGTACGTGCCTTCTTGCTCAAGCGGGTTCTGCGTTGCGAGCACGTGGAAGGGCGCGGGCGTGTCGTGACGCTGACCGGCGACGGTCACATGGTGTTCCTGCATGGCTTGCAGAAGTGCCGACTGTGTTTTCGGCGAAGCGCGGTTGATTTCGTCGGCCATCAGGAGTTGCGTAAAGATCGGCCCCTTGATGAAGCGGAACGAGCGAGCGCGGCCCGGCTCGTCTTCGAGAACTTCCGAACCAATGATATCGGAGGGCATCAGGTCGGGCGTAAACTGGATGCGCTTGGCGTCGAGGCCCAGGACTTTCCCGAGCGTGTCGACCAGCAAGGTCTTGGCAAGGCCCGGGACGCCGATGAGGAGCGCATGACCGCCGGAGAGAATTGTCAGGATCGTTCGCTCGATGACGACGTCCTGGCCGAAAATGACGTTCGCCGCCATTTTGTGCGCCCGCTGAATGCGCTCGGCGGCCGCTTCGAGACGGGGGACGATATCTGCGTTGGTTTCGACGACTGTGCTCATTACCGTCCGGCGCCTCTGGTTCTGGATTGGAATTCGGTAGCGTCAACCATTTCAAGCGGCACAAATCAAGTTCTGGAAAGGCTCTTCACGCGCATGTCATCGCATCAAAGGCCTGATCGCCGGGAACGATCCTGCCTGCCCTCTCACCGGTCAAGTGAATGTTACGTTAGTTTGCTGGGTTTGCTAGTCTTCTAAGACGTTTGGGGAGGATGATCGCCCCCCGCCCAAATAAAATTGGTGGATGCCCGATGGAACGGCCGGAAACGACGGGAGAAACGACGGGGCTAGAAGCGCTGCTCAGGGCAGCCAGGGAGGGGGGCGGAGGGCGTCCGCTCGACTTCGGGTCGAGACATGGGATCCGCCCTATTGCGGCGACATCGGGATTGCCATTCGCAGGGACGGAACTTGGATTTACCAAAACAGCCCCATCGGGCGCCTGGCACTGGTCAAACTGTTTGCGGGTATCTTGCGCAAAGACGCCGACGGAAGGACTTATCTCGTAACGCCTGTCGAGAAGGTCGATGTCCATGTCGAAGACGCGCCGTTCCTTGGCGTCGATCTAGCGGTCTCCGGATCCGGCACGAACCAAGTGCTGACGTTTCGAACCAACGTCGATGATGTGGTGACCGTTGGACCCGAGCACCCTCTCCACTTTAGCCGCCAAGATCCAACCGGTGGATTGAAGCCCTATGTACTCGTGCGCGGGCGTCTCGAAGCGCTCGTGACGCGTGCGGTCTACGCCGATCTCGTCGCGCTTGCTGTCGCAAAAGACGGCGGCGGGACGCTCGGCGTTTGGTCCGGCGGGACGTGGTGGGAGATGGGGTAAGCCCAAAAAAGCAAGCTCCCCGGCAGGAGGGGTGCCAGGGAGCCGTCAGACTCGAATCAGAACTTGGCGGCAAAATTAACGGCCGATCCAAGAGTAGTGCATCAACTCGCCAGGGGTCGTGCCAGCGAATGCGGGAGCTGTAGCCGAAACGGCAACGAGAGCGAGTGCAGCGATAATAAACTTGTTCATGGGGCAATCTCCTTTGGGTTCAAAATTTCGACCGCCGCGTTGGAGAACCATTCTCCCGTTCGCTGCGTCTTGACCAAAGAAATACCCCTTCGCTGAAGCGATCTGAAATATCGTCTGGGTATGGATACGATAGCGCTGCAACACCAATCGAATGTAACAGGCGCTAAGCGCTATTATTTCTTGCGGCTCTTCTTTGAGATTGCCGCGCTTTGCAGCAAGCCCATCTCGATCCACCCCTTGAGATATTGGGCCGCGCGCAAGGACGCCTCATCGGGATTGTCGAAGGTTGCCAGCATTTCGCACAGCACGCCGAACGGCACGCCTTTGGCGGCTTCGTCCCACATCATGGCTTCTTCGGGTGCGAGCACGCGTAGCTTTGGCATGACGTCCTGACGCCACAGAATGATATGTTCTGGCGCATCCAGCGAGCGGACAGAAGGCGGCGTTTTTTCATCCGCCAGCGCGGTCCAGATATCCGTGAGATTGATATCGGAGTTCATGCGCCGCACGGAAGAATGCGGGAGAAATGTCAACCGCGCCCAGTCATCCGGCGCGAAGGCCGCAAGTTCGGGGAGCGTCAGAACCGGCGCGTCTTCTACATCGAACACATCATTCAAAGTGCCTTCGAGCTTCGCAATGGCGACGAGTGCGGGATACTTTGCCATGTCCGGATATTGAGCGATGAAGTCCGGCAGCTCTTGCCCATACCAACGCGCGTTCGGCGTATGCGATGGGTTGGCGGCAATGAATGCGCGGGCAAGCTGATCAAACCTTTCGTCGCCCGCGTAGGTATGCAGGCGTTCAAAATCGTGCTCAAGAATGCCGATGAGGCGCAGCACGTAAGCGTTGCGATAGACGCCGAAGAGCGTCTCTCTCGTTTCTAGCGGACTGTTGGGAATGTGTGCGAGCACGCCGTCGCCGCCATCGAGAATGGCACTTTGAAACTGGGCCTGAAGGTCGGCGAGTTTCATCGGGTTTGGCTCACTCCGCCGCTGCGAAGGCTGGGGCCGTTGCAACTCTTGCCGGGAACTTCTGTCCAAGCGCGCGCTCGGCAATGTCCCGCGCGGTCGCAAGTTCATCGACGAGTTCGGCGAGCGGGGGAATATTGTCGTCGCGCTCGATCATGGTCGAGACCGGCCCGAAACGTTTCAAGGCCATCTCGTACAAGTCCCACACTTCGCTGCGCACCGGCGCGTCATGCGTATCGATAATGTAGGTTCCCATGTCGCTGTGGCCCGCGAGATGGAATTGAATGACGCGATCGGCCGGAATGCCGTCAAGAAACGTCTTCGCGTCGTAGCCGTGATTGTGCGCGCTGACGAAAACATTGTTGACGTCGAACAACAGCCAGCACCCGGTCCGCTTCGTCATCTCAGAAATGAAGTCCCACTCCGTCATCTCGCTTTCGTTGAACGACACATAGGTCGAAACATTTTCAAGGCAAAGCGGGCGGCCGAGGCGTTCCTGCACGTAAGCGACGCGAGCAGACGACGTGGTCGAGGGCTTCGCGTGTATAAGGGAACGGCAACAGGTCATGCAGATTGACGCCATGCACGCCGGTCCAGCACAAATGATCGGACACCCATTTTGGCTTGACGCGCTTGGCGAGCTTCACCAGTCCGTCGAGATAATCTTCGTCAAAAGGCTGGGTCGAGGCGATCGAGAACGAAACGCCGTGCTGGACGAGTGGATAGCGCTCGGCAACGGCGTCCAGCATTTTGAGCGGCTGGCCGCCCGGGATCATGTAATTTTCGGAGATGAATTCGAACCAATCGATGGGCGGATTGCCCTCGAGAATATCGGTGTAATGCTGGGGGCGAAGGCCGAGGCCAAAGCCAAGAGGTGCGGGTTTAACGTTGCCGGAGGGTGCTGCCTGGGCAAATCCCTTGTCCACATTTTCGCGTTTTGCTGCCACGTGCGCCTCGCGTTCACTCGCTTGTCACTAAACCACAGTTGGGCTGAAGTTGCCCTGGCAAAAGTAGAGGCCCGGCCGCGCCTCGTGGGCTGCGCCGCCGGACCTCCTGCACTGCTACAGGGGTGTGAGCAGATTACTTCTTCTCTGGCATGGCGGCTGCTTCGAACATGATCTGGACCTTCTCGTCCTTGTTGGCGGCGGCGGCGGCGTCGCACTCAGCCTTCGTCATTTCAACGAAGCCCTGGCCCTTGCACTTGTTCTTGCCACCGCATTCGTTCTTTGCGGTCTTGCAGGCGCTCTTGCCGCCGCAAGCGTTGGCGCCGACGCAGTGACCCTTGGCGTCTGCAGCCTGAGCGGTCGAAACAGAAACGGCGCCCGACATGAGAAGTGCGGCGGCGGTGGCGGCCAATGCGGCACCCGATTTGGCGTTGAGTTTCATGTAGTTCCTCCTGAGGGCCGGTGGCCCGTTGTTTCAAAATTGCTTCGATCGACAGTTCGCAGGCATTCTCACCGAATAATAGAGCGATGTTGCATGCTGCGCCGGGCAAGGCACCACGTGCGTCGTGTCTTGCCCACGCTGGAGGTACGCCCCAAGGGCGGCAAAGTTTCGCCCATCACGAACCTGTGATCGAGATTTCTCGATCCAAATCTAGAGGGGCTGGGCGCGTGCTTTGATGCAAGGAGTTGAACCGGCGCGGTTAATGCTGTTTTGCTCAAAAACGCGCGCCGCATGAAAAATTTTATTGGGTCAGCCGGCTATGGTGCCGAGCAAGCGGCCTCCATAGCAATCCGAGCCAATTGGGGGAAGCGTCAGTGAACCTTGAATTCGGCGTCGAGCAGTCGCAGTTCAGCCGGGCGGATCAGTTTGGAGTGCGCCACGATTACTTTAAAGAGCTTGCCTTCGAGTTTGGCAGACCAAAAGTCTAGGAACTCTTTGAGCTTCGGAAAGCGCGGGGCCAGATCGTAGTCCTGCCAGATGTAGCTCTGCAGCAGAACCGGATGATCGGGCAGGCGGTAGATGATCTCCGCCGTCGTCAGGCTAAAGCCTGCAAGTTGTGCTCTGAAGTCCCGGTCTGTAGAGTTTGTGTCAATCGCGTCAGTTACTTTGACAGCCACGGATGTTCTCCCTCGATTGGTCGAACGCGCACCCCCATTCGGCAATGCTACGCGAGAATCGTTTCCCTTCAACAAAAAAGTATGTTGAACAAAGACTTGCTGGCAGCCTCAGCATGAGAGTGCTGATAGGATTGCCGCGCTTGGGCTAAAGTGGGCTATGACGCCGTCCGGACCGCCAACTTAGAAAGATACTGTGCCCGTGCTCGAGACGGCTCTCAAAAGCTTCACGACCTTCTTTGCCACCATCGGCCCCGTGGAAGCGGCAGTTTTGTTCGCCACGTTGACTCCGAAGATGGAGCGGACTGCGCGCCGCCGCATTGCGCAGCGCGCCACGATTATCGCGACGCTTATTCTCGGATTTTTCACGCTGCTTGGCGGTCCAATTCTGCGCCAGCTCGGCGTTTCGATCGCGGCCCTGCAAACGGCGGGCGGCATTATTCTGCTCATGATCGCCATCGATATGATTTTTGCGCGGCCGGGCGGCGCGCTCAAGATGACGCCGATAGAAGGCGAGGAAGCGCAAACGCGCGAAGACGTCGCCGTATTCCCGCTGGCAACGCCGCTGCTCGCCGGACCTGGCGCCATGAGCGCCGGCATTCTTCTCGCTGCAAATGCGCACGGCGAACCGCTTCAACTCGCGATTGTCACAGGTGCTCTGCTCGCTGTCATGCTGTTCACGCTGGCGCTGCTCATTGCCGCGCACGAACTCAATCGCATGATGAGTTTAACGGCGCAGCGCGTACTTGTGCGCGTGTTCGGTTTGCTGCTGGCGGCCATCGCCGTGCAGGCCGTATTCAACGGTATTCTAGCGTCCGGCTTGGTTGCGCGCGCCGCATAAGCCCAAACTTCACGCCAAATCTCTAAATCTTGCGGCCGTTAGGGGCTCTTTAACCCGAGGATGTTTCAATCCGGGACAGTCAGTTCCGTTTGCGTTGTTGCGTCCCAGTCGCGTTCAGTCAAAGGCGTATCCTATGTTTGCGTTTCAAGCCGGTGCCAAGCCGGTACTCACGTCGTGTGCGCTTGCCGCACTTCTCGGTCTTGCGGGCTGTTCGTCAGCGCAGACCAATTCCTACACATCAGACAATGTTGCGGTCGCGAAGCCTCAAGCCGTGGCTCAAGCGGCCGTCGTCGAGGTTGAAGACGATGGACTGCCGGCGCAAACGCCGCCATCGGGCCGCATTCGCCAGTTACCTGACGATCCAAACGAACCCTTTAGCCGCAACTACGGCGGTGTAAATCCGTCATCGAGCGTCTCGGATGAAAGCACGCCATCGGGAAGAATTCCCGACGCAGCTCCCGCTGTGCCGCACGATTTGCCGCCTGACTTCCGCAGGAAACTCGTCACGGCTCTTGCTCAAGATGAATAGATATTCAGCTCCCCGCCACATCGCGCGCACGATGTGAAATTATCGCTTCAATAAGTGACGGAACGTGCGACGGAATATCTGAGCACGATCCGTTTGCGTTTTAGAGTGAGTGGATCCTTGCGTTCCACTCTCTCGGAACCAGACAGATGAAGCGCCATTGCGCGCGAAGAGGAGAGACGAGAATGAGCAAACTTAAATTCGGATTGCTCGCGATTGCGGCGGGCTTCATGTTCCAGGGCGCGGCTGTGCAGCCCGCATCTGCATTGTCGGTGCAAAAACCTGTCGTTGCGGAAAAAAGCGACGTGACGCAGGTTCGTCAACGGGGTGGCGGCGTGCGCCATTTTAGCGGCGGCAGGCGTCATGGCATTTATGGCGGCGGGTTCCGCCGTCACGGTTTCTACGGCGGTGGCTACCGCCGGCATCACTATCGTCCGCGCATCTACATCGCGCCATCGTATGGCTATTACAATAGCTGTCGCTGGTTGAAGCGTAAGGCCTTGTATACCGGAAGCCACTACTGGTGGCGCCGCTACCAGCATTGCCGCCGCGGCTGGTAATTTGGGTTAATGATCTGAATGAGATGGGGATGGGCGAAGGCCCGTCCCCATTTTTTTGCGGAATATACTTTTGCTGCGTTAGACTGCATACCCATGGGCGACACTGCAAATGCAATACACGTTCTCCGTTATTTAGATCTTGGCAGAGATCCGGCGCTTATTGCCGGCATCGACCAGGTCTTTTTCGAATCTAGCAACACGCAAGCGTTTGTAGACAATGCGGCGCGCGCGGCTTTTCGCGAGCGATGGCTTGGCCGCTATCTCGCGCACGATCCCGCTTGGGCGTATGTTGCGGTTGCGGCCGATGCGACCGTCGCGGGCTACCTGGTCGCCAGCCTTGATGATCCGGCGCTGACGCCGCGATTCTCAGACATTCCATACTTCACGCACTTTGCAAGTTTGACCAAAAAATATCCCGCGCATCTCCATGTCAACCTCGGCGCAGCATTTCGCAATCGCGGTCTCGGCGGCGATTTGATCGAACGCTTTGCCACGGAAGCAGGCAAAGCAGGAGCGCCCGGCGTTCACGTCGTCACCAGCCGCGGCGCGCGCAACATCGCCTTCTACAACCGGAACGGCTTTGTCGAGGCGGGGGCACATGGCGCTGACGAGCGCGAAGTCGTATTTCTTGCCCGCGCACTTGACGGTCGCTGAATAATCACGGCCCGGTACGTTTGCTTTTCCACACGAATAATTACGCTCGAAAGACCAGGCTTGCAGTTGCCGGGCTGAGAGGGAATGGTCGCCCATCATGACGTTCCGATTCATTCATACAGCCGATTGGCAGCTTGCCAAGCCGTTCGCAAACATGCCGCCAGCGCTTGCCGGGGAACTTGGCGCAGCGAGGCTTGGCGTTATCGCGCGCGTCGCATTGATTGCGCGCAACGAAGGCGCGGCCCACGTGCTTGTTGCCGGCGACGTGTTTGACGGCGAACAGATTGAGTCCGCTACGATCAGGCGCGCGCTCGAGCAGATGCGTCAAGCGGCACCGGTCACATGGGTTCTGCTGCCGGGCAATCACGATCCGGCGCGCGTGGGCGGTTTGTGGGAACGCATCGCGCGTATCGGCGTGCCGGACAACGTCATGGTTCTCAATGAAGCAAAGCCGTTCGCACTGTCGCCTCAAGCGATTATTTTGCCGGCGCCGTTGACATCGAAAAATCCTGGCCGCGATCCAACGGAATGGATGGATCACGCGGCAACGCCGCCCGGCGTTTTGCGGATCGGCCTCGCACACGGATCGGTTCATGGCTTTGGCAGCGAAGGCGAGAGCAGCGTGCCTTTAGCGCGCGACCGGGCCGCTCGCGCCGGTTTAGCGTATCTGGCACTTGGCGATTGGCATGGCGCAAAACAGATTGACGCCAGGACCTGGTATTCCGGCACGCCCGAGCCCGACCGTTTTAAAGAGAACGAGTCCGGCAACATTCTTGCCGTTTCGGTGGAGGGCGGCGCGCTTCCGGCTGTCGACGCAGATTGCAAGTTCGCACTTCAATTGGCTGCAGATTGCCCAGACGATACGCTCTATTGCGGATGTCCGGTCAATCGAAAATCAAGTGGCGGCACTTCCAGACGCATCCTCTCGCGTGCTTGTCGATTTGAAGCTTTCCGGCGCGCTGACGCTATCCGAATACGCGGAGCTTGAGGCTTGGAAGCAATCGCTTGAAGGTCGCTTGAGATTTCTCGATTTGGATCACTCGGCTTTAGCACTCACCGCGACGAGCGAAGAACTCGAAAGTCTTGATCGCATTGCCGGAGTGGACGGCGCGCAAAACGGTGTTTTGACCACCGCCGCGCGACAACTTGCAGCCATTGCGCAAGACCCGTCGCACGCTCAAAGAGGGGCCGCCGATCTCGCTCTGCGCCGCTTGTTTGCTTTCGCCGCCGAAGAGCGCGAGGCGGGCGCATGAAAATTCTGGCTCTCCGGCTCGCTGCTTTCCGGCGCTTTAGCGCGCCCGTTGCGATTGAAGGATTTGACGCGGGCCTGAATGTACTCGCGGGGCCGAATGAATTTGGCAAGTCTACGATTTTTCAGGCACTCGAAGCCGCGTTTCTGTTGCGTCACGGAACGTCTGGCGCTGTGCTTGAGGCGATGCGGCCGCGATCTGGCGGAGAACCGCTCGTTGAAGCTGATTTCGAGGCGTCCGATGGGCGCTGGCGCATCCGCAAGCAATTCGGACGCGGCAAGGCGGCGACGCTGACGGACTTGAAGACCGGCAAGGCCGTAGCCTTCGCGGCGGAAGCCGAGGAGCGGCTGGCTATTCTGACGGGTGTGGCGAGCGATAGCCCCGCACAAACTGCACCGGGCCGGATGGGGTTGGTCTGGGTACGCCAGCAACGCGCGCTTCTGCCGCCCGATCCGGATATCGATCCCACAACGGGCAAACCGAAGCCGCGTGGCGAAGCGTCCGCTCTGATTGAACTTCTCGGACATGAAGTCGAGGCGGCGGCAGGCGCTGGCGCGGCCGCGCGGATCAATCAGCGGGTCAAATCGGCGCTCGGCGAACTAATCACGCCTGGCCGCGAGGGGATAAAAAAGGACGGGGCTTATGACAACGCTCTGAAAGCGCGTGACGAGGCGCGCAGCCGCTTGTCGCGGGCCCGGCAAATGGCCGACGCGAGCGAACAACGCATGGCGCGGATAGCGGAGTTGGTTGCGTCGCTGTCGGAATTGGAATCGCCTGAAATGCGCGCGGCCGGCGAGACGCGCGTCGCAGAACTAAACAAAGCTGTGACCGATGCCGTCACGTTGCGATCCAGCCGCGATTTGCTGGCCGCTGAATTCAAGTCGCGCGACCTGGAAGCCGCAAGCGCACGTCAAGCGCTCGAGTTGCACGCGGCTTCGGCGGCGCGGCGTGCATCCCTGGAAGTCGCGGTTGTGGCGGCGCAAGCGCTTGAAAGTGAAATCAAGTTGCTCGCGGAAAAATTGAACACGTGCAGGGCGACACCAGCGAGGCTGCAAAGACTTTTCGAATTCTGAGCGCGATGTGGCGGTCGCTCAGAGCGAAGTCTCCAGCCGGTCCGCAACTGTTGAAATTTCGCCCTATCCCGGCGCTGAAGGCCGGATTACAGCCAGCGGCAAAGCGATTGGCGCACCCGCCCGGATCGACGTCGCCGGTCGCCTCGATATTGAAATAACAGGCATTGGCTCGATTGGCGTCATCTCTGCCGATCCTGCCAAGGCAGCGGCCGCTAAAGAGCGTCTTGATGCGGCAGTCGCCGGGTTCAATTCGTGCCTCGCCGAGATAGGCGTCACGACACCGGCATGAAGCACGCGCACTTGGCGAAACGCGCGCGCAGGATGCTGTTGCACTGGATAAGGCTCGTGCGCGATTGTCTGGTCTGGCGCCGAACGGTGCCGCGGCGCTCGTCCTGCAATTGGCGGGCCTTAATCAAACCGGCACAGGTGGCGCTGTCCGAGCGTGCGGCGGAACTTGAACGTGACGCGCTGGCTCGTGAAGCGGCTGCGCGTACGGTGCGGCGCGATTACGAGGCTGCGTGTGCGGCAGCGCTGGACGATGCGGCCTTTCGCGCGCTGTCGGCTGAACTCGAAGGCGCGCGTCAAGCGTTGTCTCGCACGGCCGGTGAAGCGCGCCGTATCGCCGAGGCGCTCGGGCACTTGAAAGGCGAACAGTCCGGCATTGATGAAGATGGCCGGGCTGGTGAAGTGCCGGGAGCACTTGGCGCAGTTGACCGCACTGAGTGCGAAGTCCGCCGCATTGAGTCCGAAATAGCGGCATTGCGCCTCTTGAGCAAAACATTGAGCGACGCTGAAGCGAACGTCCGCAATCGCTATTTCGAGCCGGTGACGCGCGCGATTGCGCCCTATCTCGCGCGGCTCTTTCCCGAAGCCGGTCTCGATTTTAAGGACAAGTTCTCACTCGAAGCCTTAAGCCGTGCGGGCGAGAAGGAAGAGTTTGCGACTTTATCGGATGGAACGCGCGAACAGCTCGCCGTTCTCGTGCGCATGAGCTTTGCCAAATTGATCGCAGAGTATGGCGCGCCTGTGCCCCTGATCCTCGACGATCCGCTGGTTTATTCGGACGATGCGCGGCTAGAGGCCATGTGCCGCGCACTTGAAGATGCGGCGGGGCTGCATCAGGTCGTTCTTCTGACGTGCCGCGAGAAAGCCTTTGAAAATATTACTGGCCGCCGGCTCGCAGTCACGAGCTGGCAGCCAGTATAAAAAGTCTCAGCCTTTAGTTGTTAAACGCGGGCAGGCGCGGCGGAACGATGGTGACGTCCGCTTCGGATTCTTCCAACTCCAACGCCGGTTGAGCCACTGCAAACTTGACGGCCGGTGCTGGCGTATTCACGATTGCGCCCGCGCGAGGATCGTCTGTGGTGCGGCGCGACTTCCCTTCGAACAAGGCCCCTTGCTCGATGGAAAGTGCATTGTGATAGATGTCGCCATCCACCTGACTGGTCGCTTGCAGCATCACGCGCTTGCCGCGGATGGAGCCCGTGACATGGCCACGGATCACCACTTCTTCGGCGACGATGCCGCCGGAAATATTGGCGTTTTGACCGACGATGACGTGGCTGCCGTGAATGTCGCCTTCAACGACGCCATCAACCTGAACTTCGCCCTTGGACATGAGATTGCCCGTGATGACGAGATCGGGTCCGATGACCGACACCGACGCGCGGTCTTGGCTGCGTTGACTGGCAAGTATCGGCCGCGCTGGAAAGGCCTTCAATTGATCGTTGGCGGCGGGATTGGATTGAATGCGTGCGGACTCTGGTTCCGTCCTACGGAAATTCGGTAACATGCGTGACTCCCCTCTAACTCAACTATTGCAACTGCCCCGCACTCGCCAATCAGCCGCACGCACCACTTCCCGCCTGCAACGAGCACTGCTGATTTGCGTAACACTAACGCTCTCCTGGGTCAGTAGGTGGACCCGCCTATCCACCGGTAATCCCCAGGTTAGGAGTTCGATAATGGTTTGTTATGCCATGAGTGTGGCAGAGGGTCCACGATTTACCCTGTTCAATGCGGGTGCGGTCCGGCTCAAAGTGCTTTGACGGCTGCCAAAACGTCTTGCGCGTGTCCGGGAACCTTAACTTTGCGCCAGCTTTTGGCAATGAGGCCGGCTTTGCCGATGAGGAAGGTTGAGCGCTCTACACCCATGTATTTCTTGCCATACATGGATTTTTCCACCCACACGCCGTAAGCCTCGGCGGCGGTCTTATCGGTATCGGCGGCGAGCTTGAGGTCCAGTTCGTACTTGGCTTTGAATTTGGCGTGGCTTGCGGCGCTGTCGGGAGAAATGCCGATGATTTCTGCGCCCGCGGCTCGAAAATCTGCCGCTAGACAGGAAAAGTCTTTCGCCTCCGCCGTGCAACCGGATGTGTCGTCTTTGGGGTAGAAATAGACCACGACAGGCCGCCCCTTGAGTTTTGATAGCTGGAGCGTTTTTCCGGTTTCGTCCTGTAGTTTGAAATCGGGTGCTTTGCTGCCTTCGTTTATCACAGTGGGTGCCTTTCTTTTGTCGTTATTCATCGGGTACTTGCTTGAAGCGCGTACGGGATCAGTAGCGGAGTTGCAAAGTCCTGCAATTGGCAAGGGCCGCGGCGCATTTGCGTCGTCGTTCGAGTGCACTCTGCTGATCAATTGGGCACTGGGCAAGGAGAGACGTTGAACACGATCCCGACAGATACGGGTCCGCAAGCAGAGCGCACTGGCGGTACTGCGTCCGGGATGCGTCCGCCGCCGCTGCCGCCCGCGCGCCCGCCCGGAACTGCGCGTCAGGTTGAAGTCCGCACAGGCCCCGCCGTGCCACGCGACATGGGCCGCGCACTGACGGCTGTCGCGCCTTACGCGCGGCACGCGGGCAAGTTCCTGCTCTACACAATGGTACCGCTCGCACTGCTGGCGCTCATCGCAGCGGGCGTGATCGCAATGCGCTTGCGCCATGGACCTATTTCCTTCGACATCCTTGTGCCGCCGATAGAACGCGGCATCAACGCGGAACTCGATGGCAATACGGTCAAGATTAAAAGCGCGGAACTGAGGACCGGCACCAGCGGCGGACTGGAATTCCGCTTGGTCGATATGAGCGTCTCCGACGAAACCGGCGCAATCGTTGCGGCGGCTCCTTTGTCGGCCGTCAGTATCTCCACGGCTGCGTTATGGCGAGCGCGCATCGTGCCGGAAAAAGTTGTGCTCATCGATCCTGAAATCAATCTTGTATTCAGCGAGGAAGCCGGGTTGTCGATGAGCTTGTCGAAGCTCGCAGATTCAAAGAAGGCGAGCGCCGGCAAAGCTGAAACGGCTGCTGGGAAAGACGTCACAGAGAAACCTGCCGCCAATCCCGGGAGCCCTGCCGCCGATGCGGGCGCGCCGGTTGAAAAGCCCATCGCCAAGCCGCTCAATCTGGCAAAACTGCTGAGCGAGTCGTCGGCACGCGCGCGCCGGAAAATGGATGCCACGTCCTACCTCAGCGAATTCGGTATTCAAAATGCGACAGTGGTTCTCGACTACGCGGGTCAGCGCAGTTCGTGGCGTATTACGGATGCCAGCATCGATTTCAATCACAAGCGCAAACGCAGTGTCATTTCCGGCCGTGCAACGGTTGCATCAGACCGCGGGCCGTGGGCTTTTTCGTTTCTGACGGATGAGACGGATAAAGCCGGCCGGCTGGTGGTCAAAACGGCAATCCGCGATCTCGTGCCCTCGACACTTGCGGCGGCGGCGCCACCGCTAGCCCTTCTCAAAATGTTCGATGTGCCTGTCGCGGGCGACGCCAGCATTGAATTGGCGATCGAAGGAGATGTCGAAAAGGCAGAGATCGCACTTGAAGCAGGCGCCGGCAAGCTATTGCTTCCGGGCGTTAGCGCCGATCCCTTCCGCTTGACCGCAGGACTCTTCCGGTTGGCCTACGATGGCCGCGAACGGCAATGGCAGCTATCGCCGAGCCCCGTGAAATGGGCTGATGGCAACATCCAGTTCTCCGGCACGGCCAAAGATATTTCGGGCGAGAAAGGCCCGCCTGTCTGGCGCTATTCGCTCGACGGCAAGAACGGCGTACTGGAGGCAAACGAATTTAAGGTCGCGCCGATTGCACTTGAGCAGTGGAGCGTACTCGGTTCCATCATTCCGCGCCGCGGCGTCGTCGAAATCGGCGATTTCCGTATGAAGGGCGGTGGAGGGGAGATTGCCTTCAAGGCCATGACGCAGGCGGGCCCGCAAGGGCAGAGTTCGCGCGCGGATGTAACTTTTTCGCCGATGCCGCTCGATACACTAAAGGCGATGTGGCCAAGGGCCGTCGCGCCGGGGGCTCGCAATTGGGTTGGTGAACGTGTCACGTCTGCCGGCTTCAAGGGCGGCACGGTGCGTTTCGCTAGCGGCGAATTCATGCTGGGCGAAGCGCCTGTCCTCGGCGCAGTAGGCGAACGCCTTTCGGCGACCTTCGAAGTCGCCGACGCGACAATGATTGCGTTGGAAGGCATGGTGCCGATCATTGCGCCGCGCACGCTGGTCCGGCTTGAAAACAACGCGCTCGAAATCGCAATCCCGGAGGCGTACGCCGTTCTGCCGGGCAACCGGAAAGTTCCAATAAAAGGCGGCAGCCTGACGTCTCCCGACGTCATGGGCCCGCGCCCCGACAGCGAACTCTCATTCTCGGTTCAGGCCGCGCTTGGGCCGTTCCTTGAAGCCGTGGAAACGCTACCCGTGCGCCAAGTGCGCGACGCCGCGCCTTTACCGAAGGCCGCCGACGGCAAAGTCGATGCGCAATTTAAAATCAAAATGCCTTTGGTATCTGGTCTCAGGGCCGACGAGGTTGCGATCGAAGGCAAGGCCAAGATTACCGACGGGCGTTTTGGCAAGGTTGGCGGCCAATTCGACGTGCAGGGGTTCACTTTGGCACTCGATCTGACGGGCACAGCACTGGAGGCCAAAGGGGATCTACTCGTTAATGGGGTGCCGGCAAAAATCTCTGGGCAGCGTATTTTTGCAGCCGAAGCGGACCAGCAGCCGCCAGTCAAAGTCACGGCAAGTCTTGATGAGACGGACCGCAATCAGCTCGGTCTCGATATCAACGACCTTGTGCGCGGCGTCGTGCCGATTGAAATCTCGCTGCAGAAGGGTGCGGGGCCCGAGCCCGTCATTCATCTCAAAGCCGATCTGACGAATGCCGAATTGGGCATCGAGGCGATTTCCTGGCGCAAAGCCCAAGGCCGGCCGGCCGTTCTCGAAACCGATATCGCGTCCGGCAAATCTAACAAGACCGAATTGCAGAACTTCAAAGTGGCAGGCGATGACGTCGCCATCGAAGGCTGGGTGGGCGTCGGCGCCGATAACAGGATGAAAGAATTCTTCTTCCCCGAGTTTTCCTTGAATGTGGTCTCGCGTTTGGAAGTGCAAGGCACGCGCGGGGCGGATAGTGTTTGGAACATCAAAGCAACGGGCAAGAATTTTGACGGCCGCGACTTCTTCAAGTCGCTCTTTACAGTCGACGATGCGCAGAAGGCTAAATCGGCCAAGCCCGCCCCTGGTATCGACTTGGCGGCCGATATCGACAATGTGATTGGTCATTCGGATATGTCGCTGCGCGGTCTCAAGCTCAAGTTATCTTCGCGCGCGGAAAAGCTCACCAAATTGGATGCGCGCGGAACGCTGGACGGCGGTGCGCCGCTCGCGGCTGTGCTTGAGTCAAAGCCCGGGAGCCCACGGCGCCTGCTCGCCGATTCTACCGATGCCGGCGCGACGATGAAGCTCTTAGACTTTTATCCCAACGTTCAGGGCGGAAGGTTGCAGCTTGAAGTTAATCTCGATGGCAAGGGGCCAGCGGAAAAAACCGGCATTCTGTGGGTCAATAATTTTAAGGTTTTGGGCGACCCGATCGTTAGCGAAGTTGTCGGCAGCGCCGATCAAGGCCGCCCGGCGATCAGCGGCAAAAAACAAGTGACGCGCGAGGTCTTCAACTTCGATCAATTGAAGGCCCCGTTCTCCATCGGCTACGGCCAGTTCGTGCTCGAAGAATCGTACGTCAAAGGCCCGGTCATGGGCGCCAACATGCGCGGCAAGGCCGATTTCAAAACACGCCGTGTCAACATTGGCGGCACCTACATTCCCCTGCAGGGGCTGAACGGGGCGCTGGGTGGCATTCCGCTGCTCGGACAAATTCTGTCCGGCGCCCATGGCGAAGGTATTTTCGGCATCACGTTTGCCGTTCAGGGCGCAATGTCGGAACCGCAGGTTCTCGTCAATCCGCTCTCGATCGTGACCCCTGGAATTTTGCGTGGGCTTATGGAAATGACGCCCTACGATCCCAAAATCCAAGCGCGCGACGAGAAGGCACCTACAAAGCCGGTTGAACAACGTGTGCGGGCGTCGGCGCCGCCAGTTGAAGTCGCGCCGCAGCCCTCGCGCAAGACACGGCCCGCCGCGACTGCGCCCGATATTTCCCAAGGGTGGACATCGACGACGACGCCGTAGCGCTGAACTTGCGTGGGTCGCATTTAAGTGACTTTCCGGGTCAGACGGAACCGGCGCTATGGGGGTCGCCCTCCAATCGTGATCGTGGAGCGATACGTAACCTCGACGGAGGAGCTAGGGGTGGATCGCCCGGCGTGTTTCGCCCAGCATCCACTTACTCGTCGTCGTCGCTGTCGGATGAAGAAATCGCGGCAGGCGCGCTCGACGCTTCCAAGCGTTCCAGTTCGCGTTGGCGGGCACGTTGCAACTCGCGTTCGCGCTCACGTTCCTTTTCACGCGCCCGGTCCTTTTCGAATTGGACCATGCGCTCGTCAACGTAACTGCCGACAATTTTGCCAAGTTCGTCGGTCTTGTTCTCGAAGAAGTGGTTCGCGCCCGGCACGATTTCGTGCGTGATCTTGATACCCTTCTGGGTTTTGAGTTTGACCGACATTTCCGCGACCGAAGCCGTTGGCACAACGCGGTCCTTATCGCCATTGATCATCAGGCCCGAAGAGGGGCAGGGGGCGAGGAAGGAAAAATCATAAAGGTTTGAGGGTGGCGCGACGCAGATGAAGCCGTCGATCTCGGGCCGGCGCATCAACAGCTGCATGGCGATCCAGGTGCCAAACGATACGCCCGCGATCCAGCATGTTTTGGAGTCCGGTTTGACGAGCTGCAACCAATCGAGCGCGGAAGCAGCATCCGCAAGTTCACCCGGCCCGCCGTCCCAGACGCCCTGGCTGCGGCCAACGCCTCGGAAATTGAAGCGCAGAACCGAAAAGCCGCGTTCGGCAAACGAATGATAAAGCGAGTAGACGACTTGATTGTTCATCGTGCCCCCAAACTGCGGGTGGGGGTGCAAAATGAGGGCAATCGGGCTGTCACCATTGGTTTCGTGGTGGTAACGCGCTTCGATGCGGCCAGCCGGGCCATTGATAATCAGTTCGGGCATCTCAAACTTTCTCAGGTTTCAGTAAATCTGCGGTTTTCAGGCATTCGCCCTTCGGGTTCACGATCGCTACTTAAGCCGTCACTGCGGCATTCACGACCTCGTGCAGGGCCAATTCTATCCTTGACTAGCAGGGTCGGGATTTACATATTACAGCCAAGTTTAGAACTATTCGAAAGAATGGGTTGCTACACGCTTTTGCAGTGCAGCTCAGGGCGCGTCTCTTAGCACGAGACAGGGTGGCAAAAGCAAGTGTGTTGGATTTCGCCGCCATTTGGGGTGGTGCCAGTCCAGGAGATTTCGGGCCGTGGAACTGAATACCAAAGGGCGTTATGCGGTTATGGCGATGGCGGAACTCGCCCGCCATGCGAGCGATACGACGCTGCCCCTATCGCAAATCGCCGAACAGCAGAAACTGCCGCTCCCCTATCTCGAACAATTGTTCCTCCAGTTGCGCCGCGCCGGCCTCGTCGAAAGTGCGCGCGGACGTTCTGGCGGCTATCGCTTGGCGCGGGCTGCTGCTGAAATTTCCATCGCCGACGTGATGTCGGCGGTCGAAGAAGAAACGCATTTCACCCGCTGCTCGGACGAAGCGCACGGCTGCCAGGGCGGCGAGCGCTGCATCACGCATGGACTGTGGCAGGGCTTGAGCGACGCAACCGCTTCATATCTGAAGTCTGTCACGCTGCACGACGTCGCTTTGAGCAGAGGTGAAACGCTCAATCGCTCGTTCACCAGCGATGCAAAGTCTCGCACTTATCTCGACTACAATGCTACCGCACCTCTACTCCCAGAGGCGCGCAAGGCTATGATCGCCGCACTCGACGTGACCGGCAACGCTTCGTCGGTTCACGGCGAAGGGCGGCGCGCGCGCGGGATTGTCGAAGCAGCTCGCGAAGACGTTGCCCGTTTGGTTGGCGCAAAGCCGTCCGAAGTCGTCTTCACAAGCGGCGCGACGGAAGCAAATGCTTGGGTCATGGCGCAAAGCTGGGATACGATTTTCGTGTCCGGTATCGAGCACGACAGCGTCCTGGCTCCCGCGAAAGCATCCGGCGCTCACATCATCGCCATTCCGGTTAGTGCAGACGGCATCGCGCTCGTCAGTGAAGTCGCACGTCATGCGAAAAGCGGCGTCAAATTGGGCCGCACGCTTGTCGTACTTCAATTGGCCAACAACGAGACGGGCGTCATTCAGCCCGTCGCCGAACTCGCAGCCCTTGCCCGCGAACAGAACTTTGCCATGCATGTCGATGCGGTGCAGGGTGCAGGCCGGCTGCCGATTGATTTTGCGGCGCTTGGTGTCACGACGCTCAGCTTGTCCGCGCATAAGCTGGGTGGTCCCAAGGGTGTTGGCGCGCTGCTTATTCGCGATCACGTCGATCTTGTTCCCTTCGTTCGCGGAGGCGGACAAGAGCGCCGCCGCCGCGCGGGCACAGAGAATATCGCGGCAATTGCAGGTTTCGGCGCGGCTGCGGGGGCAGCCCGTGCAGCGATCGGTGCAGCTCCGCGGATCGCACAGCTCCGCGATAATCTGGAAGCGGGCGTCCGCCAACTCTCGACCAACGTTCTTCTCATTGGCGCTCAATCTCCGCGCCTCGCCAACACGTCGGCCATCGCGCTTCCGGGAAAGCACGCGGAGAGCATGGTCATCAAACTCGATCTCGCTGGAATTGCGGTGAGTGCGGGCGCGGCGTGCTCGTCCGGAAAAGTCGGCACCAGCCACGTCCTGCTGAGCATGGGATTTGACGCCGCGATTGCTGGCGCTGCAATCCGCGTCAGCCTCGGGCCGGAGACAAGCGAACACGACATCGCGGCATTTATTACCGCGTGGAAGACAATTGTGAGCCAATCGGCGCTCGCAGCGTAAACAAAATAGGGCCGCGAAAGCCCAACCAGGAGTTGATAAGACAATGGCCGCAGTCAAGGAGACGATCGATCAGGTCAAGACGATCGACGTCGACCAGTACAAGTACGGATTTGAAACCAAGATCGAAAGCGTGAAAGCGCCGAAGGGACTGGACGAAGTCGACCGTGCGCTATATTTCGGCCAGGAAGAACGAACCGTCGTGGCTTCTTGAATGGCGTCTCGAAGCCTTTACGCGCTGGAAGGCGATGGCGGAGCCCACGTGGGCCAAGGTTCATTATCCCAAGATCGATTTCCAGGATCTCTATTACTATTCGGCACCGAAATCGACGGAAGGACCTAAGAGCCTCGCAGACGTAGATCCTGAATTGTTGAAAATGTACGCAAAGCTCGGCGTGCCGCTGAAGGAGCAGGCCATTTTGGCTGGCGTACAGGGTTCGCGCGTGGCGGTTGACGCCGTCATCGATAGCGTCTCGGTGGTCACGACCTTCAAGGAAGAACTCAAGAAAGCCGGCGTGATCTTCTGCTCGTTCTCGGAGGCCGTGCGCGAGCATCCTGAGCTTGTGAAGAAGTATTTAGGGTCACGTCGTGCCGCAGTCCGACAACTACTACGCGGCATTGAACTCGGCCGTGTTTTCCGATGGCTCGTTCGTCTACATCCCCGAGGGTGTTCGATGCCCGATGGAGCTGTCGACCTATTTCCGCATCAATGAAAAGGAAACCGGCCAGTTCGAACGCACACTCATCATCGCCGAGCGCGGCTCTTATGTGTCGTATCTCGAAGGCTGCACCGCGCCCACGCGCGACGAAAATCAGTTGCATGCCGCCGTCGTCGAACTCGTGGCGCTGGACGAAGCCGAGATCAAATACTCGACCGTGCAGAACTGGTATCCGGGCGACAAGAACGGCAAGGGCGGGATTTACAACTTCGTGACCAAGCGCGGCGATTGCCGTGGCCATCACTCGAAGATTTCCTGGACCCAGGTTGAGACGGGTTCCGCAATCACTTGGAAGTATCCGAGCTGCATCCTGCGCGGCGATTATTCACGCGGCGAGTTCTATTCAATCGCCGTCTCAAACGGCTATCAGCAGGTCGATAGCGGCACCAAGATGATCCACTTGGGGAAGAATTCCTCAAGCCGCATCATCTCCAAGGGTATTGCCGCCGGGCATTCGCAGAACACCTATCGCGGGCTCGTTTCGGCGCATAGGAAGGCAACGGGCGTCAGGAATTTCACGAACTGCGATAGTTTGCTGATTGGCGACAAGTGCGGGGCGCACACCGTGCCTTATCTTGAAGCCAAGAACTCGACTGCGCATTTCGAGCATGAAGCGACGACCTCGAAAATTTCTGATGACACGCTGTTTTATTGCCAGCAGCGGGGCCTCTCGAAGGAAGAAGCCATCGCGCTTGTCGTCAACGGTTTCGTGCGCGACGTGCTGCAGCACCTGCCGATGGAATTCATGGCGGAGACGCAGAAGTTGATAGGTATTAGTTTGGAAGGAAGTGTGGGGTGATGGCAGTGCGCGCCAACTCTGAGCTGTCATCCCGGGTGAGCCCACTTGCGAGGCCCGGGACCCAGGCGCTGCGATGTAAGGGCTGGGTCCCGGCTCTTCGAAATCGCGCATGCGCGAATTCTCCGGCCGGGATGACAGCGAACGAAACGCAGAAGTTGATTGGGATCAGTTTGGAAGGGTCTGTCGGCTAGTTCTAAGAGCGAGAATCGTAGGTTGGGTTAGGCGGCGCTGCACTTGCCGCCGTAACCCAACAATCAAGACCAGAGAATGTTGAACCCAAGCTGTTGGGTTACGCGCGGATCGAAGATGTGATCCCAAGGTTTGAAAGAACCGGGCCGCGCTAACCCAACCTACAAGTGAATAACCGGAGTGACACTTAAATGCTTGAAATCAAGAACCTGCACGTGAAGCTCGCGGATGAGGACAAGGTGATCCTCAAGGGCCTCTCCCTCAAGGTGCCGAAGGGCGAAGTGCACGCCATTATGGGCCCGAACGGGTCTGGCAAATCGACGCTTTCCTACGTCATCGCCGGCCGCGCCGGTTATGAAGTGACCGAGGGCGATATCCTGTGGAACGGCGAAAGCATCTTGGAGATGGCGCCCGACGAGCGCGCCGCCAAGGGCGTGTTCCTCGCCTTCCAGTATCCGATGGAAATTCCGGGCGTCGCGGGGCTGACGTTCCTGCGCACAGCGCTTAACGCCGTCAAAAAGCGGCGCGGCGAGGCGGAGGTCAACGTTGCCGCCTTCATGAAGCTCATCAAAGCAAAGGGCGCCAAGCTCAATATCGACGTCGAGATGTTGAAGCGCCCCGTCAACGTCGGCTTTTCGGGCGGCGAAAAGAAGCGCTCGGAAATTCTGCAGATGGCGCTGCTTGAGCCGTCGCTGTGCGTGCTCGACGAAACCGATAGCGGCCTCGACATCGACGCTCTCCGTGTTGTTTCCGAAGGCGTTAACGCGCTGCGCGATAAGAACCGCGCGTTCCTCGTCATCACCCACTATCAGCGCCTGTTGAATTACATCGTGCCGGATAAGGTGCACGTGCTGGCAGACGGCAAGATCCAGAAGACCGGCGGCAAGGAATTGGCGCTCGAACTTGAGACGTCGGGTTACGCAGATTATAGCGGCAAGGCAGCGTAATATGAACGTAGCGATCATGAAAACGAAAGCCGAGCAGGCGCTGACGGAAGCGTTCGCCGCGTCCGCCTCGCTGCTTCCGGGCAATGCCGGGGTCGTGGCCGCGCGTGCGGACGCCATCGGCCGCTTTAACGCCATAGGCCTGCCGCATCGCCGCGTCGAAGAATGGAAATACACTGACCTTCGCAACAGCCTCAAAGAAGCGTTCCGGCCGGCGCTTGAAAACGATGTGGCGGGCAAGACGACGGTTGCCGAATTGATCGTCGCGCTTGGGCCTTTGACCGATGTCGATGTGCATCGTATTGCCTTCGTCAATGGCCATTGCTGCGCGGCGCTTTCCGATCTGCAAGGAGCGACGGGTATCGAGGTGAAGCCACTCGCTGGCGCACTCGCGGCCGCGCCTGAGAAAATTGCCAGCGGTCTCGTTGCAATAGATGGCGGCGAACGCGATACAACCATGACCCTCAACACCGCTTTCGTGACCGACGGCGCAGTTGTCGATGTTGCCCCCGGCGCACGCCTCGATAAGCCGCTGCTCATCGTCTTCGTGCGGTCGGGCAAAGATGCGCTCGCCACAACCGTGCGCAACGTCATCACCATCGGCAAAGGCGCAACCGCGACCATCATTGAAGCGCACGTCGCGGTACCGGGTTCAACCGACGACGCCCAGGTCAACGCCTTGACCGAGATGAGCGTCGGCGACGGCGCAACTGTCTCGCACTTCAAGATCGCGGCCGATCACGGCAAGGCGGTGCATCTTTCGAACTGGAACATTACGCTCGGGCGTGATGCGGACTATCGCGGCTTCCAGTACACGTCGGGCCAGGGCCTCGCGCGCAACCAGATTTTCGCTACCTATAAGGGCGAAGGCAGCAAGCTCGATCTTTCAGGCGCATTCCTCGCGCGTGGCGGCGAACATATCGATACGACTCTTGTGGTCGATCACGCGGTGCCTCATTGCGAAAGCCGGGAATTGTTCAAGGGCGTGCTCGACGGACATGCCCGCGGTGTTTTCCAGGGCAAGGTCATCGTTCGTCCCAACGCCCAAAAGACCGACGGCAAGCAAATGGCGCAGGCTCTCATGCTGTCGCCGGACGCCGAATTCGATTCCAAGCCAGAACTCGAGATTTACGCCGACGATGTGGTGTGCGGACACGGCACGACTTCGGCGGAATTGGACGAAGATCTGCTCTTCTATTGCATGTCGCGCGGGATACCGGAAAATGAAGCTCGTGCGCTACTGATCGAGTTGTTCATCGGCGAAGCCTTCGATAAGGTGGAACACGAGGAACTGCGCTCGGCGTTCCAGGCCATGGCCAGGACTTGGCTTGGTGCGTAACGGCAGGTGCACGGAATCGCAGACTAAGTGAAGGAGCCCCAATGGGCAGCGAAGCGAGAGCGATGGCAAAGTCGGGACCGGCACCAGGTGCCGCGGGTTATGACGTCGAGCGCATTCGTGCGGATTTTCCGATCCTCTATCGCGAAGTGCACGGGAAGCCGCTCGTCTATCTCGATAGCGGAGCCTCAGCCCAAAAGCCGCGCTCCGTCATCGAAGCCATGGATCATGCCTACCGCTTTGAATACGCCAACGTGCATCGTGGCCTGCATCACCTTTCCAACGCGGCGACGGAAAACTTCGAAGCCGCACGCGAGACAGTGCGCCGGTTTCTTGAATGCCGGCAGCGTTGACGAGATCGTCTTCACGCGCAACGCAACCAGCGCCATTAATCTCGTCGCAAACGTGCTCGGTCAAAAGGAGATCGGCGAGGGCGACGAAATCGTGCTCTCGATCATGGAGCATCACGCTAACATCGTGCCCTGGCATTTCTTGCGCGAGCGTCAAGGCGCGGTGTTGAAGTGGCTGCCGATGAGCGATCGCGGCGAGCTTCTAATTAGCGAACTCGACCGGATGATCACGAAGAAGACCAAGATCGTTGCCATCACGCACATGTCGAACGTGCTCGGCACCGTCAATCCGGTCAAAGACATCATTCGCATTGCGCATGCCAAGGGCGTTCCGGTGCTCGTCGATGGCAGTCAGGCTGTGGTCCACATGCCGGTTGACGTGCGCGATCTCGACGCCGATTTCTATGTCTTCACCGGCCACAAGACCTATGGGCCGACCGGGATCGGCGTGCTCTACGCCAAGAAACACCATCTCGACGCGCTGCCCCCTTACGAGGGCGGCGGCGACATGATCGAGACAGTTGCTGTGGATCGCGTGACCTACAACAAGGCGCCGCATAAATTCGAAGCCGGAACGCCGGCCATCGTCGAAGCCATCGGCCTTGGCGCGGCACTCAATTATATGATGCAGGTGGGGCGCGATAAGATTGCGCGGCACGAAGCAGACTTGGCAAGTTACGCGCATGAGCGGCTCGTCCGCCTTGCCGTGGCTGAAACTGCACGGCACTGCACCGGGCAAAGGCGCGATTTTCTCGTTTACGATCGATGGCCTGCACCCGCACGACGTCTCGACCATTATCGACCGTTCGGGCGTTGCAATCCGCGCCGGGCATCATTGCGCGCAACCGCTAATGGAGCGCCTCGGCGTCACCGCCACATGCCGCGCCTCATTTGCCATGTATAATACCCGCGCAGAGGTCGATGCTTTGGCAACGGCGCTGACCAAAGCGCATGACTTGTTTGCGTAAAGGACCGGACACAATGGATAAGATGGCTGAAGAAGATCTGAGAGAAATGGACCCGGTAAAGTCACCGGTGGCCGCTCAGGCCGACGTCAAACCCGCGTCCGCATCCACCACATTGCCGCCTGAAGAAATCGACCGGCTCACGGCTGATATCGTCGCGGCCTTGAAGACGGTTTATGACCCAGAAATTCCCTCCGACATCTATGAGCTGGGGCTGATCTACCGCGTAGACATCGACGACGACCGCAATGTTGATATCGAGATGACCCTGACGGCGCCGGGATGCCCGGTGGCTGGCGAAATGCCGGGCTGGGTCGAGGCGGCCGTCGGTACGGTGGTGGGCGTCAATAACGTCAAGGTGACGCTTACGTTTGACCCGCCGTGGGACAAAAGCCGCATGTCGGACGAAGCTCAGCTGGCCGTAAACATGTTCTAAGGTTGGGTCTCGTAAACTGCCTGCGAATGCCCACATATCTGGGCGGATGAACAGAATAGGTCGAACACAATGCCCTCTCTTCGCATGATGCCCAAAGTTATGACCCTGACAGACGCCGCTGCCGCGCGCGTCACGGCGCTGATGTCGGCGAAGCCCGGCGTCAAAGGCTTGAAGATCGGCATCAAGAAGGGCGGATGCGCAGGCATGGAATACACCATGAGCTGGGCAGACGAGATCGGCAAATTTGACGAGGTGATCGAAGACCGGGGCGCCGTCGTCATCATCGAGCCGACTGCCGTCATGTACCTGCTCGGCACCGAGATGGACTTCACGACCGGCAAGCTGGCGTCGCAGTTCGTGTTCAACAACCCGAACCAGAAGGGCGCGTGCGGCTGCGGCGAGAGCGTTGAGCTTCAACCCGCTATGCCGGCACAAATCCTCGACTAGGCCAAATTTCCAATCTGGGGTTTGTGATGCTCCGATGTTTTTCAATTTGCACGCTTGCCTTGGCTGCGGTTGTGGCCGCGAGTTTTGCGCCAGCGCATGCGGAAGATTCCGAGAACCAGTCTACTCCACTAGAAATGCACAGGGCAGGTGCTGGCACAGATGATGGCACGGGCTGGTATGTGGCCGAGTCAACGCTCGGGAATTTCACGGTGTCACTGCCCGGTCCGTTCAACGACTATACGATCCGCGTCGAAGATCCGAATATCGGCTTGCTCGTCACCAACAACGTCGGGTTCAAGCTCCCCGATGGGTTCCAGGTCTTGGTCTCGAAAATGATTGGGACGGAAAAATCCAACGTCATCGTCCTCGACGGCATGCTGGATAAACTCACGCAGGGGCCGATGGGCAAAGATATTGCCGCGAGTTAAAAGACGATGATCGATGGCCTTCCGGCCTTGGACGTCACGGTCAAAGGGCCGGAGCGTTCGGCTCATCTTTTGTATTTGGCCGAGGGCAAGACGCTTTTTTCGGTGTCAGTCGAGTGCCCGATTGCGATGGCCGCCACGTGTGGTGAAGTCAGGGATAAAATTCGGGCGACCTTCCAACGCAAATCCAAATGACGGTATCTGCGGGATTTTTAGAATTGTGTGCGAATTGTGCGCCCCGCTCGGATATATTACGGTCAGAAAGATGTTCGGCGGCGCGAGCGTCTATTGCGATGGGCTTGCTGTTCGCGCTGGTTGATGATGACGTTTTCTATTTCAAAGCCGATGACACCACCAAAGCCCGGTATAAGCCGAGGGCCAAGGCCGTTCACTTATGACGGCATGACAGGCCCTGTCTCCATGTCCTACTGGCGCGCACCAGAGCGGCTTTATGACGAGCCTGATGAGATAGTCGATTGGGCTCGCGCCGCACTTCAGGTCGCGCGTGCGAAGCGGCCAAGAGAACAAAGCGAAAGGCTGCCCAAAGAAAAACGCCGGCCCCGAAGGTGCCGGCGTCAGAAAAGTCTGGTGTCAAACCGAAGCGCCGTTGAGCAGCCGGTTAGCGGCCGCCCGGCGTCTTTGATGGGCGCGGCGGTTTGCGCATGAAGGCCGGCATACTGTCGGCAAACCCAACGCGTCCGCCCGGCTGCTGTTGCTGGTGCGGCTTCGGCTCGGCCGCGCGCGGCTGATCTTTTCGCGGTTCGCGCTTCTCGGGCTTCGCCGCTGCGTCTGCCCAGCTGTCAGGACGCTTTTCGCGCTCTGGACGGCGTGGGCGCTGCTCGCTGCGCGGGCTTTCGCTGGTGCGAGGATCATTTGGTTGAAGTGTTTCTTTCGACACGCGGGGTGCTCTCGGTTCGCGTTGTTCTCTTTCTGCCCGCGGCTCGCGCTGTTCTCGCGGTTCCCTCTGCTCTCGCGGTTCCCGATGTGCCCGTGGGCTTGCCACTCGAGCCTCTGCGCTGGGCGCTGGCGGTGTGGTGTCAATCTGTGGCTGGTCGCCGCCGGGCGGCTGATGCTGTGCCCAGATGCGCTCTTTGGCGCGTTCCGGCGAACGTTCTGGTGCCGGTGCGCGCTGTTCTGGCCGTTCAGGACGTGGTCCACGCGTTTCCTGAGGCGCGCGTTCAGCGCGTGTTTCTGGTCTCGAGCCGCCACGGCCGGAGGGAGGACGTCCCCCGCTACGGCTATCGCTGCCGTCCGGCGTGCTCTTGCCAAACCGGCCGCCCCGGCGGCGCTTACCGCCCGAGGCGTAGTCTTCCTCGCTCGGGGGGTCGCCGAGCCATTCGACCGGCTCGCCAAGCATCTTCTCGATGTCTTTGAGGGATTTGAGATCATCGGCGCTGACAAGGGAGGCCGCATAGCCTTCTTTGCCGGCGCGTCCCGTGCGTCCGATGCGATGCACATAGTCGTCGGGCGCCCAAGGTAGATCGAAGTTGAACACGTGGCTGACGTCGGGAATATCAAGGCCGCGCGCGGCCACGTCTGACGCTGCCAGCAACATAATCTCGCCGGCACGGAATTTGTCGAGCGTCTGCGTGCGTGCCGACTGCTCCATGTCGCCGTGCAAGGCGCCGGCATTGAAGCCGTGCTTGGCGAGGGATTTGTGCAGGACGGCGACGTCGCGCTTTCTGTTGCAGAAAATAATGGCGTTCTTGACATTGCCTGTTTTGATCAACTCGCGCAGCACTTCGCGCTTGGCGTAATCTTCGCCATCAGGGCAATACCGGAACCGTTGCGTAATGGTCTTGGCCGTCGTCGCGGGCTTGGCGACTTCGACGCGCAATGGATCGCGCAAGAACTGGCTGACGAGCCGCGTGATCTCTGGCGGCATGGTTGCAGAGAAGAACAGCGTCTGACGCTTGGCCGGCAGCAGCTTGCAGATCTTTTCGATGTCGGGAATGAAGCCCATGTCGAGCATGCGGTCGGCTTCGTCGATGACGAGGATCTCGACGCCCATCAGCATGATGCGGCCGCGCCCGAAATGGTCGAGCAGGCGGCCGGGGGTCGCGACCAAAACGTCGACGCCGCGATCCAGTTTTTGAATTTGCTTGTCCATGTCCGTGCCGCCGATAAGCAGCGCCACGTCGAGCTTGTGATTAACTCCGTATTTCTCGAAGCTCTGTGCCACCTGCGTGGCAAGCTCCCGGGTCGGCGCCATAATGAGCGAGCGCGGCATGCGCGCCCGGGCCCTGCCCGATTCCAGACGCGATATCATCGGCAGAACAAACGACGCCGTCTTACCAGTGCCGGTTTGCGCGATGCCGAGAACGTCCCGGCCGGTAACAGCGACAGGGATTGCAGCGGCCTGAATGGGCGTAGGGATCGTGTATCCAGCGGCTGTGATAGCAGCCTGAACCTTGGGCGAAAGACCCAAGTCAGCGAACGTCTTGGTTTCCAAAAGAATACGTCTCCATCTGCATACTCTCCCTTGCCCGGCGCCTCGGCACCAAGCGGCATAGAACGAGAGCGCAGGGGGACACTGTGCCGAAAAGGACCTAAGCGAAATAGGGGAGATGGATCGAAAAACACTTAAAAAACTGAATTGATCCCCTGCGCTCCGGCACGCCCCGGTGCTCGCATGCCTGGGGTTAGGACGCAAGGAAAACCATGCTTTGCCCCCGGCCCTTTATGCGGCCTGCGGCGATTGGGCCACTTAGAACGGACCCGCCAAAGAGAAAGGGACGGCCCGACGGGCCGCCCCTCAAAAAAGCGTGATGTTGCGTCCGGATCGATCATTCCTCAATGAGCCAGCGGCCAAGCAGGCCGCCCGCTACTGCGCCAACGATGGGTGCGGCAATGAACAGCCAGACTTGCTGCAGTGGCACGCCACCGGCCACAAGCGCGGTCGCAAGGCTGCGCGCCGGATTGACAGACGCGTTGGAGACGGGAATGGCCATCAAATGGATCGCTGTCAGCGTTGCGCCGATAGCGAGCGGTGCCATGGTCGAAGGCCCGTTCTTGCGCGTCACGCCCATAATGATGAGCATAAGCAGCGCCGTCAGCAGGGCTTCGATGAGGAACACGCTCGTTGCCGAATAACCGTCTCCACCAAACATGTTGGACGCGAAGTTACCTGTCGCAAAACCTGCTTTACCACTCGCAATGGTGGCGAACAGAAATGCTGCCACGATGCCACCGAGACATTGAGCCAGAATGTAGCCAAGTGCGCTCGACGATGGGAAGCGGCCTGCCGTGACCAAGCCAAGCGTGACGGCCGGATTGTAGTGTCCGCCCGAGACGTGGCCGATGGCGTAGGCTGTCGCCATGACGGTCAAGCCGATAGATAATGCGACACCTAGAATGCCGGCGTTCGGAAACGAGAACAAGGCTGCGCCGAGTACGGCCGATACCAATAAGAACGTGCCGATGAATTCGGCGCCGAGTGCTTTCGAGTTCATGTGAGTTAGCTCCCTGATTGTCTTCCCCAGAAGCCGGAGTTGCGCTCCCCACGCGGTGCGTGTGCAAGCAAATCCCGGCCACCAATCGTCTACCCCAGCTCGCGAATCACATGCGGCTGCGGCCGCAATAGTATGAGCACCCCATGAAAAGTGCGAGACAGCATTAGAGTGTGAAGCTGAATGAACGTACTTGCCAAGCGGCTGGTAGCGCCAAAACCGGAAAAACTGATGTGCTGCTGGGTCAATGAAGCGAATTTTGGCGAACGCTTGGCCACGACAACAGCGCCGTGCTTGTGGGGCGGCCAGGCTCTCTAAATATCCAAATCCTTGGCAAACGCGGCGCGGTCTTGGATGAAGCGGAAGCGGGCTTCGGGTTTAGAGCCCATGAGCGCGTTGACGGTTTCGGCGAGCGTGCTCCTGTCGCCTTCGCCAACGTCGACGCGCAGAAGCAGCCGCTTCTTCGGGTCCATGGTCGTTTCTTTGAGCTGCGGCGCGTTCATCTCGCCAAGGCCCTTGAAGCGATTGACCTCAACCTTGGCATTCGCCGCGAACTCTTTTTTGATCAGTTCGTCGCGGTGTTTCTCGTCGCGCGCATAGAAAGATTTGGCGCCATGAGTGAGCCTGTAGAGCGGCGGCACAGCAAGGAACAGGTGTCCCTGTTCAATGAGTTCCGGCATCTCCTGATAAAAGAACGTGATGAGCAGCGCTGCAATGTGCGCGCCATCGACGTCGGCGTCGGTCATCAGGATCACGCGTTCATAGCGCAGGTCTTCGTCGCGGTATTTCGAGCCCGTGCCGACGCCGAGGGCCAGCATCAGATTCGAGAGCGCTTCGTTTTGGCTGAGCTTGGCGCTCGTCGCGTTGGCAACGTTCAAGATCTTGCCGCGCAAGGGATAGATGGCTTGCGTCTCGCGATCGCGTGCGCTTTTCGCCGAACCGCCGGCCGAGTCGCCTTCAACGATGAAGATTTCCGTGCCTGCCGCCGATTGGATTGAACAGTCCGCGAGTTTGCCGGGAAGGCGTAATTTGCGCGTTGCGGATTGGCGTCCGACTTCCTTTTCGCGCCGCCGCTTCAATCGCTCTTCCGATTGATCGACGCACCATTCAAGCAGCCGCGTCGCTTGCTGTGGGCTGTCCGCCAGCCAATGATCGAACGCGTCGCGTACGGCGGTCTCGACGATTTTTGTCGCTTCAACGGTAGCTAACCTGTCTTTCGTTTGTCCCTGGAATTCAGGTTCGCGAATAAAAACAGAGAGCATGGAAGCCGCCGTACCCATGACGTCTTCCGACGTAATTTGCACGGCCTTTTTATTGTTTGTCAGTTCGCCGTAAGCGCGAAGACCCTTGTACAGCGCTTGGCGCAAGCCGTTTTCGTGCGTGCCGCCGTCAGCTGTTGGAATGGTGTTGCAATACGAGGTCGAAAAACCGTCTTCATCCGCGATCCAGGCGCACGCCCATTCAACCGAACCGTGGCCTTTCTCTTTCTCGACACGGCCTGCGAAAATTTCCTTGGTGACTTTGGTCTGGCCTTCGATGGCTTCGTTGAGATAATCGCTAAGGCCGCCGGGGAAATGGAATACGGCTTCGGCTGGCGTGTCGTCCTTGATGAGCGCGGGGTCGCATTTCCAGCGGATTTCAACGCCGCCGAAGAGGTAGGCTTTCGAGCGCGCCATCTTGAGCAGCCGCGCGGGCTTGAAGGCGCAACCCTTGCCGAAAATTTTCTCGTCCGGCTTGAAGCGCACTTTGGTGCCGCGCCGGTTCATGATGCTCCCAAGCTTTTCCAGCTTGGTCTGCGGTTCGCCGCGCGAGAACACCATACGGTAGAGCTGTTGGTCGCGCGCCACCTGCACTTCGAGTGTTTCAGACAGCGCATTGACGACCGATACGCCGACGCCGTGTAAGCCGCCGGAGGTGTTGTAGGCTTTGCTATCGAACTTGCCTCCCGCGTGCAGGATAGTCATGACGACTTCGAGCGCGCTTTTGGTTTTGAATTTCGGGTGCGGCCCAACGGGAATACCGCGCCCGTTATCGGTCACCGAGAGAAATCCATCCGTTGATAACTCGACCTCGATCCATGAGGCGTGCCCGGCAACGGCTTCGTCCATGGAGTTGTCGATTACCTCGGCGAAGAGGTGGTGCATGGCTTTTTCGTCCGTGCCGCCGATGTACATGCCGGGGCGGCGGCGCACGGGCTCCAGACCTTCCAGAACTTCGATGTGGTCTTCGGAGTAGCCGGCAGATTCAGCAGATCGTTTCGTACGCGACGATTTATCGGTCATCTCGCTCTCAAGGTCAGAGAATAGGTCGCTCAGAGGTTTGGCCATGCGGGCAAAATCCGGTTGAGGTGCGGCGGCCAAGCAGGGTCGAGCTTTGAGGCTCGACTAGCAAATAGCGGCACGCACAACGAGGCCGCTTTCGGCCGCACAGGCGAATTTGATTGAGGTCTTATAGCGCGTTCGGGCAGCGCGCGACTACGCCTCAAGGGGGCTTGTGGCCGCACGGCAACGCCAAGAGTTTGTTCTATGTTTTTGTTAAACCGCAATATTATCAATAGGTACTCCCTTCCTGCACCAAGAATTCGCGCCGCCGGCCGGCGAATTCATATCCAGCGCACCCGGATTGACATGTGGGCACTCAAATTGAATCCCCTCCAATTTAGCGCATTCGATTTATCAAACCTCAACCAAGATTTATCAGGCGATCTGGGTTAATTGCCGATTACATTTTAGTATCGGAATTGAGCGTTCGAATTGAGGATTTTGCTGCGGGTTAACAAGATTTTCTGACCTGCGAACGCCAGAGCGGACAAGAGAAAAGTCGATGCGACCTGGAAGAG
This sequence comes from uncultured Alphaproteobacteria bacterium, assembly GCA_963741545.1. Classification (GTDB taxonomy): domain Bacteria; phylum Pseudomonadota; class Alphaproteobacteria; order Rhizobiales; family Hyphomicrobiaceae; genus Hyphomicrobium_B. The sequence continues at coordinate 203,729 of CAVUIN010000012.1, forward strand.
GCTTGGTCCTTTTCCGGGCAGCAACAAATGTTGTCATGTCGCTGGAGTGAATAACATGTTTGAACCCCGCGCCTTGGTTTCCGGGATCCGAGTTTGGGCAACGTATTGCGTGAGCCGCGACCGGCTCAGCGAACTAAAAATGGTGAGTGCCGCCCTGGCCCGCTGCCGCCGGCCAATAACGAGCGCCATTGCCGCGCTTATTGACGATGTGCGGCTTGCCATTCGTCAAACATCACTGCTTTTTGACGTTTCGATACTCCTCGGGCTCCTGCTGGCGCTGGCGCATCGATTAAGCTTGCCGAGTTTGCGCCCGCGAACGGCAACCGGAATTTGGCCGCCGACGACATTGCCCAAAGGTTTGCCGCGCCCGAGGCCTCGAGCCAATTCGACGAACGTTTCGATTTCGCCCCCCGTCTCAGGTTTTTGAGTGCGTCCCCGGCACCAAATGGGACGTCTCGGGACGGAGCTGGAGACACTCAGTCGCCGGCCGGGATTGCGACAATGAGCGATGACGCTGAAAGGCCTTTCCCGGCGGCCAACTCTCGAACCGGAGCCTTTGACGCACTCGGCCTTGTTGTGATCCGGGATCTCCCTGCGGAGAGTTCGCTTTCGGCAGGCATGCGTGTGTCGCCAACCGAATGGGCTCTGGCACAAGCCGATCTCAAGGATTTGACGCTGACGTTGCCAGGCGACGCCGGGCCTGACGTAAGAGCCGGCATCGAGATTTTTGACGCAAGCGGCATGGCGGCAGGTGGCATGGAACTCCAGATCAAGCGATTGCCGCTGGTCGCTGTCGTGCCCGATGGCGCAGCAGACGGCGCCGGTCGCTCGGCAAAACCGCCAAGCCGCAAAGGAAACATTGCAACGGGGGCGATTGTTCGCAAGCATGAGCTCAGGAAGACTGGCGTCTCAGGCCGCGGTTTCAAGAAGGTTCAAGTTAAGCTGAGAAGGTTACCGCGCCGGCCGGTTGCTGCAAAAGTACCGCCTGCGCCTAAAATCGCTGTGCAAGCCGCCGTTACGCCCGCCCCTTCTTCCAATGCGAAAATCCCGGCGCTCTTTACGCCTGCGGCCGAAACCGGAAAACCAGTCAAAGTCGATGGTGTCGGGCAAGGCATCTTGATCAATCTTGGCGTTTTTCCACGCAGCCCCATGGAAGAAGAAGCGATGCGGAGATAGGGGTTTCACGGCCCTTGTCTGGCGTTGGGACATCTGGCACTTGGTGCGGCTATTCTGCCGTAACCCCAACATTATCAATCAGCCGGGTCTTGCCAAGCCACACCGCTGCAAGAATGCGCAGTGGCTGGTCCGGCTTTTCCTCGACAGGGGCGAGCGATTCGGCATCGCGAACTTCGATGTAATCGATCTTTTGAAACCCAGCCGCCTTGATTTTGAGTTTAGCGTTGGCAACAGAGCTCACGATATCCGCCCCGTCTGCGATGCGCTCGGCGAGTTCTGAAAGTGCCGCGTAAAGCCTTGGGGCAATCTCGCGTTCCTCTGGCGTCAAATAGGCATTGCGCGACGACATGGCGAGTCCGTCCTTTTCGCGCCGGGTTGGTGCCCCGGCTATCTTCAACGGCAAGTTGAGATCGCGCACCATCTGGAGAAGGACGCACAACTGTTGATAGTCCTTCTGTCCGAAGATTGCGACGTCGGGCGTCACTTGGTTGAACAACTTGCAGCACACGGTTGCGACGCCGCCGAAGTGATGCGGGCGAAACGCGCCTTCGAGACCCTCGGCCGTGCTGCCGGGCTGAACGCGCGTCGAAAAACCGCCCGGATACATTTCCGCGGCGCTTGGAGCCCAGACAAGATCGCAACCAGAGGTGCCGAGTTTTTTTAAGTCGCCGGCTTCGTCGCGCGGGTATCGTGCAAGATCTTCATTCGGTCCAAACTGCGTTGGGTTGACGAAAATGGAGACCACAACCTTGTCGGCCTTCTTTGCGGCGAGCTTGACGAGCGACAAGTGTCCCTCATGCAACGCGCCCATGGTAGGCACTAAGGCAATCGATTTGCCCAAATCGCGCCACTTGGCGGTCTGTTTGCGCAGGTCGCCGACCGACCGGATGATTTTGATTTTGTCGCCCACGTTTGTGCCTTCTGGGTTGCCGTGTTGCCGGTAGTCGTGCGCGGCTTCTAGGCGCTCCGTCAAGGGCCCCCATTCGATATGGTAATCTGCTAGTCTCTGCCACATATACAAATCGTGTGCGTTCTCCATTGCCCACTTGAGTTTGGTCCAAGAAGGAGACTGCATGGCTTCGGCCTTGAAGCGCGACGCGACCATGGCGGCCCCGGCGTTACCCGCGCGCGACGAAGTCGCCGCCCATTATTTGATGGACGAGCACCGCCTCGCCGGCGGGTTGATCGAGCGCGCCGTTTTTACCGAAGACGAGCGCCGCCGTGCAAGCGAGTACGCGCGCCGCCTCGTGCATGCCGCCCGCACCAACAAGGGTAAGCACGCGGGCATCGATGCTTTCATGCACGAGTATGGCCTGGCTTCCGACGAAGGCGTCATTCTCATGTGCCTGGCGGAAGCGCTGCTGCGCATTCCCGACAGTGAGACGGCGGACGACTTCATCGCCGACCAGATTTCGGGCGGCGCGTGGGAGAAACATCTCGGCGCCTCCGAAAGTCTGTTCGTCAATGCTTCGACTTGGGGACTGATGCTCACCGGGCGCATTGTTAAGCTGCGCGACGCCAAGGGAAGCAATCCGCTTCAATCCATGAAGCGGCTTGTCGCGCGTTCGGGCGAACCCGTCATCCGCCAAGCGGTGCGTCATGCCGTCAAACTTCTGGGTGATCAGTTTGTGCTTGGCACGACCATCCAAGGCGCGTTGCTTCGCGCCAAATCGATGGAAGCCAAAGGCTACCGGTTTTCCTACGACATGCTGGGCGAAGCCGCGCGTTCCGAGCGCGATGCCGAGCGCTATTACCAGCGCTATATGGATGCCATTGAAGCTGTTGGAACAGCCGCTGGGTCTTTCAAGGACGCGAACTTCGAAGCGATTTTCGCCCGGCCTTCGATCTCGGTCAAACTCTCGGCACTGCATCCGCGCTTTGAGCCGGGCCGGGAAAAGCGGCTTGCGTCCGAGTTAAGCCCGAAGCTGTTGACACTCGCGCGCGCGGCGCGCGCCAAGGGTCTTGGCCTCACCATTGATGCCGAGGAGCAAGACCGGCTCGATCTGACAGCACAGCTGTTTGGCGAAACGCTACTCAATCCCGCGCTCGACGGCTGGCATGGGCTGGGTCTGGCCGTGCAGGCTTACGGGAAGCGCGCGATACCTTTGCTGCGCTGGGTGCGCCGTCTTGCCGAGCAATCGAGCAAGCGCATTCCCATCCGCCTCGTCAAAGGCGCGTACTGGGACAGTGAAATCAAATGGGCTCAGGAGCGCGGGCTTTCCGACTACCCAGTCTTTTCGCGCAAACTTCACACCGACGTCTCTTATCTCGCCGCAATGCGCTTTCTGATTACAGACCCTGTTTCATTTTTTCCGCAGTTTGCGACGCATAACGCCCACGCCATCGCTTCTGCGCGCGTCGCGGGAAGTGCCGTGCCATATGAATATCAGCGCCTGCACGGCATGGGAGAAGCGCTCTACGAAGAAGTTCTAGCAGACGAAAAGTCTGCGCGGCCGGTCCGGATCTATGCGCCTGTTGGCGGGCACGAAGATTTGCTCGGTTATCTGGTGCGCCGCCTGCTCGAGAACGGGGCCAATACGTCCTTTATCAATCGCTTGGCGGACGAAGAAACCTCCGTCGGCGACATCATCGCCGATCCGGCCGAGATCGCAGAGCGCGAACGCGTTGCAGGCGATCGTAAGCCTTTGATGACGCGGCCGCGCGAGATTTATCTACCTTCGCGCAAAGCAAGTGCCGGGTTGGCTTTGACGGAAACCGGGACACGCACCGCGCTGCTCAATGACATTGCAAAAGTTCTGAAAGCGCCGTTTGCCGCCGGGCCTATCGTCAACGGCACGGCGACAATGGGTGGAGACGCTGCTTCACTCACAGTGTCGCCTCATGACCGGCGCGAGCGCATTGGTACCGTGCGCCTCGCAACGCCCGTGCAGCTTGAAGAGGCGATTGCCTCGGCCGCGAGCGCCGCGCACCGCTGGGACGTCACGGACGCAGGCCAGCGGGCACGCATTCTTGAACTCGCGGCCGACCTCTTTGAGCGCGACCGCGCCGTCCTCATGGCGTCTCTTGTGCGTGAAGCCGGAAAAACGCTAGAGGCCGCGCAAGCGGAGTTGCGCGAAGCTGTCGACTATTTACGTTACTACGCCGCCGAAGCACGCCGGCTCTTCGCGGAATCCGTCACGCTCAATGGGCCGACGGGGGAAGAGAATATCCTGACGCTGCGCGCGCGCGGTCCCTTTGCTTGCATCAGTCCGTGGAATTTCCCGCTTGCGATCTTTACCGGCCAAGTGGCGGCGGCCCTTGCCGCCGGAAATCCGGTTCTAGCCAAGCCCGCCGAACAGACGCCGATAACGGCCTTCCTCGCCGTCAAACTTCTCCACGAAGCGGGTATCCCCAAGGACGTGCTGCACCTCGTGACTGGTGCCGGAAAGCTCGGCGACGCACTCGTGCGCGACAACCGTATTTGCGGCGTCGCTTTCACAGGATCGAGCGAGACGGCCTGGCTCATCCAGCGCGCGCTGGCCGACCGGCGTGGTGCCATCGTGCCCTTCATTGCCGAGACTGGCGGTCTCAATGCCATGATTGCGGATTCAAGTGCGTTGCCGGAACAAGTGGTGCGCGACGCGGTGCGCTCGGCCTATGACAGCGCTGGGCAGCGATGTTCCGCCGCGCGCGTTCTGTTCTTGCAGGATGACGCCGTGCCGCGCGTCAAAGCCATGCTCACCGGGGCCATCGAAGCGCTTGATATCGGCGATCCGCTCGACTTTGCGACCGACATTGGCCCTGTCATAGATGAAGCCTCACAAGACGTGCTCGAAGGCCATAAAGTCCGCATGGAACGCGAAGGTCGCACGATCATCGATCTGCCGGTGCCGGAAAGTTGCCGCGCCGGAACCTATGTGTCGCCCGCACTCTACGAAATTGATCGCCTCTCGCGTCTCGAGAAGGAAGTGTTCGGACCGATTTTACATGTGATCCGCTATGATCGCGGGCATCTCGATCAGGTCGTCGCCGCGCTGAATGCAACTGGATACGGACTGACGCTTGGCTTGCATTCACGCATCGAGAGTACCGCAGACTATGTCGCCGGGCATGCGCGCGTTGGCAATCTTTATGTTAATCGCAATCAAGTTGGAGCAGTCGTCGGCGTGCAACCCTTCGGCGGCGAAGGATTATCGGGAACAGGCCCCAAAGCCGGCGGCCCGAATTACCTCACTCGCTTTGCGACCGAGCGTATGCGTTCGACAGATATCACCGCAACAGGCGGCAACTACACGCTGCTTTCAGGACAGAACTGACACGCAGCTGCTGGCGAAATAGACCGGCCGCCGCAAGTTGATACCTGCGGCGGCCGGAATTGAATTCGTGGGGGTGGACGCTTAGTGCGCCGCGACGCCATTTTCTACGCTCTTCTTCAGGCTGTTGTCATTGCTGACGACCGACCGTTTCGACATATCGTCTGTATAGCGCAGCGCGCCCTTGATCTTTGCGCCCTCTTCGGCCGAGAAGCTCTGATGCTGGATTTCGCTGTCGACGTCGGCGCTCTTCTCAAGGCGGACCTTTTTGGCGATCATGATGCCCTTGGTTGAGCCGCGCACCACGACTTCATCTGCTTCGATGCCGCCTTCGACGAAGGCTCCGGCGTCGATGATGAGCATTTTGCATTTGATATTGCCGATGACTTTGCCGCGGATCAAGATGTCAGCCTCGCTTTCGAGGTCGCCCTTCATGGTCAGCCATTCGTTGATGATCGAATAATTGGCCTCAGCCGTATTTGCGTAGGCCGAGGGAGTGAGTGCGGCGGTCGTGCCAACCGTTTTATCGTTGTCGCCGATGAGGTAGGGTGCGCCGTCGGGTTTCTTGTTGAACATAGTCGTGCCTCTCAAGGTGGTTTTCGTTCCCAACCCCGTTGCAATCAGCATACCAATTAACGTTTCGGGCGAGCGGGTCTAAAGGATGAAATTCGTAAACGCGGATGCGGGACTTCTGGTCACGCGCGTTAATCATGCTAGGTTTGGCAGAATTCTGAGCGAGCTTCCCGCTCATAAAGGTTACTCACATGATCGATCTCTATGCCGCCGCGACTCCAAACACGTGGAAAGTGTCGATAGCTCTCGAAGAGATGGGCTTGCCCTACACGGTCAAAAAAGTGGATTTGGGCGCGGGCGAGCAAAAAAAGCCCGAATACCTCCAGATCAATCCCAACGGCCGCACGCCCACGATTGTCGATCGGGCCAACGGCGACTTTGCCGTGTTCGAGAGCGGCGCCATTCTCATGTACTTGGCCGAAAAGACTGGCCAGCTTATGCCGAGGGACCCGAAAAAGCGTTCCGAGGTCATCCAGTGGCTGATGTTTCAAATGGGCGGCACCGGTCCCATGCAGGGACAAGCCAACGTCTTTTTCCGCTATTTTCCCGAAAAAATCCCCACCGTCATCGCCCGGTATCAAAACGAGACGAAGCGCATCTATTGCGTGCTCGATAACCGTCTAAAGGACCGTGAGTGGCTGACGGACGACTACTCGATTGCCGACATCGCGCATTGGTCTTGGGTGCGTATTCACTGGTGGGCGGGCGTCGACGTCGACGATCTGCCGGACTTGAAGCGCTGGATGGCAACGATGGCGGCGCGCCCGGCGTGCCAGCGCGGCGTGCTCGTGCCCGAACCCTTCGCGGCGGACGACGTTGTCTCCATGGCGCAGAAAATAATTCAGAAGTGATGTGTGGCGGCGAGGAGCCAGACTTATAGGAGCCAGTCTTACAAGAGCCAGTCTTACAAGCGCCAGACTTACTCGGCTGACATCACGAAGCAATCAAACGATTGCGCACGTAATTTCTGGCACGTCGCAGCCGCGCTATTGGCGTCGAAGCCGCGGAAGCGTGCGCGAAAAACTTGCCGTCCGGCCTTTGCGACAGGATGCGTGACGGAAGGATAGCGCGTCAGCAATTCCCCGGTCTTGGCTTGCACGGCGTTGAGACTGCGCTGCGCCTCGTCAACGCTGCCGTAGGCGCCGATCTGGATTTCGAACCGGCCTGCGCTTGTTGGTGCGGCACCGGCCGCAGATGGCTGCAAGGCTGCAACTTTTTGTTCCGGTGCGAATCGCAGAGCCGAGGCTTGAGCTTCAAGGCTCGACGGTTGATTGCCGCGCTGGACCGGGGCCACGGGAACCTTGGGCGCAACAGGGCGCGCTGCAGCCGCAGGCTTTGTCAAACTGGCGGTGATAAGTTTTGCGGGTGCCCCGGCGGACGTCGACATCGCAGGCCGCGCAACAGGTGCGGGGGGCGCTACCACAGTTGCCGCCGCCGGTTCAACCACCGGTGCAGCGGCTGGTTCGGGCGGCGTCACATCACCGGCACCAAGCATTGTCATCTGTGCACCATCGTTTTCAGGCCGAGCGGCGGGCATGTTCTTCGCGACGATTGTTTCGCTGACGAGCATAGCGAGCTCATCCGGCGCCATATCGGTCGTCTCGTCGGGATTTGGTGCGGGACGCTTCGGCTTTTGCCTCGGCTCGACCATGACGCGGCGCACGCGCGCGACTTCGAGGGGGGCAGGCGCGGCGGTTTCGGCGACGGGAATTGCGGGCATTGTTTCAGGTGCAGCGGCGATGTCCACTGCCGGTTCGGGCGCGGGCTGTTCTTCCGGCGTTGCTTCGGCGACGGGGTCGGGAGCTGGGAAAGGCACCGGAGCGGCGGCGGCGACGGGCTTTGCTTTCGGCTTGGGCTGAGGCGCTGCAGCGATTTGAACAGGCGGTTCAGTCACCGGTGCCGCCTTTGGTTTGGGAGCGGGGCGCACGGCAATCTTTGGTTCAGACTTGAGTTTGGAAATCAGCATGGGCGCGGACTTGCGCGTTTTGACGGTTGAAGCACGCGCCATTGCGCGCGTCAAAAGCGTGCGCATTTCACTGTTGCGACTGGCGGCACTCGATCCCCCGAACACGGCGCCAACGAGATGGCGGCCGCCACGGCGCACGGACGAAACAAGATTGAAGCCCGATGCGCGCGTGTATCCGGTCTTGATGCCGTCGATACCGGCAAAGTGGTTCATCAAGGTGTTATGATTGCGGAGCGACGCGCCCTTGTAGCGGAACGTCCGCATGGCAAAGAGCGGATAGTGCTGCGGGAAATCATCCTGCAAGTGCAGCCCGAGCGTGATCATGTCGCGCGCCGTCGTCACTTGATCGGGATCGGGAAGACCGGACGCGTTCTCGAAATTCGTTTTCGACATACCAAGCGCCTTGGCTTTGGCATTCATCAGGCGCACGAAGTTTGCCTGCGAGCCGCCGATTTTCTCGGCAAGCGCAACAGCGACATCGTTGGCGGATTTGGTAATAAGTGCGCGGATCGCGTCGCCCACGTTGATTTCGTCGCCAACTTCGAGGTCCAGATTGGATGGCGGGGCGGAGGCGGCTACGGAGCTGACGGTGACCGGACTTGTAAACGACAAGCGGCCGGATTCAATGGTTTCGAATGTTAGATAAAGCGTCATCATCTTAGTGAGGGACGCAGGGTGGCGGCGCTCGTCGCCGTCATCATTGAAGAGTACGGCGCCGGTGTTCGCGTCGATAATCATCGCGGCGTGACGGGGCCCGCGTGCTTCAGCCGGCCCGGAACTTCCGGACACAGCAGCTAAGCACGTCAAAATGCTCACGAATACAGCCGAACGCCGCAACAAAATCGCCGCTTCCCTCTATCACCCCATGTCCGGCCATCTGACCAAACTTGAGGCATGCCTTCTTTTTTGGCTCGCGGTTGCCATCTACCGCCCGCGATGCCGGCCCCTACCCGTTTTGGGTAGTAACCATTGATTTAGGGCACCTTTTGGGCACGCAATCGCGAGCCGGCCAGGGTCCTATCGGCTGCGACGTTAACTGAAAGGGGCTGACTTACGGTTAAGCGGCATGGTTAACGAAGGGCTTAAGTTTTCAACCGGCAAGTGAGTTTCGCACCGCATATGGGGTGTTGATAATATGGTTAAGAAGCGCAATGCTGAGGTCTGGTTAGAAGGTGGGCGTCCTAGTAACCTGTGAAAAAAGGGGTAACTGTCATGATCAATGGATTTGGCGACATGCAGAAGTTGGGACAATCGAACGTCGATACGGCCCTCAATGCGTGGGGCGCGTGGAGCCGGAACTGGCAGACAATAACCTCCGAGATGGGCGACTATTCCAAGCGCTCATTCGAAGATGGTGCTGCAACATTTCAAAAGCTTATGGCGGTGAAAAGCCTGGATCAGGCCATTGAAATCCAGTCGAGCTACGCACGCCGGGCCTACGAGCAGTATGTCCAGGAAATGAACAAAATCGGCACCATGTACGCAGGCATCGCCAAGGACGCCATGAAGCCGGTTGAACGTATTATGCAGTCGGGGCAGACTGGCGCGCAGCGCTAGACACCTCCCTCAAAATACCACGAATTGCAGCGGCAGTGGGCCACAATGGACCACACAAGGCGCGCGTGCCGCCGCACACCTAGTTCCCAGGCAACCTAATTCTTAGGCAACCTAAGTCCCAGGCAACCTAAGTCCCAGGCGAAGAGCCGGGCACATATGTAAAACGGGTTCCGGCGGTTGCACGGGCACACTTTCCGGCGTTTCCGGCCCAATACCACCTCACCTTACGTTGAACTCGGCGATGCCCCAAAAAGGCGCTAGACTGCCGCTAACGGTGGTGCACTGCTGTGGAAGTCGCGGCTTTCAGGCATCATTGTAATCGCAGAGCCGAACCGCCATTTAACCTCAGCGTTACTCAGGACTAAAAGAGCGAATGTCGACGAGAGGGATCAGGCAGCAGGGAGGGGTTCGCGCCATGGCGGGAAAAGACGGCCCGCGCCGTGGCAATGGCAATGGCAACGACGACGAAGGCCGTACCAGCGTCGTCACAAAAACGAAACCAAAAACCAAGAAGCCTAGCCTTTATAAAGTCCTACTGTTGAATGACGACTACACGCCGATGGAGTTTGTGGTCCTGGTGCTGCAACGCTTTTTTGGCAAGGGAAATGAAGATGCGACCAGAATTATGCTCCATGTTCATCAAAAGGGCGTCGGAATATGTGGCGTCTACACTTATGAAGTCGCAGAAACCAAGGTGACGCTCGTCATGGATTTTTCACGCCAGCATGGCCATCCTCTACAGTGCACCATGGAGAAAGAGTAGGATTGACTTGACGTCTCTTTCAAAAAATCTCGAAGCAACCCTGCATCGTGCGCTGGAATACGCTAACGTCCGGCGTCACGAATTTGCGACGCTCGAACATTTGCTGCTCGCGCTCGTCGATGATCGCGACGCGGCCGCCGTCATGCGCGCGTGCTCCGTCGATATCGATCAGCTGCGCAACCGGCTTGTTGAATATCTCGACACCGAGTTGAGCCCAATCGTCTCCAAGAACGCGCGCGACGCGCAACCGACCAACTCGTTCCAGCGCGTCGTGCAGCGCGCCATTGTGCATGTGCAGACATCAGGCCGCGAAGAAGTGACGGGAGCAAATGTGCTCGTTGGCATTTTCTCCGAGCGCGAGAGCCATGCCGCCTACTTCCTGCAAGAGCAGGACATGACGCGTTTCGACGCCGTTCAATATATTGCGCACGGCATTGCCAAACGGCCCGGTATGTCGGAGCCCCGGTCAGTGCGCGGCGCAGACGAAGATGCTTCAGGCGAGGGTGATGACATCAAAAAGCCCGGCGACGCGTTGACCGCGTATTGCGTCAATCTCAACAAGAAGGCCCGCGACGGCAAGATCGATCCGCTGATCGGCCGCGAGCAGGAGGTGCTACGCACCATTCAAGTTCTCTGCCGCCGCCAGAAGAATAATCCGCTGTTCGTCGGCGATCCGGGCGTCGGTAAAACGGCCATTGCCGAAGGCTTGGCGCGCAAGATCATTCGCGGTGAAGTGCCGGAAGTCTTGAAGCAGTCGACCATCTTCTCGCTCGATATGGGCGCGCTGCTGGCTGGCACGCGCTATCGCGGCGATTTCGAAGAGCGGCTGAAAGCCGTCATGAAAGAGATCGAGAACTACGACGGCGCCATTTTGTTCATCGACGAGATCCACACCGTTATCGGCGCAGGCGCGACGTCGGGCGGCGCGATGGACGCGTCGAACCTGCTGAAACCCGCGCTCCAGTCGGGAACGCTGAAGTGCATCGGATCGACCACCTACAAGGAATACCGCCAGCACTTCGAGAAGGACCGCGCGCTCGTACGCCGGTTCCAGAAAATCGACGTGAAAGAACCGACGATCGAAGACACGATTGAGATCCTCAAGGGTCTGAAGACTGTGTTCGAAGATTATCACAAGCTGAAGTACACGAACGAAGCCATTAAAGCGGCGGTCGAGCTTTCGGCCAAGTACATCCATGATCGCAAGCTGCCCGACAAGGCGATCGACGTTATCGACGAGTCGGGCGCGTCACAAATGCTCGTGCCGGAAGGTAAGCGCAAGAAAAGGATCACGGTCAAGGAGATCGAGGCAACCGTCGCCACTATGGCGCGCATTCCACCAAAGACGGTCACCAAGAGCGACGCGGAAGTTCTCGGCAATCTCGACCGCGACTTGAAGCGGCTGGTATTCGGCCAAGACAACGCCATCGGTGCTTTGACCAGCGCCATCAAACTTGCGCGCGCCGGCTTGCGCGAACCGGAAAAGCCCATCGGCTGCTACTTGTTCTCAGGTCCGACAGGCGTCGGCAAAACGGAAGTCGCGAAACAGCTCGCCAACCTTATGGGCGTGGAGCTCTTGCGCTTCGACATGTCGGAATACATGGAGAAGCACACGGTTTCGCGGCTCATCGGCGCGCCGCCAGGCTATGTCGGTTTCGATCAGGGTGGGTTGTTGACCGACGGCATCGATCAGCATCCGCACTCTGTGCTGTTGCTTGACGAAATCGAGAAGGCGCATCCCGATCTCTTCAACATCCTGTTGCAGGTCATGGATCACGGCAAGCTCACCGACCACAACGGCAAGTCGATCGACTTCCGCAACGTCGTGCTCATCATGACGACGAACGCGGGCGCGGCCGACATGGCGAAAGCGGCCATGGGCTTCAACCGCAGCAAACGCGAGGGCGAGGACACGGAAGCCGTGAACAAGATGTTCACGCCCGAGTTCCGCAACCGTCTCGATGCGGTCGTGCAGTTTGCCGGCCTCTCGCCCGAGGTTATCTCGAAAGTCGTTGAGAAGTTCATTTTCCAGCTCGAAGCGCAGCTGGCGGATCGCGGCGTTTCAATCGAACTCTCGGACGAAGCGGCGCGCTGGATCGCGGAAAAGGGCTACGACGAAAAGTTCGGCGCCCGGCCATTAGCGCGCGTCATCCAGGAGTACATCAAGAAGCCGCTCGCGGAAGAGCTGCTGTTCGGCAAGCTTGAGCACGGCGGCACGGTCAAGGTTCTGGTCTCCGGCAAGGGCGACGAGCGCGCGCTGGCGTTCGATTATATTCCGGGCGATCCGTCGAAGCGGCGCAATCCTGAGGACGACGAGGACGACGGTCCGCAGACCGTGCTGGCCGACGCCACGCCGAAGAAGGCGCTGCCCGGCCCCAAGGACAAGTCCGACAAGCCGAAGTCATCGGGCGCCGTGCCGCCCGTGCCGCGGCGGAAGAAGGATGATTGAACCAATTCCGAAACACGCCTCTACACGTGTGACTGCAGAAACGCCGGGCAATGGTGCCCGGCGTTTTTTGTGTCCGGCATCTCTGGGTCTTTGTTTGTGAACTCACCGCGTGATCGTACAGGTATGCATAAAGTTGGGGATGGCGTCGGTAAGACTGCGGCCGCCGATTGAACAAAAATTGCACCTCCATCCAATAGGCATCGGCGATGGCATTTCAAATGCTGGAGGGAAGACGCTGTGACAAAAGTCTACGATCGGAAATTTTCGCATTCTACTGAAGTGGCTCGAGAGAATGATCCAGGTGCTTCACAAGCAAGGCGCAAAGTACGAGGTTGGTGACGGCTGGATGCAATTGACAAGATTTATGGGGCGATCAACGCTCTTCACGACATACAGCGAGAATGCACACCCCCGAATATTCCTGCGTCATCACATTTCCAAGTCCACTCAACATGGGTAGATAACTCGCTTGCCGAGTTCTTTAACTTCAACGCCATGGGGGACGAGATACATTTGCTCGACGTTGGAAGCGGCAATCAAATGCTATGGAATCAAAAAACTTACAGACAAATCGTTCGAAGAGCCATTTTACTATCGAGGGGAGCATCACTTCGGCTGGGATCTTGTTTCACGCCTGGGCAGAAAAATAAAAATAGACTGGGCCAGAAACGATCCGCGCAAGGTCACGGTAGAGGAGAAGGAGCTTCTTGCCGAATTTCAATCACGCTATGCTGATGAAAGAGGCCACTGAACGATATCTTGCCGCCAGACCATCCTGGGTGGTGGTCAATAATGCAGCACTACGACGTTGAGTATGGAACAAGGATGTTAGACCTTACTTCGTCATTGCATTGCGGGCTGTTTTTTGCATGCGCGAACTGGGATGGCAGCGTGGACACAAGCGTCGATGGCAAGCTCTATATGTTTCCGCTATCAACCTGGTCGCGGTGAAACTGACTTGCCAGATACGCACAGAGAACGGGTGGTAGGTTCTAGAAGATCGAAAGCAACTCACCGCCGATGAATATTTCACAATCGAAGGAAGCACTGATTTTCCAAGGTTCAGAGTTTCTCCTGCCAGAAATGATCGTGCATTGTCGCAAGACGGTTTTTTTGCTTGGCAGCCAAATTTCGACCAACCGCTTCAAACGTTCCAGCTCCACCCCTTCAGAATACATCGCGATTACAAAAAATCGATACTTAGTGAACTATCGGCGATGGGGTACACTCGAGATAGAATTCTCGCTACTAACCGGTTTGGCATGTGAATTGATGTGGCAGCCTGCGACTGCCCTGTCCTGCCGGTGGCAGGCAAGAAAAGAGGGTCTGATTCCACGCGTGCAACGCAGTTCACAAATCTAAAATGTGGGTCTGACCCGGCGTTTTTTGTTCACCCGATCAGCATCGGCGTTTGGCCAATCATGCTGCGATCCGCCACTTGCTTCACCAGAAAATCGGCGACGTCCGCGCGTGAAATCGCACCGCCGCGCCAGTCGTTGATGTCAGGCAGGGCTTTGTAGCGCCCTGTCGCGGGGCCGTTTGTCAGCATGCCGGGCCGTGCGATGGTCCACTCCAAGCCGCTGTTGGCGATGAGCCCCTCTGCGATGTCTTTGTCCGCATAGATGCGCGCCAACAGGAGCGGGAAGAACAGATGGTCATAAATCGGGTTGTTGCGCCCACGGCTATTCCCCGCGCCAGCGCCCGTCACCGCAATCAGGCGTTTGACGCCCGCGGCCTTCATCGCGTCGATCAGAACGCGCGCGGACGCTGAAAACAGCGTTGTTCCGAAGATGAGATCTTTCGGCGACGCAACGCCGAGCGACTGAATGACGGCATCGACGCCGTTTAGCGCTTTTTCGATATCGCTGCGTGACAGCGCGTCGCCCGGAACTTTGACGAGCCGCGCGTCGGTGATTGCAATGCCCGCCGCAGAGCGCGCAAACGCGCGCACGTCGTGTCCCGCAGCCAGCGCGGCCTTGACGGTTTCAAGTCCGATGCCTTTGCTCGCGCCAATGATGAGTATGGTGGCCATGGCGTTACAAATCCTCTGGCGTCAGCCCCGTGCGCTTAGAGCGCAACGTCCAGCGGCCGTCTGTTTCAAGTTCGGTTTCAATAGAGAGCTTCATAGCCCTAATCATAGCATGTTGCGGCCGGGCGCGCCAACTGCGGCGGTAGGATGAGTGAATGGAGGTTGCCCCCCCCATCACACCCTCAACACCAGCTTCCCGTTGTTCGCGCTCGTATAGAGCAGATTGAGCACGTCCGGGTAAGCATCGATGCCGCCCTCGCGCACGTCCTCGCGGATTTTGAGTTTACCGGCTTTGTGCCAGGCACCCAGTTCGCGGATGGCTTCCGGCACGCGGTCGGCCCAATCGAATACGATGAGGCCCTGCATAGTGAGGCGCTGGGTCAGCACCACGCGCAAATTTTTCGGGCCCTCGGGGACTGACGTCGCGTTATAGGCCGAGATCAAGCCGCACACGGGGATGCGGCCAAAAAGGTTCATCTGCAGCAGGACTGTGTCGAGAATTTCGCCGCCGACGTTCTCGAAATAAATGTCGATGCCGTTTGGCGCGGCGGCTTTGAGTTCGGCCGCCAGATTGCCGCCCTTGTAATCGACGCAGGCGTCAAACCCCAGCTCCTCGACCACGTATTTGCATTTCGCCGCGCCCCCCGCGATGCCGACCGCGCGGCAGCCTTTCAACTTGGCTATCTGGCCGACGAGCGAACCGACCGCACCTGACGCCGCCGAGACGACGACGGTTTCGCCGGGCTTCGGTTTCCCCACATCCAGCAAACCGAAGTAGGCGGTCCATCCGGGCATACCCAGGCCGCCGGTCCAGCGTTCGAGGGGGGCAAGCGAGGTGTCGACCTTGACGATGCCCTTGCCGTCGCTGATCGCATACTGCTGCACGCCGATGACGCCCTGTACGGCATCGCCGACTTTGAAATCCGGATGGTTGGAAGCGTCGACATGACCCGCCGCATAGGCCCGCATGACGGATCCAAGCGGCACGGGCGCGACGTAGCTTTTGCCTTCGTTCATCCACCCGCGCATGGCCGGATCGAGAGAAATGTACTCGATTTTGATACGGAACTGGTTTGGCCCTGGCGTTGGCACAGGCTCGTCCGCGAATTCAAAGACGTCGCGCGTGACGAGGCCGGGCTTTGGCCGCTTGACCAATTTGCAGACGCGATTTGTGGTCATGGGCGGGACTCCGGAGTAGATGGCGGCAGACAGGACGTCTCCCTCTCCCCATGCGCTGCGCTTGCATGGGGAGAGGGTTGGGGTGAGGGGCGGCTGCATTTGTGCAGTCCGAATATGGCTAGCACTGACGGTAACCGATGCTGACGATGTAGTCGTAGATTTCGTTGACCGTATTGGTCGCGGCTTCAACATTTGCCGTAGATAGTCCCATAGTGCAGGACTCGGATTTCAAGAGGTATTTGATTGCCTCAGATTTATCGTGGCCATTGATTAGCAAACTGGCAACATGCAGCAAATAGCTATCATACTCATCATCGGCATTGTCACGTAACGACTTGATGCCAATCGGATCCCAATGAGACCAACCGATATCTCTAAGTGCCACGATGCAGATCTTAGTACTACCCACGTTCATTTACAGCCGCCCCTCACCCTAACCCTCTCCCCGTAAGGCGGGGAGAGGGCACCAGACCAACGCCGCCTCAGCTTCTGTGTATTTGCAGTCAACACCTTACCTCAATTAGCGACGCCGCCTCAGCGGTCCGGTTCTAGATGTCAGGCCACCCGCCGTCACAGACGCAACTACAACATACATATCGCTTGCCTCGAATCACAATTGCGGAGAATAAATCAATATCGCTGAAGCAGCTTTGTATCTCGTCGCGCTGTGAGCCGCTCTACCCCCCAGAGCGCTAAGCGACGAACAGAATGAGAGACGTCCTTCCTCATTCTGTCAAAAGGGCAGTTGAATGCATAAACTAGCCCCGGAAAGGAGTGGTCCCCCAGACCACTCCTTTTCTCGTTTCTGATTACGCTCATCGCTCTCGATATAACGAGGTGCAGCTTACCCAAGCGCCTTTTTCAACTTCTCGGCATTTGCCTTGAGCACCGCGCCGTCTTCCATTTTGCCGGAATGCGCGCGAAGGCCCTCGCCCTCGTAGCGCGGGATGACGTGATAGTGCAGGTGAAACACCGTCTGCCCGCCGGCCGGTTCATTGAACTGCCAAATCGTGATGCCGTCGGCTTTGAAAGCCGCCTTAGACGCAACGGCGATTTTTTGCACGAGCGGCAGGATCTTCGCGAGCACGGCCGGGTCGGCATCGAACACGTTGCGCGACGCCGCCTTCGGCACAACCAGCGCGTGGCCGTTCGATTGCGGCATCACATCCATGAACACGAGCGCGTCCTGCGTCCTCGTAGACTTTGTGGCACGGGATCTCGCCGCGCAGGATTTTCGCGAAGATGTTGTTAGGGTCGTAGGTGGACATGGGGGCCTCGTTGTGGTTTTCCCTCTCCCCCATTACTGCACTTAATGGGGGAGAGGGAATTTTAGACTTTCCTATACGGCCCCATCTCCGCCAATTCGGTATTCGCGACACTGACCGCCGCGCGTTCCTGCTTCAAATAGCGCTCGACCGCGTGGCGCAGCGCGGGGTCGGCAATCCAGTGCGATGAATAGGTTTCAACGGGCAGATACCCGCGCGCCAGCTTGTGCTCGCCTTGGGCGCCTGCTTCGACACGGGCAAGCTTATGGGCAATCGCGTAGTCGACGGCCTGATAATAGCAGACCTCGAAATGCAGAAACGGGTGATGTTCGATCGAGCCCCAGTAGCGCCCGTACAAGCAATCGCCGCCGATGATATTCAGCGCGCCCGCGATATAGCGGCCATCGCGCTTGGCCATGACGAGCAGGCAGGCGTCCGGCATCGCCTGCCCAAGCAGAGAGAAAAACTTGCGATTGAGATACGGCCGGCCCCACTTGCGATTGCCCGTGTCCGTATAGAACTCAAAGAAGGAATCCCAATGCGCTTCCGTGATGCCGGACCCGAGATGTGCTCAATTTCGATCCCCGCGCTCAAGGCTTCCGCGCGCTCCTTGCGCACGGCTTTGCGTTTGCGCGAGGCGAACGATTCGAGGAAATGCTTCGAAATTCGCGTAGCCTTGGTTCTGCCAATGAAACTGCTGGCCGGTGCGGGCTAAGAATCCGAGCGGCACCAATCGCGCTTGCGTCTCTTTATCCAGAAACGTGATGTGGACCGAGGACAGCCCCGCTTGGCTCGCGAGTTCGATTGCCGCCGCCGCCAGCACTTGTTCGTCCGCCGCTGCCCGCGGGCCCGGCTTCACAAGAGCCGCGGCCCCGGCACCGGCGTGAACGGCACAGCCATTTGCAATTTTGGATAGTAGCGCCCGCCCGCCTGCATGTAGGCTTCGGCCCAGCCGTGATCGAACACGAACTCGCCCTGGCTGTGCGATTTGACATACGCCGGCGCCACGCCCGCGACGCCGCCGCTCTCGTCTTCAAGCACGAGATGGCGCGGCATCCATCCCGGTCTTCGGGCCGACCGTGCCGGCATCCTCGAGCGCTTTCAGAAACGCATGACTGACAAAGGGATTATGCCGCGCCGGATCCGGGTTGGCGCACGCGTCCCAGTCCGCACCATTGACTTCGGCGAGATGCGTCACAATCTTGACTGTAGCGTCGGCGGACACGGAAATGGGGGACTTTCGGATGGTGAGCACAAGAGTTGATACGGCCCAGCATAGCGCGGGATCACATTGCAATGTAAGTAAGTGTTCTAACGTCTGGAACTTGAGTATCCGCGCATGAGGGCAGGGGCAACGGGCATGGGATGGATGAAAATAGCCGGTTCTGCGGTAGCGGCGCTGGCAATTGCCGCAGCGCTCGCAACAGGCGCGATGGCCCGGGATGAAGACGGCGTAAAAATCGGCCGCGCATCCATTTTGCGCAAGCTCTACTCGGCCGAAAAACTCGAGAACGGAGCGGCGCTTCAATACAATGAAGTGACGCGCCGCGCGTTCCAGCAACAGGCCCTGCTCGACGAAAGCGATCCGCAAGCGCAACGGGTGCGCAAAATCATGGAGGCCCTTGTCCCGCATTCCTACAAGTTCAATGAGCGCGCCAAAACCTGGGTCTGGGAAGTCAATGTCATTCGCTCAAAAATGGTCAACGCCTTCTGCATGCCGGGCGGCAAGATCGCGGTCTTCACCGGCATCATCGATCAGTTAAAGCTCAGCGACGACGAAATCGCGATGATCATGGGCCATGAAATCGCGCACGCCTTGCGCGAACATGCCCGCGAACGCGCAGCGAAGTCGATGCTGACCAACGTCGGCGCGGCGGCGGTCAGTATTTTTGTGGGTGGCAATGTGGGCGAGCTGGCGCGCGTCGGCGGCGGCTTATTGAGCTTGAAGTTCAGCCGCGATGATGAAAGCAAGTCTGATTTGATCGGCATGGAAATCGCAGCCCGTGCCGGATACGATCCGCGCGCGGCCATTTCGCTTTGGGAAAAGATGGCGGTCGCCGCGAAAGGCGCGCCGCCCGCGTGGCTCTCGACCCACCCTTCCAATACGTCGCGCATCGGTTGGATCGAGAAAAATCTGCCCGACGTCATGCCGCTTTATGAGGCGGCGAAGAAGGGGTGAAACTTTCCGCTTCAAATGTGGATGTCAGAGGCGCGCAACCCCTCCATCGATGCGGAGCATCGCTCCGCGATGACGCGGGGAGGGGGATTTCATCCGCATTTCCGTCAAGATCGCAATCACTTTACGCCGCTAAGGCTCGCTGCCTTCGAATATTTCGGCGTCAGCCCAGTTCTGCGCCGCGGTGCGGTCCTTAGCGGTGCGCACGGTCCAGGTGAACAGCGGCAATTCAAGCACCTCGCGGACGAAGCGTGTGACAGGTGTCGGCAGCGCGCTCACCTGATAGGCATAAAAATGCGGGTCAACGGGCCCGGATTCTAACAAGTCGCGCAAATTCGCGGCGCGCGATTTCGAAATTTTGCGGTTCCACCATCCCGCACCCGCGTATGTCCCCGACACGATCCCGCGCGGCACCTTTGGCGCGAGTTCCCGCACCATCGTCATCACCGCCGGATCAAACGACATGAGCGCGATTGGCCCGCGATAGGCGGAGGCGAGCTTAGCGATCTGATTAAGGAACTTTTTGTCCGGCGCATCCCACTCGCTCTTGATCTCAATGAGCAATGGCACGGCACCGTCAACAGTATCGAGAACTTCCGCAAATGTCGAAACCCCGGCACCGCTTGACCTGTACTTGATGCGCTTCAAGGCGGCGCCATCAAGATCCGCCACCCGGCCTTTGCTTGTCGTCAACCGCTCCAATGTCTCATCATGAAAAACGACAGGAACGCCGCCGGCGGCAGGCCTCAGATCGCACTCGATGCCGTAATTTTTGGCGATTGCGGCGGCAAAGGCGGGAAGTGTGTTCTCGACGATGCCTTTCTTGGCGTTGTGCAACCCGCGATGTGCGATCGGGCGGATAAACGTGTCGCGGTCCAGCATCAATTCCTAACTTTCATAATTGCATCGATCTCAACGGCCGCTCCTAGCGGCAAGCTCGCAACACCAACCGCCGCGCGCGTGTGCCGGCCCGCGTCGCCGAGCACCGCGACCAACAGATCGGAGGCGCCGTTGATCACCTGCGGATGATCGCGGAAATCCGCCGTCGCCGCGACATAACCTGTCAGACGGATTACACGCTCGATCCGCTCGAGTGAACCAAGCGCGGCCTTCGCCTGCGCCAAAATACTCAGTGCCGATGCGCGCGCGGCTTCCTGTCCGCGTTCGATGGAGATACCCGCGCCCAGTGTTCCGGTGATGACAGCGCCATCGGCCCCTTTCGAAATCTGTCCCGATATGAACAGCTGATCGCCCGACAAGTATGATGGCACGTAATTGGCGAGTGGCTGCGGCGCCTCCGGCAACTCAAATCCGAGGGCCTTCAGCCGGTCTTCTACCGTTTCCGCCATTGTGTCCGGCCCGCCTCTCCAGTACGTCTGGCCGCAATGCCATTGCCTCATCCTTTTGGCCGCGCTGCCGCCACTTTGCAATGGCCAGCTTGGCGCCTAGAGTTGGGCCTTAGAGTTACGTCTCAGAATTAGTCCAAATATTTGACCCTGCAGGAGCAGCCCTTGAGCAACCGGGATTTGTGCCGAAAATCAGTGTCGGCTTTTGCAGTCCGCTTCACAGCGTTCCGGCTGTGGCGCATGCCGAGACGGTTACTTTCGCGCCGCACCGCGCCGTCTATGAAATTACGCTCGCCAACTCGGTCGCTGGCTCCGGCGTGTCCGATATGTCGGGTCGCATGGTCTACGAATTGACGGGGTCGGGTTGCGAGGCTTCACCCAGAACATGCGTTTTGTGACGCGCACGTCGAACCAGGAAGGTTCCGAGACCATCAACGATTTGAGAACCTCGAGCTGGGAAGAGTGGCCGGCAAGCGGCTGCGTTTTCATCAACCCAATATCAAAACGACGAAATCGCCGAGGCGAGCCAGGGTGACGCCGTGCGCAACAAATCAACCAGCGGCGCGAATGCAGATCTCGTGAAGCCGCAGAAGAAAAAGTTAGCACTTCCGGCAGACATTTACTTTCCGATGCAGCATGCGGCGGCACTGATCCATTCGGCGAAGACCGGTCAGTCGCATTTGGCCGCCAACCTCTACGATGGTTCGGAAAAAGGCGAAAAATACTACGTGACCAACGCCGTTATCGGCAAAAAATATGCGCAAGGTGCGATCGCGAATGCGGCCGCTATTAAGGACGCCGCGAAACTCGAGGGGCTGGCCTCCTGGCCCGTTGCGATCAGCTACTTCGAAACGGGCAAAGACAAAGAGGATACGCCGCCGGCTTACGAACTCTCATTCCGCTATTACGAGAACGGCGTGACAAGATCTGAAAATCGATTACGGCCAGTTCGCGCTCAAAGGCGAACTCAAAGAACTCAACGTATTGCCGCAAGGCAAATGCGCGGACGATGCGCCATAGTCTTGCCGCCTTAAGGTTCTGATATAGCAGCCATGCCGCGCCGCGAACGCCGCTCGCATCGCCCCATTTCGGCTGCGACAATCGTGACGCTCGCAGCGTCCGCAAAGACGTGCGGGCAATGAGGGCGGGCAGTCGGCATAGAGGTGATAGAGCTTCGATAGCCCGCCACCCAGGACGATCACCTCGATCGAAGATGTTGATGACGTGCGCGAGCCCGCGCGCAAGGCGGCCGGCGTGGCGCCGCATTGAGGCGCGGCCGCGGGATCGCCATCTCGTGCCGCGGCAGCAATCTGGTCGGCTGTCATTGAACGCCGCGTCATGTGCTTGTGATTGGCCGCAAGGCCGGTGCCTGAAACCCATGTCTCCATGCAGCCGCCCCGCCCGCACCAGCATCGGGGCCTGGCAACTCATCAGGCTGCATCCAAGGCAGGGGATTGTGGCCCCATTCGCCGCCGATGCCGAGGGGGCCATCGATCGAGCGCCCCGGTCGACAAGGCCGCCGCCCGTGCCCGTGCCAGGATGACACCGAACACGCTTCGCGCTCCCGCCCCGCTCCGTCGCGGGCCTCGAAAGCGCAAAGCAATTCGCGTCATTGGCGATTGGAACCGGCCGCCCGAGCGCTATAGCCAAGTCGCGCTCCAAAGGGCGGCCATTGAGCCAGGTGGAATTGGCGTTCTGGACGAGCCCTGTTTCGCGCGAGATCGAGCCCGGTATGCCGAGACCAACCGGGACAGTGTCGAGGCTCGCTGCATGTTCTAAGGCGCGCACGAGGCCGATGACGGCGCTGATCGTCGCCGCATAATCGTTTCGCGGCGACGAGATCCGCCGGCGTGCGATCTCCTCGCCATCTGCGCCGATCAGGAGCCCTTCGATCTTTGTGCCGCCAAGGTCGATGCCGATGCACGGCCCCTTACGCGGTCCGGTATGCGGCCCGGCCGGTTGCGGTGCTGAAAGCGCGTCCGTCAATAATCTTGCGGCATGCCGCCGTCCTCCTGGCCTATGAGTTTTGCCAATAGATCGCGCGCTGGCGCGGCGTCTCCCGGCGCAATCCCGGCTTCCGCGGCAAAGACCAAAAGCAGGCTTTCGTCGCCCATAAGGTGATCAAGTACGGCTGCCTGAATCCGGGGCTCGTCGGTCCAAGATCGGATCTCACCGGGGCCGATCCCGGTCAGGGCAAAAAAGCGCGACATGCGTTCGGGGTCGGCGGCAAGAAATGACAGCCCCTGCAACGCAAGGGATTCGGCGTCCTCGAGAGTAAGCCGTGCTTTCTTGAAATTCGCCATCTGCGGCTCCTGAAACGTGCCTAAAGAGCAACGACATTAACGGTTGGTTACGCCTTCGCGGGCAAAGTACACAGACCAAATCACCAGAATCGGTGCATGAACAGCATCCTGCCCGGGCAAACGGTTTGATCTTACATGAATTATCAGGAAAGCAGGAATGGCACCGAGCGGCGGGGAACGGATCCCCGCACCGCGCAACGCTCTGTGCTGATCGTGGAAGACAACGAGCTCAATATGAAGCTCTTCCACGATCTGCTCGCGGCCCACGGCTACCGCACTATCCAAACGCGAAATGGCTTTGATGCACTGGAATTGGCGCGCAAGCATCGCCCCGACCTGATCTTGATGGATATTCAGCTGCCCGAAGTCTCAGGCCTCGAAGTCACCAAATGGATCAAGGAAGACGATGAACTGCGCATGATCCCGATCATCGCGGTCACAGCCTTCGCCATGAAGGGCGACGAAGAGCGCATTCGCTCGGGCGGTTGCGAAGCCTACATCTCCAAGCCGATTTCGGTGCTGTCGTTCCTCGATACGGTCCGGCGCTTTATCGGACAGCCAAAGTAGTGAAACGTATAGAGCATCAAGATAGTAGCAGATGACCGCGCGGGTTCTCGTCGTCGATGATATTCTGGCCAACGTCAAGCTGCTCGAAGCGCGGCTTGCGGCCGAATATTTCGAAGTGCTGTCGGCCTTCAGCGGCCAGCAGGCGCTGGACATTCTTGCGCGCGAACGCGTCGATGTCGTGCTGCTCGACGTCATGATGCCGGGCATGGACGGCTTTGAAGTTTGCCGCCGCATCAAAAGCAACGTTCAAACCCACCATATCCCCGTCGTCATGGTAACGGCCCTCGATCAGCCTTCCGACAAGGTTCAGGGCCTCGAAAACGGGGCCGACGATTTTCTGACCAAGCCCGTCGATGACATCGCCCTGATCACGCGCGTCAAAAATCTCGCGCGCCTCAAGATGCTCAATGACGAAATGATCATGCGGGCATCGACCGGCCGGCAAATGGGCATTCAGGACGATGGTGCCCTTGCCAAGGCGCTTTCGGGACGTTCTGGCCGCGTTCTCGTGGTCGACGATCACCCGCGATCGGCCGCCCGTCTGCTCGAAGTTTTGTCAAAGACCAACGATGCATTTGCTGAGCGCGATCCGCAAACGGCACTTACCAAATTGGCCGAACACAATTTCGATCTTCTTGTCGTTAGCCTCTCGCTGCAAAACGCCGACGGGTTGCGCCTTTGCTCGCAAGTGCGCTCGCTCGACCGTACCCGCCATCTCCCCATCATCATTCTAGTTGAGCCCGGTGATGAAGCGCGCCTGCTGCGCGGTCTCGACATGGGCGTCAACGATTACCTCATGCGCCCCATCGACCGGCACGAGTTGATGGCTCGCGTCAGAACCCAGATCAAGCGCAAGCGTCACTCTGATTTCCTGCGTCATCGCCTCGCCGAAAGCGTGGAGATGTCGATTACGGACGCGCTCACCGGCCTGCACAACCGGCGCTACATGGAAGGCCACCTCAAGACGCTGGTGACGGATTCCTTGCGATCAGGGCGCGCATTGTCGATGCTTGTTGCCGACATAGATCACTTCAAGAACGTCAACGATACCTATGGGCACGACATCGGCGACGTCGTGCTGAAAGAATTTTCCGTGCGCTTGAAGCGCAATACGCGCGGCGTCGATCTTGCCTGCCGCTTGGGCGGCGAAGAATTCGTCATCATCATGCCGGATACCGATATCGCGCGCGCCTATCAAATCGGCGAGCGCTTGCGGGCGAACATTGCTGCGGATAATTTTCCGATCGGTAGCGATAAATCCATTCGCGTCACGGCGAGTGTCGGCGTATCCACACTCGAACGCGGCGACGATACGCCGGAGACGATTTTCAAGCGCGCGGACCTTGCGCTTTATGCCGCCAAACGGCGCGGCCGTAACCGGGTCGCTGCCGACGCGGCCTGAAGCTGACGCCCCTATTTTCCGTGTTTCGATGCCCCGGACTCCCGGTGCATTCTTGCCGCACACCCGGCCGCACGCCCGTCAGTCAGGGGCGCGATTGCGCACGGTCCAGAACCCGTTTTAATGATGTGCAATAGCAACTTAATGGATGCAGCGGCGTGCGCCGTTTGAGCAATCGAATCGCCTAATCCGTGACCATAAAAACACAGTCAAAGGAGTTCTTGCCAAAGCCTTAGTCTTCTGCCACCAATCGATATATTGAACGGGGATAACTTTTTAACCAAAGCTCGCGCTGCGGCCGTGTTCCCCGCCGATGACGCAGATCGCACGAAATTCCTACGCTCCCGGGCCCGCCGCAAAGCTTGGTTGTGTAGGGGTTGATCAGTCCGGGTGACCATAAGAGTGGCCTCCTCGAAAGGTTACATAAGACTGATCGCAAAACCGGGTGAGGGACAACGCCCTCTTTGGAACTTACCCGGCGATGACCAGGGTTTCGAGACGAACTCGGAAACGCTTACCCCGCTACTGAGTGTGTTTCGGGCCCTGGTCGCATCATCAGCAGCAACCAAACCCATCAAAATGTAGCGTTTTCTGTCCGCACTCGCGCTTAGATCGTAGCGGGCGGCCCGCTTACTTTATCTTCGTTTCTTTGAATTCCACGTGCTTGCGGGCAACGGGATCATACTTCTTGAAGACCAGCTTTTCCGTCGAAGTGCGCGGGTTTTTCTTCGTGACGTAGAAGAAGCCGGTGCCGGCGGTCGAGAGCAGCTTGATCTTTTGCGTGACTGGCTTTGCCATAGGTCTAGGCCTTCAAAATTGGGCTCGCGGAGATGTCCGGATGTTGCGGGCACCATAGCCATGGCGCCTGCCCTGTCAAGGCGCCTTAGCCCCATCAGGCCGTATCAGGTCGCGGCGGAAGCGCCCATCTGCTCATAGTAGAAGGGAATACCGCCCCGGGCTACTTCAATGGGGTTTGTGAGGCGCGTTTCGACATCACCTAGGATGATGCGCGTGATCGTCGGTAAATCCAAGTCTCGCGCTTCTCCAAAAGTGAACCAGCGCAGATCGGCGAATTCGCCGTCGCCCTGTCCCTGTTCGCCAAGCGCGTCGTCGCGGTTGGCGAGAAAGAAGCGCGTGTCGTAGCGGCGTGGCCTGCCGGGCGGCGTGATGGCACGGGCAATCATGGTGAGGGACGCGAGACGAGGCCTCATACGCCTTGCGCGAAACCCCGGCCATACGTCATCGAGCGCGTCTCCGTCCGCCGCCGCCTGTCCAAGTGCTACGCCGGTTTCTTCATAGAGTTCCCGGACGGCGGCTAGTGCAAGCGTTGTAGCCCATGCCGTGGCCGCATCCTCCGGCAAGCCATGCATCAGGGCTGCTTCGTCTTGTGGCGTCAGGCAGTCCGTGCAGGCGATCTCGCGATCACTCGCTTCAACGCGCCCGCCGGGGAACACCCATTTGTTGGGCAGGAAGATATTGTCGGGGTGGCGCAACCCCATGAGGATGCGCGCGCTGGGCGCCGTGCCGTCGATCAGAATGATGGACGCGGCATCGAGAATTTGTGGTGCGGCGTCTTTCATGACTGGCGCCAGCTATCCGTTCAATTCGCGGGCGCTGGGATGGCGGGTGGAGTATCCGCGCCTTCGACTTGCGCTTCGCCAAAGCCGTGCATACGGCAAGCCCACTGATAGCCGATGAGCGCGCCTTTGATGCGCGGCAGCAGCCACAAGCTCAAGACGACCAGCAGCGGCAGCCAGATCATGAGATGCACCCACGTCTCCGGCGCATACATTTTCTCAGCCACCAGAATGCCGCCGACGATGACGTGGCCAGTGATCAGCATGGTGAAATAGGGCGGTGCGTCGTCGGCGCGCTGGTGGTGCAGCTCTTCCTTGCAGCCGGGGCAAGTGTCGTTGACCTTGAGGTAGCTCTTGTAGAGCGGGCTGGTGCCGCAGGCCGGGCACTTCTGCCGCCAGCCGCGCTTGAACGCGCCCCAGGTATCGCGCGCGGGTACTTCTGGAGCAATATTAGTCGTGACGGGCATGGGGTAAAATCCTATATGGCGCATCCTTGGGCGTGAAGCTTTGCGGCGCTCTGCCGTTATATGGCAACCCAACGCCGCCGGACAATGGTGCCCTTGGACGCAGTTGGCAGGTTATCCAAAATTACGCCCGCTTTGATCGGCTATGGCTGGCCATCCGTAACGCCTCAGTGGTCACAATAGCTTGCCTGCGTGCTAGCTGTTGGCTCACAAACATCCTGGTTCGAGAGGCCGGCTCAAGGAGAAATCAAAGTGCGCACGAATAAATTATGGCCGGGACAGACTGTGCTTATGATCGCAACTCTGCTCGCCCTCGGGGAATTTTCCGCACCGCTGCAAGCAGAAACGATCTTCAAACCCGTGCCCTTGCAATACATCGCGGCGCTCGGTGATCCCAAGGCTATGTCAGGAATGGGCGCGCAGACTTGGGGCCTGTGGCGTGTCGATCCGGGCCCGCGCGGTGTGCGCCTCAAAGACGTTTGAACAATTGAAATCGGCAGGCGGCGTCGCGCCCGCTCAGTGGATTTTCGACAGCAAAGACTGGTGGCTGGAAGAGAACGGCTTGATCATGGAGAAGCCGGATTTTCCCTTGCCGCCCGGCAAATACATGGTGACAGGCGACCGCGAGGTGACGGCGGTTTTGACCATCCACCCCAAAGACAACGACAGCACACAGCGCTGGGAACTCGACAAAGGCGCGACGCTCTATGACGTGACGCACTTGCCCTGCCGCTCCGCGCGCTATTCGACCGCGTCCGGCGCCAAGTCGTGTTCGCCATCGAACGCCGTGCGACAATCTTTCCCGTCACGCCCGGCGCCGCCATGCCCGCCGTCGATGGGTGCAGCAAACAAGACTACGCGGTTTTGTTTGTGGTTGGCGTTGCGGTGGAGAATTGATTGGCCGTTATCCCGAGTCCAATCGATGGCGATAATCGTCCCATGGTGCACGATAACGAGACATGGATCATAGAGGCTGGCGATGCTCAGTTGTTGAGCGGCGAGCCGCGCTCGGCGTTGGACGCACTAGTTCGCTCGACCGGATGGTTTACTGCCTTTGGGTGGCGGATTACGGCATGCGCAACGCTGGCGATCTTGAAACCGCGCAGGATCTGTACGAGCTGTTTCAAGATGAGGGTGCGCGTTTGGCCAATGAATTGGCTTTGCCTCGGACGCTCGCTGCATTTGCACTTTCGCGGTCTGATCTTGAGACGCAATATTTCGACGTCTTCGACGCCATTTGCGCCGAAATCCGCGCAGCCTCCGCCTGCCCCTAACCCCGCTGCCCGCGCGGGCCGCCCACTATGGCGGCGTGTCGATGCCAAGCCGCTTCAAGGCTTTGCGTGCCGTCCACACAGTGGTTTTGACCGTCAGAGCTTTGCCGTAATTTTCAATCGCGAGCTTGGTGTCACCCCAGATTTCGGCGGCTTCCGCGCGCGCGAGATACGGCGCGAAATGCTTGGGGTCAATCGCTTCTGCGCGGGCGAACTCAGTGAGCGCATTGTCTTTGTCCTTCAGCGCAACGAAGACGTTGGCGCGGCCGATATAGCCGTCGATGCTCTTGGGATTGAGCGTAATGGCCTTGTCGAAGTCGGCCCTTGCCGCATCCGCGTTTTGGGCGGCGAGGTGGCTCGCGCCGCGTTTGAGATAATTGGCTTCAACATCGGCATCGAGCGCGATAACGGCAGACCAGTCGTCAGCCGCCTTGGCGTGCTGCTCGAGGAGCGTATAGGCGCGGGCGCGGCCGTTAAGCGCGCGGAGGTCTTTGGGGTTGAGTTCGGTCGCGGAGTTAAAGTCCGTTCAGCGCTTCGCCCGCATCGTCTTCGATGAGCCAGGCGAGCCCGCGGCGCGCGTAGATCCGGGCGCGGACTTCGCTGCTTAGTTCAGAGCCTTGGAGCAGCGACGTGCAGGCGCGGAGCGATAGCCAGGCGCGGTCGTCCTGCTCGCAGTCCTTGAGCTCGTAGGTTTGCGCGAGGGCCGGGGCACCCCGTCAGAAGTGCAAAAAGCGCGGCTATTGCAATCAATCGGCATTCCTGCATTTACAGGTCCTCTGGACGCAAACCCGTCCGTTTGGCAAGACGAGCAAGCATTGCAGGCCCGATTTCATCGTCGTCATGAAAGGCAAGACGAAGTCGTTCCATTGATCGCGCGCGAGCGTTATGTGGGAACCCGACTGCCTCTTGATCCTCCAGCCGATCCGCAGCAGCGCAGCAAGGACGCGCCGCGATTTCGTTGCTGGAAATCGGCTCATTCGGCGGCGACGGTGATCGATAATCCGATTGGCCGCGCTTCTCCGTGGTCCAGGCGTTCCGCAATGACTCGCAATGCCAGGGCTTCGGCTTTCGCCATAGCGGCCTCGCGCGTTGCGCCATATGCAAGCACCCCAGCCAGCTCCGGTACTTCGGCGATCCAGCGGCCGTCGGCTTCCTGTTCGGTTTCGAGTGTGAGTTTCATACCGGTTTCTATAACATAGTCCGCAGCATTCCGGGAAGAGTAGCTGACAGCGGATTCGCGTTTTGGCCCATAATCGAAACGAAAACGTTCTGAGCCCAATACTCCATGAAAGGCCGAATTCCAGCCACCCCATCGTCACCTCCATCGGGTCTGATCGATTTTGGGCGACTATAGTTGGTGTCTCGCGGTGTTAACCGGGGGCTATCTTCGCTTTCCCTTAAACCCGCCGCCGCGGGGTCCGCGTTTCTGGCGCGGGAGTTTGCCGCCGCCCGCTTTGAAGTTCGCGAAGTGTCCCTTCGTGCCGGGAGTCATCATTTCAAAACGCAACGCCCCCGCCGAGGGGATCGCTTCCAAGAGCTTCACTTCAACCGTATCGCCTAAGCGATAGCCTTCGCCGCTGCGCGAGCCAACAAGCGCGTGCGCCGCTTCGACATGCGTGAAGTACTCGTTGCCGAGGCTTGAAATCGGGATGTAGCCGTCAGCTCCCGTGTCCTTGAGGCGTACGAACAATCCCGAACGCGTCACGCCGGAAATGCGCGCGGAAAAGCTCGCGCCAATGCGATCCGCCAAGTGTGCCGCGATCAAGCGGTCCATGGTTTCGCGTTCTGCCGACATGGCGCGCCGCTCGGTGTCGGAAATAGCTTTCGAGATGGCGGTCAATCGCGGAATTTCTTCGTCGCTCAGGCCATCCGGCCCAAGCCCGAGCGATTTGACCAGCGCGCGATGCACGAGCAAATCGGCATAGCGGCGGATGGGCGACGTAAAGTGCGCATACCGCGCCAGGTTCAAGCCGAAATGGCCGATATTACGCGGCGCGTATTCGGCTTGTGACTGCGAGCGCAAGATCACCTCGTTGACGAGTTCCGGCACGGGCAAGTCTTTCGCCTTCGCCAGAATGACGTTGAAGGCTTCGGGCTTCAGCTGGCCTGCGTGGGGAATTTTCATATCGAGCGTTTCGAGGAAATCCTTCAAGCCCTTGAGCTTCTCCTGGCTCGGCGCGTCGTGCACGCGGTAGACGAGCGGCGAGCGGTTTTCTTCCAGCGTTTCGGCTGCCGCGACATTCGCCTGGATCATGAATTCTTCGATCAAGCGATGCGCATCGAGCCGCTCGGGGGTCACGACGCGGGCGACTTGACCCTTTTCATCGAGCACGATTTTGCGTTCAGGCAAGTCGAGATCGAGCGGGCCGCGTTTGTCGCGCGCCTTGCTAACCGCCGAATACGCCGCCCACAACGGCTTCAATGCCCGCTCCATCAGGGGCGCACATTTCTCAGAGACAGTGCCGTCGATGGCCGCCTGCGCTTCTTGGTAGGAAAGCTTCGCAGCCGACTTCATCATCGCGCGCATAAACGTGTGGCCGCGCTTTTCGCCGTGCTTGTCGAAGACCATGCGAACAGCCAAGCACGCGCGCTCTTCGCCTTCGCGCAACGAACACAAGTCGTTTGAAATTTTTTCCGGCAGCATCGGCACAACGCGGTCGGGGAAATAGACCGAGTTGCCGCGCATCTGCGCCTCGCGGTCGAGTTTGGTGCCAGGGCGGATGTAGTGCGCCACGTCGGCAATGGCGACGATGACGACCCAGCCGCCGGAATTGCCCGAACTCGTATCGGGCTCGGCGTAGACCGCGTCGTCGTGGTCGCGCGCGTCCATAGGGTCGATTGTCAGGAGCGGCGTCGAGCGCAAATCCGTGCGCCCTTTCATAGCAGGCGGTTCGAGCGCCTCGCATTCGGAAATGACGCTCTCAGGGAAGTCCTCGGGTATGCCGTGCGCGTGGATAGCGATCAGCGAGATCTGGCGTTGATCGTCCGGATTGCCGAGGCTTTCGAGAACGACTGCACGCGGCGTTGCGAAACGTCCGCGGCGTACGAGTTCAAAGCGCACGAGATCGCCGTCGCCGGCGTCCGCGTCGTCGCCCTCGAGGATCGGCCAGCTTTTCAGCTCCCTGCGGTTGATCGGCTCGATGGTGCCGCCGCCGCGTTTCGCCTTTCTGTAAATGCCAAGCAAGCGGCTCGCTTCGCGCGGCAATTTTTTGACCGGCGTTGCCTCGTAGCTGGCCCCATCGGCGCTGGTATGCGCGAGCTTCGTCAGACGCGCCAATACGCGGTCGCCAATGCCGATGTCGCCGTCGGATGCGCGTTCGGTTGGAAGTACGCGCACGATGGGGCGCTTGCCGTCGTCCTCTTCCCAGTGCAAGGGCTTCGCCAGCAAATCGCCGTCGCGGTCGCGGCCCGTGACTTCGAGCGTCGTGACGGGTGGCAGCTTGCCCTTCTCACGGAAATCCTTTTTGTTGCCAGACAACGTACCGTCGGCCGCCATTTCGCTCAAGATGCGTTTCAATGCGATCTTCGCGCCGCCCGTAACACCGAACGCGCGTGCGATCTCGCGCTTGCCCGCCTTCATCTCAGCCGTGCTCAGGAATTCGAGGATCTGCGCGCGGCTCGGCAATCCGCGATCGGCCGGTTGATGGCGCGCGGCCTTGGATTTTTTGTCGGGTGGGCGTGTGTCGAGTTTCTTGGCCAAGGTGTTTGCCTGTCGGTTGAAGTTCGTGACCGACCATTCGAAGGTCCGGTTGTCAAGGATTGCCGTGCCCACCCACAGCCGCGGCGCGGCCGCCAGGGCGCAGAGAGCAAAAGTCAGCACAATGGCCAGAAACAAGACCAAGATCGCTCATCCTCAAGCACCATGCCTCCCAGGCGCCATTATGCGCGCGTAAGGGTGAGGCGGGGAAAAGTCTCTGAGGTCTTTTTTTTAGGCCATTGTCTTTGCTTGCGAAAACGGCCCCGCCGGAATCGATCCGCAAAGGCCGTTAGGGTAAATAACAAAAACCCGCCTGCTATGCCTTCGATTTGGCAGGCGCTTTTTTCGCCGGCACCGCTTTTGCGGCGGGAGCCTTTTTCACAGGCGCTTTCTTTGTCGGCGCTGATTTAGCCGGCGCTGCCTTCTTGGCGGCGGGCGCATCATCCTTGGCGCCCGCGGATTTCGCAGCCTTTTTGAATCCGCCCTTACGCGCAGGCTTTTTGCCGCCGCCCTTTTCGATGCGTTCCTGCAGAAGGGCAACGGCCTCTTCAACCGTCAGGTCAGCAGGTGCCTTCGATTTCGGAACCGTGGCGTTGACTTTGTTGTGGCTGACGTAAGCCCCGTAGCGCCCGTCCAAGAACTTGGATCTTGCCGCCTTCGCTCGGGTGCTCGCCTAGATCCTTGAGCACGGTTGCGGCTTGACGCTGGAAGCGGCTTTTGCCACCGCCCGCGCGCTTTTCGGCGAGCAGCGTCACGGCGCGGTTGATGCCGATCGAAAACACTTCTTCGATGTTTTCGACGTTCGCGTATGTGCCGTCGTGGAGAATGAACGGACCATAGCGCCCGAGCCCCGCCGTGATCGGCGTATTGGTTTCAGGGTGCATGCCCACTTCGCGCGGCAACGACAAGAGCTGCACCGCTTTTTCAAGATCAACTGTCGCCGCATCGACACCCTTGGGCAACGACGAACGCTTGGGCTTCTCGCCCTCTTCGTAGTCCTTCTGATCGCCAAGCTGCAGATAGGCGCCAAAGCGGCCTGACTTCACAGCAATGGCCAAGCCCGTTTCGGGATCAAAGCCGAGTTCGCGGTCGCCGCCTGTTTCGCCGGGCTTGTTGGTCAATTGGCGCGTGAAATTGCATTCGGGATAGTTTTCGCAGCCGATGAAGGCGCCGTACTTGCCCGAGATCTTGAGGCTCATGCGGCCCTTTCGCGCATTTCGGGCAAGTGCGCGGATCGGCGCCGTCTTCGCGCTCAGGGAAGATATGCGGGCCGAGCATGTCGTTCAAGGCATCGAGAACTTCGCCGACGCGCAAATCTTTGATCTCTTCAACGGCACCTGTGAAATCGCGCCAGAAATCCTTCAAGACGTCTTTCCACTTCAATTCGTCGTTGGAGATGAGGTCGAGTTTGAGTTCGAGATCGGCCGTGAAATCATACTCGACGTAATGCGCGAAGAATTTTTCGAGGAAGGCAATGACAAGCCGGCCTTTGTCCTCAGGGATGAGGCGCTTCTTGTCGATACGGCAATAATCGCGATCAATGAGCACGGCGATGGTCGAGGCATAGGTCGCCGGCCGGCCGATGCCGAGTTCTTCCATGCGCTTGACCAGCGTCGCTTCCGAAAAGCGCGGCGGCGGTTGCGTGAAATGCTGGTCGGCGTCGATTGCCTTGTCCTTCAGCACATCGCCTTGGGCAAGTGGCGGCAAGCGGCGCGCGTCGTCGTCGCTTTCGGGATCATCCTTCCCCTTTTCGATGACGCGGACTTTGTCGTCGCGGCCTTCCTCGTAAACTTTCAAGAAGCCGTCAAAGGTGATGACGGAGCCGTTGGCGCGCAGGCCATAGTCCTTGCCGTCGCGGCCTTTGACTTCAATTTCGGCGGACGTCTGCTCGATGTCGGCGGAAGCCATTTGGCTGGCAATCGTGCGCTTCCAGATCAGGTCATAAAGTGCGGCCTGATCTTTTTCCATGTACTTGCGAACGGAATCCGGTTTGCGTTTTGGGTCTGTCGGGCGGATGGCTTCGTGCGCTTCTTGCGCGTTCTTGGCCTTAGATTTATATTCGCGCGCGAAGGGTGTGTAGTTGCGGCCATACTCTGCCGAGATCACATCGCGGATCTGGGAGACGGCTTCGGGCACGATCTGCACGCCGTCGGTACGCATGTAGGTGATGAGGCCGACCGTCTCGCCGCCAATGTCGACGCCTTCATACAAGCGTTGGGCGACATTCATCGTCTGCTTGGCTGAGAAGCCGAGTTTGCGCGAGGCGTCCATCTGAAGCGTTGAAGTCGTGAACGGCGCATAGGGGTTGCGCTTTGCGGCTTTCTTGTCAACGCTGGCGATGCGGAAGCCGCCCTTTTCAATTGCCGCCTTGATGGCGTGGGCTGAGGCTTCGTCCTTGATGTCGAGCTTCTTCAGCGTGGTGCCGGAAATCGCGGTTAGGCGCGCTTTGAAGTCTTCCCCCTTGGCCGTCGCGAGCATGGCTTCGATGGTCCAGTACTCGTCCGTTTTAAAGGCTTCGATTTCCGCTTCCCGGTCGCACACGATGCGCAGCACAACCGATTGCACGCGGCCCGCCGAGCGCGAGCCCGGCAGCTTGCGCCACAGCACCGGCGAGAGCGTAAAGCCGACGAGATAGTCGAGGGCGCGGCGGGCGAAATAAGCGGACACTAGCGGCTGATCGATCTTGCGCGGTTCTTTCATGGCCGCCAGAATTGCTTGCTTGGTGATGGCGTTGAACGCCACGCGCTCGATCTCAAGGCCTTTCTTGATGGCCTTTTTCTCGGTCAGAATTTCCAGGATATGCCAGGAAATGGCTTCGCCTTCGCGATCAGGGTCGGTTGCGAGGATGAGCTTGTCAGCGCCCTTCACGGCTTCCGCGATCTCGCGCACGATCTTCTGCGAGCGGGCGTCGATATCCCAGTGCATTGCAAAATCGTTGTCGGGTTCGACCGAGCCGTCCTTGGCGGGCAAGTCGCGCACGTGCCCATAGGAGGCGATGACTTTATAGCCGGAGCCCAAATACTTGTTGATTGTCTTGGCCTTAGCGGCCAATTCGACGATAACGACGTTCATTTTGAACTTTCGCAGAGGGGCTGTGAAATTGGCCAGCGGATCGCCAGCCACGGTATTTCCAGGCCCCGGCCTCGCAATGTGGGGAGTATGGGCGCGGGAACATGGTTGATGAACGCTGCCCTGTCAAACCTGCGGCAAACCGGTAGACAAAAGACCTATTCCAAAAGGAGGACTACTCATATTACAACTTATGAGGGTAATGTTATATTAAGTTTTGCACGCATTGCGGGAATAGTCATTTGCGAGGGCACTTTATGCGGAGTGATCGGGAAGTTCCTGGGGAACCCGGAACGGGGAGCTTCTTGGCAGCACCTCAAAGCGACCGGCTTTTGTACGTTGCCGATCTTATAAGCGAACTCCAGGCTTTGGTGCAGCCGGATGGTCACCAGACATTGGAAGGCTTGCTGGCCCTATCCCAGGCCGAGGCCCGCCGATTGGCCGCGGCGGCCGCAGGCTGAAAGCAAAGCACTCAATCCATCTGCAAGGCTATGAGGCCCGGTCCTGGCCGGCTTAAGCGGCCAGCCAGCTCAAGCTCCATCAAGCCGATTTGCACGGCCCGGATGGATAGCCCAGTTGCGCGGATAATGGCGTCGAGGTCGGTCGGTGCGGGTCCGAGGACGGACAGTATCTTTGTCCGCTCGCCATCGCCAACTTCAGGCACCGGCTGTTCGAAGGGAACTGTCAAGTCGAGTGGCGGAAAAATCGGCGCGGCGATCTCGCTCAATCCCGAGAGCGGCCGGAGCGCATCCAGAATGTCGGCTGGTTCTGTGACAAGTGTCGCGCCAGATTTGATGAGCCGGTTGGTGCCTTCCGCGCGCGGATCGAGCGGGTGCCCTGGTACGGCGAAAACTTCGCGGCCCTGCTCGCTGGCAAAGCGCGCGGTGACGAGCGTGCCCGAGCGCGCGGCCGCTTCGACGATGACGACACCAAGCGACATGCCCGAGACGATGCGATTGCGGCGCGGGAAATCCTGGCCGCGCGGACTAAAGCCTGGAGGCTGCTCGCTGACGAGGCAGCCTTCCGATGCGATGCGCGCCTGCAATTTTTCGTGTTCCGGCGGATAGATATTATCGATCCCGCCCGCGAGCACGGCGACGGTGCCGGATTTCAAAGCCGCTTCATGCGCCGCGCCGTCGATGCCGCGCGCCAAACCTGAGACGATGACGTAACCGGCCTCACCAATGGCGTGGGCAAACTGCCGCGCGAGCTTCATGCCCGCTGCCGAACTTTCACGCGAGCCGACAATGGCCAGTGCCGGCCGGTTTAAAAGTTCCGCGCGGCCCTTGATGTACAGCAGCGGCGGCGGCGTATCGAGCGCCGCAAGGGCGCCCGGATATCCAGGCTCGATCGTGAACACGGGCTCTGCGCCGATTTTCTTCGCGCGCGCGAGTTCGTCTTCCGCATCTCCTTTCGGGCAGATACGAATTGTGCGCCGCCCGCCGCCGCGCCTTGATAACTCCGGCAAAGCGTCAAGCGCGTTGGCCGCGCCGCCAAAAGTATTGATCAATTGGCGAAAGGTAACCGGGCCGACATTCTCAGACCGGATGAGGCGCAAGCACGCAAGCTGTTCAGCCTCGCCGAGCTTCGCGGTTGGAAGCGGCGCGGGCGTGAACAAACTTGGATGCTCAGCCTTTGGCACCGATTTTTGGCTCCTCGCCGGATTTGAGGCGGCTGATGTTGGCGCGATGTTTCCAAAGGAGCAGCAGCGTCATCAGCGCAGCGAGTGCCGCGAGTTCTGGCTGTCCCATCACAAACAGAATGAGTGGCATGGCGATACTGGCAACGAGTGCGGCAAGCGACGAATAGCGCGAGAGATAAGCCACCGCGAGCCAGACGGCGCAAAAGGCGAGAGCTGCTTGCCAGAACAATCCGGCGAATACGCCGATGTACGTCGCGACGCCCTTGCCGCCTTTGAACTTGAGCCACACAGGATAGAGATGGCCGAGGAACGCAGCGAGCCCTGCGATCAACGCGGGCGCTTCGCCCCACCAGTGGCGTGCCAGGAGAACGGCGAGCGTACCCTTAAGGCCATCTAACAGCAGCGTCGCGGCGGCTAGTTTCTTATTGCCCGTGCGCAGCACATTCGTCGCGCCGATATTGCCCGAGCCAATCTGGCGCACATCGCCAAGACCCGCCGCGCGCGTGAGCAACAACCCGAACGGGATCGATCCGAACAGATAGCCAAGGCCAAACGCGAAGGCGAGCCACGGCGCCAGTCCTCCTGCCATGAGGGTTATGAAGGAGGAGAGGGGGGACATGGTGTGGGCTGATAATCCGGGTTACGCCACGGACCCTTGTGTCCGCTCAACTCCAGCGTAAGCAAAGACCTGAGCTAGGGCAACTGGCAGGAGTTTAATTGCAACGATATTGCGGCTAGTCTGGGTGTCTCGTGCTGGCGCGACTGCCCGCCTCACAAGCCGGACGCCTCGACCGCCAGTGAATTGTCGTCGCCCGACACTTGGTTCCAAAAGGCCTGCATGTAGCTCTGGTCGAAGCGGGCGATCGAGAACCCGGGAACGAGATCGGCATATGATGTATCGCCGGTGACGAAATCCGCCATGACCTCGCCGAACACCGGGGCGTACTTGAACGACTGTCCAGCGCCTAGGCAGTGAATGACATTGCCGACCTGGCGATCGGGCCCGAGAATGAACTTCAAGTCTGGCGTGACGTCGAAGTACGACCGATAGCCCGAGCCGTAGACCGCCTGGTCGATGTTGTTGAAGCGGCGCCGAGCAACGTCTTCGTAGAACTTAACCTGTGAGGCCCCGATCGCCTGATTGTTCGGAGCGTTCACAAAATCGGCCCCCACGGCGATGATCGGATTGTCGGCAAACACCCGCGCGGTTTCTCTGACGCTCCGCTTGCGTGGCTGGTGCATATGGATTTCGCCCCCGCGCCACGCACGGAAATAGGCCAGGTTCACATAATCGGCGATGATCGGCATTCTCGTCGCCTGATCCTCAAGATCCTGTGGGCTCGAAATCCAATTGACCACTGACACTGCCTCGGTACTGACCGGGATCTGGATGCCGAGGCTGGCGAACACCGACGGGCTCCAAGGCCCACACGCGTTAATGACATGATCGCAGGTCAAGAGCCCGGCGTCTGTGCAAACGCCCTGCACGCGGCCATCGGGACCACGCTGAAAACCGCTCGCGGCCGTCTTCTCGCGGATTGTCACGCCGTTGACTTCAAGCGCTTTGTAGAGCGCCGCGCGGACATCCAGCGGATCGATCTGGATGGCGCCGGGCTCGTGGTAGAACACCTCGCCCTCTGCGAGAATGACAGATGGCGGACACAGCTGCCTCGCCTGTGACCGCGATAGCCGATGAAATGCCACGCCGGCGACGTCCATCTTGGCCTGGAGCGCCTGCCATTTCGGATTGTCATCCTGGGCGTTGGCCTTCGCGATCCAAAGGGCACCCGAGGGTTCGATTTCGATCGGCACGCCCCAGGTGGCCTCGAGATTGCGCCACATGGCGGCGGCACGCGTGGCCAGCACTGAGGCCGCCGAATCAGCGTTAGCCGCCCGCACAATTCCTGAATGGCGCGCCGTAAGGCCGGACCCGATCACAAGCTTCTCGACCACCGCCACTGGGGTATCGACGCCGCGCTTTTGCAACCTGCGCCGGATCGCAACTGCGGCTGCCGTGCCCAGGCACCCGCCACCGATGACCACTGTGTGGAAGTCGGACTTCATATCCATTGTACTCCAATATGTTTAAGCCAATCGGACTACCGCAAAAACGCGGTGCGCGGACTTTACGATGTTGTGATCTGTGATCTGTGATCTAGCCCGGGTCCGGACTGTTTGTTCGGCTTTGGCCCTGGGGCATCAGGCTGGGGCCGTAGGCCTTCTGGATGAATACAGGATAAATAACCGCGAAGACAAACCTACGTCCTCTCGACACCCGCATATTCAAACACCGTCTCGCCGGCGACGACGGTGCGCAGAACGCGGCCCTGCATCTTGGCTTCGTCAAAGGGCGAGTTCTTGGAGCGGGATTTCAACAGGTCCTTGTTGACGACCCAGGGCTCGCCGAGATCGAACAGCACGAGATCGGCAATCGCGCCTTTGACCAAGCGGCCCGAGTGCAGGCCTAAGAGCCGCGCCGGATTGATGGTCATGGCGCGCAGGAGGACGTGCAGCGGAATGTCGCCCGCGTGCATCAGCCGGAGCGCGGCGGGGAGCAGCGTTTCAAGTCCAACCGCGCCGTCGGCCGCTTCCGCGAACGGGCGGCGCTTGGTGTCGGCGTCCTGCGGATCATGGGAAGAAACAATGATGTCGATATCGCCGGACGCCACGCCGCGCACCATGGCGACGCGGTCTTCCTCGCGCCGCAGCGGCGGGCGCACTTTCAAGAATGTGCGGTACGAGCCGATATCGTTCTCGTTCAAGGTCAGGTGATTGATCGAGACGCCGCAGGTGACGGCGAGCTTCCTCGCTTTGGCGCGGCGCACGACGTCGAGGCTTTCCTCGCAGCTGATGGTCGCCGCGTGATAGCGCCCGCCCGTCATCTCGACCAGGCGCACGTCGCGTTCGAGCACGATCGTTTCCGCAAGTTTGGATGAGCCGGGTAGCCCAAGCCGTGCCGCGACTTCGCCCGAGTTCATCGACGCGGCACCTGAGAGATACGGATCTTCGGTGTGATGCACGACGAGGGCGCCGAAGTCCTTTGCGTAGTTCAAGACGTTGCGCATCACGCGCGTGTTGGCGACGCTGGTCTTGCCGTTCGAAAAGGCGATGGCGCCGGCGCGTTTCAGAAGACCGATCTCGGTCATCTCCTCGCCCTTCAAGCCCTTGGTCATCGCCGCCATGGTGTGGACGTGGACCACAGCGTTGTCGCGGGCGCGGCGCTGAATGAAATCGACGAGTGCCACTTGATCGATGACGGGATTTGTTTCCGGCATGACGACCATGGTGGTGACGCCGCCAGCGGCCGCTGCGTGGCTCGCGGTCTTCAAGGTTTCGCGATGCTCAAATCCGGGTTCGCCCGAAAACACCTGCGCGTCGATGAGACCCGGTGCCAGGACGTGACCTTTGCAATCGATAACAACGGCGCCTTCGGGTGCGTTGCGGCGCAAGTGCGCGCCGACGTCGGCGATGAGACCGTCTTTGACGAGCAGCCCGCCGGGTTCGTCGCGGTTGGACGCCGGATCAATGACACGCGCGTTGATGAAGACGGTCGGCTTGCTGTTCGTGCGCGCCTTCTCAAAAGATTTGGGTGTGCTGCTCATGTGTTGCCGCCTTCCACGGGCAAGTGGACGGCGAGCGCTTCGAGCACGGCCATGCGCACGGCAACGCCCATCTCGACCTGCTCGCGGATGACACTGCGGGAGTGATCGGCAACGGTTGAGGCGATTTCGACGCCGCGGTTCATGGGGCCGGGGTGCATGACGAGTGCATCCGGTTTCGCGCGCGCGAGCTTTTCAATGTCGAGGCCGAAGAAGTGGAAGTACTCGCGGCTTGAGGGCACGAACGAACCTTCCATGCGCTCGTTCTGGAGGCGCAACATCATGACGATATCCGCGCCTTCGATGCCTTTCCACATGTCAGTGTAGACTTCGCAGCCCAAACGCTCGGGCGCGGAGGGCAGCAGCGTCGATGGCGCGATGATGCGCACGTTGGCGCCGAGCGTGTTCAAGACGTTGATGTTCGAGCGCGCGACACGTGAATGCAGAATGTCGCCACATATTGCGACAGTGAGACCGGCAATGCGCCCCTTGGCGCGGCGGATGGTCAAGGCGTCGAGCAAGGCTTGGGTTGGATGCTGATGCGCGCCATCGCCCGCGTTGATGACGCAGCAATCGACCTTTTGCGACAAGAGTTCGACAGCGCCCGCCGCGTGATGGCGCACGACGATGATGTCCGGGCGCATGGCGTTCAAAGTCATCGCCGTATCGATCAGCGTCTCGCCCTTGGTGACGGACGAGGTGGCGACATTCATGTTCATGACGTCGGCGCCGAGGCGTTTACCCGCAAGTTCGAAGGACGCCTGCGTGCGGGTGGACGATTCGAAGAACAGGTTGATGAGCGTGCGGTTGGCGAGCACGGTGCGCTTGGCAGCCCCGCTTTGCGTGCGGTCGGCGGCCTTGTCGGCGATGTCGAGAAGGAAATTGATCTCAGACGCCGTTAGACCCTCGCAGGTCAACAGGTGGCGGCGCGGGAAGCGCGTCAGCTCTTTTGTCGTCGATGATTTAGCCATTAAAGCGGTGTCTATACGGGGAGTCTGGGAGGGGCGCAAGGCGTCTGCCGCAGGTTCCCCGTGCAATGGTCAACGGCTGATGTAGACTTCGGGCAAATTGGATCAATCTTTGAGCAGAACCGCGCAGTACCGCCATGCCGGACCCAACAGCCACGCACCCAACTGCAACACATGATGTGTTTAACCAGTCGCAGCCCTTCGAGGACGTGAACCTCTACCTCTCGGACAAGGCATTGCTGGATGCCGTCCGCCGTGAGGGCGCGGGCGGTGCGGCCGAAGAGCAGCTTGTCCGGCTTGGAGCCCTTGCCGGCAGCAAGGATGCGGCCGAGTGGGCGCGCCTCGCCAATGAGCACCCTCCGGTTTTGCGCGCGCACGACAGCAAGGGGCATCGGCTCGATCTCGTCGAATACCATCCGGCTTATCACGTGCTGATGGAAACGAGTTTTGCGGATGGCGTGCATAAGCTTGACGGAGGACCCAACGCCAACCTCACGCGCGCGGCGAAACTCTATCTTTGCGCGCAGATGGAAGCGGGTCACTGTTGCCCCATCACCATGACCAACGCAGCAGTGCCGGTTTTGAAGCGCCTGGAGCGCGCCACAGCTCCGTGGCTTGAGAAGGCGGGGGCGACAGAGTACGACCGGCGCTTTCTGCCGATTGAGCAGAAATCGTCCGCGACGTTCGGCATGGGCATGACTGAGAAGCAGGGCGGCAGCGACGTTCGGGCCAATACAACGATGGCAACGCCCGAAGGACAACGCGGGGCAGGACAGCCTTACACGATCACCGGGCACAAGTGGTTCATGTCGGCGCCCATGTCAGATGCGTTCCTCGTTCTGGCACAGGCAGCAGGCGGGTTGACCTGCTTCTTGATGCCGAGATTTCGTGCCGGCGGCACCGTCAACGCAATTCACTTTCAGCGCTTGAAGCCAAAGCTCGGCAATCGTTCGAATGCGTCGTCGGAAGTTGAGTTCCATGGGGCGCACGCCATGGCACTTGGAGAAGAAGGCGACGGCACGCGCGTCATCATCGAAATGGTGACGGCGACGCGGCTGGATTGCGCCGTTGCGTCGGCGGCCCTCATGCGCTCGGCACTCGCTCACGCAT
The DNA here is from genome assembly GCA_963741545.1 of uncultured Alphaproteobacteria bacterium. Taxonomy (GTDB): domain Bacteria; phylum Pseudomonadota; class Alphaproteobacteria; order Rhizobiales; family Hyphomicrobiaceae; genus Hyphomicrobium_B. The sequence goes on from CAVUIN010000012.1 coordinate 246,127, forward strand.
TGCACCACACAAGCCAGCGCAGCGCATTCCAGAAAAAGCTCATCGATCAGCCGCTTGATGCAACAGGTGCTCGCCGATCTGGCGCTCAACTCTGAAGCCGCAACGGCACTCGCGTTCAGGCTGGCGCGGGCCTTCGATACACCTGCGGATGAGACCAGCAACGCTTGGCGCCGCCTGATGACGCCGGCGATCAAATACTGGGCGTGCAAAACCGCGCCGCCGTTCGTGGCGGAGGCCATGGAGTGTCTCGGCGGCAATGGCTACGTCGAAGAAGCCCCGCTCGCGCGCATTTATCGCGAGGTTCCGGTCAATTCGATCTGGGAGGGCTCGGGCAACATCATGGCGCTTGATGTGGTGCGCGTTTTAAAACGCGAACCCGAGTGTGCGCTGCTTGTGCTGGCCGAGATCAACAAAATTGTCGGCGGCGACCGGCACATCAAATCAGCAGTCGAACGCTGGACCAAGCTCCTCGAAGAGCCGGATCTGTTTGAAGCGCGCGCGCGGATGATGACAGAAGGTTTGGCCTTGCTCGCGGCTGCTGCACTTCTGCGTGCCTATGCGCCGGAGGTTTTGGCGGATGCTTTCAACGCGTCGCGGCTTGGACCGTATTCCCAGCAGACTTATGGCGCGTTCATCGCCACAGCCGGGATACCGGAAATTCTGGCGAGGGCGGCGCCCAGCCCGCGTAGTTAGTAGCTCGCGTAGCACGGATCAAACAAAACGAAGAAACGTAGCGACCTTTGAACAGAGCCGTTGAGCCAGGACCCGATCAAGGCCTCTCGCCTATCCGGCCAAAATCATGCTATAAAACGATGAGAAAGGTGGTGCCATGAACCACATCTCGAAACGGCTGGAGCAAGCCATAGATACCGTGCGGACACTTGCGGCCGATCAGCAAGATCTGCTGGCTGTCGAAATGCTGGAGCGCGCACGGTCACTCTCGTTGCCAGCAACGCAACTGTCGCCCGAAGAACGGGCAGAGCTTGAGGCCGAGCTTGCTGCGGCCCGGCGCGGAGAATTTGCAAGCGATAAAGAAGTCGCCGCCATGTATGCAAAGTATGGACTGTGAAAATCCGTTACAGGCCAGCCGCAATCGCTCAGCTCAAAGCAATTTTCCAGTATATCTCGGAGCACGATTCAGCCGCTGCCGGCCGGGTTATCAGGACGATCAAGCAGTCCATAGATCGCCTTGGCGATTTTCCATTTAGCGCCCGCCCAAGTGAGGTGCCGGGCATCAGAGAGCTGCCGGTTGTGCGCTATCCCTATATTGTATTCTACACAGTAGATGAACGCGCTCAGGAAGTTCATATCCTGCGCGTTCGTCACACGTCGCAAGATCCGGCACATCATCTCGATTAGTCAGTCAATGCTGCCCACCACCCCTCACGTAAACAGCCAGCTCGACACGCCGCCGCGGCGGGCGAGGTCGCAAAGGTCGGCATCAAGCCCGGCAAAGAGCAAGTGCGAGGCGTTTTCGTCAAACCACCGGGCGCCGCCGTGCGTGTCGCGGTAGGGCTGCAACAACTCGCGCCACGCGGTTTGATCCCAGTGGCGTTCCGTCAAGGCGAGTGGCGGCATGCGCTTCAAAGCCTGCTGGCTCGACATCCAGGCATACGCCGCTTGCCACACTTCGGCGGACGCCGCCATGTTGTGGCGCGACTTCAATTGATTGATGGCGAGTACGCCAGTTTCGCGCGAATGCGGTCCAACCTCCAATGTTGCGACGCGCGTCCCGTTGCGCCGCACTGAGAACAGCCGGCACTTTTCGCGCACGATGCGCTCGGCATATTGGTCGGCGCAGTTCTGCATGAAGTGCGCTTCGTTCAAAATGGATTTCTGATCGAGCAAGGGTTCAAACGTGTAGCCATTTGCGGCGCCGGGTTTCAGCCAGCTGTCGCTCAACACGCCATCGGGAAGTTGCAGCACGAGGCGCACGCGGTTGAACCAGCTTTTCGCGGCGCAGAGCGCGGTGTCGAACGCGATCTCCGGCCGCCACGGCACAACGATAAGCCGGTAGGCTTGCGTGTTCATCTGTCCCGAAAACCATGCGTAGGCGGCAAGCACGGGGATGAGTTTGTGCGGTTGTCCCTCGTCCGTGTAGATCGGCTGCCCTGCAAGCCAAATAGCGAACTCCGCGCTGCAGGCTTCTTCGGCGAAGAGAAGCGTCTTGAGCCACATCGCGCTCTCGTCTGCCGTGCGGGGTAAGCGGTTCGCCACGTGTCGCGCAAAACTCTCGCTCATCGGCAAGCGCTCGGGTAACGCATCGAACGCTTCGGGCGGCAGCTTGCGCATCCACATGGGGAGGCCAAGCGCGGTTGCCACCGCTTTCAGCGGCGCGCCGTTTTCAATCGCCGCAAGGGCGCTGAGACGGGCGGCGGCGGGGCCACGGCGCGTGGCGAGCGCGAACAGCGCTCCCGGAAAGATGTTGGCTAGTTCGGATACGCGCCGCGATGAGCGTATGAGCCGGCGCAGCTCACGGCGCGCGTGTGGCGCAAAGCGGATGACCGACCGCTCCAGATTCTCCGGCAGCGGCGAAATTGCTTTCCGGCGCACAACGTCCGTGCGCCCCTCGGAAATTTTGAACTCTTGCACCATTACAAATATGACCCGGACAACGCATGTTGCGTAACCCTCCCACCCGCATCCAAGTTGGTGGACCAATGAGGCGAGCGTGCGACGGGTACAAGACGGAAGCGTGAAGCCGTTGCATACGCTCAATGAAACTTTCGTGTGCTAGAGCATGGGTGCGGCGCACTAGCGCGCGATATGGCGCAACCGGTCGAGTGCACTCTGCAAAATCACGGTCGCGGCGAGCTTATCGATAACTTCGGCGCGGCGCTTGCGGCTTTGGTCGGCCTCAATCAACATGCGTTCGGCTTGCGCCGTCGTTAGCCGTTCATCCCAAAGCAAAATAGGCAGATGCGATAACTTGTTGAGGTTGCGGGCAAGTGCGCGTGTGGCCTGCGCGCGGGGGCCTTCTGTGCCGTCGAGATTTCTCGGGAATCCGAGCACCAGGCCCGCAACCTTGTGCTCATCCGTCAGATGGAATAGGCGAACGGCGTCTTCGCTGAATTTGCGCCGGATTATCGTTTCGAGCGGCGAGGCGATGGTGCAGGTGACGTCCGAAAGCGCCAGTCCAAGCGTCTTGGTGCCGGCGTCGATGCCGATAAGGCGGCGGCCCGATTCCGCGGCGGCGGCGAACTTGTCCACATCCTCGGTTGTGGATCCTGTTGGGGCTGCAATTTCTTCGTCCATTTTCCGCCTCTTGGCCGGGCATCCGGCCTTACAACCTAACCCGGCTGGCTAACCCGGCTGGTCTAGTCCAATCGGTGGCACTTGGCGAACTTGGTGCGAACGGGGCCCGATTTGGTGCCTGCGGGTTGCACGAAGCCGCCTTATGCCGCTAAGAGAGCGGAGTTACCAACACTATTCCCCAACCGGTGAGGACGTTTTTCATGCAGGTCGACGAAGCGACCGTCCGGCGCATTGCGCGGCTGGCGCGCATTAAAATTACCGGCGCTGAAGCCAAGGGTCTGGAAAAAGAGTTGACCGGCATCATGCAGTGGGTTGAGCAGCTCGGCGAAGTCAACACCGATAACGTCGAGCCAATGACCCGGGTCGTGCCCATTGCCCTAAAGAAGCGCGCGGACAAAGTGACCGACGGCGAAAAGGCCGACGACGTCACGCGCAACGCGCCTATGACCGAAGATCACTTCTTTGTCGTGCCGAAGGTGGTCGAATAAAGCTGCCTGAGGCAGCGAATGAGACCATCCCGGCGAAGGCCGGGATCTCGATCCGCAAGTCCTAAATTGGAATTTTCACGTGACCGACCTGACAAAACTGACGCTCTCCGAAGCGCGCGACGGGCTGAAGGCGAAAAAGTTCTCGGCGACCGAGCTGACGGACGCCTTCATCACGGCGATCGACAAGTCGAACGCATCGCTCAACGCCTATGTCTTGCCGACGCCAGATCATGCGCGCGCGCAGGCCAAGGAAAGCGACAAACGCATCGCCGCTGGCAAGGCGCGCGCGCTTGAAGGCTTGCCGCTCGGCAACAAGGATCTGTTCTGCACGAAGGACATCCGCACCACCGCGTGCTCGAAAATCCTCGGCGATTTCAAGCCACCCTATGAATCGACCGTCGGCCAGAACCTGTGGGATGCCGGCGCTGTCATGCTCGGCAAGCTCAACAACGACGAATTCGCCATGGGCTCCTCCAATGAAACGAGCGCCTTCGGCAACGTGGTCTCGCCGTGGCGGCGCTTGGGGAAAGACGGCAAGCCCTCAACCGACAAGCTCGTACCCGGCGGGTCATCCGGCGGTTCGTCTGCTGCGGTCGCTGCCGATCTATGCCTAGCGGCCACCGCAACAGATACCGGCGGCTCGATCCGCCAGCCAGCCGCCTTGACGGCCACTGTCGGCATCAAGCCGACCTATGGCCGTTGTTCGCGTTGGGGCATCGTGGCGTTTGCATCGTCACTCGATCAGGCGGGGCCCATCGCCAAGACCGTGCGCGACGCGGCGATGATGTTGAAAGTCATGGCGAGCCACGACCCGAAAGATTCAACCTCTGTCGATGCGCCCGTACCGGACTATGAAGCCGTACTCGGCAAAGGCGTGAAGGGCCTGCGCGTCGGCGTGCCGAAGGAATATCGCGTCGCCGGCATGTCCAAGGAGATCGAAACGCTTTGGGACGAGGGCATCGCCTGGCTCAAAGCCGCAGGCGCAACGATCCATGAAATCTCCCTGCCGCATACCAAGTACGCGCTGCCCGCCTACTACATCGTCGCGCCCGCTGAAGCCTCATCCAACCTCGCGCGCTATGATGGCGTGCGCTACGGCTTGCGCGTGCCGGGCAAAGATCTGACAGAAACCTATGAGAACACGCGCGCGGCTGGTTTCGGCAAGGAAGTCCGCAAACGTATCCTGATAGGCACCTACGTGCTCTCGGCCGGGTACTACGACGCCTACTACTTGAAGGCGCAGAAGGTGCGCACGCTCATCAAGCGCGACTTTGACGAAGCCTGGAACAAAATTGATGTGGTGCTGACGCCGACCACACCGTCGCCCGCATTCGCTGCCGGCGAAAAGTTGGGCGATCCGCTGGCCATGTATCTCGAAGATATCTTCACGGTGACGGTGAACATGGCGGGGCTGCCCGGTATGTCGGTTCCGGCCGGGCTGTCGAGCCAGGGGACGCCTTTAGGCCTACAGCTGATCGGCAAGCCGTTCGACGAAGAAACGTTGTTCCGCACCGCCCAAGTCATTGAAGATGCGGCGGGGCGGTTTCACGTTCCGGATAAGTGGTGGATGAAAGGTTAGACGAAGATGAACCCGAAACGCCCCTGGGAATGCGCGGACATGAGCCAAGTGCGCGCCGAAATCGACCGGATCGATGCCACTCTTGTCGATCTGATCGCCGAGCGTTTCGGCTACGTAGATCGCGCTTGGCAGCTGAAAAAGGACACGCCCGAAGGTGCCGTCGTCAACTGGCGCATTCAGCAGGTCATCGACCGGGTCAAGGCGCGCGCCAAAAGCCACGAACTTCCGCCCGATATCATCGATATGATTGGCGCGCAGTGGAAGAACATGATCGGCTGGTTCGTGCAATACGAGGAAGAAAAATTGCGCCAAGCCGCCGAGGGCAACGGTGACACAAACAATAGCGGCAAGTCATGACCCCCGTCCTCCAGCCTGACGTCTCGCTTTACGAAGTTGCGGCGTATGCCGTCCTCAATCCGGCATTGATTGGCGTCGCGTTCTACATGGGCCGCAAGGCCAATGAAAAATCCAAACTTCTGATTGCCTCGTTCGCCGGTGCCGTCGCGGGGGTCGTGCTTTTAAATATTCTGGCGCTCCTCAACCTTTTCGATGCGCCGACTGCGGGGCGTGCGGCCGCCGGAATTTTTGCCGCCTCCCTGATCCCAGGGCTATTTTATGCGTGGGCCGGGTTCCAGACAAAACGGTAAACGCGATCTTAATGCACTCTGCACTGCAGAAAATCGCAAGTCCCGTAAAATTGCAACTAAATGCGCAAGGCTGCTGCAACGTAGTCCTGCGACACTCAACCATTGCGAGTCCATTGGCCGGGCCGGACTACCGGTGGCCAACGGACCGATTGTGGAGCGAGCGTCGTGGCGTTCAATTTGACAGGCTACCGGATTATCAACGGCACCTCGGCAGCGAATACGCTGACCGGGGGCACGACAAACGATGCCATATTCGGCTTCGCAGGCAACGACACGCTCAATGGCAACGATGGTTCCGACATTCTTGACGGCGGCACCGGTATCGGACCGCATGACGGGCGGCCTCGGCAACGACATCTATGTCGTCGATGCGACCGGCGATACGACGGTCGAACTCGCGAATGCCGGAACCGATACCGTCTACGCGACGGTGACGCGAACGTTGTCAGCCAATGTCGAGAATTTGGTTCAGGAGGGCACGAGCGCCATAAATGGCACGGGCAACGTCCTCAACAACGTGATGAAGGGCAACGTTGCCAACAATAGTCTGTTGGGCCGCGACGGCAACGACAAGATCAACGGCGGCGACGGCAACGACCGCCTCATCGGCGGCAACGGCAAGGACGTTCTGAGCGGCGAAAACGGAGACGACAATCTCAGCGGCGGCGCCGGCAATGACACGCTCAACGGCGGCGGTGGCAACGATACACTGGCGGGCGGCGCGGACAACGACGGCTTCTTCGGCGGCGGCGGCAACGACCGGATCTTGGGCGACGCCGGCAACGACAAACTCTTTGGTGACGGCGGCAACGACTATCTCCGCGGCGGCGCGGGCAGCGATTTTCTCAGCGGCGGCGGCTTTGGCAGCACGTCGTCGGCAGGCCTCGATACGTTTGCCTGGCTCCGGGCCGACGTGATCGTCAATAGTGCCGTGCAGGGCTTCGATCACGTCACCGATTTCGGCGTTGGCGACCGGCTTGATTTCTCTGGCCTCAATCTCGGCACAGCTGCAATCGAAACGCTGGTGCGCGTCACCGATACCGGGGCAGGCAGCGTCGTTTCGGCGAAATTTGGCACGCTTGGATTTGTCGATATCGCCATTCTCGACGGCGTGCACACGACGCTCGCCGATCTCGTCGATGACGGCGCGATCGCGATCTGACGCTTGTCATCCCGGGCGAAGCACGCCGAAGCGTGCCCAGACCCGGGACCCACAGAAAAATCGATCATGAGAGTTTTGGGTCCCGGCTCTCCAATGCGCATTGCGCATCTATGGCCGGGATGACATTACGCCTGGCGCACGGCCATCAGCGACTTAGACAATCCAAACGCACGTTCGCGCAGGATCTTGGCATCCGGAAACAGATACTGCATCTGTGCCGCGCTGATCAATGTTGCCGATTGCAGACCGCGCATGGCGGCATCGAGATCAACGCGTTTGCCGCCGAAGCCCAAGTTGAAACGCATTAAAAGCTGTGCGCGCATCTGCTCGGGCAGCCAATGAAAAAACGGCGCGCGGAAGTGTGGTTCATAAGGGAACCAGAAGTTCGGCGTCTGGACGTAATATTGAGGTGCGAGGCGGCGCACGTTGGCGGCCATGCGCGTCATCTGATCCCAGTTGCCAACGTGCTCGATCACGGAATTTGAGTGCACCAGATCGTAGGCGTTGTCTTCGATGTCATCGAGCGCGCACGCATTGCCCGTCAAGCTTTTGAACTTCGGGCTCGAGACGTCGACGTGCGAGAGATTGATGAGGTGGATCTCGACCGGATTGCGGTTGACGAAGTCCTCGGCAATTTTCCAGTAGTAGGCGGTGCCGCCAATGTCGGCGATGCGGCACGAGCCCTTTTTCGCGATCACGCTCTCGATCAGCGGCCGGATATGTTGAAAAGCGCTTCTCGCGAAAGCGGAAGGGCAGCGACTTCTTCTCGATATAGGTTTTCTCGACCGTATGGGCCGCGCTGTCGGCCGGATCGGCGGCGCCCAGAAACCGGGCAGCCAGAATTGCTTGTCCTTGAGCGTTCACGTCCCAACCCCGCATGTCGTCTTAAGTTTGCCGATAGACGCTAACAGCCATCCGTTAATTGGGCGCTAAGTCGCCGCTGCAACTTGTGAGATTGCAGCGGCGGGCGTCCTGGGTTAACGACAGGGACGACGAAAGGGAGACGGCGAGAATGCACGACAAAGCGAAGGCAGCGGCGAAATCGAACCTCATTGCGGGTGCCACGGGCGACTGGGAGGTCATTGTCGGCCTGGAGGTTCATGCCCAGGTCGCGTCCAACTCGCAAGCTCTTTTCGGGCTCTTCGACCGCGTTCGGCGCTGAACCCAACAGCCATGTGTCGCTTGTCGATGCGGCGATGCCGGGAATGTTGCCGGTCATCAACGAAGAGTGCGTCGCCCAGGCGATCCGCACCGGGCTCGGTCTTAAGGCCGAAATCAACACGCGCTCGGTCTTCGACCGGAAGAACTATTTTTACCCCGATTTGCCCCAGGGCTATCAGATCTCGCAGTTCAAGCAGCCGATCGTCGGCGAGGGCGAAGTCGAGATCGATGTTGACGGCGACACCAAGCGCGTTGGTATCGAGCGCCTGCATTTGGAGCAGGACGCCGGCAAATCGTTGCATGACCAGCATCCCGATTATTCCTATGTCGATCTCAATCGTTCGGGCGTAGCCCTGATGGAAATCGTCTCGAAGCCCGACATGCGCTCATCCAAGGAAGCGCAGGCCTACGTCACGAAGCTGCGCACGATATTGCGCTACCTCGGAACCTGCGACGGCGACATGGAAAAAGGCAACCTGCGCGCCGACGTCAACGTTTCTGTGCGCAAGCCCGGAGACAAGCTCGGCACGCGCTGTGAAATCAAAAACGTCAATTCTATCCGGTTCATCGGCCAGTCGATTGAAGTCGAAGCGCGGCGCCAGATCGACATTCTGGAAGACGGCGGCAAGATCGACCAGGAAACGCGGCTCTACGATAGCGTGAAGGGCGAAACGCGTTCCATGCGCTCCAAGGAAGAAGCCCACGATTACCGTTATTTCCCAGATCCCGACCTGTTACCGCTCGAATTCACGGACGATTACGTTGCTAGCCTCAAGAAGCTGTTGCCGGAACTGCCGGATGAAAAGCGCGCGCGCTTCGTCAAGGATTTCGGCCTTTCGGTCTACGACGCCAACGTTTTGGTGGCCGAGCGCGAGCGCGCCGACTATTTCGAAACCGTGCTAGGCCTCATCACGGACGGCAAACGCGACGGCAAGCTGGCGGCCAACTGGGTCATCAACGAGCTGCTGGGCCGGTTGAACAAGGAAGGTCATGACATTGCCGCGAGCCAAGTCACGGCCAAGCAAATCGCCGGGATTGTCGATCTCATTGCCTCGAACGCCATTTCCGGCAAGATCGCCAAGGATCTGTTCGAGATCGTGTGGACCGAGGGCGGCGACCCGGCTGAGATTGTCGATCAGCGCGGTATGCGCCAGGTGACCGACACCGGCGCTATCGAGAAGGCCGTGGACGAGATCATCGCCGCTAACCCCGACAAAGTTGCGCAAGCAAAAGAGAAGCCCTCGATGCTCGGCTGGTTCGTCGGCCAAGTCATGAAATCAACCGGCGGCAAGGCTAACCCTGCGGCGGTCAACGAAGTGCTGAAAAGCAAACTCGGGATTTGAGGCCCGGGTTTTGGCCAATTCAGTTCAAGTGCGGCTGCGCTTGGCGAGCCTTGTGGTGCAGCCACGCTGTGCGCAGCAAAAACACACCCGCCAGCACAATGAAACCGAACGGAACTACCACCGCAATCACGTAAGCTATCTTTGTCGTCGTCATGGACCCCTCCCACGGAGCCTGCCTCATTCCCTGTGACGAAAGATAGCAGACAGAGTTTGAGGTTCGGCTCTTGAGCGGAGTGCAATTAGCAACGTGATTTTAAGGATTTCTCAGGAACGCGGTGCAGCAACGAATTGTTGCTCTGCAGGCGTTAAAAATTCAGATTGCGGTAACAATTAGCGGCATGCCGCCCTTCGGGCGCAGTGTGACCCGGCTTATAGGCTCGGGCAGATGCTTGCCGTCCCAGTCAAAACGCATGTGCTGCAGAAGCGTTGCGAGAACGGCTGTCGCTTCGATCATCGCAAACGTGGCCCCAATACACACGCGTTGGCCAAATCCAAAGGGCATGAATTGCGTGCGCGGGATTTGGGCTTCGGCCTCGGGGAGGAAACGGTCTGGATCAAACCGCGCCGGATCCTCCCAGAGCTTGTTATGGCGATGCACGCTGTAGATCGGGATCACGACCAGCGTTGGCGCGGGCAGAAATTTGCCGCCGAGATTGCAGTCTTCGGTGTTGACGCGCGTCATGACGGGCACCGGCGGATAAAGGCGCATGGATTCTTTCAAGACGCGCTGCGTGATTTCAAGTTTGGCGATGTGCTCTGGAGCAATTTGCGCGCCGCCTGTAACGGATTGAATTTCGGCCCGCACGCGTTCCTGCCACTCGGGCGCGCGGGCGAGGAGATAAAGCGTCCACGTCAATGCTTTCGCAGTTGTCTCGTGTCCGGCGAGCAGGAATGTCGCGAGATTATCGACGAGTTCGGCGTCCGACATGGCTTCGCCTGTATCGGGACGCCTCGCGGCCAACATCCGCGCGACAAGGTCATCGCCGGCTGTGCCTGATGCGCGGCGCTGGTCGAGGACGTGTTGCACGATCGCGCGCACCTCAAGAGCCGCATTGCGCATGCGCTTCTTGCCCGGGTGCCAAAAAGTCCGGTTCGGCGCAAGGAGCGCCGCCGCAAGCTCCCAGGAAATGGGATCGAGATAGTCGTGGCCCGCTTGCTGAATGGCGGCGCCTGCGCTCTCGTTAATGCCCGCCAAGACGGTTCGTGCAATGACAGCGAACGTCGTCTCCGTCATATCGATAAGCACATCGGATGTGTGCGACGTGCCCTTTGCACGCCAGCGGCCGACTTGTTCCAGCGTTGCGGCGGCCATACTGGGCACAAAGCCAATGACTTCGCTGTGCCGGAAGAGCGGGCTAGCGAGTTTTCTTTGCCAGCGCCAGTGTTCGCCTTCAGCTGTCAACAGTCCTTCGCCGACCACGGGTTTCAGGATGCGCTTGTCGAGGCGTGTCTTGGGGAAGTGTTGTGCGTCCTTCAGCAGAACGCGTTTCAATGAGCCCGGGGTCGGTGACCCAGGCGACGAGCGGCCTCTTGCGGCCATAAGTGACAATCGGCTCTTCGTAGACTGCGCGTGGCAGCGAACGCAGCGGATTGCGCACGAAGCGGGCGAGGAACATCAAAAGCGGCAGCGCGTGCTTCGAGGGCACTACGGCTGGAGGGTAAAGACCGGTTTTTTGGACGCGTTCCTGCATCGGCGCACTCTTAGCACGGCGAAGCTGACAAGCTCACACGGGAAGCGCTTCCGGCGAGGCGGCTTTTAAGCGGCCTTCGTGGCGCGGGCTTTACCAGCCATCTTTTTCAGGCGCTTGCGCACGGCCGAAGTGCTGCCCTGATTGCGCGACACAGTTGCGCGTGGGATCTTGCGCTTGGCCTTCTTCTTTTGCTTCTGGATGTTCTTCAAAGATGTCTTGGGCATGGATCACCGGTCACTAGGATTGAGTTGATCGTAGGAAGGCCGCGCGGAACGTGCGTTTGCTTGGCCCGCATCGAATTTTGTCCCGTCTAGGCGATTGGCGGCCTTAAGGCAAGGTGGGTTGGGTGCCAAAGGTCGTGAGCAGCCAATGCGGCGCAAGGATCACGGCGGTCAAAAGGATGGCCGAAAGGATGCTGGCGGGCACGAATTTGAATTCAGACATCGAATCCATCCCTGCGACAATCGGGACATGCGCGCGCCGGAGCCCCATGAACTTGCTCACGATGATGCCTGCTGCCCCCCATCGCTGGAGAAAGGACCGGGCGGTTGGAATGCCATCCGAATACCAGCTCATGGGCCAAGCTTGATTGGGTTCCGTCTTGTGAGCTTGCCCTGCCCAATAGGCATAAAGATCGCCGAGTACCGTTCCAAACATACCGGCCATGAAGAGGAGCGGCGCGTCTCCGCCAGCGTAAAGGTAGAGGAGTGAGCCGCCAAACAGCAACGCCAGTGTAGGCCAGAAAAGGAGGGGGATCGGCAGTGCGTGCAACAGCGCAAACGCAAACATACCCACGGCAGCGAGGTTCTGATGCTCGCCGATGAAACTGAAAATCTCGGACTTGAATGCCACGAGAAAGAAACCCGGCGCAATCACACCAGCGGCCCAGATAAACGCACTCGCAATGTTGGCAATTTGAAAAGGTAATTGTTTCATCGAATACATCCCGGCGACGACCGGAATGATGGCGCGCACAGGTCCGAAGAAGTGGCCAAGAAACACGCTCGCGGCGCCGTACTTTTCAAAAAAGTCTTTGCCTTGCGTCAGCGTCTCGGGATGTTTGTTGAACGGCCATATATTCAAGAGCCTGTCTTTGAAATAGCGGCCGATCCAATAGGAGAGTGCGTAGCCGAGTGTGCCGCCCGCGCCCGCCGCGAGGATAGCTGGCCAAAGGACATCTATCTGGACGCCACCAGCGGCAAGGAGCGCCGAGATGCCAACAAGCATTGCGGTGCCGGGCCACAGGATCGACAGGAAGCAGAAGCTCTCCATGAAAGCGATGAGGAAGGCCATGGGCGCGGCCCACGCTTGATTCTCGCGAACGAACGACACAATGAATTCGACGATGGATTGAACGGTCATGGGTGAGCTTTCATGGGCCAGCTTTCATGGGCAAGCGTTCGGTTGTCTGGGCGGGTCCGGTACGGCGCGTTGCTGCGGTCTGAGCTTCACACGCGTGACACTCGTGGGACCTGACGACAGTTCCCCCCAGCGGCAGATAGGGAACTCTTAGCGCGGATCAAGTCTTTTTGCAGCGTTTGTCGAATTCGCGGCCAAGATCCCTGGAAACCTCACTGGCCAGCATGACACCGCGCGAGACCTGCGCCGGGGTCAGCCGTCCGCCAGCCTGCCCCCGCAAGGCAGCGGGGCCTGCGTCTGCTTCGCGCTTGCCGTGGGCGAGTTCGTCGCACGAGAGTTCCTTGCGCCTCTTGGTCAGGGCGAATAGGCGCACGCCCGACGCATAAGCGTCTGGAGAGGTGGGCTGTTTGACCCAGGCTCGGGATTTATCCGCCATATAAGAATCGAATACTTTCTCGCGCTGGGAGATGCAGTGGCTGCTATCGTCCACGCAGTTGAGGCCAGCGCGCGGAGCAACTGAAGGCGGCTCCGACCCGGCGCAAGCTGCGAGCATGGTCACCAAGCACGCGGCCGCGGGGAGCGCCAGCGCCTGCCACATGGGACGTAGACCATTGCCGTCAGACATATCCGCCTCTTGAGATCAATGCACCGAGCCCCTAGAAGGCGAGCGTGGCAGGCTCAAGGCAGCCGTACCCACGCTCTGTTGAAGGCGTTAGCCGTCGTAGCGGGATTCGTACCATCCGCCCACCCGGTTAGCCGGAATCATGAAGGAATTGCAGCATGGCAGGAGCGATTCGCATCCACGAGCATGGCGGTCCGGAGGTTCTCCGTTTTGAGGACGTCGCGGTTGGCCGCCCCGGCCCCGGCGAGGTTCGCCTCAAGCAGACGGCAATCGGCGTCAATTACATCGATACCTACCACCGCTCTGGGCTCTACAAGTTGCCGGCGTTTCCTGCGGTCATTGGCATGGAGGGTGCGGGTGTCGTTGCCGAGGTGGGGGACGGCGTTGCGGATCTGAAAGCTGGCGACCGGGTTGCCTACGCCAGTTGCCCGGGAGCCTACGCCGCCGAGCGCTTGGCGCCCGCTGACCGGCTTGTGAAATTGCCCGATAATATTCCGGACGAAACCGCCGCCGCCATGATGCTGCAAGGCATGACGGTGCGGTATCTCTTCCGCGAAACGTTCAAGGTTGGGCCCGATACCATCTTGCTGTTTCACGCGGCGGCGGGCGGCGTTGGCCTCATTGCTTGTCAGTGGGCGCGCGCTCTTGGCGCGACGATCATCGGTACGACGAGTTCAACGGAGAAAATGAATCTCGCAACAGCCAACGGCTGCACGCACGTCATCAACTACAAAACTGAGAATTTTGTCGAGCGCGTGAAGGAGATCACCAACGGCAAAGGATGCGACGTGGTCTACGACTCGATCGGGAAAGACACCTTTCCGGGTTCCCTTGATTGCTTGAAGCCGAAGGGGCTCTGGGTGTCGTTCGGAAATGCCTCGGGTCCAGTGCCGCCGTTCGAGCTAACAGCACTGAAAGGCTCACTTTTCGCCACAAGGCCGTCGCTCTTCGCCTATACGGCAGAACGTGCCGCTCTTCTCGCCAACGCCAGCGAACTTTTTGAAATGGTTGGAAGCGGCAAAGTGAAAATCGCCGTCAATCATAGCTACTCATTGAGCAAAACAGCGGATGCGCATCGCGATCTCGAAGGCCGAAAAACAACAGGGTCCATTGTACTCATCCCCTGAGGAGGCCGAAATTTTGTCTGACGACATTACGCTCTACTTCTGGCCAACCCCTAATGGGCAGAAAATCGCGATCATGCTCGAAGAGATCGGTTTGCCATACCGGGTGCACTACGTGAACATCAACGCAGGCGAGCAGCACGCTCCGGAGTTTCTCAAGATATCGCCGAACAATCGCATTCCGGCGATCGTCGATGCCGACGGTCCGGATGGTAATGAACTCGCGATTTTTGAATCTGGTGCGATTCTTCAATATCTGGGCCGCAAGTACGAAACGCTCTATCCGACCAACGAGCGCAAGAAGGCGGAAATCGATCAGTGGCTATTCTGGCAGGTCGGTGGATTGGGGCCGCTGGCCGGGCAGTGCTTACACTTCCGCCAGTACGCGCCCGAGAAAGTTCCGTACGGTATCGAGCGCTACACGAAAGAAGTTTCGCGGCTGTTCGGCGTCATGGAGCGGCGTTTGAGCCAAAGCGAGTATCTTGCGGGCGAATACTCGATCGCCGATGTGGCGTGCTTCCCATGGATCAGGCGCTGGGACGCGCTCGGCCAGAACATCGCGGACTTCCCAAATCTCAAGGCTTGGTTTGATCGTGTAGCGGCGCGGCCCCAAGTTGCCAAAGCGCTTGAGATTGGCCGCGACGAGACCGCCTGCAAGAACGTGTGAGCGCTTACCGCCCTGGACAAGTGGAGATGCCGAGCATCTTGTAAAACGGGCAGTGGCCAAAAATGCCGGTCATAAGTGTTGGAAAGCCGGCCACATAAAAGAGCCAAGGTGCGAGTTGCGTCGCCTCGGGCGAATTCCAGCCAAGCCAGAACATCAGCGATCCGATCGCCAATCGTGCAGCCCTGTCCAGATTAGAAACGTTGGTTTCCATAGTGCCAGCCTCGTTTTTTGACGCGAGCACGAAAGGATAGAGCATAGCAATGATTCGGTTGAGCAGGAAGCACGCCCCCTCATCCCCACGTCGGGGACCTACTCCCTAAAGGGAGCAAGGACATCATTACTCTCCTGCCAACCGTGCCGGGTCGACAGGCCGGCCGGTGACCCTCTGGAAGGCCATGGCGCCAAGTACCTTATTGGATTTCACTTTGCCTAAGGCGGAGGACGGGATGGCGGCGTCCGGCTCAGTGGTTTCGTCGGCAAAGGCTGAACCAAGGCCCAGGAATGAAGGTCCGCTCTCGACTGCGTTGGTGCAAGCGCCAAGTGTCAAAGACAACAGTCCCATTGCAATCGCCCGTTTCATCGTCGTGCCCCTAGCGCGAGATCGTTTGGTCCGTCCTGGCCGCTAGACGCGCGAAGCGTCTCGTCTGCGTTCGAAACACGGCCCATGAGAGGCAACCTAATGCCCGTCGCATGAACCCTCGCTGAATGGACTTTCTGACCGCCGTTCAACACCGGGCCGCGAAGGCATTTTTCCTTATGGTTAGAGATGCGTTAGCGTAGCACTTAACAAATTACTTCGTATCGTTCGCACTTGAATAATTCGTGCCGGAACGGTGCGGCCGGCAGCCCAATCGCAATTGAGATTGCAGATAGGTTGAGGCCAAAGCGCACCGCAATTTACGAGTTTTCATCTGTCAGCTGACATGGTTTGCACAGCGCGAGGGCCATGAACCCGCCCACGCGTTGCGGGACTTGATGTGAGAGTCCCGCGTGTCACGTCACACCTGTTCGGGTTCGGTTGAATGGAGTTTGTAAAATGGCACGGATGGATTTTTCCTCGCGTGACATGATTGAGTACGCAGCCCAGGGCGGTCAGCCCGACGCGTTGTTTGAACTTGGTCTGATCTATTGCACGGGCCGCGATGTCTCGGTCGATCTCATCGAAGCGCATAAGTGGTTCAATCTTGCAGCCGCACGCGGCAGCGACGAAGCCAAGCAGTATCGCGTCGAACTCACGCGCGAAATGAGCAAAGCCGAACTCGCTCTTGCTCAGAAGCGTGCGCGCGAATGGCTCAAGAAAAAAGCGCACTAATCGGCATTGCGCCCGGCAACGGCGCTTCACCTGCGGACCTTGTTCAGCAGTCGCCAAACAGCGACGTGAGACACGTCCAGGTTTTTTTTGCCGCGTTGCCGATTGCGGTACCTGCCTGTTTGACGGCATTGCCCGCCGATTTCGCGGCTCCATCGACGGCGGCACCCGCCTTGCCGGCATTTTCTTTTGTATCCGCGGCGCTCTTGTCCACCATCTCCTTGACGGTGCGCGGCGGCTTGTCCTTCGGATCGGCAGTTGAAGCGGGCTGCTCCTGAGGCGCTGCACCGGGATCGGCCGCGTGATCGGCTGGCGGGACGGCAACCGGCTCCGCTCTTTTCTGTGGCACTTCGGGCTCTACGGCCGGCACGGCCGGTTTGGCGTCGGCCGCGGCAGGAGCGGCAAATGCTTCTGGTACTGCGAAAATCTTCGCAGTTGCGTCGCACGGAATTTGCCGGTTACGCTCGATGGTGCAGCTTTGGTGCCCGCCTTGTTTCGCCAATTCGCTGATGCAGGTGAGCTGCAAACCCGGCGATTGGGAGGGCGATCCGTCGCCCTTAAAGCGTGCATCTGTAGCTCGCCTCTGGCCCGGTACACGAGACGCAAAGTTCGCCAGCCTGAAGTGTAGTGGCTGCGGCCGCATAAGCCAATATTGCCGCCGATATGGCCACGGCTGCTGGCCTTTTTGATGCTGGCTTTTTTGATGTTGGCATGGCGGCTTTCCCTTAATCCGCGCTCGCCCAATCCGCCTTGGATCGTTTCACGGCACTTTATCATAAGGCTATTCGGTCGCGGGGTCGAGGTAACGCCATCTCAGGTTAATGCAGGAGCCGTTCTTGCAATGCCGAAAGCGCCCCTCTATACGGGGTGCTTCGCCTTGATTTGCGGAGATGTGGCCGAGTGGCTGAAGGCAACGGTTTGCTAAATCGTCATACGCCGAAAGGTGTATCGAGGGTTCGAATCCCTCCGTCTCCGCCATCAAGTTTGCGCTAGAATGGCCTGCGCGGCAGCGCCATTAAATATGGCGCGCGAGGCGCAGGCTGTGGCGTCGTGGATGCCAACAATAACGAGAATTCGCTCAATTTTTGCTCAAGTCATGCAGATCGTAGCCGTGCTAGCTTGATCTGCGTCCACCAAGTCACCGTTCGCCGAGTGTCATGTCCATTCCCAACTCCGAGACCACTGCAACTGGGCGCAGCCCCGAGGAAAAGCGGCCAAACCGCATGGACGCGCTGGCGACGCTTCCTGTTTTTCTGAAACTTAAGGGCCGGCGCGCGGTACTTGCTGGCGGAAGCGAAGCGGCAGCGTGGAAAGCGGAACTCCTTTCGGCCGCCGGCGCCAATCTTGATGTCTATGCGGAAGAACCCTCCGCCGAAATGCTGGAGGTGGCCGCGTCTCCGCCCGCTGGTACGATCACTCGTTCATAACCGGAACTGGCAGCCGGGCGACCTCTGCGGGCGCGGCCATTGCCATCGGCGCCATCACGGAGGACGAGGAAGCCGCCGCATTCGTTGCAGCGGCCAAGGCAGCAGGCGCGCCGGTCAATGTCATCGACCGGCCGGCATTCTGCGAATTCCAATTTGGCGCAATCGTCAATCGTTCGCCGCTGGTTGTTGCGATTTCAACGGATGGGGGCGCGCCTGTTTTCGGGCAGGCGATCCGCTCGCGGCTTGAAGCACTGTTGCCTGCGGGCTTTAAACGCTGGGCGGAGGCCGCCAAAGTTTGGCGCCGCCAGGGCGAACGGCTCGGCTCTGACATGAGCGCGCGGCGGCGCTTTTGGGAGCTGTTCGCCGAGCGCGCGTTGAACAACGCAGAAAAGGCACCGCTCGACAGCGATCTTGAGGAACTACTTCGTGAAGCGGGACGGCGCGAAGACGCGAGTTCTGAGACGGGATTCGTCTCGCTTGTCGGCGCGGGGCCGGGCGACCCCGAACTCTTGACGCTTAAAGCGGTGCGCGCGCTGAGGGCCGCCGATGTCGTACTCTACGACGATCTGGTCATGCCGCCCATACTTGAGTTTGCACGCCGCGAAGTCAAAGCGCATTCTTGTCGGCAAGACCGGCTACGGGCCGTCGTGCAAGCAAAATGAAATCAACAGTTTGATGGTTCGCTACGCCCGCGACGGTAAGCGCGTTGTGCGGCTTAAATCCGGAGATCCGATGATCTTCGGGCGCGGGGGCGAAGAGATGGACGAACTGCGGGCAGCCGGAATTCCGTTCGATGTGATCCCCGGCATCTCGGCCATTCAAGCGGCGTCGTCGAAGCTCAAGGTTTCTCTCACCCATCGCGATCATGCAAAGCGCCTGCAACTCGTGACCGGTCACTCGCGCGACGGCCGATTACCTGCAACGCTCAATTGGAACGCACTTGCCGATCCGGGCGCAACGACGGCTGTCTACATGGCGCATCGCACGTTGTCCGAATTAAGCCGCCGCCTGGTAGCTGCCGGATTGCCGGCGGCGACACCTGCCATCGCCATGATTGGTGTCACGCGCGAGGCCGAGGGCACGATCAAGAGCACGATTGAGGACTTGCCCGGCCAACTCGACAAGTTTGGCGTTTCCGGTCCATGCCTTGTGTTGATCGGCCAAGTTTTTAAAGATGCGTCCGTCGCTCCGCAGGCTGCCCACCAGTCCACTGGCAGTGCATAAATCGCTCGTTTTGTTGCAAATCCATAGCCCGGACGATGGGCACAAGGGCTAAAGTAGGCGGCCATAGCACCGATTTTCATCCTCAGGAAGAAAGTCTTCAGCGGCGCATAAAGGCCACACCGGCCACGAAAAGCGCGCATATATCAGCACATTGCGCCCTCAGGCGGGGTTGCCGGGTTGTCTTGGATTGCGGTCGGCGATTGACTATAGTTCTGTCCGGGAACGACTGCGGGGTCTCAAGCGGGAGCTGGCTCAGCTTGATGTGCGCACTCCAGCGGTGCCGTGCGGCGCAAATTGCCGCTCGCGTGGTGCATGGCTGGTCGAGGGACTTTGGTGCGCGCTAACGTGCGTTGGGGAGTGAGTGTTCGAATGCGATGCAATCCGTCTTACTGGCTGTTGGGCTTGATCCCGATTGCGTTGCTGAGCTGGGTCGCGGTTCAGTTCGAGCACGAAGGCATTGAAGCGGATCTCGGCCGGCGCACGCAGGAGTTGCTGGCGCGCTCGGGCCTCAGTTGGGCCGTGCCGATTTTTTCCGGCCGCGACAGCGTTCTGACTGGCAAAGCCAGTGACGACAATGAGCCGGGTAGGGCCCTTGCCAAAGTGCGCGACACCTGGGGCGTCCGGGTGGTGCAGGGCCGCACCGAATTGCTGCAGATCATTGAAAAGTTTTTGTGGTCGGCGTCGTGGCGCGACGGCAAGCTTGTTCTCAACGGATATGTGCCCAGCGAAGACTCGCGCAAGTTGATTGTCAGCGCGGCGGGTGCTGCTTTCCCGAAGGCTGAAATCAAGGACGATATGAAACTCGCGCGCGGTGCGCCCGACCGCGATCAATGGCACTCCGGCATCAATTTTGCGCTGAAGCAGTTGGCCCAACTCAAAAAGGGCGAGGCGGAAATCGAAACGCTTGATCTGACGATCGCCGGCGAAGCGCCGACGTCGCCGATTTACAAGAGCGTGAAAACAACGCTCGCAACCGCGATGCCGGCCGGCGTCAAGCTTGCTGCCGAAAAGATCACGCCACCTGTCGCCAATCCGTTTGTCTGGGGGGCAAAGTCGGCTGGAAATCAGCTCGTCATGAGCGGGTTCGTTCCAACCGAAAAAATGCGCGAACAGCTCTTCAATGAAGCCAAGGGGCTCTTTCCAAAACTTGCGCTCGTCGATCGCACCGACGTTGCCGACGGTGCCCCCGATGGCTGGGCGAATGCGGCACAAGCGGCACTTGCTCAGTTGGCGCAATTGAAGTTGGGCACGGCCGACATCAAGAACCGGGACATGATCTTCACTGGAGAAGCGGCCGACGAAGCAACGGCGCAAGCGGTGGAGAAAGCGCTTCGCCTAGCCGTGCCGCAATCCTTTAAACTGACTCGAGCAGATCAAGTTTCCGAAATCGCAAGCCCAAGCGCCGTCGAACTACGTCATGTCGATTACGGCCGATGGCACGGCGATTGAAGTTGGTGGCTATGTTCCAAGCGAGGCGGCGCGCGCCGCGTTGATCGATACGGTCAAAGCCCGCTTCCCCGGCCGCCCCGTGACCGACAAATTGCAAGTTGTGGCGGGCGCGCCCGAAGGCTGGCAGACGTGCATTGTCGCGGGGCTTGCCTCGCTGCCGCGCCTAAAATCCGGCAAGGCGCTGCTCAACGATATGAAACTCCTCGTGACCGGGACGACAGACGATTATAGCGTCGCGCAAGGCGTTCCCGCCGACGTCAAAGCGGCAGCCGGCCAGCGATGCAGCACGGCTACCGAGATTTCGTTTACCGGTCAGATCAATTCCAATCTGTCCTGGCGCACAGTCCATGGCGAGCAAGGCGATCTGACTCTTTCCGGCGATATTCCGGATGAAGCGCAGCAGGAATGTTCTCATGGAAGCCGCTCAGCGGCTCTTCCCCAAGTCGCGGCCTGTCGATCAGATGAAGGTCGTGGCGGCCCCCATGGAGCCGTGGAACAGCGTTGCCTTGCGTGGGCTCGAGCACTTAGCGCGTTTGCAGCGTGGAGAGGTTTCACTCCTCAAGCAAGACCTAACGGTGCGCGGCTTTGCCGATAGCGAGAAAACGGCAGCCGACATCAAGGCCGCGCTCGGCTCAGGACTGCCGCAAGGTTTTTCAGGGCAGCACCAAATCGAAGTCGCGCGGAAAATCGAGATCATCTCGGAAGCCGATACCTGCCAGGAGCTTTTGCGCGAAGCGGCGTCGAAAGGAATAATCCAGTTTGAACGGGCCAAAGCCGATCTCACGGCCGATAGTACCGACACGCTTTACGGCCTCGCCGAAATCGCCAATGCGTGTCCAGCCTTCCGCATCGAGATCGAAGGTCACACGGACGCGGAAGGAACGGATGAACGCAACCAGCGTTTGTCTGACCGGCGCGCGCAGGAGGTGGTTCGCTTCTTATCGCGTGCTGGCGTCGATGCCGGCCGGTTGCGAGCCGTCGGGTATGGTGCGACACGGCCGATCGCCGACAACAATTCGGCAGTAGGCCGCGCCAAGAACCGGCGCATCGAATTCACAGTCAAAGGCGGCTAGACGCGCCACGGTAAACGTCCGGAGTTGAAGTCATGGACTATCTCTTTTTGAAGTTGATCTGGTGGATCGCACTCGCATTCGCTCTCGGGTTTGCCGGGGGCTGGGTGTCGTGCGGACGCGAAGAAGAACAGTAACGCCGAGCGGCGGAGTGCCAAAGTTATGACGTATCTGTTGCTTCAGACGTTCCTGCTCCTGCTGGCAAGCTACTTTCCTCGGCGCGTTCACTGCGTGCCTGATGAAGCGCGCGGCGCGCCGGGAACCCGCCGTGCTCGCCGCCGGGGTGCAGCCCGCGCCGCGGCCCGTTGCGCGGGTGGCAGCACCTGTTGCCAAACCGGCGGTCGTGCCCGCTCCGGCAGCGCAAATTGCGCCGAGAAACTACGAGCCTCTGCAGCCGAAGATCGACATTCTGGCGCGCCCCGAACCCAAGGCGGCGCCAGTGCAAGCCGACACGTCGCGTTTTGACCGTGCCCTTGCCAACGCCGTTCTCAAGGATGACACGCCACGCAAGTGCATTGTGGAAATCCGCCCGGCGATTTTGAAACCGGTGACCGCGCGGCCAGGACCCAATTCGGTTGCGGCCATGACGGCATCGAAGACGGCTCCAGTGGCACAGCCTGCAAAGCCCGCCATTTTGGCGCAACCTGTTGCCGCCAAAACCGCGTCCGCTCCCGTACCGCAGACGGCGCCGCAAACAGCGGCCACCGCGAGCACGTCATCCGCAGCACTTGCCGCCGTGGCCGCGGCCAAAGCCGCTGCCGCCGCCGTACCAAAGGCCACCACGACGGCAAGCGGCGTGCCGGTCGTAACGCCGCCGCCGAAGCCTGTGCCTCAAGCCCCTCCGCAGTCTGCCGTTCCCGTCACGGCGGCACCCGCGCCCATTACCCTAGCGAAACCGGCTGAGTTGCCGCAGCCTCAAATGCCCGCCGCTGCCGTTCCTGCAGTCGCGAAGCCTGCGGCCTTTGACGATTTTCTGCGTATTCGCGCGATCGACGAAGCGTTGAGTCAACGTTTGCGTGCGCTAGGCGTGCGCAACTTCGACGATATCGCGCACTGGACGTCAGCCGACATCAATCGCATCAATCAGGCGCTCGGTCTCTCGGGCCGGATCGAGCGAGAACAATGGATCGAACAAGCGCAAATTCTCGCGAAAGGCGGCGAGACCTATTATTCGCGCAGCCGCGCAGCGGGTCAGACTCCTGCGACGCCTCCGCCTTCCAGCCAACCGGCAACTCCGCCGGCACCGGCACCGGCAGCGGCTTCGCCAAGTTCTCCAGCCGCAGGTGGCGCCGCTTCGGCAACCGCAACAGCGGCAGCTGCTGCAGCCGCCGCTGCTTCTGCGTCTTCGTCCGCGTCCGCCGCTGCCGCCGCCAAGGCCATGCAGCAGACGGCGGCGCAACATCAGGCTGCGGTTCAGCAAGCAATAGCGCCAAAACCCGCTCCTGCTGCGCCAACTCCGGCGGCGTCGCCTGGGGCAGCTGTCAAGCCTGCCTCACCGGCACCCGGCGTTGCCACTCCGCCCGCTCCGGCCCCCACTCCGGCCCCCACTCCGGCCGCCCCACTCCGGCCATTGGGTCGAAGCCACTGCCCGATGCGGCTCCAAGCACTTCGCAACTTCCGCAACGCTCCGTTTCCGAAATGGCGAGTGCGGCAGCGGCCGCCATTGCCGCAGCGTCCGCAAGCGTGACGCGCGGTGTGCGCCCGATTGAGCCTTTGTCACCACTTTCTAGGGCCGATCCGAACGTCTCGCGTCCGGCCAGGCTATCGGATGCCATCAAGGAGCGGGAAGCCAAACCCGGCGACGATGGCGATCTCGATCATTTGCGATCGGGTAAATCGGAGGCCTACCGCAGCCCCACATCATCGGACGAGGTCAACGATCTGAAGCGTATTCGCGGCATTGGCGTTTTGATCGAAAAGCGTCTCAATGCACTTGGCATTTCTAGCTATGCGCAGATCGCCAATTGGACTGGAAACGATATCGACCGCATCAGCCAGACGCTCGATTTCAAGGGCCGGATCGAGCGCGAAAATTGGGTCGAGCAGGCCCGTATTCTATCAAGCGGCGGGCAGACCGAGTTTTCGCGACGCGTGGACAAGGGCGATGTGGAAACGAGCCGCGACTCCTAACAGCGGGCATGAAGGCCATTATGATTGGCGCTGCCTGTCGATTGGCGTTGCTCACGGCCTCGTCTACGCGGCCGCCGTTCGCCCATAATGCAATTGCGCGTCGGTGTTCGCGAAGAATGAGGTGATCTCGTCGATCGCCGGCGTATCCCAAAGCAGCGGCGCGTGGCCTTCGTTCTTGGCAATATAGCTTGCCATCATCGGATGGCGCTTGTGCATTTCTTCGAGCGTTTTTGCCGACAAGAGATCGGAATTTGCGCCGCGGACAACGAGTAGCGGCACGCGCTTCAAGGCTTCGAACTGCGGCCATAGTTGCGGCATAGGCCCATCGAGCACCGAGAGTGACTTAGAGATTTTGTTGTCATAGCCGGAGACCGGGCGGCCATTTTTTTCGTTGAAGAGCTGACGCGCGAAGGCTTCGGCGCCCGCGTCCGTCAGCAAGGGAAAATCGCGCTTCGTCAAATCGCGGATCATACGTCCGGCGTCAGCCCAAGACTTTGGCGTCGGCATTCGGCCGACATAGCCGGCAATGCGCGCGAGCCCGTCCGTTTCGATTACGGGTCCAATGTCGTTCAAGACGACCGCGCCGATGCGCGAGGGCTGCAAGGCCGCGAGGACCATGGTGATGAGCCCGCCGCGTGACGTGCCTATGAACCCGGTCTCGGCGAGTTCCATCATCGTCATGAAGTCGATGACGTCATGGGCTTCGTTCGGCACAGTGTAATTTTTCCAGTCGAGGTCGTGCTCCGATTGGCCGCGTCCGCGCATATCGAGCGTGAAGACGTCGCGCGGCACCTGGGGGTGGCTGGAGAGTGCCGAGGCCACGTCATGGAAATCCTTCGAATTCCGCGTCAGTCCAGCGAGACATAGTACAGGCCTGCGCGAAGCGATCGCACGTGCCGGATAGTGGCGTGCATAAAGGCGCAGGCCGTCACGTGCCGAAAATCGAATCTCTCTAAAAACGCCGCTGTGCGTTGTCATGAAGTTTGCCCCGCCTCATCGCCCGAAAATTGACGCCGTGTCAGCCCTTGAAATTCGCCGGACTATCGGACTTGGCGGCGTCTTTGTCTACCTCTGGCGTTTTGAAGTTGCCGCGCGCGCGCACGAGATCCTGTTCGATGCGCAGCGCCTTGTTGCACTCTCGCCAACGCGCGCCCGGTAGATCTGGATGTTTGACAAGACTTTTGTGACGTATTCCCGCGTCTCCGTGATGGGAATGCGCTCGATCCAATCGATGGGATCGACTTTCGGATCGCGCGGATCGCCGAATTCGCGCACCCATTCGCGCGCGCGTCCGGGTCCCGCATTGTAACTGGCAAGTCCGAGGACATAAGAGCCGCCGAACTCGCCCATGCGGTCGGCGATGTAGGCGGAGGCAATCATAGCGTTATAGGAATTGTCGGTCATGAGGCGAGGAATATCGCACTTGATTTTGTAATCGCGGCACACGTGGTTGGCCGTGACGGTCATGACCTGCAGAAGGCCTTTGGCGCCGGCGCCGGAAATGGTCTTGGCCTCGAATTCGGTTTCTTGCCGGGCGATGCCGAGTAGAAAAGCGATTTCTGGCGGCTGCCCGGAGCGGCTTGTAAGCAGGGAACGGATGGACCGGGTAGCCGTAGGTCAAGAGGTTTTGCCCCTTGGCAATCGCGGATTTGGCAACGCGCAGCGACATCTGCGTGTCGCCGATGGCGTCGGCAAGATGCGCGATCATGCCGGCTTCCGCTTCACTCGGAAGACCAATGCGCAGTGACGTCAAGAAGCCTCGCGTGTATTCGCGCGATAACCCCGACTTGCGCGCGAGCACAACCGCTTTGACGGCGTCGAGATTGTTGAATTTTTCGATCTGCTCGGCTGTCGGTTCGGCGGGCGGCTTGATCTCAAATACCGTGCGCCCGGGCTCAAGCTTCTGCATGGCGAGTAAGCCGTGGAAGGTATCGAACTCTTTCGACGCCTTCGTGTAGTGCTCGCGGGCTTCGCTCTGTTTTGTCTTGCGATTCCGCGATGCGGCCGAGCCAATAAGCGGCCTTAGCGCGGCTCAAGGGACCGTCCGCGGTCTTTGTCAAATCATTGAAATGCTTGATCGCGCTATCGGCATCCTTGAGATAGCGAAATGCAATCCAGCCCGCCATGAAGGTCTGTTCTTTGCGCGGGTTGACGGATAAAGGCCCCGCGTCTTTGGTGAGTTCATAGGCGAGCTTGGGTTTACCGATTTTGAGTGCACCATAGGCGAGCTGGCGCCGTTCGGCCCACCACTCGTCAAGAACCGCGATTTTTTCGGGGTCGGCGGGCTGCGCCAGGATGATTTTGGCCGCCTCTTCGATTTTGTCGGCCTTGCGCAGTAGTTGTGCTCTGTGAAACGCGAGGCCATGGTCTTGCGTATCGGCAGGTAGCGCGTCCATCAGCGCGCGCGCGCCGTTCGATTTGTTGAAGACGGCAAGGCGTGCCGTTGCCTTCTTCTGTTCGGCGGCCGAAAGGAGCGGAATAACACGTCTGGCGACAGCCGCGCGTTCGGCACGGTTTCCGGCCCAGCGAACATCGTCGGTCACCATGCGGTCGAAGCGCCATCTGTGGTCTTTTTCGTCGAGCAAATCGCCGAAGCGGCGTAAAAAACCGGTCTCAAGCGTTCCGGGCATCGGAAATTCGCGCCAGGCCTTTGCCGCGAATTTGCGCGCTTCGTCTTTGTTGCCTTCCGCTAAGTAAGCAGAGGCGAGTGCTGCAAAGCCGATTCCCGTTTCGGGCTGCGATGATTTGAAGTGTTCTTTGATGCTGGCTGAGCTGCCGCCTTGCGTGAAGAAAGCCTCTTCCATGCGCTGGGCAAGCATACTGCGTTCAGGCCATAGCGTATTATCTTTGAGGAAGGCTTGGTATTCCGCGGCCTCTCCATATCCGTTTCTCAGGCGCACCCAATCGACAAGCTTCTTGCCGACAGGGTCGGTGATCTCTGCCTTCAATTCAATGAAGCGGTCCATGTTGTTGGAGCCGACGGCAGCGACAGCCTGCTTAATGCGTTGTGCGTCCTCTTGAGAGGGGGCGAAGCCCGGACCGGCGCGAGGGCCGCATCGAGCTTGGCGATATGTTCGGTTTCTTGTTTCAAGAGTTTTGGCGCAGGGACTTTCTTCAGTGCCCGCCGCGGCGGCCATATTGATCTGCCTCCCGGCGCCAGACCCATGCCAGACATGTACCGCGCGAGAGCTCGCGAGGCGAGCAACAGCCAAAGCGCGACCATCGAATGCACCGGATTTGATTGCGGCGGGCGCGAATGAGGCGTCAGGCTTGCGTTTGATTGCGCCGTTGCTCACCATATCCCTAATCTTCCTCAGCCGCTTCCAGTTGGGTCACCTTGCAGGCGGCACGGGTACCGCCTAAGGTCGCGACGATTTCTCCGGTCCATCTCGCACCATATTGCACTATTAAGCGGCGTGCGATGGGCCGGTGCAAGCGCCTTGGCAGCCTTCGGTTATAATGGCCCTGCGACTTGGGCCCTGTGACATGGCCGTGCGGCAAGACCAAGGCTTCTGACAGGGCCACCGGCTCACGGTCAGATCTGCAACCGAAAATGCGTTCCCATTCCGGCAACGTCCTGAAACTCAAGGCCAGAAACTCTCAAGAAACTCTAAGGTTAGTCCATGTTCAAAGGCTCGATCACGGCACTCATAACACCCTTCAAGAACGGCGCGCTGGACGAAGCGGCGCTCGAGCCGGATCGTGGAGTGGCAAATCACGGAAGGGACGCACGGGCTCGTGCCAGTTGGCACGACAGGCGAAAGCCCGACGCTTGACTTCGACGAGCACAAGCGCGTCATCGACATCACCGTGCAGACGGCACGCAAGCGCGTGCCTGTCATTGCGGGCACAGGCTCGAATTCGACGGACGAAGCGATCGAGCTGTCGCAGTATGCCGAGAAGGCAGGCGCGGACGCCGTGCTGATCGTCACGCCCTATTACAACAAGCCGACGCAGGAAGGGCTCTATCAGCACTTCAAGGCGATCAACGATGCGATCAACATTCCGATCATCATCTACAACATCCCGGCCCGCTCGATCGTCGATATGTCGGTTGCGACGATGGCGCGCTGCTTCAAGGATTTGAAGAACGTCGTTGGCGTCAAGGATGCGACGGCAAATCTGGCGCGGCCCTCGCAGCAGCGCCAAGCCATGGGCGCGGAATTCTGTCAGCTCTCGGGAGAAGACGCGACCGCGCTCGGCTTCATGGCGCACGGCGGCCGGGGCTGCATTTCGGTCGCCTCAAACGTCGCGCCGCGGCTGTGCGCAGAATTGCAAAACGCCTGTCTCGCGGGCGACTTCAAGAAGGCGCTTGCCTTGCAGGACAGGCTAATGCCGCTGTTCGACGTCATGTTTGTTGAAACAAATCCAGCGCCCGCGAAGTATGCCGTTTCACGGCTAGGCTTGTGCACGGCCGATATGCGCTTGCCCATGGTGCCGTTGTCGGACGCATCCAAGTCGGCCGATCGATGCCGGTGCTGCGAGCAGCTTGGGCCTGCTCGGCGCCAAAGCGGCCGAGTGATTAAGGTAATTTGAGATCATGGCGGCGAAGCGAGACGATGGCACGACGCTCATTGCCGAGAACCGCAAGGCGCGCCACGAATATTTCATTACCGATAGCTGGGAGGCGGGCATTGCGCTGCTCGGGTCCGAGGTCAAGTCGTTGCGCGTTGGCCAGACCAACATCGCGGAAAGCTATGCGTCGTTTGAAGACGGCGGCTTGTGGGTGATCAACAGCTATATAGCCGAATACAAGGGTGCAGCACTTTTCCAGCACGATCCGCGCCGCAAGCGCCGCCTGTTGTTGCACACGAGCGAGATCGCCAAGCTGAAACTTGCGATCGAGCGCAAAGGCATGACCATCGTGCCATTGGAGATGTACTTCAACGCCAAGGGCCGGGCGAAGATCAAGATCGGCTTGGCGGAAGGCAAGAAGCTGCACGACAAGCGCGAAAGCGACAAAAAGCGCGACTGGGATCGCGAGAAGTCGCGCATCATGCGGGATAAGGGGTGAGGGCCGTGAACCAGTCCAATCTCCAGCATGTTGATTGGTCGAAGATTACCGGCGCCAGCTGACGATGGCGCGGCGGCGCATTTGCCCGGGACAGCACTTGCCCGCGTTGTCATTCCTTCGACATGCGGCGAAGGCATCGATCTTTCGGCACTCGCGGGCCGGACGGTTCTCTATATTTATCCGATGACAGGGCGGCCCGGGGTCGCGCTGCCGGACGGATGGGACGAAATTCCAGGCGCGCGCGGCTGCACGCCGCAAAGCTGTTCTTTTCGCGATCATCATGCAGAATTACTGGCCGCAGGTGCGGCGCAAGTTTTCGGCCTCTCGACACAGGACACGGCCTATCAGCGCGATGCGGCGGAACGTTTGCATCTTCCGTTTGCCTTGCTCTCGGACGAAGCTCTGAAATTTGCGGAAGCTCTGCAGCTCCCGACGTTCGGCGTGAAAGGCCGGCGATTGATAAAGCGCATGGCACTCATCGTCGATGACGGAACCATAAAGCACGTTTTCTATCCGGTCTTCCCGCCTGACCGGAATGCGGCTGATGTTTTGGCGTGGCTGAAGGATAATCCGCGATGAGCAAATCTTGGCCCTGGCCTGCTCCCAAAGACGACGGTGCGGCGAAGCATCTGATCGCGGGGACGCGGCTGCCCGATGTGGCGCTGACGGCAACGCGCGGGGCGCCCGTCAATCTTGCGCGCTTCCAGGAGCGGGCGATCATTTTCGTTTATCCCTTCACAGGCACGCCCGGACAGCCGAACCCGCCCGATTGGGACACGATCGCAGGCGCGCACGGCTCGACGCCGGAAGCGGAAGGGTTTCGCGATCATTATGCTGCGTTTCAAATGCGCGACTACGAGGTGTTTGGCGTCAGCGGGCAGACGGCTGCCGATCAGAAGGCATTCGCGGCCCGCACCGGCCTGCCATTTCTGCTGTTAAGCGATCACGACTTCAGATTTGCCGATGGCCTTAGACTTGCCGCGCTTTGAGACGGGCGGCGTCACGTATCTGAAACGCATCACGCTCATCGTTCGCGACGGCGTCATCTATCGCGCGATTTATCCCGTGCATCCGCCGCACACGCACGCGGCTGAGTTGCTGGCCGGGATGGAGCCGCCAAAATCTTAGCGCACGACCGGTTCTGTTCTGGTCACTTTGAAACTCGCTAGATCGATGTGGAGTGCTTTGACTGCCATCCTTCTCGAGCATCAGCACGAGATCATCGCTACCGGACACTAACATCTCGCCCTTGAAGTTTCCGCGCGCTTCCTCGACCCTGGTGAAGCCCTCGCCGTTCGGACGCGTGAGGGCAATAGTCACGCCATCTTCGGTATTCAGCACGCCATCTGCGTTCGTGTCTTTTTCGATCAGACTGAAAAGCAGGGCTTTCGGCGATTTTGATGCCTGCGGGTCGTCATCACGAAGTTCATTGGTTTGAATAACGATCCGATCGTCGTCAGGCAGCAGCTTGCGGCTCTGGCCGGTCTTCAGGTCATAGAAGATAACATTGCGCGTACTGGACGCTTCCTTGCTCGAATATTTGTAATCATAACTCTGTGTCGCGCTCAGTTGAGCCCAAACCGTGTCAGTGCCGCGAATGTGTGAAAAGCGGTTGACCGATAAATCGGTGCGTATCTTGGGTGTTGGAGTGCCGGTCCCGGCGTTGCCGTCCTTTGGTTCGACGCGCGCGATATCGTGCGCCTGATAGGGCCGGTAGAAGACGTCGCGCGCGATTTGAAAGGCAGCGTAGGAACCGACGAATAGCCCGAGGGCGCTGACGGCGGCAATGGCGAGCGCGTTGAAGCGCCAGATGGCGCGGAAAAATCCTTTGGGCATGAAAAACTCCAGCAACACTAAAGTGACGCGGCTTCAGCCGATCTCGTCACGGATCGCCGAAAATACCGACCGAAACATGTCAACCGTCAGCCGGCCGGTATTGGTATTGTAGCGGGAGCAATGGAAGCTATCGAAAAGCACGAGGCCGGGCTTCAAGGTATGGCGGCGTCCATGGGCGAAGGGAAACTCGGTTTTTCGCAATTTAAGAGTTGCCAGCGTTTGGTCATGCGCAATTCGCCCGAGTGCCAGCATGATGCGCAATTTGGGTAACGCCGCGAGGCGCGCTTCAAAGTAAGGACGGCACGTGGTGATTTCTGCGGGCGTCGGTTTGTTTTGCGGCGGCACACAGCGGACGGCATTGGTAATCATGGCATTGACGAGTGTCAGACCGTCATCGGGGCGCGCCCCGTATTTGCCGCGCGCAAAACCATATTCGAGGAGCGTCGCATAAAGGAGATCGCCAGCGTAGTCGCCCGTGAACGGGCGGCCTGTGCGGTTGGCGCCGTTGCGGCCTGGGGCCAGTCCAACAATGAGGAGTTGAGCGGCGGGTTTACCGAACGACGGCACGGCGCCATTGAACCAATCGGGTTCATCGCGCTGGTTGTCTTGACGGTAGGCGACAAGACGCGGGCAAAGGGAACATGAGCGCGGCGCTTCTGGACCAGCATTCGGCTTGGTCTCAGGCTTCCCGCTCATGCTGATTGATATCCCAGCTCACAAGGACTTAGACCTCTTCGGCGAGATCGTCTTCCTGATAACTCGATTCGCGCTGGTTAGGCGCCGCGCTTGGTCCACGCGGTGTGAACGGGCGGGCCTCCCGGACCGGCCGGCTCGAAGGATCGCGGCAGATCTGCGTTTCAAGATCGGCGAGATCGATGAACTGATCGGCCTGCCGGCGGAGCTCGTCGGCAACCATGGGCGGTTGGGTCTGAAGTGTCGAGACAACGCTGACGCGCTTGCCCTTTTGCTGCAGTGCCGCGACGAGCGAACGGAAATCGCCGTCGCCGGAAAAAATGACGATGTGGTCAAGCGATTCCGCCAATCGCATGGCGTCAACCGCGAGTTCGATATCCATATTGCCTTTGACTTTACGCCGGCCTGTCGTGTCGGTGAATTCCTTGGTCGGCTTCGTGACCATAGTGAAACCGTTATAGTCCAGCCAGTCGATGAGAGGGCGGATCGACGAGTATTCCTGCTCTTCGGCCAGGGCCGTGTAATACAGCGCGCGCACCAAGTGGCCCTTCTGTCTGAAAAAGCCCAGCAGTCGCTTGTAATCGATATCGAACCCTAGCGACTTGGCTGTTGCATACAGGTTGGCGCCGTCGATAAAGAGGGCGATGCGTTCACTGGAATGAAAGTGCATTATCTCACCTATGAAATCCGGCTCAGCGCCGAATAGTTTGGAAATTTGTGGTTCTGGTTGCGTCCGGGCATCCGGCGCAAATCGCCAGGTTCAATCACGTTTGTATCTCTATAGGAAAGATATACGGCCGATGTTCGGGGTTTGAGAAACCACCGGCGGCACAAAACTGATATCAGCAGACAAAGCAAATCTGCCCATCTTTCGATGCAGCTTGTCATATAATTATTTAAAATCAATGAGTTGATGAGCGCCGCCAGCGATTGAAGCCGCGCATCTTGCCTGTCGAATTAAAGTATGGCATTAGTTGTCGCATGATCGTTGCGCGGCGGGTCGACTGGCCTGCCAGCGCTTTTTGTGCTTTTAAGCTATCAGTGCTTACACAGTGACCACTCACACACCGCCAACCCGCTAGAGCAAGGACGTCCCGCCCATGGCCCGCGTCACCGTCGAAGATTGCGTCGATAAAATCCCAAATCGCTTTGAGCTGGTGCTCTTGGCCGCGCACCGGGCGCGTTCGATAGCCAATGGCAGCGCCATTACGGTCGCCCCTGAGAACGACAAGAATCCCGTCATCGCGCTGCGCGAGATCGCTGAGAAGACGGTTTCGCCCGAAGACATGAAGGAAGGCCTGATCAATTCAATCCAGAAGAACACCGAGGTTGACGAGCCGGAATTGGTTGCTGCTCCGCTCCTGCCGGCCGAGCGCCGCGCGCCGACACTGGGCCGTGACGATGCTTCGAGCGACACCCAGGTTGACGTCATGACCGAAGAGCAGCTGTTGCGCGGCTTGGAAAGCATGACGCCCTTGGAACCATCGGCGAATATCGGATCGGGTGGCGGTCCGCGTGACCGCGACCGGGATCGCGATCCGCGCGATCGTGATCGCGACCGTGATCGCGACCGGGGCCGTTGATCTAATTGAGGCGCGCTGACTTGATGACGCTGACTCGATGACAGTGTGCCTCAGCCCTTCCTCGCGACGACTCCCTTCCACACAACTCACCAATTCGGCTAGGCTGCTCCCTTGAAAGAGGGCGGCGGGCCATGATGCGGCAATACGAACTCGTTGAACGGGTTCTCAAATACGATCCAAAGGCGGACGAAGCCCTGCTTAACCGGGCGTACGTCTATGCCATGAAGGCCCATGGCAACCAGAAGCGCGCGTCGGGGGCGCCCTATTTCTCGCACCCGCTTGAAGTTGCGGCGATTCTCACCGAGCTGAAGCTCGACGATGCGACCGTTGCCACGGCGCTGTTGCATGACGTGATCGAGGATACTGACGCGACCCGCGCCGAAATCGATCAGATGTTTGGTCCCGAGATCGGCGGGTTGGTTGACGGTCTAACGAAGATCAAACGTCTCGATCTCGTCTCGAAAAAAGCCGAGCAAGCCGAGAATTTCCGCAAACTCCTGATCGCGATCTCAAGCGATATTCGCGTCCTCTTAGTGAAGCTCGCGGACCGGCTGCACAACATGCGCACGCTTGAGCACATGAAGCCCGAGAGCCGCCAGCGCAACTCTGAAGAGACGCTCGATATCTATGCGCCGTTGGCCGGCTTGATGGGCATGCAGGCGCTGCGCGAAGAACTCGAAGACCATGCCTTCCGCTGGCTGCATCCCGATGCCTATCAAGCGGTCAACGAGAAGCTTGCGGAACTGCGGCTGCGCAACAAAGGGCTGGTTGAAGAAATCCGCCAAGCGCTGGCACGGAAATTTTCAGACGCAGGCATTAAGGCCGAAGCATCCGGGCGTGAGAAGAAACCTTATTCCATCTGGAGCAAGATGGAGCACAAGCAAATCAGCTTGGAGCAGCTCTCCGACATTTTTGCGTTTCGCGTCGTCGTCGACTCGATCGAGGATTGCTACCGGGTGCTCGGCATCGTGCATACGACGTGGGGCACGGTGCCTGGGCGCTTCAAGGACTACATCTCCGCCCCAAAGCGCAACAACTACCAATCCATTCACACCACGGTTTACGGTCCGCGCCATCAACGCGTCGAGCTGCAGATCCGCTCGCACGCGATGCACCGCGTTGCAGAATTCGGTATTGCTGCCCACGCCTTTTATAAGGAAGCGCGCCAAACAGGGGTTGATAAGCCGGTCAATGGCGCGGTGTTAGGCAAGCCGGACGACAGTCCCTTTGGGCGGCTTCGGACGATGATTACCGGGTTGCTCGAGGCCGAGAACCCCGAGGAATTTCTGGAGCACACGAAGCTCGAACTGTTTCAGGACCAAGTGTTCTGTTTCACGCCGAAAGGGCGCCTCATTGCTCTTCCGCGCGGTGCGACGCCGCTGGATTTTGCCTACGCCGTTCACACCGACATCGGCAATGAGGCCGTTGCCGCGTTCATCAATGGGCGGCACGCGCCGATCGATACGCGCCTGCGCAATGGCGATGAAGTCGTGGTGGAGACCTCGAAAACTCATGTGCGTCCCGCTGCATGGGAGGCTTTTGCCGTAACGGGGCGCGCCCGGGCTGCTATTCGCAAGGCCGCGCGAGAAGCTGAACGCAAGCGTAGCGTCGCGCTCGGCCGCCAGCTCTTAATATCGGCAATGAGCAACGCCGGCGCGGACTACGCGGACGAGAAGGTCAAGGCAATCTTGCCGAAACTCGCACTCAAGTCGCTGGAAGATGCGCTTGCCGCCGTCAGCCGCAGCGAAAACTCACTCGAGGAAACCCTGAAACTGCTGCTGCCGTCGGGCGCAGCCGCAGCCGCCTATCAGCCAACGCGCCGCTTCGGGCGCTCAAAAGGGCAAGATGGCTGGTTCAATATCGAAAAAGTGATGAGTCTGAAATTTCGCGCAGGCGGGAACGAAACCAATAGCGTTCTCTCGATACGCGGTCATGACGAGCAGCTCCCCGTGCTCTTTGAACCGGGTGGCGCGGTGCCGGGCGACCGCATCGTTGGCGTGCTGTCGCCAGGCGTCGGAATTCGCATATTCCAAATTCACTCGCCACGATTGAAAGACTATGAGCACGAGAGCTGGATCGACGTGACGTGGGATATCGATCCCGAGCGGCGCGAGCGGTTTCCTGCGCGCCTCAGTGTCACAGCTGTCAATGCGCCGGGCACCCTTGCTGAGATCGCACGCATCATCGGCGAGACGGGCGGCAATATCGATAACCTTAAAATGGTGCGAAAGGCCGCAGACTTCACCGAAATGCATATCGAGGTCGAAGTTTACGACCTGGTCCACCTCAATCATATCCTCGCTGGCCTGCGCTCAAGGCCGGCCGTCGCCAAAGTGCAGAGGATGTTTGAATGAAACGGTTGTTAATTAACGCTTCGGCGCGGCACCTCAGCGAAGGCTTGATAGGTACTCCTCAAAGCGTTTAACTGGAGAATGGTGCCGCATGTTTTTTCCAAGCGAACATCTGGCCAAACCCATTCGCAGATCAATTCGAGCAAAAGCTGGCTACTGGCGGAGCAATTGAAAGACATGTCCCCCCGCTCTTCCAAAAGTCATACAACTTCCCATCTCCGGCTAGGCGTCAATATCGATCACGTGGCGACGTTGAGAAACGCGCGCGGCGGGCATCATCCAGATCCGTTGCGCGCCGCGCATCTGGCGATTGAGGGCGGGGCCGACGGTATTACGGCACACCTGCGCGAGGATCGCCGCCACATTTCAGATAACGATATCGCGCGATTGAAATCGGAACTGACGCGGCCGCTTAATCTCGAAATGGCGGCAACCGCCGAAATGGCGATGATCGCTTTGAGGCATGTGCCAAACGCCTGCTGCCTCGTTCCCGAGAGGCGCGAGGAACGCACAACCGAAGGCGGCCTCGATGTCATAGGTGCCGGTCCGTCATTTAAGTCGTATGTTACGCGGCTGAAAGATGCCGGTATTCGCGTGTCGCTGTTTGTAGAGCCGGAACTGAGAACAATCGAAGCCTGTGCTGCGGCCGGCGCCGATATCGTTGAATTGCACACGGGCCGGTATTGCCACTTGGCACTTGATAATAATGCCGATGGTATGGCGCGCGAAATTGCGCGTCACGCCAGCGCAGCACGAGCGGCAGCGGCCGCGGGGCTCGAAGTACATGCCGGCCACGGATTGACGTTCAACACCGTGCAACCGATTGCCCGCATCCCGGAAATTGTCGAACTCAACATCGGTCATTTTCTCATTGGAGAAGCGATTTCCGGCGGACTGGCGCCGGCCGTCCGGCGCATGCGGATTATGATGGATGAAGCGCGCCAGCCTGCGGTTGTCGCTATGCAGCCGGGAGTGACGATATGATCATCGGCATCGGCAACGATATCGTCGACATCCGCAGAATAGAGAAAACGCTCGAGCGCTTTGGCGATCGTTTCGTCGAAAAGGTTTTTACCGAACAGGAACGGCGCCGGGCTTTCGGGCGGGCCCATCCCGCCGCGACGCTCGCAAAGCGCTTTGCCGCCAAAGAAGCCATGTCGAAGGCGCTTGGCACCGGATTCCGGTCGGGCGTGCATTTGAAAGACATTGGTGTGGTCAATGCGCCAACGGGCCGGCCGACG
This sequence comes from uncultured Alphaproteobacteria bacterium, assembly GCA_963741545.1. Classification (GTDB taxonomy): domain Bacteria; phylum Pseudomonadota; class Alphaproteobacteria; order Rhizobiales; family Hyphomicrobiaceae; genus Hyphomicrobium_B. The sequence goes on from CAVUIN010000012.1 coordinate 282,552, forward strand.
CTGGATCTCAAAAAAGGCGCAGCTAAGCATCTAGCCTTGTTGACACCGCCCGGCTATTCGGTGCGCATCGATCTCACCTTGACGGACGAATACCCGCTGGCAGAGGCTGTTGTCATCATATCGGCCGTGCCAGAGAAGGGGCCCTCTAGGTGAGGCGGCAGTCCTCGGACGGTTCGCTGGCCTAAGCAACGATTTGGGGAGGCGGCGGCTGCGGCCAAGAGGCTCACAAATTTAGGCTTGGCTGTTGATTTTGTTGTGATTTGGCAAACGACGGCCGGACCGCCAATTGCGCCGGGGTAGCAAACTCGCTATAGCGGGCCGGGTTTGGAAGACGCCCCGGCTCGCGCCGCCCTTTTTGGCGTTTATTTGGAGCATATGGATGAGCGTCATGACCAAACATTCGCGGTCGGGCTGGCTTGAGACGCTGATCATTGTTGCGGAAGCACTGGCGATCGCGATGTTCGTGCGCGTATTTTTCTATCAGCCCTTCAATATTCCGTCGGGCTCGATGAAAGAGACGCTGTTGATAGGCGATTATCTTTTCGTCTCGAAGCTCTCATATGGCTACAGCAAGTACTCATTCCCCTTCAGCCCGAACCTGTTCTCCGGCCGCATCATAGCTGCCGATCCCAAGCGCGGCGACGTTGCCGTCTTTAAGCTGCCCCGCGACAACTCAACCGATTATATTAAGCGCGTGATCGGCTTGCCGGGCGACGAAATCTCGGTGCGTCAGGGCGTGCTCTTCATTAACGGCACCGCCGTGCCCAAAGAGCGCCAAGGCGAATTCGTGACAAGCGAGGATTCCGACCGTCCGCGCCGCATTCCTGTGTTTGAAGAGACTTTGCCCAACGGCGTCAAATATCACGTGCTGGACAGCGAGCCGAACGGCGCCTTCGACAATGTCGGCCCTTACAAAGTTCCTGAAGGGCATTACTTCATGATGGGCGATAATCGGGATAACTCGACCGACAGCCGGGCCCAGTATCATGTCGGTTATGTGCCGCTTGAGAACTTCGTCGGCCGCGCCGAAATCATATTTTTCTCGGCCAAAGTGGATGAGCCAGGTGCTCTGAGATGGTATTCGCCCTGGACTTGGCCATTTGATATCCGCTGGAGCCGTTTTTTCAATCTCGTGCGCTAACGTCTGAGTTGTCATGCTGCGTCCGCGCAAATTTAAAGACCTCGAAAAAAAAATTGGCTACCGCTTCAAGGATCCCGACCTCCTGGAGCAGGCGCTGACGCACGCGAGCGTGCGCGGCGGCAAGTCCGATCGCGGGGACAATGAGCGGCTGGAATTCATTGGCGATCGTGTTCTCGGCCTCGCAATTGCGGAAGTGCTGAATGGCCAGCATCCAGAGGCAACTGAAGGCGAGCTTGCACGGCGCTATAACCGGCTGGTGCGCGGGGAAGCCTGCGCCAAGGTTTCGCGCAGTATCGGACTTGGCGAACATTTGATCCTCTCTGACAGCGAAGCGGACAGCGGCGGACGCGAGAAGACGACCATTCTCGCCGACGCGGTTGAAGCCATCCTCGGCGCCGCCTTCCTGGACGGGGGGTTCGATAAGGCACGCAACGTGGTGCGCAAGCTTTGGCATGAGCAGTCGGATAACCCGCCGGAATTGACCGTTGACGCAAAGTCTGAGTTGCAGGAGTGGGCTCAAGGCCAAGGCCTCGCTTTACCTAAATATACGGTTGTTTCGCGCAAAGGGCCCGATCATGCACCGCATTTTACGGCCGAAGTTATGATAACAGGGAAGGCGCCGGCACAAGGCGAAGGCGCTTCCAAGCGCATAGCCGAGCAAGAGGCGGCAAGTGCGCTGCTAAAGCGTGAAGGCGTGAGGAGTAAACGTGGCGGTTTCTGAGACTGACGGCCCAGCCAAAAGATGCGGGTTTATCGCCGTTGTCGGCAGTCCCAATGCCGGCAAGTCGACGCTTGTGAATGCATTTGCCGGCGCCAAGGTCTCGATTGTCAGCCACAAGGTGCAAACGACGCGTGTGCCCGTGCGTGGCATAGCCATCGAAAATCAGAGTCAGCTTGTCTTCATAGACACGCCGGGAATTTTCCAGCCCAAGCGCCGGCTCGACCGGGCCATGGTGGATGCCGCTTGGGGCCGGGCACTTGATGCCGACGTGATCATCGTCTTGATCGACGCGTCAAAGGGCATTGATAGCGACACGGACGGTATTCTGAGGAAGCTCAAAGACGTGCGCGCTTTGAAGGTCGTGGCCTTGAATAAGGTCGACTGGATCGAAGAAAAAGAACGGCTCCTTGCGTTGACGGCGGAAGTCTCCAAACGGGCGGCATTCGATAAGCTGTTCATGATCTCGGCGCTCGACGGCACGGGCATAAAGGATATGCGGACCTATCTGGCGAGCGTTATGCCGGAAGGGCCGTGGCATTATCCCGAAGACGACATCACGGATATGCCGATCCGGCAACTCGCGGCAGAGATCACGCGCGAGCGCATCTACCACTGGCTGCACGAAGAATTGCCCTATGCCATCACTGTCGAGACGACGAGCTGGAAAACGCTCAAAGGCGGCGCAGTCCGCATCGAACAGACAATCTTCGTCGAACGCGATGGGCAAAAGAGCATCGTGCTGGGCAAGGGCGGCGCCACCATCAAGCAGATTTCCATGGAAGCCAGGAAGCAGATCGCGGACGTGGCAGACGTGCCGGTGCATCTGTTCTTGTTCGTCAAGGTGCGCGAGAATTGGGGCAGTGACCCTGAACGCTATCGCGAGATGGGACTCGATTTTCCTAAAGACTGATGAGGCCATGGCCTGATCAGGCAAGGTGCAGCGATGAAGTTAGCATTAGGTATCGCCGTCGCAGTTGCTCCCGCTTTGGTGTCCCCGCACGTTGCAACTGCAGCGGTTCGCGTTTGCCAGCCGATCGTCTCGAGCGACATTGCCATTGCACCCGACGAACTGGGTGCAAAGAAAAAGGCGCTCGATCAATGGCGCGAGAAAGCTCTGAAAGCGGGTCCGGGTTACGACATCTGGCGCTTGGCCGCTCAGAAGTCGCTCAAGTGCTTTAAGAAAGGCGACGGAACGTACGAATGTGTGGCCTTCGGTGCGCCGTGCCTTATTCAACAAAATCCCAATCAGAAACCCGTGGGCAAGGGTGGCAAGGGGGTCGATCTCTAGGCAAGGTTTCGGCCACTGCGCCTAGAATCCGTTGTAAAGCACATCTATGCAATGGACGGACGAAGGTATCGTGCTCTCAGTGAGGCCGCTCGGCGAGACAGCGGCGGTCGTCGAACTGTTCACGCGCGGCCACGGACGCCATCTCGGTCTCGTGCACGGGGGCCGTTCGCGCCGGTTACGCCCGATCCTGCAAGTTGGCAATCACGTTGATGCCACCTGGAAAGGGCGGCTATCCGAACAGCTTGGCCATATCACGGTAGAACTGCGCCGCGGCTTTGCAGCGGAGTTCGATGGATAGCGACGCGGCACTCTCTGCGCTCATGACGCTTACGTCGCTAGCACGGCTTCTACCCGAGCGCGATCCCCATCCAAATCTCTACGAAATCACATTGTTCGTGCTGGGCTTCCTTGACGATGCAACGGTGTGGCCGGCGCTATTCGTGCGATGGGAATTGGCGTTGTTGGACGAACTCGGCGCCGGCCTCGATCTCAGCGAGTGTGCGGCCACGGGATCTAACGATCAGCTCATCTACGTTTCTCCCAAATCGGGCCGCGCGGTTTCAGCATCAGCAGGCGAACCTTACCGGGACCGGATGCTGGCGCTCCCTCCGTTTTTGTCTAAGGGACGTGCGGGAACTGTGACCGTACAAGATGTTCGCGATGGCTTCGCGCTGACCGGGCACTTTCTCGAAACACGAGTATTGTTACCGCGCGGAGAAACCTTGCCCGAGCCGCGCGGCCGGATCATAGCGAATTTGGACCGCTAAAAGGCCGTTGATCCCGCCGGGACTCAAAAAATAATGAAATCGGCGTTTGTGAGCGCCAAGCCCTTGGTGAGAGTCGCAAAACGCACGGCAGCCGCCGCGCCATTTCCGTCGCTGTCGTAGAAAAGCGTGCCGGTTGCAGAATTGTAGACGATCCGGTCATCGGCATCGTTGGCGGATACACCCGTATAGAATTGCGCGGCTGTAAGCCTTCCAGTGCCAATGATCTTTGTGAACACGGCGTTCTCAAGCCGGAATGTATCGAGCGGCACCGAAAAATCGGTTACGCGATCTGTGTTGGTTGTTGCCGAGAGCTTGGTATTGAAGACAAAGTGATCGGCATGGGCGCCACCAGTAAGTGTGTCGTTACCCAAGCCGCCGTTGATCGTATCGCGCCCGCCGCCGCCCGAGATGATATCGTTACCACCGATACCTTTAAGGGTGTTGGCGGCGCTATTGCCCTTGATCGTATTTGCTAACGAATTGCCCGTGCCGCCAAAGGCACCCGTTCCGGTCAGTACGAGCTTTTCCAAGTTGGCGGCAAGTGTGAAGCTGAGCGCTGCGAGGATGGTATCGATGCCGCCTGCGTCAATGAGTGAATCTCCGGCCGCGTCGATCACGTAGGTGTCGTTGCCAAGGCCGCCATCAAGTGTGTCGCCATTACCCGCCCCACCGTTGAGCGTATCGTTGCCGCCAAGGCCGGTGAGAATGTTGGCGGCGTTATTGCCTGTAATGACGTTCGAGGCGCTATTCCCCGTTCCATTCAGTGCGCCGGAACCGAGCAGCGTCAAATTCTCAAACTGGCTGGTAAGTGTCCAAGTCATGATCGACATGATCGTGTCGATACCGGACACGTCGATCAAATCGTCTGTGAGTTGATCGACAACGTACGTATCGTTCCCGGCACCTCCGTCGAGTTGATCTGCCCCGCCGGCGCCATCAAGGATGTCGTTGCCAGCGCCGCCGGTGATTATGTTGGCGCCAGCATTGCCTGTGCCTGTGAAGCTCCCGCTGCCTATGAATGCGAGGTTCTCGACGTGTGACAAGGCTGCGAGTGTAAAAACCAATTCTGCGGTGCGAACTTCGTCCGTGCCGCCGAATTCGATTTCGACTATTTCGTCGCTGGAATCAGCCATGAAGATGTCGTCGCCGAAGCCGCCTGTGAGCGTGTCGCTGCCGCTGCCCCCATTGAGCGTATCGTTGCCGTCGGCGCCATAGAGCGTGTCGTCGCCAAGTCCGCCGGATACGCTGTCGTTGCCGCTGTCGGCCGTGATTGAATCGGCGCCGTCCGTGCCAGTAATAACGTCGTCACCGGTCGTGATCTGGGCGACGAAAAGCGGGGTTGTGCCCTGCTTGCTCGTGTCTTCGACTGTGTCTGCAGTCGTGCGAATCAGGTTGTTGTTCGCGGCCAGGACAAAATTTGTGGTGTCGGAATAGCTGACGCTATAGGCGTGTGAGATGCCCACGCCACCAATAGTATTGTTTGCAATTGTAATTCTAGCGCTGGGTTCGAAGACATCGTTCAGCGGGTCAGTATCCAGATAGGTTTGGGTATAGCCGCGGATGCGGATCTCGGCGTCGTCCGATCCGGTGCCGCCCGCATTGCCAGAGATCGTATTATTCTCAATTGAAACGCCGTCGCCGCCCTCAATGAGAACGCCGAAGCGGCCATTGCCGCTGATGGTCACGCCGTCCGTAGTGTTCACACCGCCGATTGTGACATCGTTGGCTTGGCGAATAACGATGCCGTCGCCGCCATTGTTTGTAACTGTGCCCCCGGTGATCGTGATGCCGGTTGTGATGATGCGTGTCTCGAAGTTCCCCGTTTGCACGACGATGCCGGAGGCCCCGTTGTCGTGAGACAGATTTCCCGTCATCACGATATCATGCGAACTGGTGACGATATTGAAGCCGTGCCGGCCGTTGTCATAGGCTTCGCAGTTCGTGATCGTCACCGACGAGCAGTAGTCGATGGTGAAGCCGTCCTGCGCGTTGTTGTGAGCGATGCATCCCGTGAAAGACAAGTTTGTTGTTTGCTCGTGCGGGTCGAAGCCGTAGCGCGAGGCGTCGCAAACTTCCACATTGACGAGGGCAATGTTGTTATCGGCTGAGAGTGCAGTGAAAGGCTTGGGGCCACAGAAAAATCCATCGACGAGTGCTGTGCCTGTTTCGTCCTTATTGGCATCGATTGACAGGTTGCGGATGACGACGTCGTGCGTCGCGATGACCGAACCATCCGGATTGGTCTTGCCGCTGTCGGTTCTGATAACGCCCGTGACGTCGTGGCCAGGGTTGGCCGCAAGCTGGATCGTCGTTTGGCCGATCCCGGCGCCTTCGAACGTCGTGTTGCTGCCGACGCGGAGTGCGCCTTCACCGGCGTCAATCGCCAGCGGTTACCACGTAGATGCCTGCCGAGAGCTGAACGGTGCCGCCCGTTGCATTGGCGCTTGCTTGATCCAATGCGGCTTGGATCGTGGCCCGCGTTTCCTCAGCGGTTGCCGTATCGGGAAGCGTTGTTACGGTCGTCGCGCCGCCGGTTAGCGTGAGCGTGATTTCGCGCATGACTTTATGCCCTCACGTGCGTGGGGCGGGCAACCACAGGGCTGGAAAGGTGCGGCGTCATCTGCAAAAAATCGCCTAGAAAATATTGAACTGCCTTCATTCATACGCAACGCACCTTACGGTTGCGCCAACAAGGCAGAGCGATTTCGAGTGAAATTGTATGGATTAAGGACGTCAGTCTGAATTGGGGTAAGGTGCATTCTCATCGGCCAAGAAATAGTTACCGGCTGTGCCAAATTGCATGTGTTGCGCGCGGTGGAGTTGCTGTGGGGCCACAATTTTGTGGGCAATTTCGATAGCACGCCCGATTTGCATGGGCAGCCGCCTTTGTGCGGCAACTCAAGGCTTGAGCCGCCCGGCAGCGGACGCTAAACGCGGGGAATGAGCCAAAAACCGATTCTGCCGGGCCAAGGGCCTATTGAACCCGTTGAGCTGCGAACGGCGCTCGAAGAGCGCTATCTTGCCTACGCGCTGTCGACCATTATGCACCGTGCGTTGCCGGACGTGCGCGACGGCCTGAAGCCTGTGCACCGGCGCATCATTTACGCCATGCGCGAGCTGCGCCTCAATCCCGATGGCGGTTACCTGAAGTGCGCCAAGATCGTCGGCGAAGTAATGGGCGATTATCACCCGCACGGCAACCAGGCGATCTACGACGCACTTGCCCGTCTCGCGCAGGATTTCGCCGTGCGCTATCCGCTGGTCGATGGCCAAGGCAACTTTGGCAATATCGACGGCGATAACCCTGCCGCCGAACGCTACACCGAAGCGCGCATGACGGCCGTCGCGGCCGACATCCTGGAAGGCATCGACGAGGACACTGTCGCATTTCGCCCCAACTACGATGGCCGTGTCGAAGAACCGGTTGTTCTTCCGGCAGCCTTTCCAAATCTTCTTGCTAACGGCTCTGCCGGCATTGCCGTCGGCATGGCGACCAACATTCCCCCGCACAACGCCGATGAGCTATGTGCTGCACTTTTGCACCTCATCAAGCATCCTAACGCGACGATCGAAAAGCTCGTCGAAATGATCCCGGGGCCGGATTTTCCGACCGGCGGCGTCATCGTCGAGCCGCGCGAGGCAATCCTTGAAGCTTACAAGACAGGACGCGGCGGATTTAGGCTGCGTGCTAAGTGGTCCAAGGAAGACACGGGCCGGGGCGGCTATCAAATCGTCATTACCGAAATTCCTTATCAGGTGCAGAAGGCCAAACTCGTCGAAAAAATCGCTGATCTAATGAGCGAAAAAAAGTTGCCGTTGCTGGGCGACGTGCGCGACGAAAGCGCAGAAGAAATCCGCCTCATTCTGGAGCCAAAGACACGCACCATCGACCCGGCATTGTTGATGGAAAGCATGTTCCGGATGACGGAACTCGAAGTCCGCTTCGGGCTTAACATGAACGTGCTCTCCGCCGGGCAAATCCCGAACGTGCTGAGCTTGCGCGAAGTGCTGTCGCAGTGGCTCGAGCACCGCATCGAAGTGCTCGTGCGCCGCTCGCAATACCGCCTGAAGAAGATCGAACACCGGCTCGAGGTGCTCGACGGTTATCTGATCGCCTATCTCAATATCGATGAAGTCATTCGCATCGTTCGCCGCGAGGACGATCCCAAGGCTAAGTTGATGGCCAAGTTCAAGCTTTCGGACGTTCAGGCCGAGGCCATCCTCAACCTGCGCCTGCGTTCATTGTCGAAGCTCGAGGAAGTCGAGATCAAGGCCGAACACGACAAGCTTTCCAAAGAACGCCGCGAGTTGAAGCAGCTCTTGAAGTCGGACGATCTGCAGTGGGAGCGGATCACGGAGGAAGTGAAAGCGACGCGCGAACGCTATTCCAAGAAGACCCCGCTCGGACGCCGCCGATCGGCTTTTGCGGACGCGCCGGATATGGATATCGATCTCGACGCGGCGCTGGTCGAGAAAGAGCCGATCACGATCATTCTTTCCGAGAAGGGCTGGATACGCGCGCTCAAGGGGCATCAGGACGATCTTTCGAAGCTCGAATTCAAGCAGGGCGATGAACTCAAGCGCGCGGTGCAAGCCTCGACCACCGACAAGATCATTCTCTTTGCCACCAACGGGAAATTCTTCACCCTCGAAGCCAATCAGCTTCCGGGCGGACGCGGGCATGGCGAGCCCGTGCGCCTCATGGTTGACTTGGAAGAAAACCACGACTTCGCGGAAATCTTTGTCTACGACGCCACGCGCAAACTGCTCGTCGCCTCGACCGGCGCATATGGTTTCATCGTTGCCGAAGAAGAAGTTGTGGCCTCGACCCGCAAAGGCAAGCAAGTCTTGAATATCACTGAGCCGGAGGAAGCGCGCATTTGCGTTCCTGTCGAAGGCGATTGCGTGGCGACAATTGGCGAAAACCGCAAGATGCTGGTCTTCAAGCTCGACGAAGTGAACGAGATGACGCGCGGCAAGGGTGTGATCCTGCAGCGCTTCAAGGATGGCGCGCTGAGCCGACGTCCGGGTGTTCAAGAAATCGGAAGGGCTGACTTGGCTCGACAGCGCGGGCCGCGAATTCACGCTCTCGTGGAGCGAACTGCGCGAGTGGGTTGGCGAACGGGCCCAGGCAGGGCGGCTGGCGCCTAAGGGGTTTCCGCGTTCCAACAAGTTCGGACAGGGCATTTGACCGGGATCTATGTTGCGTAGCGGCATTGCAGCAAGCAATGCCGAAATGAAGTGAGGGGATCGTCAATCGGGTTATTGCCCCGTCAGGGCAGGGACCGCTAGGACTGGTCGATATGGGGATCGGGCAAACCATGCGGAAGGGCGGGCGGCTAATATTGCGCTGCGCTGATGCTTTTGATTCGCGGCGCCGGCTCTTGCTCAAACGCCCGAGTGTGCCAAGAGCGATTTCGAGCGCGTGGTGGAAGACGCAGCCGGGGGCTTGCGCGAACTCAACACCAAGAACAAGCCCGCCTTTCAGGACAAGTTGCGCCAGCTCAAAGACAAGCGCACCTGGACCCACGATCAGTTTTTGAAGGAAGCGGCGCCTTACGTGCGCGACGACAAGATCGCCGAGTACGATCAAAAAACCGACGAATTGTTACCGCCATTTCGACGATGGGCCAGGAAGGCGCGTCAGCCAAGACGCCGGATTGTGCTCTGCTTCTCGAACTCAGAGCACGGATGACCGTCCTGGTCGAAACGCAGACCGCCAAATGGTCCTACATGTTCGAGAAAATCGAACTGGAACTTTGGAAGTAACGACGTGCAGTTTGAGTGACGCTTCAACGCTCTATGAAGCGTTCCCAGCGGTCGGGGTTCAAGCGCTCTTGCGGCTGAAAGCGCGCCTTGTAGGCCATTTTCTGCGATCCCTCGATCCAGTATCCGAGATAGAGATACGGCAAACCGATGCGGCGCGCGAAGGCGATATGCTCGAGGATCATGTAGGTGCCGAGGCTGCGCGCGGACTCCGTCTGGATCGTAGAAGCTGTAGACCATCGATATACCGTCCGAGAGCCGGTCGCAGAGTGCGACGGCTTTCAATGGCCAGCTGGCGATATCGAGGTCATTGGCGTCTTCTGGCTTCTCGCGGTATTCCGTCAGAAACGTATCAATGACGCTGTCTTCGATCATCATGCGATAGTCGAGCACCGACATATCGGCCATGCCGCCGTCGCTGTGGCGCGCATCGATATAGTCGCGAAAAAGGCCGAACTGCTCGGCACCGGGCTGGGGTGCGACGCGGCGGGCAACGAGGCGCCGGTTCTTGTCCATGATGCGGCGCATGGACCGGTCCATCTCGAACTCGGCGGTCAGAACGCGCACCGACACGCAAGCCTGGCAGCCCTCGCAATAGGGCACGTAGGCGATATTCTGGCTGCGCCGGAACCCGGTCGTCAGCAACCGATCGATCAATTCATGGGGCTTATCGGTGGTGAGATGCGTGAAAAGCTTGCGCTCAAGGCGGCCCGGCAAATACGGGCAGGGCTGCGGAGCAGTCACATAGAACTCAGGAAACTTCTTTTGCTGTTCCGTCATTACTTGCCGGCCCTCAGGCTACCCCACGCATAAGCCCGTATGATAGCGGCAGAAGTGAAGTGTTATCAAGGATGCTGATGTTGCTGAAAGCGCTTTTTGATGAAAGAAGTTACGCAGCCGCCAAGTTCGGCTATCCGTTATGCTAGCGCGCGGCCCGTTATGCTAGCGTGCGGTGTGTACACCTCATGAAGCAACCCGAGGTAACCAGAGACAACCATGAATTGGTGTTTTGCAGGCAACACGAAGCCCAGGGCTTGTCCGGCTCAATGCCGGGCACCTAATCTGGCCGGCACTTGGAGCGGCCAGGCTGGCGCGCCGGGGCACCCATGTTTTCAGTTCAATAGGCAGAAGCGGTACCGCACGTGACCCTGCTGGTGAAAATCCGATCGAGCCTACTTGCCTCGGCATTTTTGCTGACGGTGCTCATATGTCCTCCGGCTGTTGCGATCGAAGTCGAATTCACCTCGCGCCCGGTCCAACGCGAGATTCTGGCACTTTATGACAGCCGCCATGAAAAGAGGCCGGATATGTCCCGCCTGCACCGGCTTGCCGAAATGCCGCTCAATTGGCTGGGCTACAAGCTTGCGTTCATGGACGTGAATGGCGTGCTGCCGCGCGGCGAAGAGCTGCAGAAATATCGCGGGATAGTGACTTGGTTCTCAGAGCCGCTTGCGGATCCGGCGGCGTATCTCGGTTGGCTCGATGCTGCGACAGGGGCGGGGCTGCGCCTTGCGTGCCTTGCCGAACTCGCGCCGCCAGAACCAGCTGGCACACAGGAAGTCGTGTCGCGAATTTACGCTAGGCTCGGACTGCGTTTTGCCGATCAGTACGTAAAGGTCACGCACAAATCCAAGCTGCTGACGATCAATAGAGAGATGGCCGGGTTTGAACGGCCAATCGATAAAGTTCTGCCTGAATTCCAGGTGCTGCAACCGGCATCTGCCGCAGCCCAAGTGCATCTCTCGGCCAGCGTTCCGGATGGCGACGGCATTCCGTCCTCAGCCTTGATTGTGACGAGCCCTGGCGGTGGTTATGTCGCCGATGGCTTCACAATCTACTTCGACGAAGCAGCAGATAAGGTGCGCTGGGTCGTCAATCCGTTCTTATTTTTCAAACTGGCGTTTGGCGAGGATCGCTTCCCGGTGCCCGACGTCACGACGCTGTTCGGGCGGCGCATGTATTTCAGTCATATTGATGGAGACGGCTGGAACAACATTTCTGAGATCGAAGGCTACCGGGAAATGCAGGCAGCGGCCGCAGACGTGATCCGCATCGAAGCGATTGAACCATTTGGCGATTTGCCTGTCTCCGTTGGGCTCATCGCCGGCGACGCAGTCCCAGAACTTGGGGGCTTGGATGCGACGCACACCAGCGCAAGGAAGATTTTCGCGCTGCCGCAAGTCGAGGTTGCAAGCCACACTTACACGCATCCTTTCGCTTGGGGCTTTTTCGAAAAATATGACCGGCAGGCGGAACTGGCGATGATCGACCAAGCAGCGCGGCCCTCGTCGTCGGTCATGGATCAGGTGAGGGGTTTCCTCTACCGGATTGCCGGCAAAGCGCAAAGTTCGGATACACGAAACCGCTACATCGCTGGTTCTGCAGATTTGCCGCGCGGGTATCTCAAAGAGCCGTTCGATATCGCGACAGAGGTGGGCGGCGCGCTCGCCATTTCAGAGAGTTTTGCCCCTCCCGGCAAAAAGGCGGGAATCTATCTCTGGAGCGGCGATACGGAGCCATCCGAAGCGATTATGCGCGCCACGCGCTTGGCGGGCGTCCGTAACATGAACGGCGGCGACACACGGCTCGATGCCGAGTTTCCCTCTGTTTTCTATGTTCCACCGATTGCGCGGCCTGTCGGCGCCGAACGGCAGATATATGCCGCCAACAGCAACGAGAACACCTATACCAACAATTGGCGTGGACCCTATTACGGTCAGCTCATGCTTGAGCAGACACTGATCAACACGGAGAGCCCCCGGCGGTTGAAGCCATTCAATCTCTATTACCACATGTATTCGGGCGAAAAGCCGGGCGCATTGGCCGCCATCAAGCACTTTCTAAATCTTGCACGCACTTCGCCCATTATTCCCGTCACAGCATCAACCTACGCCGCCGTTGCAGACAGCTTTTTTGACACCGTCATCGAACAAGTCGATGCCATGAGTTGGTCGATCTCAAAACGCGGCGCGGTGCAAACCGTTCGTTTCGACGATGCTCAAGAGATCTATGCCGATCCCTTGCGAAGTAGGGGTGTTTTGGGAACAAAGAGGCTAAATCGCACCCTATATGTATCGCTCGACGCTGCGGTCGAACCGGCATTGATCGTTTTGCGTAATTCGTCTCAAGCTCCAGTGAATGAGGCGTCGGGCCACCCGCAATTGATCGAGAGCCGGTGGCAGCTCATGAATATGCAATCGGAAGGGGAGTGCGGTTTCCGGATCGGCGCTCAAGGATTCGGACCGGGCGAGATCGTGTGGCAGGGCGCGCCAGAACGGAATTACGAAATCTTCGCGATGCGTACCGGCGCTACATTGACGAGCAGCAAAGCAAAAGCGGATGCAAGCGGTATATTTGCCTTTAAACTTGAAGCCGATGCGACAGAGCCTCTCGAATTGAGAGTGGTGTGCGGCGATGGCTAGTGTCAGTTTTAGTTTCTGGAAGCCCTATCACGCCATCATGTCGGCTGTCTTCGCACTGTCGCTTGTCGCTGGCTGGGGCATGCTGCCCGGCGATAACGAGCGCATTGCCATGCTCGAGCGAGACGGGCATTCGCGGGAAGCCCTTACCATCCTGGAGCAAGCCTATCAGGGTGGTGACAGGCGTTACCGGACCTTGCATCAAATGGCGGCACTCCATGAAAACGAGGGCAATGTCGCGCGCGCGCGCGATTTGCTGGAGCAAATGAAAGTGCAGAGGCCGCGCGATGCGGCGCTGAGCAAAAGGCTCGCGCAATTTTACCGGGATACGCAGGATTCCGGGCGCCGCATGGCTGCTTTGAAGTCTGAAGTCGAGGTTCGCTACTCTGAGTTGGCATGCCGTGAACTCATCGCCAGCTATAGGCTGCTTGGCGATTTCGATGGAGAGAAGGGTGTCATTCTGACGTGCCGCCAGAAAGGATATCGCCGCCCTGACGATCTGGCGCGATTGGCGGAATTGCTGGCGGCTGAAGGTGATAGTGCGCAGGCGTCGGCCATCTTGCGTTCAATCGACGATGTCAAACGTCTCAAAGATCCACGCGAGCGCTACCAGCTTTTGGCCTTTCTGCTGGAGCAAGATCAACCCAAGGAGGCCGAGCGGAGGGCGCTCCGCTGGATTAAATCGGCTAAAGACGACGCTTTCGCGGTGGGTATTATTGACGTCTTTGCGCGCAGCAAGAATCCGTCGTCGGCAATAAACTTGGCCAAAGAAGCAGGTGAAGCAGGCGACAGTATTGCGTTGACTATCGCCGAGCGGCTGTTGGAGCAGTCTCAGACGAGCGCCGCCCGGCTTTACTTGCGCGGCTGGCTCGACAACGCATCGCTGGCCGACGAAGGAATTGCCGTGCGCTTCATGTCGGCCGCAATCGAGGCGCAAGATCCCAAAGCGGCATTGGTGGGCGCGCAGAAATATGGGCTTAAGAGACTGCCGTTAGAGCCGCTTCTAGGTTTGGTCCAGGCACTCAGCGCGGCCGGGTACAAGGTGGAGGCGCAACAGGTTCGAGACGCCAGCGCCGCACTGACTGAGCCCGGGGCAGCAGCCTCCGGCAGCGGGACGATTGACAAAAAAGCGGGAGCGAAGCCGGCTGCTGCCAATTCCAGTTCCGGTCCCAGCCGCAAAATCCGGTTTGAGCCTCCCCGTACCGCGCCGTCCGATCCACTAGATCCTTGGCGGCGAACACTGTTGGCTAAGGTTTCGGATGATGCCGATCGACAGGCAGCCGCGCTTGGTCTGAGGACCGTGCGGCCGCGTACCCCATCTGGCCGGGTTGAACCCAGGCACCCCGGCAATGTCAAGGTACTTCGCAAAGCGGCGCGCGTGCTGCAGCGGACGAAAACACTCAAATCGCTCAAACAGAAGCAGAGATTGGCCAGGGAAGCAGCTCGCGAAAAGGCCAAAACGGCAGGCTCCGCGGGCCGCTCTTCAGTGTCCACTCCAAGCACTGTGCCAGCGCCAAAACCGGCTCCCGTTCGTCCGTAGCCGGCTCAAAAATACACCAGCCCGCGACCAATATTCACCAGGACTTGCTTCTGCTGCTAGGGAGCGTTGCCCCGGCCCAAGCAAGACTGTATTTTCCTGTAGTGTCTGGCAAGGTGCGTACCGCCGCTGTTAAGAGTGACATGCGCGTTAAGCTGAAAGGGTCCGTTTGAGCACGATCCAAAATCTTTGGAATAAACTTAGGGTGCCGCATGGAGCCGTTTGGCTGCCCGTGTTGCCGCCGGTTGGCGCCTTTGTGGAACTCGTAGCCGTTCTAGGGCTGATCTATCTCGTCTGCTCGCTCATTCCCGGCGTTGAGATTGCAACGCTAGAGCCAAGCCCGTTTTGGGTGCCGGTATTGTTGCTGAGTTTACAGTACGGGACGGTCGCGGGGTTGCTGGCCGCCGCTGCTGCAACTCTGGCCTATACGTTTAACGGATTGCCCGAACAGTCCATCGGCGAAAATCTGTTCGCTTTTCTTTTGAGAATTTGGGCCCTTCCGATCCTGTGGATCGGAGTGGCGCTGGTGCTGGGTCAGTTCCGGCTTCGGCAAATCGAGGTCAAGCAAGACTTGAAGCGGCGCCTTAATAGCCGCACCACAGAGGCGGAAAGTCTCGCGGCTTATGCGTCGGGTCTAGAGGCGCGATGCCATCGCCTTGAGCGGCTGCTCACATCGACGGGCCCAGCATCAGGCGCAATCGCAATCGATTGCTTGGCGGCTTTTTCCGATCCAGCGGCTGACTTTTCTCATTCTCTCGACAACTTAACCCAGGATATCTTTCCGGGCGCAAGGATCACGGTCTTTGCAGTGTCGCCCGCGGCGCTTGACGTTATCGCGGGCTCGTCTGGAGGGGGGAGTGCACCTTTGCAAGGATCAGTTCCGGCACACCATCCCCTCTATAGGGCGGCTGTTGGCGAGCGGCGGGCGCTGAGCGTTCTCAGAGCTGGCGACGAAGCGGCGCTTGCCGGGGTCGCGCACGCAGGCCAGCCGATACTCCATCCAGACACCAAACGCGTCATCGGACTGTTAAGCTTCGAAGCAGGAGACCCGTCGCATCTTTCCAAGGAGTTGGAGCTACGGTTGGCCATAATCGCGCGCTTTATTGCGCCATGGCTCGCCGAACCGCGCGTTGTCGTGGATAACACCGAGCGGGCGGGCCAGGCCGCCGACGCAGGTCCAAACCGGTTGACGCGCGGGTGGCGCCAGCTTTCCTGGCAGAAGGTGCCTGTGCCGGGAGGCGTTGAAGCAGTTCAGCCGGACGGCGAGAGCGTTCCCCGCAATCAGTCCCGTCCGATCATCGCGCAGTGATTGGTGCCAGAACATGATGCCCGCGTCGCAAAGAGCGGTCGCCGATCCGGTTCGTCCAACCGCGCATTCCTCGGGCGATACTAGAGACGCGGTTGGTGCGCTCTTGGCGCTGGCCGGCGAAGCCGTTGTGCTTCTTTTTGGCTTTTCGTCAGACGTTGCGCTGACAGTCACTTTGGCCTTGCACGGCGCCATCGTTGCGGGCCTCGCCATATTTCTCTTCGCGGGCCGGGAACGTGGCAGCGACTTATCGATCGCAGCGACAATTCTGCTTGTCGTTATGGTTGCAGGACCGGCGGGGGCCGCCGTTGCACTCGCGGCGTTGCCGCTTTTCGAACGCGCTGGTGCGAACGGGGGGCGAGCCGAGCAGTGTCCTCAAAGAATGGTACGAGCGTCTGGCTTCAGCCGGACGTCCGGCCCCCGCGACGCAATTGCATGACCGCATCACGTCGGGACGCGTGCCGCGGCTCGAAACGCCTGCTCCGCTGAACTTCATGTACGTCATCGAGCGTGGCAATCTCGACGAACGCCAAAAGGCGCTCGGTCTGATCGCGCGGAACTTTCATCCCGATTACACGCCTGTTCTGGAAGCGGCGCTCAAGAGCCCTGAACCGGTTGTACGCGTCCAAGCCGCCGCCGTCGTAGCGCACGTCAAGGCCAACTTGAAGACTCGCATCAAGAAACTTACTTCCGAGGGGAAAGATGCGTCCGGTCCAAGTGCTTTGATGCGGATCGGCGAGCTGCAAGCGTTGCAAGTGTGTGCCCTCGTCGAGAAGCGCGAACAGGTGCTGTGCCACGATACGGCTCTCGGTATTCTTGAGCGATCTCTGGCGGCAGGGAGCGATATCGCCTTTGTGGCATCTCAGACCGACGCAGGGGCCGCGGCCGGGATCGAGCGCTTCTTGCTAATATGCTGGCCGCTATAGGGATTTGCGCGTTTTGCGGCGCGTTCGCGGTGTCGTGACGCGCGGGGCATTTCGCTTGCGCCGGTACACGGCGAGACAACCCGCATGAACGCCACCGCGGCAGCCACTGTGCAAAGTACAGATCCCGTGGATGTGTGCCTCATCGTCGAAGGCTGCTATCCATATGTGCCGGGCGGCGTTTCGTCCTGGCTCGATTGGCTGATGAAATCACAGCCGGAGGTGCGCTTCTCGATCGTTTCACTCTGGCCGCGTCCAATGGGATTGAAATCGCGTTATCCTGCGCCCCCAAATCTCATTGATTTCCAGCACCTCTATTTGCAACAATTCGGTGCCAAGCCGAAGAGCCGTGGCAGAGTTCCGCCCAACATCGATCAGCTAGGCGACCGCTTGACGCGTCTCATGACCAAGGGCGGCGCAGCGCCCCTCGCCGAATTAATCGAAGAGCTCAACCGCACGCGCCGGTACATGAGTCTCGAGGAACTTTTCAATTCGCCAGCAGCGTGGCAACTTGTTCAGGAGATGTACCGGCGCGAAATGCCGAATGGCTCGTTCTTGCACTATTTCTGGGCTTGGAGAGCACTTCTCGGCGGTTTATTTGCGGTACTTGAGCATCCGCTTCCTAACGCGCACGTTTATCACACCATCTCCACGGGCTATGCCGGATTGCTAGCCGCGCGTGCACGCCTTGAAACCGGCCGGCCATCGGTGCTCACCGAACACGGCATCTACACCAACGAGCGGCGCATCGAACTTTTGATGGCGGATTGGGTTGCCGACACGATCGACAAAGGGCACTCACTGGATGATCCTCGTTTCGACTTGCGCGATATGTGGGTCCGCGCTTTTGAGGCCTACGCGCGCACGTGTTATGATGCTGCAACCGATGTGATCACATTGTATGGCGACAACCAGGGACCGCAGCGAAACCTTGGTGCAAGCGATGACAAACTGGCGGTCGTTGCCAACGGAATCGACATCCGGAAATTCGCGCATATCGAACCGGCGTCCGCTTCGAGCAGGCCTACGATGGCACTCATAGGCCGCGTTGTCCCCATCAAAGACGTGAAGACCTATATTGAGGCCGCGCGCATCCTGGCTGAGCGTGTTCCGGATCTCAGAGCCTGGGTCATTGGACCGGCAGAAGAAGACCCGGAGTATTACGGCGAATGCCGCCGGCTGGTTGCCGAACACGGCTTAGAGAAGACTGTCGAATTCACGGGCCCCGTCAATATTCTCGATTATCTCGGCCAGATCCACGTCATGGTGTTGACGAGCCTTAGCGAGAGCCAGCCGCTCGTCATTCTAGAAGCCGGTGCGGCAGGTATCCCGTTTGTGGCGACGGATGTCGGCTCTTGCCGTGAGATCATCGAGGGCTGCGCCGGCGAGAACCCGCACTTTGGGCCAGGTGGCGAAATCACGCATCTTGCGGCGGCCGATGAGATAGCCGCTGCGGTTGGCCGGCTTCTTACAGATCATCGCTGGCGCAGGTCGGCGGGCGAGGCTTTGAAGGCGCGGGTCTCGGCAAACTATACGTCGGAGCAGGCGGCCGGCGCTTATGCTTCTCTCTATGCGCGGCTCAAAGAGGCACCCGATCTGCGCGCGCGGCCACTCCCGGCAACTCAGGGAGCGGCTTGAAAATGGCTGGCATCGGTTTCGCGCTGCGCTCCCTCAATCAGCAAGAATCGCTTTCGGACGTCATCAAGTCGACGGGGCATGCCGCTGTCATCGCCGCCGGTCCATGGCTCTTCACAATCTTCAGCCTGTTGTCTATTACCGCTTTCACCGAGACGATTGCCGGACATGATACTCTCGCAACGTTCCGGGCCGTCGTCATCTACGCCTTTGCAACGTCGCTTGTTTTGACCGCGCCGGTGACGATTGTTGCGACGCGCCTGCTCGCCGACCGGCTATGGAAGCGCGAGCCCGAGAGCGTGCGACCCTTGCTCATCGCCGGTTTTATTTTGGCGCTGGTGGCGGTTGCCATTGGTGTTGCAGCTCTAGTTGTGTACTTCGCAGTGCCGCCCAAACTCGCGATCTCGCTTTATGCCGCTACTTCCATCGTTGCTCTGATTTGGGTCGCGGTTGCGTTCTGCGGCGCCGTGCGCGACTACAGGGGCATTACCTGGTCGTTTCTGGCTGGCCTTGCCGTCTCGATAGCAGGGGCGACCGCGGCGGCTCTCACGGGGCTCGGTGCCTCGGGCATGGTCTGGGGCTTCGCTACGGGTCTCGCGGTTACCTTCTTTGGTTTGACGTTGCGCGTTTTTGCAACCTTCCCGTTCCCCCTGGAAAACCCTTTTGAAGCCATCGGGACGCTGCTCAGAGGCCATCGTACCTATGGTTATCTCGCGGCCGGTGCGTTGCTTGGTACAGCCGGGATATGGGTCGATAAATGGATCTTTTGGTTTTCCGGCGAAGGCCTGAGCGTTGAAGGCGGGCTGATCCACGCACCTCTCTATGATGGCGCGATGTTTATTGCCTCGCTGGTCATCATCCCGGCGCTTGCGCAGTTTGTCATGAAACTCGAGACGCAATTCTTCGAACGCTATCAAGCGTACTTTGGCACGGTGCAGGGGCACGGTACGATCGACCAGATCGAGGCTGCGCGCGTGCGCTTAGAAGGGTTTGCGTTCGAAAGCCTTGCGCTCATCACGGTTGCCCAAGCCGCTATTGCCGCTGTGCTCGCGCTCTCCGCCCCGGCTATCGTCGAGATCTTAAATCTGCAGTTCCGCCAAGTCGCCATTTTGCGCTTTGGCGCCATCGGTTCGGTCTTCATGTTCGTGTTCATTGCCGCCACTTCGATTGTGGTGTTCTTCGACCGGCGGCGGATCTATTTCGCGCTCCAGGGATTGTTCTTCGCGCTCAATGCAGGGTTTGCTTATGTGTCGGTGCAGTGGGGCGAAGAATATTATGGTGCCGGATATTTTCTGGCGGCTTTTATTGCGAGCGGTGTCGCGCTCATTGTTGCCGACCGAACCATGTCGAAGCTCAACTATCTGACCTTCATCGGTAACAATCCTTCGATCACCGGTTCGACGCCGGCGCGTTGGCCATCTCTCAGCGGCTTATGGCGGGCTGCCCGGCGTCTCCGGACGCAGTAATCAGTTGCGACGTCAAGGCATAGAAGCCGGAGTTCAGCCTTTTTTCAATGGATCGGGTTTGCCAGCGGACCATGCTGCTTGAGCGGGCGGTGGGGCAGCCGTACGCTTGGGTTGAGCGTGCGTGCTGGCGGTACCCGTTCTCTCGCCGGCCGCCGCCGCTGGCGGCGGTGCCGTGCGGCGTTCGGGCTGTTGCGCGGTGGACGCGGGTCTTGCGGCCGTTGCCGAAGTTCCGGCGGCGGCGGCCGGCGGAGGTGCGCTGCGCTTTGGGGCCGCGGCCGTTTGAGTGTTGGACTGGCCGTCGCGTGGTCCGGCCAGTGCGGGCGGTGGAGGGGTCGTCGGTCTTGGCGTTGCGCGCCGCTCCGGCAAGGACTCGGCGTGCCGCTCATTAGGCCCCGGCGCGGCATCGCTTCCGGCGCTGGAATTCGCGTTGCTGGCCATGGCGCGCCCGAACCAGAACGCTCCATATATCAGGGCTGCGATCAGCAACAGCAGCAGGATCGTCCACATCCAGGTCGGCATAAGGTCTATCTCCAGCGATCGCGAAGGCCGAGCGTCGATCAAGCTTTATTGACGGCGTCGAAGCCTACGTCAAATTGGCGGCAAAATATCCCCAAAAAAGCGCTTCGTCACAGCCGGATTGCGCGGTTTGCAGTGTGTCAAGTAGTAGAAACTGCAAAAGGGTTTAGTTTGCCCGCGCCGTTCCGGAGGCCGGCGATTTTGCGTCACCCGTTTCGTCAAGCGTTAGATTGTCGAGTTTGCGTTCGCTGACGTGAAGCAGGAAATTCTCGCGCCGCGCAAAGGCGCGCAGCTTGTCGATTGACTGAGGCGACTTAACGTATTCGAGCAAGAAGATTTTCAATCCTGCACGTTTTCCGAGCCGGAGATAATTGAGGCCTTCGCGAACCATATCCTTGGTATTGGCGGTTTCCGAATGATCGACGCCGTAGAGCAAATCTTCTTTCGCCACGCCATCAAGTGTAGTGCGCAGCGAGCGATTCCGCAGCAAAGCTTCCGCGTTTTGCATCACAACCAAAAAACGCGGATTGAGCCGGCGCGCGTGGTCCGCGAGACGCTTGATGTAACTGTTCATGGCATCTGCTTTGGCGGGTGTTGCGTCGTCTCCATCCTCGAACGCGTCGGCGCGATCAAGATAGACCCCGTCGAAACCGGCCGCGATGATGCTGTCGAGGTAGCTCCCGGGCGTGCCAAAAATGAGCGACTGCCAGTCCGGGTCGGTATAGGTCACTAAATAATTTCCAGGCCATTGGGCGTTTTCTTGGCCAAGCCAGCGGGGGCGGGTCTCGGCCTGGTCCCATTCGGGTTTCCAATAGTACCGATAGCGTTCTGCTTCTCCCATCGAGAGATAGCACAACACGATCCGGCGTTTGCCGTTGGGCTGTGTCTTGAGCGGGAGAATGTCGCCGGGAGTGTAGGCGATTTCTGTCACTTGTTTGGGGTGGCGGGCGTGGTCGATGACGATGAGATCCACGGGCGCTGCGCGGATGGCAGCCAAATCGATATAGCGCAACTGAACGGTCCAAGATTTCACCGGAGCGAGCATTGCGCGCCGTTCCCGCGCAAGTGTGGTTATGTCAGCCGCAGCCGCCTGAGGCTTGGTGCGCGGCTCCGCTTTGCGTTCAAGAGCGGCTACCTCCGTTGCGCACAGCACCAGCATCGCGCCGGCCAAAATGTTTATGTTTCTCATTGATAGCATCGGGAAAATTCTTATCCCGCCGGTTCGCCAGAAGCAATTGCGCTGACTAACCATCCGCGCCGGGAAGCCAAAGCTGGTCGAGTGGCCGGGGGCCGATATAGGGCACAAACCCCTGAGCTTCGATCTTGGCCCTGTCGATACGCCGCTGTTCGGGATCATTCAAGTAATCAAGAATAAAGACGGGCCGGCCGGCCGCCTTGGCGAAGGCAAGATTTTCGAGCGTACTTTCGACCATCGAACGCGGATTTGCGCCTTGCGAGTGGTCGGCGCCATAGAACAGGTCTTCCTTGGCCACAGCGTCGATGGCGTCGATCATTCTCTTGTGCTGTAGAAGCTCTTCGGCATTTTGTTGAATGACGATAAAGTTGGGATTGCGTTTGCGCGCGTGGGCCGCGAGACGCTCGACGAATGCGACCATTTTGTTTGCGGCGTCGGGGCAGTCCTTCTGCACCTCGGCATAGACATCGACGCGATCGAGATAGACGCCGTCAAAACCCAGTTCGATGAGCTTGTAGAGCGGTGAAAATTCGACGCTGTTATAAACGCTCATACCATTTTCGTCGCCGAGAATGGTTCGCTGCCAGCCTTCGTTGCAGAAGCGGATTATGCGATTACCTTTCCAGACCTTGTTTTCCGAGAGGAGCCAATCGGGTGCATCTTCCTCCATGTATTCGGAGGTGAAATAATCGGGCCGGTAGTCCTCGGCTTCGCCGATGGAAAGATAAGAAATAACAAGCCGCTTGCTGCGATCCGGCTTCACTTTCAGTTCGGCGACGTCGGTGGCGGTGAAAGGCTGGCCCGTGTTGGACGCAGTGGTGGCGTCGGTGACCAGCATGTCGGCATTTGTCGCCTTTGCCGTCGCGACGTCGAATTTTTGCAGCTGCATCGCCCAGACCTTAACTTTGGAAATGGCGGCTTGGCGGGCGGCTCGCCCTTTGGCGGACAGCAAAAGAGTGTTGTCTGCTGGCTTGGGCACGGCGATGGGTTGTGGTTGTTGAACCGCCGATTTGCCAGCCTGAGTTTCAGATTTGGTCGTGGCCGATGGCGGCGCATTGTGCGAGGAGGACGGTGCGCCGGCGCATACACTTGCCGTGGCGGCAACCATAAAGGCCGCCGCTGCCAACGCTGTCGCATTGTTGCGTGTTCGTTCCATGCACCCAAGATAGGTCAGGGTTCAATCATGTTTTGAGGCATTGAACCTCAAGACAGTTAACCAAGTCATAGGCTTGTTTCGCAGCTTGATTGAGCGAAACTATGACCCTGCCAGGGACGGAGTGTGTCGGCGCGTGTCAGCCGCTCGGTTGGGCGGCAATTTGGGCGGCGGGTGATGATCCAGAGGCGGCGGCATTGCCCTGGTCTCCTGCAACGGCGTAGAGGCCGCAGGCGGCGCTTATTCCGATAGCGACAATGAAGGCCCAGAGTGCCGATCGCTTAGCGAACCAAGCAAGCGTCAGATGTTCTGCGCGCGCGGCCGCTTGAGCCGGTGCCGTTCCTTGCGAATTCAACATGACCCCTCAGAAACGTTAACGTATCGCCAGCCGCAACGCATAAACCCCGGAGTCCGAATGCCGCATAATGATCCGCGGGCGCAAGAACAATTCGAGGTTTTACACTTATTCCGAATCAAACTGTGTCTTGCTGGCCCTAAGAACGGCGTCCGGCTGTGCTGACCTTGCGACCCATCACAAGAAGCGTGCCAGAAATCTGAGCGATACATTTGGGGCAATTGGGCAACAAATGGGCATTTCCCGGTGCATTCTCGCCACACAAAACTTCGGATTTGAAGCTGACTGATAACCAGGCATAAACTGTGGCCGCCATGTTCTTGAGCAGTTAACGCAATCTGCATACTCTCGTCTCAACATTGTAGGTCATAAAAAGCCTTCATCGAGGACACGCCCAGAGACAAGACCAGATCGCTCGCCGAGCGGTCTGCCTTTCAACACCTGGGGGTGTAGAATGATTGAGCTTGTTGTTGCCGTTTGCATGGTTGACGAACCGTCCCGCTGCAAAGACGTCTATCTCAATTTTGAAGCCGAAAGTGTCACGGCCCAGCAGTGCATGAGCTTTGGCCAGATGGAAATGGCCAAGTGGATCGGCGACCATCCGAACTGGACCATCAAGAAGTGGCACTGCGGCGTTGCCGGTCAGATCGCAAAGATCTGATCTCTGCAAATTTGCGCGCGCCCATTGACAGGGCGCCGTGGCTCATCCTCCTTGGCGGCTGAAGTTGCCAAGTGAGGAATTGAGAAATGCCATCCACGTCCGAACCGAAATTTTCCACGCTTGCGGTGCACGCAGGCGCAAGCCCAGACCCTGCAACCGGCGCCAGGGCCACGCCGATCTACCAGACGGCATCCTTCGTCTTTAATGACGTTGACCATGCAGCGTCGTTGTTTGGCTTGCAGGCCTTCGGCAACATCTACACACGCATCACCAATCCGACACAAGCAGTACTTGAAGGGCGCATTGCGGCCCTCGAAGGCGGTACGGCGGCGCTTGCTGTCGCATCCGGACATGCGGCGCAATTTCTGACGTTTCATACGTTGCTTGAGCCCGGCGACGAATTTATCGCCGGCCGGCAGCTTTACGGCGGGTCCATCAATCAGTTCAATCATTCGTTCAAGAAATTCGACTGGCGCGTGCAATGGGCCGATGCGCTCGATCCGGCTTCGTTCGAACGCGCTATCACCCCGCGCACGCGCGCCATATTTTGCGAGAGCATCGCCAATCCAGGTGGCGTTGTCATAGATCTTCCCGCAATCGCGGCGATTGCAAAAAAGGCGGGCGTGCCGTTCATTGTCGATAATACACTTGCGACGCCGTATCTCTGCCGTCCGAAAGATTTCGGCGCCGATATCATCGTCCATAGTTTGACGAAGTTCATCGGCGGACATGGCAATTCGATTGGCGGCGCGCTTGTCGATTGCGGGACTTT
The DNA here is from genome assembly GCA_963741545.1 of uncultured Alphaproteobacteria bacterium. Lineage (GTDB taxonomy): Bacteria > Pseudomonadota > Alphaproteobacteria > Rhizobiales > Hyphomicrobiaceae > Hyphomicrobium_B. The sequence goes on from CAVUIN010000012.1 coordinate 307,173, forward strand.
TGATTGGATGAAGAGCCGGCATCGCTACAAAACGCTGGTCGATCCCAACGCCTCCTACAACGGCATGGTACTTGGCGAGACATTCGGCAATTTCGCTTTCGCCATTGCGGCGCGCGTTATGGGGCTGCGCGATATCGGCCCAGCGATTGCACCACTCAACGCGTTTCTTCTGCTGACAGGCGCTGAAACCTTGCCGCTGCGCATGCAACGCCATTGTGAAAACGCCTTGGCGACTGCACAGTTCCTGGAAAAGCATCCTAAGGTTTCATTCGTCAACTACGCCGGACTGCCGGGGAACGCTGGGTATGCACTCCACAAGAAAATATGCCCTAAAGGGGCAGGTGCGGTGTTCACATTCGGCCTCAAAGGCGGCTATGAAGCAGGCGTCAAATTCGTTTCTGGCTTGAAGCTCTTTTCGCTCCTGGCCAATATTGGCGATACGCGCAGCCTCGTCATTCATCCGGCGTCCACAACTCACCGGCAATTGACGGACGAACAGCGGGCAGCGGCCGGTGCAGGGCCGGAAGTGGTGCGGCTTTCGGTTGGTATTGAGGACGAGGCCGATATTATCGCGGATATCGCGCAAGCGTTAGAGCAAGTGTGAGAACGGGCTTGAACGGATTTCATAGAGGGCGGTGACCATGATGTATCAACTCGTTCTGCAGTTTCAGGGCGATGACGAAGAGACAATCGACAAGGTCATCGAACTCGAGGACCATTTGATCGATGTGCTCGACGGATCAAAAATTGCCGAAGTCGATGGCCACGAGCCGGGTGAGGGTGTCGTCAATCTTTTCCTCAACACCAAGAACCCGTCGAAGGTGTGGGAAAAAATCGAGCCGCTGGTCGAAACGGCGGCGAGCGAAGATCTCGAAATCGCGGCGGTTGCCTATCGCGACAGCGGCGGCGAGGACTTCACGGTCCTCTGGCCGGCCGATTTCGAGGGCGAGTTCGAAGTGGCGTGAAGGCGAGCGTCAGCGCGCCTTGACGTATGATCCGGGTGCGTCTTCGAGTGTTCCGAGCTGCTGGCCGGGAATGCGCGGAATGGTCCACCCGCCCGAACGCTTGCCGAGCCACTCGATCCAATAGGGCCACCAAGATCCAGGGTGTTCCTTCGCGCCTTCGATCCATTCCGATAGTTCGCCCGAGGGCTTGCCGCCGGTCCAGTACTGATATTTGACCTTGTCCGGCGGGTTGACGACGCCGGCTATATGGCCGGATCCCGCGAGCACGAACTCGACGGGTCCGCCGAAAAGCTTCGAGCCGCGATAAACCGATGGTGCCGGTGCGATGTGATCTTCGCGTGTAGCAACTTCGAATATCGGCAAAGTTATCTTTCCGAGTTCAAGCCGGTTGCCGGCAATCGTCATGTCGCCTTTCGCGAGGCGGTTCTCGTTATAGAACTCGCGCAGGTAGAATTTGTGGTTGGCCGCCGCCATGCGCGTCGAATCTTGATTCCAGTAGAGCAAATCGAACGGGAAGGGTTTCTTGCCGAGCATGTAATTGTTGACGATGTACGGCCAGATCAAATCGCGCGGCCGCATCATGTTGAACACGTTGGCCATGCGCGAGCCATCAAGGAAACCGCGCTCGGTCATGAGTTGGTCGAGAGAGGCGAGCTGGTCATCGTCGGTGAAGAGCAAGAGGTCGCCGGCCAGAGAGAAATCAACCTGGGTCGTTAGAAGCGTTGCGCAGTTGAACGGTTCTTCTCCGCGCTTCGCCAGATAAGCGAGGGTGCACGACAGTGCCGTTCCCCCAACGCAGTAGCCAAGCACGTTGATCTTATCGATACCGGTTTCTTGTTTGACGGCATCTGCCGCAGACAGAATTCCTTCGAGCATATAGTCTTCAAATGTGCAGTCCGCGAGATCTTCGCCGGGGTTCACCCAGGAGACGACGAACACAGTGAAGCCTTGGTCGACGACGTACTTGATAAAACTTTTCTGCAGATTGAGATCGAGGATGTAAAATTTGTTGATCCAAGGCGGTACCATCAACAAGGGCCGCTCGCGCACCTTATCCGTTGCCGGCGCATATTGAATGAGCTGCAGAAGGCGGTTCTGATAAACGACCTTGCCGGGCGTCATCGCGAGATTGCGTCCAATCTCGAAGGCGCTCGTATCGGTTTGGCTGATCTTCATCAGATCGTTCGATCGCGCCATGTCGGCAGCCAGAAACTTGACGCCTTCGACCAGATTGGCGCCGTTGGACTTAAGCGTTTCGCGCAGCACTTCGGGATTAGTCGCCATGAAATTCGTCGGCGAGTACGCACTGGTCAATTGGCGGAGATAGAATTCGGCCCGGTGGCGGTCGCGATCGCTCAGCCCTGCGGTTGCTTTGAGTTGGTCTTCCGCCCACTTGCAGCCGAGCAGATAGGCCTGTTTGCAAAAATCAAAAAACGGATTGCTTGACCACTCACTGTCTTTGAATCGGTTATCGCCCGGTCCCGGTTCGATGAGCGGCGCAACGCGCATGCCAAACATCCGCAGCGTCACGTTGTTCCAAAGTTCCGCCGACTGCTTGAAGAAAAGCGCCTGTGCTTCGGCTAGCCGCGCTGGATCAGAAAGCCAGCTCCGCACGAGTTCCGAAATCGTTTTGGTTGCAACAGACAATTCGCTGGCTTGCGAATAGGGGCCCGACGTGGCGCTTGGCCGCTCCGTCATTTTGGCGAGCGCTTCGCTGCCGTGTTCGTAGGCTTTCAGCAGGTTTGCCGCGAACTCTTCTGGGTTCGGGATCATGTAGTCCGTGAAGATATTGCGCTTGTCAGGATTTTCCTGCTGCATTTTCGATATGGTCTTTCTCAGGATGCGGTTGCTGACGCCGGTCGCTCCGCATCGTACCTACATGCTCATTATTATCAGTATCGTACAGTGCTGCGGCAAGTGTTTGTAATCAAGGGTTTGTAATTAAGCCCCGAGGGTTAAGGCCCGGCCGGGCACCCGCCGCCAGTCAGCCGGGAAACTGCCAGGATCGCCAGCATCGAGTGACACATGCACTCGCAGCTTGGGGCAGGCATGACAATGGAGCACTTTAGTCCGAACGATGCGGCATTTGCGTGCGCCGCAACATCCGGAATTTGGCGTCCTCATTTTGATAGGGGGCGACGCTTATCTGAGCCGCCGTCAATCTTTTCCAAAAGGCGCTGTTTGGAGGCCCAGAAAGGCCACTGGACGGCGGGCTCGCAAGGGGCGTAAAGACTGGGGGTGTTCGAGCAATGATCCGGTGCCCGCCGCGCCGGATTAGGTGGCTCAATCTGAGGCCCCAATAGCGGCGTGAGAGACGATTGATTTGAGCGAAGAATTCCACCGTATCAAGCGCTTGCCGCCTTATGTCTTTGCCGAGGTCAACCGGCTGAAGGCAGCCGCACGGGCGCGAGGTGCCGACATCATCGATCTCGGCATGGGCAACCCGGATATGCCGACGCCGCAGCACATCGTCGATAAGCTGGTCGAGACGATCACCAAGCCGCGCACGCATCGCTATTCGGCGTCCAAGGGCATACCTGGATTGCGCCGCGCACAGGCCGCGTATTACGAACGCCGCTTCGGTGTGAAGCTCGACCCCGATACGGAAGTCGTAGCGACGCTCGGGTCCAAGGAAGGCTTCGCTAACATGGCGATGGCCATTGCCGCGCCGGGCGACGTCGTGCTGGTGCCGAACCCGACCTACCCGATCCACACTTTCGGCTTCATCATCGCCGGTGCCGCCATTCGGCATTTGCCGGCAAGCAATGGCGACGATTTTTTCCGCGCCATCGAACACGCGGTCAAACACTCGATCCCGAAGCCGGTAGCCGTCGTGATCTCCTTTCCGTCAAATCCGACGGCCATGGTTGCAAGTCTCGATTTCTACAAAGAGGCCGTTGCACTTGCCAAGAAACTTGGCATCTTCATCTTGTCCGATATCGCCTACGCCGAACTCTATTATGACGGTCAGCCGCCGCCCTCGATCCTGCAGGTGCCGGGCGCCAAGGACATCACGGTCGAATTCACATCGCTGTCAAAGACCTACAACATGCCCGGCTGGCGCATGGGTTTCGCGGTCGGCAACGAGCGCTTGATCGGCGCACTCGGCCGGGTGAAGTCGTATCTCGACTACGGCGCCTTCACCCCCATTCAGGTCGCGGCCACTGCGGCACTCAACGGTCCTCAGGATTGCGTCACTGAAATCCGCGCCATGTACAAGGCCCGGCGCGATATTTTAGTCGATAGCTTCACGCGCGCTGGGTTTCCAATTCCAGCGCCCCCCGCCACAATGTTTGCCTGGGCGCCCGTACCAGAACCTTATCGCCATCTCGGTTCGGTCGAGTTCGCAAAGCTCATGATCGAGAAAGCGGACGTCGCGGTATCGCCGGGCGTTGGCTTTGGCGAATACGGCGAGGGCTTCATCCGCGTCGCACTCGTCGAAAACGAGCATCGCATTCGCCAAGCAGCCCGCTCGATTAAGAAATTCCTGGCCGAAAAGCCGGAACCCAATACCAACGTCATCCCACTTTCTGAACGCGCAAGCCGGTAGCACATCCCCCATGCAGGACACTTTGAAAATTGGCATCGCCGGCCTCGGCACTGTCGGCGGCGGCCTCCTTGAGTTGCTTGGCACTCATGGGCCGTGGCTCAGCGAAATTGCAGGCCGGACCATTGAGGTAACAGGCGTTGCGGCCAAATCGCAAGCCGAGCAAAAAGGCCCTGTTGCCACCAAAGCCAAATGGTTTGCCGATCCGATTGCCCTGGCGCGCGATCCCTCCAACGCGGTCTTCGTCGAACTTATCGGCGGGGAAGGCGGCATTGCCAAAGCTTGCGTCGAAGCTGCGCTGCAGGCTGGCAAGCACGTCGTCACGGCCAACAAGGCGATGCTGGCGAAGCACGGCTTCGAGCTCGCTAAGCTTGCCGAAAAGCATGGCGTGGCTCTGAATTTCGAAGCCGCCGTTGCGGGCGGAATTCCGGTCATCAAGACGCTTAGAGAGTCGCTTGGCGCCAACGATGTGACGCGCGTCTACGGCATCTTGAACGGTACCTGCAATTATATCCTGACCAAAATGCAGAGTGAGAAACGCGCATTTGGCGATGTGCTGAAAGAGGCGCAGGCGAAGGGTTATGCCGAAGCCGATCCGACGTTCGATATCGGCGGCTTCGATACCGCACATAAACTCGCGATCCTGACGAGCCTTGCTTTCAGCACGCGCGTTGCACTTGATCAAATCCACATCGAGGGCATTGAAAACATCACCGCTGCCGACATTGAGGCGGCCGACAGCCTTGGCTATCGCATCAAATTGTTAGGCGTCGCGACGGAGTCGGCAAACGGAATTTTGGCGCGCGTATCGCCGGCGCTCGTTTACAAAGACTCAGCCATTGCAGAAGTATCCGGTGTCACAAACGCGGTCGCCATCGACGGTGATTTTTCCGGCAACATTCTGCTTGTTGGCGCAGGCGCCGGCGGCCGTGCAACGGCGTCGGCTGTCGCAAGCGATATCATCGACATCGCGCGCGGAAATGTGGTGCCGCCGTTTGTCGTGAAATCGGAGCATTTGAAGCCGCATAAGGCTGCGCCGCTCGACGCGCACTATGGTTCGTATTACGTGCGTATGGCGCTTGTTGATAAGCCCGGCGCCATGGCGGCAATCGCAACACGCATGGGCGATCGCGGCATCTCGCTCGAGAGTATCGTGCAACATCGCCCAGTCGCGCCGCCGGTGCCGGGCGCTGGGCCCCAGCCGCAGCCGTCCCAAGACGCCTCCGTCATCATCATCACGCACGAGACAACCGAACAGGCGATGCGCGAGGCGCTGGAAGCCATCGTCAAGGACGGCAAAGTTTTGGAGCGGCCGCAAATGATCCGCATCGAAGAACTTTGAGCATGCGCTTCAGAACTGCGGCGCGGCCGCAAATTCTGGGGGAATACAACACGAAATCTGCTTAAAGCTGCCAATTGCCGTTAGGCTCGGGCGGTTTCGAAGTCGGGACGTACGAAAAAGATCTTAGGAGTGAGACGACATGGCGAAGGATTACACCATCGGTGGGCTTGAGCGCGTTCTCGTGCTCGAAGTGGCGCGCGTCACGGAAGCCGCCGCAATCGCCGCCGCGCGTCTCAGAGGCCGGGGTAACGAAAAAGCTGCCGACAAAGCCGCCGTGGATGCCATGCGCCGCGAGCTCGGCCGCGTTTCGATTTCCGGTACCGTCGTCATCGGTGAAGGCGAGATGGACGAAGCGCCGATGCTCTACATTGGTGAAAAAGTTGGAAATGGCGAAGGCCCGGAAGTCGATATCGCGGTCGATCCTCTTGAGGGCACAACCATCTGCGCCAAGGCCATGCCGAACGCTTTGGCCGTCCTCGCCATCTCCGAGCGTGGCGGACTTCTGCACGCGCCCGACATGTACATGAATAAGATCGCCATTGGCCCCGGCTATGCCGATAATCTCGTCGATCTTGACGCGCCGGTGATTGAAAATCTCATGGCGCTCGCCAAAGCCAAGGGTGTGCCGATCCACGAAATCACAGCGTGCATTCTCGACCGTCCGCGCCATGCCGAACTGATCAAGGCCGTGCGCGACGCAGGCGCGGCGGTTCAGCTTATTCCGGACGGCGACATTGCGGGTGTCATTTGGACGACCGATCCAGCAGAAACCGGTATCGATATTTATCTGGGCTCTGGCGGCGCGCCGGAAGGTGTGCTTGCGGCTGCCGCGCTGCGCTGCATCGGCGGGCAAATTCAAGGCCGCTTGATGCCGATGAAAGACGAAGAGCGCATCCGCGCTGAAAAAATGGGTATTACCGACATCAACAAGAAGTTTCGTATGGAAGACATGGCCTGTGCCGACGTTGTGTTCTCGGCAACGGGGGTGACCGACGGATCGCTTCTTGACGGCGTGCGCTTTCGCGGCGACTTCGCGGAAACTGAAACGGTCGTCATGCGCTCAAAAACTGGAACCGTGCGCCGCATCAAAACCAACTTCCGCAATATCGGGGCAAGGTTCATCGGCTAAGCCGGCAATTTCCGCTCACTCTTTGTGGCTCTCGACCAGCCGCAAGAAAGCTTCAACCTTGTCTGTGTCGTGGAATTCGTGCCAGCGCACGATGTGACCGTTCTCGACGCTGACTAAAAGGCGCATGACGCCGTCAATGGTTTCGCCGCTCTGGCGATGCCGGAAGGTATAAGCGACCTGAGTGCGCAGACCCTCGCGGTCCGTCAGTATTGTACGCAACGCGAAACGGTCGATGTGAAAGTCCCGGAAGATATTCCCAAGCCGCTTTGTAAATGACGCCCGGCCAATGAATTTGCCCCCCTTGGGCAACAGCTCGACCGGCATGTGAATAGCGAAGTCAGCGTCTTCCGCGAAAAATGCTGAAGCGGATTCAACGTCACAGAGCGACAAGGCCATGATCGCGGCCTCGAGTATACCCACTGGATCTGAGCGCAATGTCCGGCCCCCGCCGTATGAAAATTGGTCAAAAACAAAAAATGATTATGCAATGCGTTTCGATTAGCTGCATTTCGCGGCTGTGGGAAGCCCCCGGGTGGCCACAGCATTGGGGGGCGAATCGCCCTAGACCCTGTTTCTTCTAGGGGGAACGATGGCAGCTGTTCGCAAAACCAAGGCGGTCGTGGAAGCGGCGGGGGCCGAAGCGCCCTTCCTTGGCGTCGCAACGTCCGCGCGCGGTTTTACGTGGCGCGAACGGCTGGTGCCGGAAACACGTGCCCGCGCCACTGCCATCAGCCAGCGCCATGGCTTGCCCGAACTGATGGGGCGTGTGCTTGCCGCGCGCGGATCGACGCTTGAAAGCGTAGCCGTCGATCTCGACCCGACGCTCAAGGCACTGATGCCTGACCCAAGCGCGCTGCGCGACATGGATAAAGCCGCCGCGCGCCTCGCAGACGCAATTGAACGCAACGAACCCGTCGCCATCTTCGGCGACTACGATGTCGATGGCGCGTCGTCGTCGGCCTTGCTTGCCCGTTTCTTTGGCAGCCATGATGTGCGCTCGCGCATCTACATTCCAGACCGCATTTTCGAGGGCTATGGACCCAACGCCGCGGCCATCGAGCAACTCGTTAAAGAAGGCGCCAAGCTAATCGTGACGGTGGATTGTGGCACGACCAGCTTCGAGCCGCTCGCGGTTGCCAAGAAATTGAAGACCGATTGCCTTGTCATCGACCACCATCAGGCCGACGAAAAACTCCCGGACGTTTTGGCCGTCGTCAATCCGAACCGGCAGGACGATGTGTCGGGACAAGGCACGCTTTGTGCGGCCGGCGTAGTATTCCTCGTCCTCGTCGCCGTGACGCGCGAGCTGCGCAAGAGAAAATTCTATACGGCTGAGAGAAGAGAACCCGATCTGTTGAGCCTCTTGGATATTGTGGCTCTCGCAACAGTTGCCGACGTCGTGCCGTTGACGGGGCTCAATCGCGCCTATGTGAAAAAGGGCCTCACCGTCATGCACGCGCGCGAGAACATTGGTCTGCGTGCGCTCGCCGATGCCGCTGCGCTCTCTCAGGCACCAACGCCATATCATTTGGGCTTTATTCTCGGCCCCCGCATCAATGCGGGCGGACGCATCGGCGACGCGGGCCTCGGCGCCAAGCTCCTGTCCACAGAAGATCCAATCGAAGCGCAACGCATTGCCGAATTGCTCGACCGGCTGAACAAGGAACGCAAAGCGATCGAGACACTGATGCTTGAAGAAGCCATGGGACTTGGCGAAGCACAGATCATGGCTGAGCCCGGGAGTTCAATCGTGCTTGTTGGGTCGGAGACGTGGCACAAAGGTATCGTCGGTCTGGTCGCGAGCCGCCTGACCGAACGTTTCGCGCGCCCGTCGTGCGTTATCGCTTGGGAGAAATCGGGCGACGGGACGTCGGGCGAGGGAACGGGATCGCTGCGCTCGATTGCCGGCGTCGATCTCGGTGCGGCGGTGAGAGGCGCGGTGGCGGCCGGACTTCTCGTCAAGGGCGGCGGACATGCCATGGCCGCTGGGTTGACGGTCAAGCGCGACAGAATCGATGCGCTGCAAAAGTTTTTCGCGCATGAACTCAAGGCCGGTGCCGCTGCCACGCGCGCTGCTGCAACTCTCGAGATCGACGCCGCGCTCGTTGCGTCTGGTGCCAATGCCGAGTTGATGAACCTTCTCGACCGCGCCGGACCGTATGGACAGGGGAATCCTCAGCCGCGCTTTGTCTTCCCCGCGCATAGGGTCAAATTTGCCAAGGTTGTCGGCAAGTCTCATATTCGCGCGGTCCTTGAAGCCGGAGATGGCGGCCGGCTTGAAGCAATTGCCTTCAGGGCCGTTGGCCAGCCGCTCGGAGATTTGCTTCTAGGCGCGGGCGGAATGCCGCTTCATGTGGCAGGGCAATTGCGCCGGGACACCTGGGGTGGGCGGGAAAAGATCGAGTTAGCCATTGATGATGCGGCCGATCCCCGCCGTTGCGCGTGAAAACCCCGAAAAAGCGCATTTAGGCACCCTGTCGCATGGGGATTAGCCGCCATGCGCTTGCCAGTTCCGGCAAAGCTGCCTATACGAAATTCGCGCCTCGCTTTGTGGGCGCTGCGCTCCCTTCGTCTATCGGTTAGGACGTCAGATTTTCATTCTGAAAAGACGGGTTCGACTCCCGTAGGGAGCGCCACATTTTTCAATGATCGGGTCAATGATTGGGTGTTCCAAGCGGAGCCCAGAGCGTTGATTGGCGGGCGTTGATTGGCGAGCCCCGGCCAAGCACTCAATCCTGCATATTTGAGTTTGAAAATTCAGTGCGGACTGAATTGCTGACGGCGCGCGCGCGTTGGCTCGCCTTTTTCCCCAGCCGGCCGGGTTTGAAATCTTGCGGCCACATGCGCGGCCCGCTCTGGATCATGGTGTTCAATGCTGGGAGCAACTCGGCGAGTGCCGGCCGGAAATCTGGATTGCGTTCGAGGCAGGCAAAAATAAGGTTCTCGAGCGGACGCGGCACCGCTGGACGGTAGTCGCGAACTGGAGTGGGATCCAGTTTTAGCTGCGGAAACGGGGCTTTGGGCGTACCCTTTCCGAACGGGATTTCCCCAGTCAGCATTTCATAAATCGTGACCCCGAGGGAGAAAACGTCTGCACCCGGTCCTGTGTCGCCAAGGCGGCATTCCTCGGGGGCAATATAGGAGTTGGTTCCAATTACCTTGTCAGGCCGGGGCGCGCCAATCCTGCGCGCGGTACCGAAATCGAACAACACCGGATGGCCGCCGGCCGCCACAATGACGTTGTCCGGCTTCACGTCCAAATGAAGGAATCCGCGTGTGTGGACGTGATTGATCGCTGCTCCCATATGGATAGCAACGCGCAACGCGTTGGAAATCCCAAGCCTGCGTTTCGGGGCGTGGTCGATGAGGTTGCTCAGAAGCGGTCCTTCAATAAACGGCATCAAAAGGTAACCGGGCCGGACGACTTCGAATACGCGCACGATATTGGGGTGTGAGAATTCGCGCAGGACCTCAGCCTCGCGCTCCGCATTCTCCATAGACTGCATGACTTTGCATGCCATCGGACACCACGACTCATGGTTCCACACGATGTACACGGGCTCAGTTCCGCCGCCGTCGATCACACCAAGCACCGTGAATTTCGATCCAAGCATCGAGCCAACTTTTGCAAGTGGAATTTTTGGGACTTGTTTGCGGCTCAAGCGGCAGCCTCCTTCAGCACAAGTTGGGCGGCGAAGAGTTCGCGGCAGCGGGACGGCCGCGACAAAAGATCTGAAGGCGTCCCCGTCTCGACAATTCGGCCGTCCTCGACAACAACGACGCGGTCTGCGTTGCGGACCGATGAGAGCCGGTGGGCAACGACCACAATGGTGCGTTTGCCAGCCATTGTGTTGAGTGCGTCCTGAATAAGTTCTTCGGTTTCGCTATCGACACCCGAAGTCGCTTCGTCGAGAAGTAGGATCGGGGCATCACGCAACAGCGCTCGAGCCAGAGCAATGCGTTGGCGCTGGCCTCCCGATAAGCGCGAACCCCAAGGCCCGACCGGCGTGAGCAGCCCCTCCTTCGACGCCGCAAAGCAATCGACTGCGGCTGCGTGAGCGGCCGCCGAAACAGCACTTGCGTTTGCTCCTGCAGATCCGTAACGAATATTGCTCTCAATCGTTCCATTGAGGACAAGAGCGTCTTGGAAGACTGGCGCGATGGCGCGTCGCAGGGACCAGAACTTGATGTCGCGCACATTTATGCCATCGATTAGGACAGCACCTGCGCTGGCATCGTACTGACGCAGCAATAGCCGGGCGAGCGAAGATTTCCCGCTGCCGCTCGGGCCGACCAGCGCGACCGTCTCGCCGGATGCAATAGCAAGTGAGATGCCGTGCAGGACCTTTTGGCCGTTGGGATATGAAAACTGAACGTCGCGAAATTCGACCGAGCCGCGCACCATCCCAAGCGGGCGGGCCCCAGGGCGCTCGCGAACAAGACTGGCCTGATCCATCAGGTTCGCGACCCGCTGCGCGCCGGCGGCAGCGCTTTGAAAACGGCCAGCCGATTTGGCAAGTGAGCGGATCGGGGAATAGAGCGAGCTCACCGTTCCGATGAACGCCACAAGGGCGCCGACCGTCATGGCACCAGATCCGATCAGCATGGTACCAAACCAAAGAACGCCAAGACCGCCCACGGCGACGGCGGCTTCGACCAGCCCCGACTGGCGGGCCTGCAAGATATTGGAGACGACCTCTAAGCGGCGTACCTTTCCCGTGCGGTGCCGGAACGAGCGCGTTTCGCGCTTCTCCGCGTCAAAGGCATGAACCACGGGAACGGCATCGAGCCGCTCTTCCGCCAGCGACATCCAGTGCCCATCGGCCCGGCGCGACAGCTTCGACGCTTTGCGCACCAGCGGCGCAAACTTACGTACGAGCCAAACAATTAAAGGCAACACGGCAAGCGTGCAGAGCGTTAGCTGCCAGTTCAGAAAAAACAGAAAACCGGTAAACACCAGCGCCGCAGCACCATCTGCGAGTGCCGCCAATGGCCCCGTGTAGATAAGATACTCGGTTCGATCGGTATCGCCTTGCAGCCGGGTGAGGACGTCGCCGGAAGTGATCTTGCCAAGCGAGCCGGGCGACAGCGACAGGACATGCGCGTAGAGATCCGACCGGAGTGCCAGAACGATGCTCTCTACTGCATTTGCTTCAACCCAACGGCTGGCGTACTCGACGGCAATCTTTGCCGTGGCGGCAGCAGCGTAAACCAGCGCAAATGAGAGCAGCAAATCCTTGCGGTTAGCCACAAGGACTTCGTCGATCAAGATCTTGAACGACCAAATAAAAATTGCAGAAATGAATGGAGCCGCGATGACGAGCGCGCAGCTCAGCATCGCCTGGCGCTTGATCGCCAGCACGTAGGGCAGGAACCTTTGGATGAGCCCGCGGACTGTCGTAGTCCCGTTGGGATTGGACATGTTGTGCGCCGAGTTCGAGTGCTCTGAACGAAAAAACGCTTGCGGCGCGGGCTAATCTGCTCCGCGCCACAAGTGCCTCAAAGCCCAATATGGCTTGAAAGGCTTAGCGGCCTGTCCGCGTGCGGCCACGGGTACGGCCACGAGTGCGGCGCGAAACAGTTGAGGACTTTACGACCGGAAAACCAGCGATCTTCATGAGTCAATCTCCCAATTTGTTTTACAAACTCGCTTCCGGGGCATGATCTTGACATCGGCAGTGCCTGGGAAGAGAGCGCGTCACCACTGCGGCGACGATTGGGAAGCTAACTGAAGGTTGCCTGACGCCAATCAGACGCGGCGTGTCAGTTTAATGTCAGATTTATGACAGAGCAACGTGGGCAGACGAAATGCCGTTCAATGCGGGAGAAACAACTGAGCTTTTAGGCCTCCGAGTGAACTGCGCGACAGTTTCAAACTGCCGCGATAAAGCTCCACAAGATCGTTGACGATTGCGAGCCCTAGTCCCGAGCCGCTGACTGACGTATCGGCCCTCTCACCGCGCAAGATCACCCGATCGATCATGTCGCCGGGAACTCCCGGTCCATCATCGTCGATATCGATCTCAACGCCGGCGGCGGTTCTGCGTGCACTTACTTGCACAACAGACCGGCCCCACTTCTGAGCATTTTCAAGAAGATTTCCCATCATATTATTGAAGTCGTCGGCATCGACTGGAATTTCCAGATCCGGCGCCGCGTCGATGCTCCACTGCAGTTCGTCGCCGCGCGCGAGGCTTCCGATAGCATTCACAAGATCTCTAAGCAGCACGCCAACATCGATTGGGGCCTGTCCAGCGCGCCGTGCTCCGCGCGCGCGCGCGCGCGCCAGCTCGCGGTCGACATGGCGGCGCATGGATTCGATCTGACGATCGATCTCGTCGGCGATGTCCACCTGCCCAACGCGTCTTAGAGTTCGCGCTTTCGCGGCCATAATGGCGAGCGGCGTATTGAGCCCATGAGCAAGATCGCCGGCGCGGGCGCGCGCTGATTGGAGCTCTTTTTCTTGCGCCAAAAGCAATGCATTGGTCTCATCGACAAGCGGCATTACTTCATCGGGGTATGAGCCATCGACCAAATTTGCCTTGCCCGTGCGCACGCCGGCCACCTTGGCACGCAATTCTTCCAGAGGCCGCAAGCCGATCGTTACGTGTGCAAAAGCCCCTAGCAAAAGCAGCAGAGCTAAGCCGGTGAGACTGGAAAAGAGATCGGCCGTAAACTTGTTGGTGTCTTCGTCGATTTCGGCCGCATCCACGGCGGTGACAATCTTAAGTATTCGCTGCGTGCCCGGTTCCTGTGCGCTTAGGGGATGGTTTCTCACTACGGCAAAGAGCTTCTGGTCTTCAGGCCCGATGATCTTAAGCGTTTCCGGTCCGTCTCCACTGGGCAATTGAGCGGGCACGGGCAAAATTGATCCGCCGAGCGAACGGGATCGCAGCAACGTCTTGCCGCCCTCGTCGATTTGCCAATAACGCCCGCCGAACACGATATCGAATTGAGGGTCGGTTGGCTCGCGAGCCATTTTGATGTCGCCGCCCGGCGACACGTTCATGCCGCGCCGCAGTTGTCTCAGATCGGCTTCGAGTTCGTTTTGCGTGCGGCGCGTGATTGAGCGTTCGAAAAGCACGCGCAGACCGACACCCGCAACCTGGAGCGTCACGGCAATGAAGATGGCCCACGCGATCAGCAGGCGCAAACGGAGCGAGCCGTATGTCACGCGGTGTCGTCCCTCACGCAATATCCATGACCCCGGCGCGTTTCTATCATGTCGGCACCGAGTTTGCGCCGGACGCGGACGATCAGGGCTTCAATGGCGTTGACCTCACGCAAATCTTCGTCGCCGTATACGTGTTCGCGCAATTCTCCGCCAGGAACCACACGCCCCTTGTGATGCAGAAGGTAGCTTACGAGCCGGTATTCCAACGGCGTGAGCGTCACCGCTTTGCCATCAACGCTGACACGCATCTGGCTCGTGTCGAGCGCGAGTTGCCCCGCCGTCAATGTTGCGCTGGCGTGACCGTGTGTGCGGCGCAGGACAGCGCGCACGCGTGCGACGAGTTCCTCCATCTGAAAGGGCTTGCTTAGGAAGTCGTCGGCTCCGGCATTGATGCCTTCAACCCTTTCGGTCCAGCCCTGCCGGGCCGTCAGGATGATCACCGGCATCATGCGCCCCTCGGATCGCCAGCGCTTCAGCACAGACAAACCGTCTAGTTTGGGCAATCCCAAATCAAGGATGACGACATCGAAGTCTTCGACCCCGCCGCGGTACCATGCGTCCTCACCGTCCGTGCAAATTTCAACTGCAAAACCGGCTGCGCCAAGCGAAGTGGCCATGTCCTCGGCAATCTGGACTTCATCTTCTACGACAAGCGTTCTCATAGTGTTCTCGGCTAATGAGGTCTAAAGATTAAGTCTTGCCGTCTTTTTTAGGCCTTCTATCACGTCAAAGTGCGGTCGCCACCTGCTCCAGCCCGTCAGGGCATTATCAGGTCAATTACTTTATAGTTGCTCTAATGTGACGATGCTTCGTCATAGGCGTTTGTAAATTCAATTTATCAGCTCTTGAACCTAGCCGATTGTTGTTCATGGAACGTGGTTGCTATAGTTTTGGATTCGATCTGGATCGGCCCAGAGCGTTCTGCGCAGGCCTTTTTGTCTCTAATGATGGAGGGATGACATGCATACATTACGTTCAATGCGTTCAATCGCTGTCATCATGGCCATGGCGCTCATCGCCAGCATCGCCCAGACTGGCTCGTCCATCGCCGCAAGTGGTAGCGGCAGCTCGGGTTCAGGGTCGGGCTCCGGTAGCGGCAGTAACTCCGGCAGCGGTAATATTAATGACGGCCGGAGCGGTAGCGACGACGACCGCAGCGGCTCCGGCGGCGGCGGTGGTGATAGCGGCGGTGGGAGCACTTCGGGCGGCAGTGGCAGCGGCAGCAACAGCGGTCCTGGCGGCGGCGACCGGGCAGGCTATGATCGCGGCGGCGATGCTAGCGACGGCGATGGCGGCGGTTCGGATACTTCGGGCTCTGGAAATTCAGGCTCGGGTAAGAGCGGGGATATCGCGCGCCGCGACGGCCGCAGCGATCCCTACGATCGCTTCTAAATTTCTCTTAATGCAGCAATCTATTTCCCGTTCAGCTCGTATTCACAAGAGCCGGGATAGACACCACCGTTGCGCTACCGGCGCCGGGAGTGGACTATGAATTTGCACTCAAAATTGCCCTTGGTCTGTTTGCTCCTTGCGATTTTTGTCGCGAGCCCGGCAACCGTTTCGATGCAGCCAGTGACTGCCCAAGCCGCCCAGATGCCAAACGACCGCGATGTTGTCCACCGCCGCTACCGGGGCGAAGACGAAGTCGATGATGATCGTAGTGGCAGTGGTCGAGGCGGTGGCCGGTCGGGCGGCGGTTCCGATGATTCCGGCGGCTCGGATTCAGCCCACTCGGATTCTGGGGGTGGTGGAAATTCCGATGGCGGCGGTAAAAGCAATTCTGGCGGCGGATCGTCTGGAGGCAACAAGCCGTCAAAAAACTCATCATCCGGCGGCGATGGCAAAAACAAGAAGGACGATTCGGATCGTTTCTAAAGTCCGGCTCGTCGCTCTCAAACGTCACGCAGCGGAACAGTAACCTATGTCTTGATCCTGCGTGCCGGTGAGGATGCAGCTCGTGAGTGTAGAAACGTTAGATTTCATCCCTCAGTATTCGGCGCGGTTAGCCAGGCCGGGCCTAAATCGCGGTCTAATCAAGTGCGTCAGGCTCTATATCGCGTGCGTTGGCTTTGCGGGTGCCCTCTCCTGCGGAGCGTTGGCTCAAGACCGTGGCACCCTATCTCGCGCCGAGAACGCAACAAGGCCGGGTGGCACCAGAGCGTTTGAACCCAGAGCATCTGAAACAACCAACAGACCTGCAGTCAAGAACCGCGCCCTTCAAGAAGGCGCGCAAACCGCGCCAGCCGATGTGGGATCGCGATTTGGTGAGTCGGAAGATACATCGTCCGGCTCCTCCCCTTCGCGCCGGCAAGGTGGCGGATTGGATGTTGCGGCAACTCCGGCGCGTAAGCACCGGCCGGAGGCCGATTGCAGGCGGGCGTTGACCAATGTTGATCGCTTCCGGCCCGGTAAGCAGCCACTAGCAACGCGCTGCGACAGCCGTTAGGCAATGTCGTGGTTCAGAAAAGTGCAAATCAACGCATTGCGTAGCATTAGAAATTCGCGGCGATTTTGTTGCGTGCCTCCACGGCGCTCGCCGAAGCCGGTTTGTCGTAAAATTACAACGCATGCTTATAAAACAGGCCGGCACATTGTAAATTATCGCAAAGCCTAAGCCGATGAATCTGTTCAATATGCTATGTGTTTAGGCAGTGCTTCGCCGGTCCGGGGTGCGGGGCGGCAGTGGTTGCGTTGGCTAGAAAGCACGACTGAAAACAGGGTTCGGAATCGGGGACGATGAGCCTGGCACATATTTCCAGCGGCATGACACTTCGCCTGATGGCCCTTTTCCCCGTTACGGGCTTCGCCATTACAGGTTTGGCATCAGTTTGGCTTGCCACAACGCCAGCACGCGCGGACGACGAAGAGGTGCGCGCCGCGGCCGCGCTTGCGCAAAACCAGCCGCAACAAAGTGGACCAGGGTTCGTCTGGCAGCGAGGCGGCTCCAAATACACGTGGCGGCCTTATGTGGAAACCGAAGCAGGCGTCGATACTAATCCGGACAACAGCTTCAGCGAGGACGGCACCGGCTTCGTCAAGCTTGAAAGCGGCATGAAGGCAACGCTCGAGCATGCCAAGGAATACTATGCGCTCGCTCTGAAAGGGCGCTTCCTAGATTACCATCAGCTTGAGTTCGTAGACGAGAGTCACAGAAAAGATTTCAAGGCGGCACTCGACACCAGATTTACACTCAGCGATACGGAATCGATCAGCGCGGGCAGCTACTTCCTGCGCGATCTTATTTCCCCTGCGCGGGCAGATATCATCCACTCGTATCTCGACTATGCGCGCCGCACCGATGACTACAGGATCAGGATCCTCGGCAAGAACCACACCGAGCACAATTTCGACAACGACGTGCAAGGAACCGATCAATTCGATGACTTCGTGGTGTCGCGCGCCAAAGCCTTCGATTACTCGCGCAGCGATGCGCAGGTGAACGTTTTGACCTTCACGCGCAATATGCTTCAGCCCTTCCTGATCTATGATTTCGGCTACATTGATTTTTACAATCAGGTCGAGGGCGCTTCGATCGACCGTGATGCGATCGAGCATTTCGGTGTGGCGGGCGTGCGCTTGCAACTGGACAAGAACTTCCGCATCGACGTCGGATACCGCCGCAACTTCCGCGATTTCGACGATGCCGTTATAACCAGCGACAATAACGGCTTCATCGACGTCAACATGTTCTGGCAGCCGTTCGACAATTTGCGGCTAACGGCCGTTGTCGAGCGCTTCTTCGACGAGTCGACGTCGTCGTTCGGTGTGGTTGATGACGTTAAATCTTATGGGGCGACATTCGACTGGACGTTCATGCCGCGTTGGCGTCTCGCCGGCACGACCTATTTCGATGACGAAACGGCCCTTGGCGACACCATCCACTATCAAAAGCTCACCTCGACGATGTCCTTGACGCATGACGTCAACGATCATCTTGAGCTCTTTGTCTCGGGCCTGACAAAATGGGTTGATGAAACCGTCAGCGATGACAACTACGAGCGCTTTAAAATCGGCACCGGCGCCCGCTGGAAGTTTTAAGCTAGCCCTCGCGGCATATCTTGGCGGATGCGGGCGACTTATCCTTCTCGATTTACAGCTGTCAGCATGTAGTTATGCGCGGCGCCCGCCCGGCGGCGCAGCCGCCAAACCTTAAAACCATCCGAACTGTTGCC
Organism: uncultured Alphaproteobacteria bacterium; assembly: GCA_963741545.1. Lineage (GTDB taxonomy): Bacteria > Pseudomonadota > Alphaproteobacteria > Rhizobiales > Hyphomicrobiaceae > Hyphomicrobium_B. The sequence goes on from CAVUIN010000012.1 coordinate 325,502, forward strand.
GCTTGAGTGAACCGGCCTCCGAGTCCCGCCGTAACGCCCATTTAGATGGACTGCGTCTTGAGCGGGAGGAGGACCGATGCGCGGAGCCGGGTCTCGAATAGCCTGGGCCGGTTTTCTGACTTTGCTGGCTGGCATTGGGCTTGCCGTTGTCCCTATTTTTGGCACGGCGCCGCTGCACGCAGCCGATTTGACGGCGCGCGAAGTCAGCCAAGTGTTCCATAAAGCCAAATTAGGTGAGCCCGTCGATCTTACGGGCAAGGATCTCAGCTTTCTCGATCTTGCCGGTATCGACTTCAAAGGCGCCGTAATGAGCCGCGCCAATCTCTTCGGCGTCGATTTGACAACCGCTAATTTGCGCGGCGCGCGGCTGGACGGCGTGATGCTCGACCGCGCCATCGTCTTGCGCGCCGACTTTTCGGGGGCGAACTTAGAAGGCGCCTCATTGATGCGCCCAAGCGTCAACACCACACTCGGCTTGAATAGTCAGGACGCACCCAAATTTGCCGGTGCCAACCTGCGCCACATCCGCCTCACCGCCATGATGGATGGCGCCGATTTCCGCGGTGCGGACTTGACCGGCGCGCGCATGGGTCCGCACGAGCCACGCGCCGACATTTCGAGCATGCCGGGTTCGTTGCTTCGGGGCTGCGATTTTTCTGGCGCAACACTCAATGGCGCTGACCTGATGTGGGCGAAACTGCGCTTCTCGAAATTCATCGGCGCAAATATGCAGGGCGTCAACTTGGCCGGTGCCGATCTCTCAATGACGGATTTTTCGGGCGCGGACCTGACCGATGCCAACCTGGAAGGCGCTGACCTCGACGGGACGATACTGCGCGGCGTGCGCGGCATCGAAACGGCGAAAGGCCTCGACAGTGCTAAAAACGCCGAACGGGCCATTCGGCATTAGCAATGCGTCCAGATTTACGGCCCAAAAGGCACTTGAACGCTTAACAAAAATACTTGCCCTAGGGCACTTGGGCCCGGTTAATCTGGTACGCTTAGCTACATTAGCACTCAGCCGGTGCCGGAAACGAACATGACAATTTATAGACGTCTCAGTGTTGGTGCCCTTGCAAAAATGGGAATACGCTTTCTGGCGCTTGCGCTGTTGTTCGCCAGGGCTGCCACTGCTGCCGATTTGTCCGCACGCGAGGTGACCCAATCGGTCTTCAAGGCGGAAGCAGGCGTCCGCGTCGATTTTACGGGCAAGGATCTGAGCAACCTTGATCTCGCCGGCCTCGACTTCAAATCGGCGATCATGAAAAATACCAACCTCTTCGGTGTCGACTTGTCGTCGGCAAACTTGGTGGGTGCCGATCTCTCGGGCGCCAAGCTCGACCGGGCCACAGTCATCAAGGCAAACTTCGGAGGCGCCAACCTAGAAGGCGCCACCATGTTAAAGCCGAACGTCTTCAGCACGCCCGATTTTGATCACGCCGACGCACCGTCATTTCAAGGAGCGAACCTCAAGGGGGCGCGGATCTTGGCGCGCATGGACGGCGCCGATTTCAGCAATGCTGATCTCTCAGGCGCTAGAATTGGACCTGAGGAGACGTCCTTGGAAGCCGGTATGGCGCCATCCACCCGGATGATGAGCGCAAACTTTACCGGCGCGACGCTGGCAGGTGCCGATATCCGCAATATCGACTTCACGTTTGCGCGTTTCACAGGTGCCAATCTGCGCGGTGCCAGATTGCGCAACCTCAACCTCACCAACACCGATTTTTCGAATGCCGACCTTACCGGCGCCGACATTTCGGGGTCAAATTTGCAGAGTGCCAAATTTGCCGGTACCAAAGGCCTCGACAACGTCATCGGCCGCGATACGGCCAAGAACTTCGACACGACGCAGCGTTAAAAGGGCAGGCTCGCTTGAAATATCCATCGTGGACCGTTCTGGCCTCGGCCCTCGCGCTCGTTGGCGTGCTCGCTGTTTATCCCTCGCTCATGTCTCAAGCCGAGCCGGCCGGCAGCATGCTCGCGGTCGACACAGCACTCGTCGTCTCCGTCGATGTCTCCAACTCCGTCAATGAGGAGCGTTACAAACTGCAAATGGAAGGCATTGCCAGCGCGCTTGAAGATTCGGGCGTTATCGACGCGATCATCAACGGTCCAAATGGCGGCATCCTTTTTTCAATGGTCACATGGGCCGACCGGCCGAATTTCTCGCTGCCGTGGATGCGCATTGGCAGCAAGGAGGAAGCGTTTGCCGTGGCGAGCAAGGTTAGAAAACTTCCCCAGCAGCTCGGCGAATTCACCTGTATGACGCGCATGATGCGATCCGTGAACGACAAGATCATGTCGCAGGTTCCGGCCCAAGCGACGCGTCTCGTCCTCGACGTGTCGGGTGATGGCACGGACAATTGCAATGCCGAAGAGGCGATCGAAACCGTTCGCGACGAACTCGTTGCCAATGGCGTCACGGTCAATGGCTTGCCGATCAACGTCGGTGATCCGGGTGATCCTGTCGGCGAGGGGGCTTATCGCGCGCCGGGCTCGGATTTCGAGGATTCTTCGTTGGCCGCAAAGAAGACCGGGCCAACCACGCTCGAACAGTGGTTCACCGATCATGTCAAAGGCGGCACCGGCGCGTTCGTTTTGCCCGCCAACGGCTACGCCGATTTCGGCCGCGCGATTAGGCAGAAGTTCGTGATCGAGATCAGCGGGATGAAGGTGCCGGAAGTGTTTGCGGCAGGTGAACCTGCGGCCCCTATTTCGCGTCAATAAGAGCGCGTGTTCAGTCTTTAAAAGCTCTGTCGAAGTTCACCAGTTTGTCGAAACCCTTTGCGGTGTCTTTGCCTTTTAGCGAGAACAGTTTAGCCGAATTGACGTCGGCACCCGCAAGATTTGCGCCCGCAATGTTTGCGCCCGTGAGGTCCGCGCCGCTCAATTCCGCGCCTTCAAGATTTGCGCCTTCGAAATCTGCGCCCTTTCAATGAAGCATACTCGAATGCCGAGCGCATCAGGTTCGCGCCCTTGAAGGACGCGCCTTCAAGATTTGCGCCTTTCAGAATGCCGCGCATAAGCCCCATCGACTGGTTGGTGAGGTCGGGCGCCAGCATGGCGTCATTGAAGATTGCATTCGTCAGAGTTCGCGCGCGATAGGTCCGCGCCCACCATAGCGTTGGAGAAATTCGCACCATCCACTTTGCAGTCCATCATTTGCGTTTGGAAAAGGCTTGCGCCAATAAAGCTCGCGCCCGTGAAGTCGGCTTTGAGGGCCCACGCGGCGTCAAGTTGAACGCCGTCGAGCTTGGCGCCCTTCAAATTGGTGCCATTGAGGCGGGACGCCCGCAGATTAGTGCGTGTGAGATCCATCCCCGAGAGGTCGAGTTTGTTCAGCCATTTGGCGGAGAGATCGAGCGACTCGCCGTCCTTGCAATTTCGCGAGCCCGGCCTCAATTTCGGCGCGTGTCACATTTGATTTGGTGAACTCGTCGGTCGTCAGATCGAGATATTGAATGAGGTCTTGAGCCGACGCGCGCGAAATGAACGCCGCTCCTGGCACATGCGGCATCAACACAGAAATTGTGGCGATGGCCGTCATCGTGCCAAGGGCCGCCCTCAGCCGGAAAGCATAGGTATTAGCGAACGCGCCGTTAACTCGAAAAATCATGCCCGAACTCCTGTCTCTGCCAAGAGAAGTACGCTTTTTCGGGCAAGTTCGTTTCAAGAATTCGAGAGGCCAGGATTTGCCCCCGGCCGTTTTAATCAAATTTTGTCTTCGCTGACTGCTCCGCAGTGCCAGCGCTTGATTTCCCAACCCGGGTGCTCGTCGGCCCAGGGCACGAAGTAGGGCGCGGCGTGCATGGCGCACTGGGTCGCGTCCATCGCTTCTTCGATCTGGATTTTGTAGTCCCGGCAAACGTTTGGCTCGTTTACCATGCAGGCGGAAATGATGATTGCAAGCATTGTCCGTTGTTTCCCTGTTCTATGTGCCGTCGCCTTCTACTGGCGGACGCGCCTCCCGGTTCCAGTACTTGTACGCAGAGCATGGCGCTTGCGTTTCAGCCCCTCTCGCAAGGAGCCGACGTGCAAATGTACACTGCTGGGGAGATACGGGGAAAAATCGGGAATGGATTTTTTCGCGTTAACGCTGTCTCGAAGTATTAGTAGCCTGTATTTGCGGGCTTTTCACAATCCCGGCCCAGACGAGTTAGCCAGGCTCAAGCGGGTAATAATATTTCGCCTTTACCAATTGTGGCCATATCGCCCGCGATTTTGCGCACTTTGAGCGGCATGGGCGGCGGTGCCAGGGTGCCGAGGGATTGTTTCAAATAACGTGCGAGGATGCGCACAATCAGCAGGTCGTGCACGCCGCAATCGGCAAACGTCGGCAGCAAGCGTTCAACCGAGGGGCCGATCAGCGTACCCCGTCGCATCATGAGGCCGGGCGCTGGGCCAAGTCCGCCTTCGGCCCAGATCGTGCCGCCCATCATGCGCGTGCCCGTACCGTCGCCGGTCTTGCCCTTCACAATGACAGTTCCGCGCCGCATTTTGTCGCCCGCGCGCGCGCCGATGTTGCCGCCAACAATAATTGTGCCGCCCGCCATGCCGAAGCGGTCGCCGCTCAACACGCCGCCGAGATTGTCGCCGGCCGATCCCTTGACGTGGATCGTGCCGCCCGTCATGCCGGAGCCGAGATAGTTTCCGGCATTGCCGGATATTTCAAGCGTGCCGCCCGACATCTTGCGGCCCGCATATGGTCCAACGTCAGCCGCTGATGCGCAACGTGCCGCCATCAAGCCCGGCGCCCGCGAAATCGAGCGGGACGCCCGATCCTTCGATCGTAATTGTGTCGCCAGCGGTGCCCGAGACATCAAACGCATCGCCAACGGTGATGACGTTTTTACCCATGCCAACTTTGAGACGCGCGATCTCGCCACTCGAAAGCTTGGCGAGCTTGCTGGGCGTGAGTTCCGCGATGTTCAGCCGCTCGCCGGGGTTGGCCTTGAGGCGAAAGGTAAGCCCGCTCATGAGAGGAGGTCCTTCAGATAGTAGTGATGCTGACCGAGCTTGCCGCCGTAGTTGCCGGCCGAAACGCGCGTAACGCCCTTCGCGGTGCCGATATCTGTGATGGCCTTGAGACCAACACGCATGGCGTCCGCCACGGCCTTTGACGTCAAGCCGTCGATGACAATTTCAAGAACGGCAATGGTGTCGGGACCGAGTTCGCTTTTGACCGCGCCGCGCAGCGTCGGGCAGAAGGCGTCATTGGTCGAGGCAAACATGCCCTTGTATTTGGTGCCGACTTTCGAGCCCGAGCGCACGATGCCGCCGGGGAAAGGCGTGATGACGTCTCTGACTTTGGCGATGGCCTCGACGGCCGCTTCCGTCGTTTCCAGAAGGCCAGCGCGGTCCCGGCCGATGATGAGCAGATTGCCGCCGCCGACGGCCTCTGTCGTCACGCTGCAGGTTTCCTCGATGACGAATTCGCCGTCCATGACGGGCACGCGCCAATAGCGGCTGTTGCCGAGTTTTTTAGCCGTCTGATGGCCGTCGCCGAAAAAGCGCGGGCCTTGACCAAGACCAATCTTCATTGCGGCGTCGAGGCCGTTGAAGCAGGCGGAGCCCGGGCTTGTCAGCACACACTGGCCGACGCGGTTCTTGACCTGGGGGATGAGCGCGTCGGGCGAGAAGCCGAACATCAAAACGCGCACGCCGGGGCGGCCGTCGGGCGTTTCGTCGGGCGAGATCTCGCGGTCGATACCGCATTCCGCGCCGCAACCGATGACCGACGTGCCGAAGCCCGTTGCAGTGACAGCGGCAATGCGCGCCCACTTCATGCTGTCGGCTGTGATGATCAGCCCCGTGCCGCTCATGCCAAAGGCTTCGGCGAACGTGTCGTCGATGGTGATGCCGTTGACGGTCTTGCTGTTGGAAGTTTGGCTCATACCGAACGCACTCCCGTCGGCTGCACGATAATCGAGCCCCGGCCATGATCGACGATCTCGTCGTCCGATAGGCGGAAATTTTCCATGCGCACTGTGTGATAGTCGTCGAAGTAGCTCTTCAACGATTTTTCGATTTGCGGGTCATAGGACGGCCGCGCCACATGCGTCGCCCCGTTGACGACCTTGACGATCTTTCCGTTTTTCACGATCAGCTCGCCGTTCTTGAACACGAGTTCCGGTTTCTCGAACATGGCTTCGCGGTCGGCTTTGTCTTCGTAGACCGTGATGTCGGCGCAGGCGCCCGCGCCCAAGTGTCCGCGATCTTTGAGCCCGAGGCTGCGGGCGGGTCCGGCGCGCGTCATGATGGCGATTTCGTAGAGCGAGTATTCGCGGTCGATGGATGCGAGAGACGAATACTTCAGCGCATCCTGATTGATTGTTCCCATCTTTTCCTTGCGGAAGGACTTGTCCATCAACAAGCGGATCATGTGCGGATACCAGTAGAACGGACCGCCGTTTGGATGATCCGTCGTCAGGAAGATGCGCCATGGATCATCAACCAGCAGGAAGAGTTCGAGGCCGATGGCCCACTGCAGCGCGTTGACGAAACTCTTGTCGCGATACTTGAACGGCACGACGCCGCAACCGGCATCGCATTCGATATCCATGACGACCCATTTTTTGGGATCGGCCGAGCGCGTGTTGACGAACTGGCGCATGCTGTCGCCGGAGGCCGTGCAGGTCTGACCGAACATGACTTGACCGACGTCGATCGACACATTCTTGTGGCTGTTGACGAGTTCGGCGACGCGCGTGGCACCGGATGAAAACTTGAGATCGCCTTCGGTGTCGTAGCTGTGAAATTGAATGTGCGTCAGATGGATCGGCAGGCCGTTGGAACCCCGGATCGTATCGAGTGTCGTCTCGACGCCGCCGGGAACACCCAAGTTGCAGCCGTGAATGTGCAACGGATGGGTGACGCCGAGTTCCTTCAAGCCGCGCGCGAGATTGAGAATGATGTCGCGCGGCGTGACGCCGTAGTGGACGTGCTTCTCATCGAGATCCAGTTTGCGCTGATTAAACTTGAAAGCGCTGATGCCGCCCGGATTTACAACCTTGACGGCGATTGCCTGCGCCGCGTGCATGGTCCAGGCGATGTAGTCCTTGATCGCGGAAAAATCTTGTTTACCCGAGAGCTGGCGCAGCAGAAAATCGTCGCTGCCGAGCATGACAAACGCGCCTTTGTCGATCATGGGCGTGTCGCCCATTTCCATGTGCGCTTGGCGGGCGTTGGCCGGCAGCATGGCGGGCTCGAACGCGGCCGTGTAGCCCATCTCGGCGTAGCGGTATCCGGCCTGCATGGTCGAGGGGATGGCATGGCCGCAGCCCGAGCGCGTGAGTTCGGTGCGCGCGACTTCGTGGCCCAAATGATCTTCCGGCATCAGCATGCGCGCGATGGTCACCTTGCCGCCGCCGATATGCGAATGCGGATCGATGCCGCCCGCCATGATTACGCGGCCATTGAGGGCATATTCCTGTGTGGCCTTCTCTCCGGGTGCAGGAGTGACGATGCGGCCGTCTCGCACGTAAATATCGCGGATTTCCCCGTCAATCCCGTTGATGGGATCGTAGACTTTGCCGCCGGTAAGTTTGATGAGCATCGGTTTGGATCTCGAAAAGACGGGAGCCTTTAAAGGGCGGCTTCAATTGATGCGAGGATATCGGCCGCGCGCGGGAGGGTTGATCGGCCAAGGTTCCTCAACGGCAACGACACGACGTTATCGCAGCGGACGATGAGACCCGCGTGATCCGCGCCCGGCGTGCCGATGGGGATGAAGACCGCCGGCTGCTTTGCGAGCTTCAATCCCGGAGTGCCGAGCACGATCATGGGCACGTCCGTATCTGGCGGCGACAAATCGGGCGTATAGGATGCGATCCAAACCAAGAGATCGCTCTCCTTGGCCTGCAGCAGGCGCGCCATGGAATAGCGCTCGATGTCGTAATCGGGTTTGCCGCTGGCAAATGAAACGCGCAGCGGATAGCCCGATTGCCAAGCGCACACGGCACCAGCCGAAACCGCACCTTCATTGCCACCAAGCGAGAGCCCGGCAAAGCGCGAATGCAGGTTGATGTCCTTGACGTACTCGGCTGCGGCCTGAACCGTAAGGTCGGCATTGGGGAAGGCTAAGCTCGGCGGTGCCCACACCATCACGCCATAGGTCGCCGTCTTGCAGCGCTCGACCAGATTTTCAACGTCCGCGCGCTTCAATCCGCCGATGGTGTCGCCCGCGACCGGCACGCCTTTGGCCATCGCTCGCATCGCGTTCAGAATTTCGCCGATCCGCTCGCCCTTGCAGGGAAGGGTAATGACTTCGCCGACGCGGTTCCCCGTGATGCCGGACTGATCGAGCCCTTCGCCGAGGAAAACAACTGTGCGCTTCGGCGGGGCGTCCGAGAACATCGATTTCTCGTTGCACACAACGCGCTCGAAAAAGCGCGGGTGCAATTTGTGCAGATCGCTGCCGAGAACGATGAAGAGGTCTGCGCGATTGCGGGCCTCAGTCAGCGTCGTCATCACCCAGCCGCCAGACTGGAGAACGCGGAAATTGCGGTACTGCCCTTCGCTCAAGGCGTGGTCGACAACGCCGCCTGCTTGGTCGGCAATCGACATGACGGCCCGCATGCCTTCAACATCGGTGCCAAGGCCGCCGAAAATGGGCAGGCGGGATTTCTTGATCAGGGCCGCCGCCGCGGCGACAGCCTCGGTTAACGAGACGTCCTTGCCCGATACCTGCGGGTTTGGCTGGCCAACAGACCGCTCAAACCCAGAAATGGCCTTGTCGCAACCGTTTTTGCGGACTTTGAGGCCGGTTGCGGTGCGCTCGACCGTCAGATCGTCACAAAGAATGCCGCAAAAAGGGCACGCGACATTGTCATGAATTCCGGACGCGGCTGCCCCGTCCGAACTCTTGCCCTCCATCGGTCCACCCATGTCTATTGGTTTTATCTTGTGTTTGTTATCCAGGGCTAAGACCAAAGCACGAGACGGCGGGTCTGACAACACTTCGGGGACGGGTCACTGCGACGCGGGTTTGCTCCACGTTGCCATTCGCCGCGTCCCATGATTATGGTCTGCCGCTTTCGGCCCAAAACAAACCAGAACCACACGATCCTCGGAGGAAAAGAATGTTGAAACGAGTGGCACTCGCCGTTGTCTTCGCGAGCCTGATGCCCGCGCTCGCTTTGGCCCACGGGCCGACGCGCCAGAAGGTCGTGTCGAAGATTGAAATAAACGCACCAGTGGAGAAGGTCTGGGCGCTGATTGGCGAGTTCCAAGAACATGAACTGGCATCCGGCGATCGAGAAAACTGAAGGGACCGGGGGCAATGAGGCCAAAGCCATGCGCAGGGTGACCTTAAAAAGCGGTGGCACGACCGAAGACAAACTTATGAAGTATAGCGGAGAGGAAAGCACTTACGCCTATGAGGTCACAAACGTCGATGTGAATGTGTTGCCTGTTGACCAACTTCTCTTCGAGCTATCAGAGTGAAAGGCACGGCGGAAAAGACCAAGGTGGAATGGAAATCGGCATTTTATCGCGGGTACGTGAACAACGACCCCCCGCCGGAGCTATCGGACGAGGCCGCCGTCAAGGCGATCACTGAATGATTACGGCTGGCCTTGCTGGTATCAAGGTCAAGTGGAGGCGGGTGGTTGATCAGCGCGATGGCGTCCCGTTCGCGATATTGTTTGCTGGCGATCGCGCTTTCGGGCGCGGTGCCGGCAATCGCGCCAGCAATCGCTGAAGAGGCGCTCGTCACCAACCAGCCAGGTAACAGCTTGTCATTCGTCGATCTTAGCACGATGAAGACGTCGGCCGAGATCAGGATCGGCGGCAATCCGGCGGGCATTGCCTTGTCACCGGATAAGAAACTTGCGTACGTCACTGCGCCCGACGGCAAGGAACTGACCGAAGTTGATACAACCTCGCGCACTGTTAAGCGGCGCTTGACGATTGAGGGCGGTCCGCTGGGCATCGCGGTCAACCCGAAGTCCGGCGAAATTTATGTCGCGGGCTGGTACTCGAACAAGATCTCGGTGATTGAACCGGTTGACTTTATAGTTACGACGGAAATCGCCGTCGGCTTATCACCCTCAGGTCTTGCCGTAACGCCCGACGGCAAGTTGCTGCTCTCGGCCGACCGCGACAGCAATGAGGTGTCGATCATCGATATTGCAACGGGCACGCGGACCGCCGGCGTAAAGACCGGCGAAAGGCCGTTCGGCGTGACGATCGATGCGGACGGCAAGCGGGCCTACACAGCCAACGTTGCAAGCGACGACGTAACTGTGATTGACCTTGCGAGCCGGACAGCTGTCGCCACAGTTAAGGTTGGCCACCGGCCATATGCCGTTGCCCTATCGTCGGGCAAAGTCTTCGTCACGGACCAGGGAGCGGGCACAGTGACTGTGTTTGACGTCGCAACGTTGCTGCAACTCAAGACCATCGAGGCCTGCGATCATCCGGAAGGCATCGAGGCCGGCGAGGCGGATGGCGCCGTTTATGCGGCCTGCTGGGGCGATAACGTGCTTGTGAAAATCGACCCGAAGAGCCTTGAGATCAAAGGAAAGGCCTACCACTGGCGACGGCCCGCGCGCATTCGGTAAATTCCTACGTTAACGCGTTTTAAGTACCGCAAGGTGCCGCTTTCGCCCAGGATAGTGGCGTAATCCGGCCGAGGTTCCCTGCCGTTAAGGGCAGGTATGCGCCGGGACTGGTCAAGACGCATGCGGCTCGCTAAATACCGCGCAGAACGCGAAACACGACGAACTGGAGTATCGCACACCATGACTAGAACGATCCTGGCAGCACTTATGGCAGCAGCTGTGTTGACCTCGCCGTTTGCCGCGGCAGGTGCTGGCGACATGAAGAAAGCCTCGCAGATTATCTTCGAGACCCAGCATCTTGAAAAAACCAATAAGGGGGATGAGCTGGTCTATGACTTCGCGAGCAAGCCCTCCGACGAGACGCTCGCCGGTGCCGGGTTCAAGGACATCATCTCCGTTAAAATCATGGACATCGTGAACGGAAAACGCGCGGTAGAAATGCAAATCTACACAGGCGACCGGGCGCGCGAACTGCAAAAGATGCAAGAGCTGACAATCAATCCGATCTATGTCGTCTCGATGCAGCAGGCAATGGCGACATTCGCCCGGATGAGTGGCGGCGACTTCAATTATCTCAAAACGCGCTTTAGCAAAGTTCTCGACGAGAAGGGCAAAGTCGAGCCGTTGAAGATTGATTACAAGGGCCAGACGCACGAAGCGTTTCGCATCAGCATCACGCCCTTCACAGAGGATGCGGCCGTCGCGAAGATGAAGGGTTACGAAATTTCTACGTACTCGATGATCGTCAGCCCAACCGTGCCCGGAGAATTTGTCGAGTCGGTTTCCGTGATCAAGAGTAAGGAAGCAGGCAAGTTTGGTTTTGAAGATCGTACGGCGATTGCAGGTTTTGGGGGTGTCAAATGAGGCGCCAGAATTACGCTTTGGCGGCCGCCTGCGCCGTGGCTGCTTTGCTCTCACCGGCAGTGGTTGCCGCTATGGAACTCCCAGCTAACGATTACCCGACCGTATCGCGTGCCGACTATATCTACGGCTGTATGCAGGCCAATGGCCCAACGCGCGAAATTCTGGAGAAATGCTCGTGCTCGATTGATCAGATCGCCGCCCTGCTGTCCTTTGCCGAATACGAAGAGGCGGAAACGATCATGTCGGTACAGCTTAGAGGCGGAGAGAGCGTCGCCACTATGAGTTACGCGCCGATTCAGGCCAAGATCAAGAAGCTGAAACTCGCCCAGATCGAAGCAGAGCTGCGCTGTTTCTGACGCGGGCGCACACATCGCCGTTTCAATAAAAAAAGGGCACTTCATGCGCCCTTTGTCCATTTGTGCGGGACAGGTTTTACGCGGTTCACGTATTGCCGGGTGGGGTCGTCGCCTTGAAGACTGCGCCATCCGAATCTGAGGCGACCGCGTTCAGCGCTTCGTCTCCGTTGGCGCCATAGGTGAAACGCACATTTGGGTTCGTGGACATTGAAATTCCGGCTTCGAGATGAAACACGAGTTCGTCTCCGCGCATGACGTCAAGTGTGCGCAAGTACTTGGCTGGAATGAATTGCCCGCTTGCCGGGTCCATCTGCATGCCTGAGTAGTTCGGGTGGCGCAGCATCACCATGGCTTCGCCTGTGACGGATGAGGAATTTTTGCTTGAAGCAAATTTGTGCGGATTGTTCAGCTTCTTCACGTGCATCTGGCCAGCTGAGTCGAGTGCTTCCTGCGCATCCTTGAGGGCGGGCGATGAACATCCCCCGGACGCCTGCACGAAGTGGGTTGCCATATAGAGCTTGCCGTCGTCGGTTTCGGCAATAGCGCGGATGTGGGACAAGGTGTCGAAACGCACGCGCGTCGAAATTGTCTTTGGTCCAAAGCCCGCCGCTTTGCCGAACGAAAACGTGCCGACCATCGGCATCGGATTGTTGTCGATGAACACGCGCAGCGTTTTGATGTTGTCGGCGATGTCGGGCAAAAGATAGATTGAGACAGGCACCAGCGCCGCGTCTTCCGCTTTGTCTGGCGCATCGAGGATAAGCGGCGCCTTTACTTCTAAAATCGGCCGGTCGCCGTAAAATTCCTTGCGAATACTGACCCATGGGTCGTCTGTCGCGGCCGCTGCCGGCGTCATCAAGAGGCCGAGCGAAACTGCAATGCCTGCAAGAGCCTGGGCTAGGTGCAGTAACGTGTGGGAGAGCGTGCGGTGCATCGGGAATTGATCCTCGAAGATTTCGCAGCGATGCCATTATAACTCTGATTTTTACTCATTCCCACTCAAGTTCCGCGTAGGCCGCAGTCACGTTGCGGACGTGAAACTCGTCTGCCAACAACCATTGTGCTTTTTCCCCGGCGCCCGCAGTCTTAACCGCTTCGCCGATCGGATCGCCAGCCTTTATCATGCTTCGCACGTCGTCAGCGATACGCCGGAGGTAGCGGTCGAGTGGCACGAGCGCATCAGGCCATGTCATGGACGATGGCCCATGCCCGGGGACGACGCGTTTGGCGCTTTCGCCGCGTATCGTTTCAATGAGTTTGATCCATCCGGCAATAGAGCCGTCAAGTGTCGGAATGTGTTCTGAGAACAGCAAATCGCCGAGGATAAGCGTACCCGTTGCTTGATCGAATACGGTCAGATCGTTGTCGGTATGCGCTGTTGGACGCGCGGCAAGCGTCAGCACGCGATCTCCAAGATCGAGGTCCATTCGATCCTTCACATGCTCTGTCGGCATAACGATTGCCGAGCCGGCGAAAGCCGCTTCGCCGATCATGCGCATGTTAGATTTGAGATAATTTTCCGCGCGCGCAGAGAGCCCGCGTGCCATCTTGTGATGTGCAATAAATGCTGGTTTATCGGCCTCAAACGCCGCGTTTCCAAAAATATGATCTGGATGCATGTGGGTGTTGATGACGTAACGGATGGGTTTGTCCGTGATGGCCTTGACGGCGTCGCGCAGGCCGCGTCCAACCGTGATGCTGCCACCCGTATCAACGACAGCAACGGCGTCCTTGCCGACAATAATGCTGAGGTTTGAGATGTCGCCGGAGTTGTCCGGAGAGACGAGCGCGTGATGGCCTTTGTGAACGAACAATCCGGGCGCTACTTCGCTTAGATTCAGCGCTGCCGCTTGGCTTGCCGGCACGTTCGGAAGCCAGGACGCAACCGCCACGGCACCAGATAGCTTTAGGAAGTCCTTGCGCGTAAAAAATTTGCCTGAAGTTCCGCCTTGGTTGGCCATGGAATCTCCTAATGCCGTTCAAAAAAGTATCGCACACCTCAAACGCCGCCGTCTTAAGCCTCACATCACGGTTTTGAGAGCAGTCCGTGATAGCAAACCGGCGATCCGAGACTTTCGTCGCAACTAGACGTGCAGTGCACCATTTATGCTGCAGTGCACATTAGCGCGATGTTTTCGAGCTATTTTTGGGTCAGCGTTCTTGTCCTAATCTTTAAGCTTAGAATGAAGCCACCGGATCGTATTGCGAATGTAAAAAAAAAGTGCCTAGATGCGCCCCGGTAACGAGGCCTACTAAGGTCCCACACGAAAGTGTGATGGACCAGCGAAAACCGGGCGGGAAAGAAGGGAAAAAAATTCCCCTACTCCCAAATCGAAGGTCGAGTTTGGGCGGCAATCGGTACCACTTGCAAGCGTGGCAAGATTCTCAAAAATGGAGGAAGCGCGATGCGCAAAAGTGCAATCGCATGTGGTTTGCTCGCATCTGTCTCGTTCTCGGCGCCCGTCTGGGCGAACGACGACGTGACTAAGTTGTCGAGCGATCCAAAGAACTGGGCTATCCAGTCCGGTAACTACGCCGGCCACCGTCACTCTAAGCTCAACCAGATCACCACTGCCAACGTTGGCAGCTTGAAGGTTGCTTGGACATTCTCGACGGGCGTTCTGCGCGGTCACGAAGGTTCGCCGCTCGTGATTGGCGATACGATGTATCTCCACACTGCGTTCCCGAACAACGTCTACGCGCTCAACCTGAAAGATGAAAACAAGATCATCTGGCAGTACAGCCCGAAGCAGGATCCGTCGGTTATCCCCGTCATGTGCTGCGACACGGTAAACCGTGGCGTACAGTACGCTGAAGGCAAGATCCTTCTTCATCAGGCCGACACGTCTCTCGTCGCTCTCGACGCGAAGACCGGCAAGGAACTTTGGAAGGCTGTCAACGCCGATCCGAAGAAGGGTGAAACGGGCACAGGCGCTCCGCTCATCATCAAAGACAAAGTCATGATCGGTGTTTCGGGCGCAGAATTCGGCGTTCGTTGCTTCATGACCGCTTACGGCCTCAACGATGGTAAGAAGATCTGGCGCGCATACTCGATGGGCCCGGATTCTGACATCCTCGTCGATCCGGATAAGACCATGTCGCTCGGCAAGCCAGTCGGCAAGGATTCGTCCTTGAAGACCTGGAATGGCGATCAGTGGAAAATCGGTGGCGGTTCTATCTGGGGCTATATGGCCTACGATGCTGAACTCAACCTGATCTACTACGGAACCGGCAACCCCTCCACCTGGAACCCGGCTCAGCGCGCTGGACCTGATGGCAAGCAGATCGACCAGAAGTGGTCGATGACCAAGTTCGCACGTAACCCGGATACGGGCGTTGCAGCTTGGGCTTACCAGATGACCCCGTTCGACGAGTGGGATTTCGACGGCATCAACGAGCCGATCCTCGCCAACATCAAAGTCGGCGGCGCTGATCGTAAAGTTGTTGTCCACTTCGACCGTAACGGTTTTGCTTATACGCAAGACCGCGCAACTGGCGAACTTCTCGTCGCTGCAAAGTATGACCCCAAGGTCAACTGGGCAACGGAAGTCGTCATGGATCCGAAGAGCCCGCAGTATGGCCGCCCTCAGGTTGTGTCGAAAATGTCGACCTTCCAGAACGGTCAAGACGTGAACACGAAGGGCGTCTGCCCGGCAGCACTTGGTTCGAAAGACCAGCAGCCAGCAGCATTCTCTCCGGTCACGGGCCTCTTCTATGTCCCGACGAACCACGTGTGCATGGATTACGAACCCTTCAAGGTCTCGTATACGGCTGGTCAGCCTTACGTTGGCGCCACGCTCTCCATGTTCCCGGCTCCGGACAGCCACGGCGGTATGGGTAACTTCATCGCTTGGGATGCTGGCGCAGGTAAGATCGTCTGGTCGAAGCCTGAGCAGTTCTCGGTCTGGTCGGGTGCTATGACCACCGATGGCGGCGTCGCTTTCTACGGTACGCTGGAAGGCTACCTGAAGGCCGTCGATCAGAAGGATGGCAAGGAACTCTTCAAGTTCAAGACACCTTCGGGCATCATCGGCAACGTGTTCTCGTATGAACACGGTGGCAAGCAGCACGTTGGCGTGTTCTCGGGCGTTGGTGGTTGGGCCGGTATCGGTCTTGCTGCTGGCCTCACGAACCCGACCGATGGTCTGGGTGCAGTCGGTGGCTACGCTGGCCTCTCGAACTACACACGCCTCGGTGGCTCGCTCACCGTATTCACGCTGCCATAATCTGACAGCTTGAGTTTGCGACAGGCCGACGCGGGGCAACCCGCGTCGGCTTACTTGTAAGTAGGGGTGGCAATAGACTAGAGAACTAGAACAAAGGTTCCGGTACGAAGAGCCTGTCACGCGCAATCCAAGCTGAGGCTAAACCGGCAATTGCTGCGTACTATAGAAATATCATGGATTTCGCTGTCCCGTTTTCAATATCCGGCCAGCAGTGCCGGGACAAAGCAGGGCGCGCTCAAGCGAACGACCAACAAGAGAGAGGAAACGCGTGAACAAGTTTGGCATCAGAATGGCGGTAGCAGCGGTTGCCTGCTCCGCACTGAGCCTCGCCGCTTGCGGGGCTGACGAACCGAAGAAAGCAGAAGACAAGCCGGCAGCACCCGCGGCTGCGGCACCTGCTGAAAAAGCGCCGGCTCCTGCCGCTGCTGCGCCCGCGGAAAAGGCTCCAGCTCCTGCTGCAGAAGCACCGGCTGCCAAACCGGCAGAACCCGCAGCTGCCGCCGCCGCACCTGCCGCTGGCGGCAGCCCCGTTGCTGACTTGGCCAAGACAATGGAAGGTATCGCCTTCAAGGACGGCCGCTATCGCAACGCTCAGGACAACCCAATTCCTGTCGTCACAAAAGATTACATGGTCGACTGGGCGACGTGGCAGGGCTTCCGCCGCTACCACGACGCCTGCCACGTCTGCCATGGCCCGAATGCGCTCGGCAGCACCTTCGCGCCGGGGCTGGCTGAATCCCTGAAGACCATGGACTATGAAACGTTCTTCGGCACTGTCGTCGGCGGACGTGTTCGTGAAGTCAGCGGTACGACCTACGTGATGCCGGCGTTCGGCGAGGACCGCAACGTCATGTGCTACCTCGACGACATCTACACCTACGTTAAGGCACGTTCCAACAACTTGGTGGACAGCAAGACGGGATTGCCGGCCGGCCGTCCGAATGGCCGCGAAGACATCTCGGCAGAAGCCAAGCAAAAAGCCGCCGACTGCACCGACGCGAAATAAGTGGCCGCCCGCCACGGCGGAGCGCGCGTTTATAACCAGTTATTGCGGGGCGGCCTGAATAGGGCTGCCCCCTTTGCGTCTTGTGAGGTCCGCAACATATTTAATCGGGCGGTCCAGGCAGGCGTTCAGCGTTTGCCGCCGGCGGAAACGCTCAAGATGACGCGCAGGTCACGAAAAATTTCCCGCGGTTCCGGGAAAAAATCTGGTCGAAATGGCCCTGTGGCCGTACTAGCTCCCATATGACATGTGCTTATTGTGCAAACTGCGGCATCGTTAGGAAGGCTCAAGTGTTACCATGAATAAATCGATCGCAATTCTCCTGTTGGCCGCCGGCGGGTTCAGCACAGCAGTCTCTGCCGCCGACGTCCCAACCGCCAATCTTGTCAACAAGCAACAACTGCGCGTGTGCGCCGACCCGTCGGACTTGCCGTCTTCCAATGAAAAAGGCGAAGGCTTCGAGAACAAGATCGCCGACCTCATCGCCGAAGAACTCAAGATCCCGGTCGTGTACACGTGGTTCCCCAAGGCCACTGGATTTATCCGCATGACGCTCGCCGCTAAAAAATGCGACCTCGTCATCGGCTGGGGTCAGGGCGACGACATGGTGCTCAACACCAACGCGATCTACCGCTCGACAGCAGCACTCGTCTATAAGGCCGGTAGCGGCCTCGAAGGCGTCGATACACTTGCCGACCCGCGCCTGAAGGGTAAGAAAATCGGCGTGGTGCAGGGTTCGCCCGGCGGGAATTACGTCGCCAAGCACGGCCTGATGGGCAACATCAAGGGCTATCGCCTCATGGTCGACCGGCGTCACGACAATCCGGCAGCCGACATGATGAATGATATCAGATCGGGAGAAGTTGACGTTGGCGTCGAATGGGGCCCGCTCGCCGCTTATTGGGCAGCGCGCGGTGGAGAGAAGCTCATCGTGGTGCCGTTGCTCAAAGAATCGGGCGCTGGGAAAATCGCCTTCCGCATCACGATGGGTGTGCGCAACGGCGACGCGGAATGGAAACACAAACTGAACGAGATCATCGCCAGGCGCCAGGGCGACATCGACAAGATTTTGCTCGAATACGGCCTGCCACTTCTAGTCGATGACGACACCAAGATGGATCTAATCACCAGCCCGCGTGCAAATGGCGGCATAGCTCCGCCAGAGAAAGCCGAAGCACCCAAGCCCCAACGCGTCGATGTCCCGGTTCCTGCAAGTGCTGCCGGCGCGCAGCGCTAAGGGTATGTTTGGAACACAGTTCACAGCTTATGGGCGGCGTCATATATATGGGCGCCGCCCATTCTTGTAATGTCCGGGAAACAGTATTCGAATGCCCTCTTGAACCGGAAACCTGCCCTGATCATGCCTGCACAAGGAATTCAAATGCCGAAGAAAGCGAGCGCCTGCCTGATGCTGATGGCGCTTCTAGCATTCGCTGGAACGTTCCCAGCAATGGCTGACGAGGCGGTTAAAGACATCGTTGGCAATGCGCCGCCCGCCGGCCAGCCTAAGCCACCCGAACCTGCTGATTACAGGACCGACGAGTACCGCAAACCCGTTCCTGCGACGCTCAAAGGAGCCACTGTTTTGTCGCCGGAACAGGCGAGCGATCTGTGGACCAAAAAGGCCGCGACCTTCATCGATGTTTACCCGCGCGCGCCAAAACCACCCAATCTGCCAGCCGGAACCTATTGGCGCGAGCCGGCGCATCATTCGATCGAAGGGGCCCTTTGGCTCGCCAACGTCGGCTACGGCGTTCTGTCGCCCCAGGCCGAGGACTATTTCAAAAGCCATCTCGAGAAAATTTCGGGAGGCGACAAGGCTAAGCCGATGGTGTTCTTTTGCCTGCGCGACTGCTGGATGAGCTGGAACGCCGCGAAACGTGCTCTGACATATGGCTACACGAATGTCATGTGGTACCCCGACGGCACCGATGCTTGGCAAGAGATCGGCCTGCCGGTCATCGACGTGAAGCCCGAGCCATGACGGTAGCGCGCAATTTCAACTGACAAAAAAACCGGGCGTTGTGCGCCCGGTTTTTTGTTGCGATTTTGCTGCCAGTTTAGCTCTTCATGTTGGCCCGGATGGCGCGCGCCACGGCGCCTGCGCGTTCTTCCATCAGCTGCGGGATCTCGCAAGCAATCGGGATGCTCGCCTGGCGCTCCTGGAAGATGCGGATCTCCCAGTCGTACTTTTCTTCGGCGCTAACCGGCTGATTAACGTCGCCAGCCGGCATCTGCTGCTGCTTACCTGGATCGGCCGTCTTAATGGCGGTACCCTTGGCTTCGATTTCCTTGGCCCGTTCGAGCTGGCGCTTGTGGAAGCGTTCAATGCCCGACATGACGATTTTGCGGTCATCGTTGATGCGCGAAAGCGCTGCGGCGAAGAGTTCGGTCAGTTTCCCGTCACGTTCGCCTTCAGGCAGGCCGTCGGCGTATTTCTTGATGGCCGTTTCAATTTCTTCGACCGTCAAGCGCCTGGAAATGACGTACTGCGAGAGTTTGCGCACGGTGTCGTCATTGCGCCAGGTGGTCATGGCGGCTTCGATCGCCGGGCCGTCCCAGATGGTCGCGGGCGAGATTTCGGGCACCTTACGGGCGATGCATGGCCAATCTCGTTTGTCCGCGTCCTTGGCAAGGGTGTCGTTTTGAACGGTGTCTTTGCCGACAAGCTCGGCGGCACGCGCTTCAAGCGCGCAAAGGCTGAAGCTCGCCAAACAGGCGATTGCGGCCACTCTCACAAAACGGGTCGTCAGTTGGATCGTCATTCGTGTCCTCACGCGCTTCCGCCTGGGCCGCCGCGGCGGGCGATCAGGCCTTTCGACGGGTTATAAGCGAATACGGCGGCGCCTAGGAAGAAGATCGTGCATCCTAGAACAATAAGAAGGGAAACAACGTCAATCTGCCCGTAAAAGGCGAAACGGATGAGTTCGACCGCGTAGCTGAAAGGGTTAAAGCGGCAGATTTCGTAGAGGAGCGGGCTTGCTTCGCGAATGCGCCAGAGGGGATAGAGGGCGCTTGAAGCAAAGAACATCGGGAAGATCACGAAGTTCATGACGCCGGCGAAATTCTCGAGCTGCTTGATCACGGACGACATAAAGAGTGCCAGAGATCCGAGCATGAGCCCGGCGAGGACAAGTGCTGGGAGTATGGTGAAATACCCTGCCATGCCTTGGAACCATTGCGGCAGGGAAAAGAGCGATGTTTGGATGGGCTCAGTCACGCTGCCAATCACGCCAGAAAGCCACGCCGGGCCATCATACATCGTGAACAGCTGCACTTCGCTGAAGGGCGCCGGTCGTATTTCCCAGAACCAAGCGACAAACAGGAAGGCGTAGACCTGCAATAGCGCCACGGCGACGCCGCCCAAGAGTTTTGACAACAGCAGGAACGAGCGCGGGAAGGGGCTGACCAGCAACGTACGCATCGCGCCGGTCTCGCGGTCGTAAACCATCGAGAGCGAGGATTGCATCGCATTGAACAGGAGGATCATGGCGATCAGGCCCGGCGTGATGAACTCCTCGTAGAGCACATACGACTGGTAAGGCGGGATGATCGACACGCCGAGCGTCTGGCGAAATCCGGCCGCAAAAATGAAGAGCCAGATGAGCGGCCTAACGAGCGCTGAAAAGAAGCGCTCGCGCTGATGAAGGTATCGCAAGACTTCGCGCCACACGATACCGGAAAAACAGGCGGCGTAGGCTGCCACGCCAAGGCCGCGTGAGCCTGTGCCGCTGGACGCCGCGGAAGCTGCCGCATTCGATTTCAAGACGTCTGTGGTCATCAGGCCGCCTCCTCGGCGCGCGTGCCGGTGATGACGCGGAAGGCTGCGTTGACCGTGTCCGATTTTGTCGAGTGCTAAGAAATGTGGCACGCTTCCGTCGTAGAGGACACGGCCCTTGTGCAGTACCACAACGTGGTCGGTCGGTTTCACTTCATCCATCAAATGCGTAGCCCAGAGCACTCCGAGACGTTCTTTTGCCACGAGATCGCGCACGATTTTGACGACACTTTCGCGCGAGCCGACATCGAGACCGACCGTCGCTTCGTCAAGCAGCAGCAGGTCGGGCCGATGCATCAACGAGCGGGCAATTTCAACGCGCCGCGCTTGCCCGCCCGACATGGACCGGACCTTCTCGCGCGCTCGGTCGGCCAAGCCGACGATCTCGAGTGCCTGCATCGCGCGTTCGGTGGCGGCCCGCGCACCCATGCCATGCAGCGCCGCGTGGTACTTCAGGTTTTGGATGAGGCTCAAATCGCTGTCCAATGTCCGGCTTTGAAAGACGACGCCCAAGCGCTGCAAAGCGGACGTCGGTTTGCGCCGCACATCGAAGCCGCGGATCAGGATCTCCCCTGAAACGTTGTCGTAGAGCCGCGTGACGAGCGAGAACAACGTAGATTTTCCCGCGCCGTTCAATCCGAGCAGGACGACGAACGCGCCCTGCGGCACCGTCAGCGACACATTCTGCAACACCGTTTTGTCGCCAAAGGCGTGACTGACACCTCTGACGACAAGCGCAGGCGTTGTGAGATCAGATGCTGGTGAATGTGCCACAGAGGCGTCCATACGAAATATTCTTTTCCGATTAACCGTTGCTCAGTCGTTGCCGATGACCACGCCCCAAGGATAGCGGCCGGTCTTTATGGATTTTATGGCTTTTGCGTTTTCGACGTCGATGACCGTCACGTCGTTGGACGCGCCGTTTGTGGAGAGCAACATCTTATCATCGGGCGTCAAATACAATTGCCAGACGCGCTGGCCAACCAGGATGTATTTTTCAACTTTGAGGGTTGCGACATCGATCACGGCCACGCGGTTGGCAGGACCAAGCGCTACAAAGGCCTTCTTGCCGTCTTTGGTCAGCCGAATGCCAACTGGCTGAATGGCTTCCTTGGCAATGCCTTGAATTTCAAATGAAATCTTCCCGATAATTTTGCGATCGGCGGGGTTTAAGACGGTTACCGTTCCGCCGATTTCCGAGGATACCCACAGCTGCGTGCCATCGTGATTGAAGATGGCCACTCGCGGCCGGTTGTCGACGAGCACGTTGTCGAACGCTTTGTGCGTTTCGGTATCGATGAAGTGCGCCATGTTCGTCGTTTCCGACGTGTTGACCAGCACTTTGCCGTCCGGGCTCATGCCCATACCTTCAGGCTCAACGCCGACCGGTATGTCGGAGATGATGCCGCCTGTTTCCACATCGACAACTGTGACGAGGTTATCGTCCTCGTTGGCGACATAGAGCGTCTTGCCGCTCGGATGCAAAATCAAGAGTTCGGGATCGGGTCCAGAAGGGAGGGATTTCACGTATTCGAACGTCTTGGCGTCATAGACCTGAATGATGTTGTCGTCGCTGGTGCAGACGATGATCCACTTGCCGTCTTTCGACAGGATGATGCCGCGCGGACGTTGACCGACTTTGATGGTTTTGATGACTTCGAGCTTGTTGGTATCGATAACCGTTATCGAGTTATCCTTTTCATTGGAAATATATGCCGTGTAGGCGCTGGCGTCAGGCGCGGCCGCTGTGATCGCGCCGAGCGTCATGACACCTGCTAAAGCCAGTCTGAATGCGTACATTACGTTCCTCCGGAGTTTGCACTGTGACGGCGCTTCGCGTTCAACGCTCGCGTCCATTACTTTGCATACGCTTTGCATTTGGTTTCGGGTTTGTCGTATCCGAGCGTGTCAAGTTCGGTCAGCTGATGCAGGAATCCCTGCTGCGGCGAAATGCTGACCAGAAGCTTCGGCGTCGTCACGATAAGCGGCTGGCGCAGCTGGCCGTTCCACGCCCGATACGTTGTCTTGACGCCCTTGAAGGCAGCGACTTCGAACTCAGGAGCGTGAATGAATGCGCTGAGATCGGCGAATTTATTGGTGTTTTTGCGTGTTGCGGCTTCCCCAATTGTGCGGATCGCGACCCAAGCATCGTAGTCGAGCGGGCGCATATGGCGGTTGGACTGCCGCTTGAAACGGTTTTGAAATTGCGTGCCGCCCCATAATTCCAGTGCCGGATGCCAGCTGGTTGCCGTCAGACCGGCAGTTCCCGCGACCAGGCGCGGCGACCAGGTGCGGTAAGCGATATAGTCGCCAAAGAGTTGGCCTTCGTCGGCGACCATGACGACGTCGTGCTCTTTGGCGCCTTGCGTGAAGCTCGGAATTTGCTGCTGGACCTGTTCAAAGCCCCCGTCTGCGCGACGGCTCCCGGAATCATAAGTAAACTCGCGCTCCTCGACGATTTTTGCACCAAACCGTTTTGCAGATCGCTTGATCGCATCGGCAAACAGTTTGTCCTCGGGCTGGGGCCCTGAAATCAAGAACCAGTTCGTCCATTTTTTCCAGGCGAAGTATTGCCCAAGCGCATCCGCGAGCATGGACCGGGTTGGCGGTGTGTGAAGCACATTGGCGCGGCAGTTTTCTTCGCGCAAACCGTCGTCGGCCGATCCGACATTGAGAATGATCGCCTCTTTTCCAGCGAGCGCATCGGCAAGCTTAAGCAGATCGGCGGCTTCCAAATCGGCGAGAATAAAGCTGGTCCCGGCTGCAACTTTTTCAGTTGCCGCCGCCAACAACTCGTCGATCTTCGCGCTCGCCAAGACGTCGAGAGCGAAATTCTGATTGACGAATTTGCCGGTGGTATTGTTGTCGGCGATGCCGAGTTTTGCGCCGGCAATACCGTCATCAGGCGGCGCTATGTCGAGCAGCGACAGCGGCGGGTTCTTGTTTCTGAGTTGTTTCAGATAGAGGACCGGAATCTGCAGGACGTCTTTGGCGACCGCAGGTGCTGGAGCGGCGGCACCAGTCGGGGCCTCGGGGGCGGTGGTCGCTGCCGTGTCATCCGCGGCCAGGCTGCCGTCACCTGCTGCCCTGGTAAGAGTGACATTTGTAGCGGCGGCAGGACCCCAAAAAGCAACGCCAGGGCCAGGATAGCGGCTGCGCGGTGCCTCGAAATGCAGGTGGAACAAGACTTCAAACGCAATGGCCGCCTCTTATGCTTCATTCGGGTATCAAACTTGGGGTGCTTCCCCCAAAGTGTTACTGTATAGCTGTAAGAGGGGCGGGGGCATGGTGTTGTCAAGATGGCCACTGACTACTCGCGCTATTGTGACCGGTGTTGATAATCGATGCGGCGGCGGTGCCCTTGCAATCCGGGGGGGGCATGGCGCACGTAACGGGAAGACGATGCCAGCCTTCCGGCATGCCACAGGACTTCCGACGGACAGGCCCGACAGTGACAAACACCCTTCGCGCGATGCTCATCAGCCTTGCTTTTGTCTCAGCAGGACCGGCTGGGGCAGCGCAAAAGACAGCCGTTTTTCCTTTTGATATCAGAGATGCTGAACAAGAGGGGGAGGTTGTTCCGGTCTTGAAGCCTGAGGACCTCCGGCGGCTCAAAGTCGTGGCTGACGAGTTAAAGCTGCTTTTGAGCAAGGACAGCCGCTACGAGGTGGTCGATCTGTCTTCTCATGCTGCCGAAATCGAAAAGGCTGCCCCCTTCGACAAGTGCAACGGATGCGAAGTCGAAATAGCCAAGATGGCCGGTGCCGACCTCGCCGTGCTCGGATTCGCCGACAAATTGTCTGACGCTTTGATCAGTCTCCAGCTGTTCGTGCGCGACGTGAAAACTGGTGAAATGAAGCGCGCTATGTCTGCCGAAATTCGCGGCAACACCGACGAATTATGGCTTCACGGGATTCGCTGGCTGTGGCGCAATCGCTTCAATCCCGAGGAGAAGAAGAATTGAGCGTCAATCGCAGGCAGACGTTGACCGGTGCCGTGAGCATGACGGCGGCTACGCTTTGGCCGGCCGCCGGGGCCCGCGCTGGCGTTGTGCCCGTGCGCTTAACGTCTGTCCGGTTTGGCTCGGTCAGCTGGCTCATCGAAACCATCCGTAACGAAGGCATCGACAAGAAATACGGCATCGATCTCCAGGTTATCGAGGTCGCAAACAACAGTGCGGCTCCGATCGCGCTCCTTTCCGGAGAGGCCGATATCATTATCAGCGACTGGACTTGGGCCATGCGCCAGCGCTCCAAGGGACAGGATTTCAAGTTTGCTTCGTATTCGTCCGCGCTCGGTAGTCTCATGGTGCCGAAGGATAGCCCCATCAAGTCACTCGCCGATCTCGAAGGTAAGAAAATCGGCGTTGCTGGTTCCGGGATCGACAAGAGTTGGATCCTGCTCAGCGCCTATTCGCGGCGGCTGCTCGGCAAAGACAAAGATATCGCCAAGACGTCCGACACGATCTTTGGTGCAGCTCCGCTCATCACTGAAGAGTTCCGCAGCGGGCGCCTCGACGCCTGTCTCAATTTCTGGACCTATGCAGCGCGGCTAGAGGGCGAGGGCGCGCGCGAAATCATCCGCATGTCCGACATCATCAAGGCATTGGACATTTCCCCGCCGCCGCCACTGGTTGGCTTTATCTGGTCGGAAAAGGCCGTCACTAAGAGGGGCGTGCCGATCGATTTGTTCCTTGCCGCCGTAAATGATGCTAACGCAGTGCTTGCAAAATCCGAAGAAGCCTGGGTACGGCTTCGCCCTCTTGTCAAACCGGCAACCGATGAAGAATTCAGCGCCATTAAAGCTTACTTCCGCTCCGGGATTACCGAACCGTGGGGGGCTGCCGAGACTTCGGCTGCCGAAAAGCTGACGAATTTATTGATTGAACTCGGAGACGAAGAACTCGTTGGCGATGGCACCCGTTTTGACGCAAACCTCTTCCACATCAAAGCGGGCTAGACCGGCACTCCAGTGGTATCCGGCCGTTGA
The DNA here is from genome assembly GCA_963741545.1 of uncultured Alphaproteobacteria bacterium. Taxonomy (GTDB): domain Bacteria; phylum Pseudomonadota; class Alphaproteobacteria; order Rhizobiales; family Hyphomicrobiaceae; genus Hyphomicrobium_B. Next base: position 351,283 of record CAVUIN010000012.1, read on the forward strand.
GCGGCTCGCTTGGGTGGTGGCGTCGTTCGCGGCGTTTGGGCTGCTTTGGCTGTTTGTCGCCAAGATCGCCAACGACGCGCGGCTTTTCCCGGGCCCCATCGCGGTCTTTCAGACCATGCTTGGGCTCGCGCAATCGGGGGCTCTGTGGTCGAACATCATCGTAACGCTCGAGCGGCTTTTCTACGCATTCACGGCCGCCATGATCATCGGCTCGGTCATCGGTATTCTACTTGGAATGTTCCCGAGGGCCGACAAATTTTTCGATCCCTGGCTGATCCTGTTCCTCAACCTTCCGGCAATTGTCACCATTACGTTGTGCCTGATCTGGGGCGGCATGAACCAAGCAGCGATCGTCACAGCGGTCGCGCTGAACAAAATCCCGAACACGGCCGTCACTATGCGTGAAGGCACGCGCAGCCTGTCGCGCGATTTGAATGAGATGGCGCAAGTTTACAATTTTGGCTGGTGGAAGACCCTGCGCCACGTGACAATTCCACAGTTGGCGCCGTTCTTTGCCGCTGCCGCGCGCGCGGGGCTTGCGCTGATCTGGAAGATTGTTCTCGTGGTTGAAGCCTTCGGCGGCAATGGGCGCGGCGTCGGCTATCAGATTTTCATCGCGTTTCAAGAATTCGATGTCGCGACCATTCTCGCCTATGCGTTGGCTTTCATCATTCTGGTGCAGATTATCGAGTCTGTTTTACTGCAGCCGCTTCTTGCCAGGGTGAACAGATGGCGGCGATAGAAAATGCCAGGCCTGGCACCGGCGCTGCAACGAAGGGCGCGTCGATCCACGTCGATGTTCTCCGCAAGGTTTTTCCGGCCATTGCCGATCGCGACGCCCAACTCGTCTTGAGCAAAGTAGCTTTTGACGTTGCTCCGCGGGAGTTCCTCGTTCTGACCGGGCCATCCGGTTGCGGTAAGAGCACGCTGCTCAATATCATTGCCGGGCTCGACAAAGACTTCGAAGGAAATATCGATCTCGGCACCGCCCGCGATCAGATGACGTTCATCTTCCAGGCGCCGCGCCTGCTGCCTTGGCGCACGGTGCGGGAAAATATCGAGTTGGTCATCCCGGACGGTGATCCGCGTCTTGCCAAGATCCCAGAGATGATTGCCCGCGTCGGATTAACCGAAGCGGCGAACGCGTACCCCGAGCGCATTTCGCTCGGTATGCAGCGCCGGGCGGCACTCGCGCGCGGGTTCATTCTAGAGCCGCAGATCCTGCTGATGGACGAGCCATTCGTGTCGCTGGACGATCCAACCGCCCAGAGCCTGCGTGCGCTGCTGATGGAACTCGTTAACCGCCAGCCGACGACTGTGATTTTCGTCACCCACGACCGTGCCGAGGCAATTCAACTCGGCACCCGCATCTTGCGTCTGGCGCCCGGACAGGCGAGTGTCGCGCAGGATGTGACGGTCACGCTCACACCTGAGCAGCGCCGCGACAGGGGTGCCGTTTTGGTGGAGCAGAACCGCATTTTTGGTTCGGCCTAGTTTACGGGACGGTCATCAGGTGAAGTCGAAACGTGTGCCGTTGGTCCGGCCGGAATTCCTGGCCAGCGTCAAAAACGCATTTGAAGCCCGGGCGGCCGTTGCCGGCGGCGCTGATATTCTCGACTGTAAGGACCCTGCCAAGGGCGCGCTGGGCGCGGTTTCTCCTGCCGTCATCAAGGAAATATTAGCGGCCCGAAGTGGCCTCGTCGTAAGCGCTACGCTTGGCGATCTGCCGAATGAGCCTGATTGTGTTGTCGCGGCGGCGCGCGAGACAGCGGCGACCGGCGTCCATGTCATCAAATGCGGATTGTTCGGCAAGGATGGCGCAGCAGCCGTGATCCGGGCGCTGGGCCAAGCAGATTTGAGTGAGGCCAATCTCGCAGCAGTTTTTATGGCCGACCGGGAGCCCGATTTCGATCTCATTCCGCTTCTGGCAGAAAGCGGCTTCGAGATCGTCATGCTCGATACGGCCGGCAAGTCGAGCGGGGGTTTGCGCAAAATTTTGCCGGATGCGCGCCTCATCGATTTTTTAATGCAGGCACGCGCAGCCGGTTTGACCGCAGGTTTGGCTGGTTCCCTCCGGCTTGAAGATGTTGTTCCGCTCATTCAGTTTGGCCCCGATATTCTCGGCTTCCGCGGCGCGCTATGCAGCCAAGGGCGCACTGGGACATTAGAGACGGCTAAAGTAGAAGCAATTCGCGCGGCGATTGACGACGCCGCGCCTATGGCCCAGAAGGCGCAACATGCAACTCGCTTCCGGAGCGGCCAATGAGTCTGAAGACGCGCAAAATGCCAGCCAAGGTCAAGGGTGCAGCCGCCCGGTCCAAAGCCGCCACGAAGTCAGCACAGTCGCGCGAAATTGGCGATACGATTTTTGTCAAAGACCTCGTTGTCGATTGCAATGTCGGGGTCTACGCCGAAGAGCAAGGCGTCACGCAAAAAGTATCATTCAATGTTGAAGCGCGATTGGCGCCGCACGTCTTCAGCGCCAAGGACAAGATGGCCGAAGTGCCGTCCTACGCCGATATTATCGACGCCATCGTCGATCTGGCACGCGGCGGACACATCAATCTCGTCGAGACTTTCGCCGAACGCATCGCGGCGGGATGCCTGGTTGATCCTATGATCGTTGCCGTGCGCGTGCGCCTCGAAAAGCTCGAACGCGGTCCGCGCCGCGGCGTTGAAATCATTCGCCCCGCCACTAAAGCCGCCGCGCGTGAGTTCGGCCGTGGCTGACGTGCAGCCGTATTCAGGTGAACGGCTCATCATCAAAGTCGGCGGCAGCTTGGCTGAGACGGGCCGCCTAAATGAAGTCTTGGCTCTAATTGCCGAAACGCGCCGTCCGGTCATCGTCGTACCCGGTGGCGGGCAGTTTGCCGAGAAGGTGCGCGACCTGCAGAATGCCTTGCGTTTTGACGACGCTGCAGCGCATCGGCTCGCCATGCTCGGGATGCATCAAATGGCGGAAGTGTATTTCAAGCTGCAGCCAAGGCTCGCACCGGCAGATAGCATCGAGGGCATCGCCCGCATCCTGGCAACAGGACAAATTCCGGTTTGGCTGCCGTTGCAGATGTGCCAGGACGATCCCGAGATTCCAGCCAACTGGTCGATCACATCCGACGGTCTCGCCGCGCGGCTCGCCGAACGCATGGGCGGATTGCCGCTGGTGCTGTTAAAGTCCATCGAGGTTGATGCAACCGAAACCGCCGAAAAACTGGCCGAGGGCGGTGTGGTCGATCAGGCGTTTCCGGAGATTGTAGCCCGCAGTAACCTCGATTGGCGCATTCTAGGACCCAATCAAAACCCGCAACTGAGGGCGCTTTTGGGCCTCGGTGATGGCGCGTCAGCCAAATCTTAAGGGCTGCCGCCAATCACAGTCGACGCAGCGGAACGAGCGTGCTACGCGCCTTTTCATGGATTACGAAGCAGATCTCAAAGGCGTGGCGCGGCCGCGTTTTGGCTGGGCGCTAACGGGTTCCGGGCACTTCTTCAAGGAGAGCCTGGACATCATGCGCACGTTGCCGAACCTCGACGTGTTTGTCTCAAAAGCGGCGGCCGAAGTCATCCGCATGTACAAGCAGGATCTTGAGCTTGGCGCGGATGTGCGCATCTTCAAGGATACGACCGCAAGCGCGGCGCCCGTCGGCGCGTTTTATTATGGCGTCTATCATACCCTCATCATGGCGCCGGCCACGTCGAACACCGTTGCCAAGTGCGTTGCCGGCATTTCCGACAATCTCGCGACCAACGTCTTCGCCCAGGCCGGCAAGTGCCGCGTGCCCACCATCGTTTTCGCGTGCGACACGGCGCCTGAGATGGATACCGAAGCACCCAAGGGTATGGTCAAAGTCTATCCGCGCCGTATCGATCTCGAAAACACCGAAAAGCTCAAGACCTTCGATGATACGACTGTGGTCGAAAGCGTGGCAGGTTTACAGAAGGCCGTTGCAGCTAGGCTCAAATGGCTAAAAACCCAAAAGATAAGCTCCTCTTCCTGACTGGGCGCCTGGCTGAAGCGCGCCTCAAGACCACGGTTGCGAAGACCGGGCTTGAGGCTGACGCGTGGTCGGTTGCCAACATCGGCATCAAGGTGGCCGCCCTGATGACGGAGCCCATCGTGCGCAATCGCTTGAAAGGTCCGCTCGACGCCAGCCGCGTTATTGTGCCGGGGCGCACGCGCATGGATCTGAAAAGCCTCGCTGCGCACTACGGCGTGCCCTTTGAGCGCGGACCCGACGAGTTGGCGGATTTGCCGCAATATCTCGGCCACGGCGGCAAACCGCCCGATTTTTCAAAGCATGATCTGCGCATCTTCGCAGAGTCGGTCGATGCGACGGGGCTGACGGTTGAACAGATGCTCACGCGCGCGGCGGAGCAGAAATCCAAAGGCGCGGACGTCATCGACATCGGCTGTCAGCCGGAAACGTCGTTTCCGCATTTGGAAGAGATGGTCGCGGCACTGGTCAAAGCCAAATACAAAGTCAGTGTCGATAGCGGCAACGTCGAGGAACTCGCGCGCGGCGCTAAAGCCGGCGCGCATTACGTCTTGAGCTTGGACGAGACGACGCTTGACGCTGTCAAGGACACGAAATGCGTCCCCATTCTCGTGCCAAAGCCCCATGGCGATCTCAAATCACTTCTCCGCGCCATCGACGCGGCCAAGAAAAAGAAGATCAAGCACATTGCTGACCCGATTTTGGACCCCATTCACTTCGGCTTCACGCAATCGATCCAGCGTTACGCGGAGTTACGCCGCTTGCGCCCAGAAGTCGAAATTCTCATGGGCACGGGAAATCTGACGGAGTTGACCGATGCCGACAGTCAAGGCGTCACGGCAATGCTTCTTGCCATCTGCTCGGAGTTGCGCATTCAGAATGTGCTCATCGTGCAGGTGTCGCCGCACACGCGCCGGACGATTGAAGAGCATGACGCCGCGCGCCGCCTGATGTTTCGTGCGCGCGAGGATGACAGTCTGCCCAAGGGCTACGGCGGCATGATGCTGGCGCTGCATGATCTTGTGCCAAATCCGATGAGCAGCCGCCGAGATAGCCGATGCCGCTTCGCAAATTAAAGACCCAAATTTCCGCATTCAAACCAGCGAAGAAGGCGTGCACATCTACAACCGTGACGGACACCACGTCTCGCGCGATCCGTTTGAACTTTACCCCAAGCTCGGCGTTGAAGCGGACGGCGCGCACGCGTTTTATCTGGGTTATGAATTAGCGAAGGCCGAGATCGCACTACAGCTCGGTAAGCGGTACGCCCAGGATAACCCCTTGGACTGGGGCGCCGCTGCCGACAAGAAGAGCGAAGACCTGACGCGGCACGCACCCGAGGGAGGATCGACGCTGAAGGCGAAGAAGAGACCGCCGCGGCGATGAAGGAGACAAGTAATGCCCCGCATCGTTGAAACGATCGTGACGACCATGAACGAGAAGGGCGAGGTGCACGTCGCCCCGCTCGGACTCATTCAAGAAGGCGATCATTGGATCATCGGGCCGTTCAAGCCCTCGCGCACGCTCGACAATTTGCGCGCCAACCCCTTCGCCGCCGCCAGCCACACCGATGACGTGCGGGTCTTTGCGGGATGCGTCACGGGGCGGAAATCCTGGCCGACAGTCGCCACCACAAAAATCAAAGGCGGGCGGCTTGCAGTCCTGCCTCGCGCACTGGGAACTGAAAGTGGATCGCATTATTGAAGACGATCTGCGCCCGAAGTTCCTCTGCAAAATCGTGCATCAAGAGCAGCATAAGGCCTGGGAGGGCTTCAGCCGCGCGCAAGCAGCCGTGCTCGAACTCGCGGTATTGACCACGCGGCTCAACATGTTGCCGCCGGAAAAGGTCGAGAACGAATTGAAATACCTTGAGATCGCAATTTCCAAGACAGCCGGCCCACGCGAAGTGGAAGCCTGGGGCTGGCTGATGGAGAAAATTAAGCGCCTGGCGCGCCGCTCCCCGCGCACATCCGCGAATGATAAACGATGAGCGATCCCAAAAATGAATTTGTGACAGCGATTGAGGCGAGCCTCGCAGCCGGCACGTTCGTCAAGATGTCGTTCGGCAAGGTGAGGGGGCAGGACACTTTAAAAAAATGTGTCGCAACGCCGGTCATCATCCGCGACAAGCAAGCGCTGCGCTTTGTCTTCACGCACGCGAACAAGGACGTCACCGGGAACAGATGGTACCCAGAGGCCGGCGCGTTCGTGGCGTCGCTTATCGGGGAAAGGTTTCTCAGCGCCACGCTATTCACGACCACGAAAGACTTCACCCTCGATCATAATAAGAAGGGCGAAGCGCGTCTCACAACGGCGAAAGCAACGTTCACTGCCGTCACGCCCGCCGAACACAATCGTACAAAGAACTATGTCGTCGAGCCGTCGCGGCCCTATCTCAAGGCGCTCGGCATTTCGCTCGATGACGGGCGCGTCAAACCGTCGATGCATCCAAAATACAAACAGATCTGCCACTTTATCGAGATTGTTGACGATCTTGATCCGCTTGTCGCCACTCAATAACACGCATGCGATGACGGCCGTCGATATCGGCTCTGGCAAAGGCTATCTCACCTTCGCGCTTTACGACTATTTGACGTCTCACCTGCAAAAGAGTTGCCGCCTGACGGGCATTGAAGTGCGCGAGGATATGGTCGCGTTGTGTTCGGATCTCGCCGCGCGTCTGAAGTTAACCGGATTAAGGTTTGCAGCGGCGGCAGCAGGTAAAACCAAAGCAACGGCGGTCGATCTTCTTATCGCGCTGCATGCCTGCGATACCGCAACCGACGACGCGATATACCAGGGTATAGCTGGCAATGCCGCCCTCATCATCACCGCGCCGTGCTGCCAGCACGAGCTTGCGCCGCAGCTAGAGAAACCTGCGAACGCGCTGCGCGGCCTGACGAAGTTCGGGCTCTTCAAACAGCGCCAAGCCGATCTTGTGACGGATGCGGCGCGCTGCTTGTTGCTCGAAGCCTCAGGCTACCGCGTCAAAGTCATCGAATTCACGTCGACCGAGCACACGGCCAAAAACCTGATGATTGCCGCGTCACGCGACAAATCCGTTGATCGCGAACGCGCGCGCCGCCAATACGCCGAGCTCAAAGCGCTCATGAATTTCGAAACCCAGCACTTGGAACAGCGCTTGGCCGCGCTTGCGGCCTCGGCAAAGGGTTAGACTTCGTGATCATAGGAAGCCTGAGAACGTGCGATACATTCGGGGAGAAAAATCGAATGCGCTTGCACCATTGCTATTTATTGCGCCGCCGCTTTTCTGCGTGATTGGGCCCCCGGTCAGCGGCCGAGGACAAAATTGATTGCGCCAACGCGATCACAACTGTCGATCTCAACGCCTGTGCCGAGAAAGAATTCGACAATGCCGACAAGGCGTTGAATGCGGTCTACAAGGAAATCATGGCGGACTTCACTGGGCCCGATCCCGGCAACGAAGAGAACAACAAGAAATGGGCGGAAGCCTTGAAAGTTTCGCAGCGCGCCTGGGTCGCCTTCCGCGACGCCGATTGTTAAAAGCTCATGGTTCTTGAAGCGGCGGCGGCACGGCGACCACCGGGGAAATTCTCGGTTGCTTGACGGAAATGACCCAAGCGCGCACCAAGAGCCTGAAGGCGCGCTACGAAGTGAAATAGAGGATGCGGACCGGGTTCTGTCCGGCGCTTCGCCAATCTATAGGGCGGCGTCACGAACTCGTCTCTGATAATCTCAGGTTATGATTCCCGTTTTCCGCGAAACCCGCAGGAGGTAGTCATGTTTGCATGAACCCGGCAAATCGTACGGCGTGCGCCGTCCGTGGACCGCTGTGGCGGCAGGGGTCTTCGTCGGAACGCTCGGGGGCCTCATTGGGCTTCGGCGGCGCGGAGTTTCGCCTGCCGATTTTGATCACAATATTCGCGCTTTTTCCCCACAGAGCTGTTCGCTTCAATCTGCTCGTCAGCCTCATCACCCTTGCGTTCGCATTTGCGACCCGGCTAAACATTTACTCTGGCGCGGGCATTGCTGCCAATATTGACGTTCTCACTTCGATGATCGCTGGCGGCATGATCGCTGCCTGGATTGGTGCCGGAATGCTTTCGCGCATTCCGCCTGAGCGCTTGATGTCGATCATCGCCGGGCTTTTGCTGGTAGTCGCGGTACTGCTTGTTGCAGAAGCGGGCCTCAGCACCGAGACGCCGTTTGAGCTTCCGCGCGATCCCCTCATCCGGTCCATTGCGGGCGTATTGGCGGGGCTGCTCGTCGGCGCGATCAGCAGCTTGCTTGGCGTCGCGGGCGGCGAGTTCATCATCCCGATTTTGATATTTCTATTCGGCGCGGACATTCAGACGGCTGGGACATTGAGCCTGCTGATTAGCTTGCCGATTGTCGCCGTCGGTGTCGCCAAACACCGGCTCAACAAGCATTACCGCTCGCGCGAAGTGCTGCAGCATCTGGTATTGCCGATGAGTTTGGGCTCAATCGCCGGCGCTATTTTGGGCGGCTATCTCTCGGCTTACGCTGCGAGCGGGTTCTTGAAAGTCTTCCTCGCCGCCATCCTTGCGGCCTCGGCCGTCAAGCTCTGGCGCAAGGGGCATGGATAGAGAGATCGGTGTCTGACCCTCCGGGTCTGACACCTGACAATGACCGGCGAAGTCTCCGCCCCGGTGTCAGACCCGGAGGGTCAGACACCCAACTCCAACATCGCCACCGCAACGGCCGGTGCATAGCGCGTTGCTGCGAGCGAAACTTCGCCACTTGCGCCAATGAGATCGCCGAACGTCATGCACGAAAGCCCCAAGCGCTGCGCAATCGATTTAACGTCGTGCGCACCAATTCCAGCAGCGACCACGCCGCCTGAGACATCAACGCCGGGCCGCGAAAGCACCTGAATAGCGCCGTCATAAATCGAAGTGAGCTGTTGGTCACGAATGTGCGCCGCCGCGCCGCGCCACACATCGAGATGGCGTTCCTCACCGTCGCGGCCAAATCCGCGGGCGAGACGGCGCAAACTGTCGCCAGCCGATTTCCCGCGCCCATCCACTGTATCATGCAGATCGACATCGTCCGGCAATTCACCGAGCACACGGCGCACGTCGGCCATCGTCGCAAAACAGTCGCGCGCTAAGCCCTGCCATTGCCCGGCAAGAACGCCGCGCGTCGTCACGCTCGGAACGGGCGTGCGCGTAAAGCCTGTGTAAACGAGTTCGCCGGTTTGCAGGCGTTCGGCGTCCGACAATCCTTGCGGCCGGTCGCAGGCTATGATGTCGGTCGTTGTCGAACCCATGTCGATCAGCAGCGCGCCTTTGCGCTTTGCCGCGACCAATCGCGCAGTGGCAAGGAAGTTCGCAGAGGCAACTGAGTCCGGGTCGCTCGTTGCTGCCGCCGCATCGCCAAATCCCTTGAGGCCCATGAAGAAGTGCGTCGCCGGTCCAAGCCGCTCAGTGAGAAATGCAACAAGTGAGACAACGCCCGCTTGCCGGCTCGGGAAAATCTCTGTCAGTTCCCCGGTCATCGTCATGGCGTGACGCGTTGCGCCCGCCGTCATTGACCTTGGCTTCGTCGAGTGCCGTGCCAAGCTGATCGAGCCCCAGCCACAACGGACACGCGATCTGGCGGACGGCCACAACACGGCCGTCCTCGATAATCGCCACTTTGAGGTGCGCCCCGCCAACGTCATATCCGGCTGTCAGTGTCATGTCATTCCGGCGCCTTTAATCTCCGATTCTCGTGTTACACGAGGAGCATAGGGAGGCAAGGCGCATGGACGTCATTCCGGTTCTGGATGTGGCCCGCGGCACCGTCGTGCGCGCCGTTATGGGGGATCGCGCCAACTACCAGCCGGTCGAGACGCCGCTCGCCAAGGGCAGCGAGCCCAAGGCGGTCGCGCAGGGCCTGAAAGCGCTCTATCCGTTTCGCAAGATCTATGTCGCCGACCTCGACGGCATTGAGGGGCGCGGCCGCAACGTGCATCTCGTGCCCTCAATCAGCAGCGTGTTCGCTGGAGCTGAAATCTGGATCGATGCCGGATCGAGTTCGCGCGGCGCGGCCAGGGCTGTTTTGGCAGCGCCCGTGGCAACCCTCGTTGTTGGCTCCGAGGCACTCGAGAGCCTTGCCGACTTCAAAGAGATCGTCAGCGAAGCGCCTTCCCGCGTCATACTCAGCCTTGACTTTCGAGGGCACGAATTCATGGGGCCACCGGCTCTGCTGAAGGATGCGAGCCTTTGGCCGGGGCGCGTCATCGTCATGACACTTGCCCGCGTCGGCAGCGATGCAGGGCCTGATATCGAGCGCATCAAGAGTATCGCATCGTTGGGCGGGGCTCGCAAAATCTATGCGGCAGGCGGCGTTCGTCATCGCGCCGATCTTGACGCGCTACGCGCGGCCGGTGCTGCCGGGGCATTGATCGCGAGCGCCCTGCACGACAAAAAAATATCGGCCGGTGATCTCAGAGAGATCGCCGGCCGATTGTAGTGTCCATTCCAACTTTGGGCCAACCTTTGGCATAGCCAGGCTGGGCAGGAACTTCCTGCCAAGTCGAACTGCCGAAGTTTAGCCGCTGTAACGGCCTGAAAGCAGTCTACCCAATCGCTGCAGCAGACCCCCGCTCATTGCGGGGGCATTGTCGTATTTCGCCGTACTTGCGGGTGCGGCGGCATTATCCTGCTGTGGACGGTGCCCGCTTCAAGTCTTAGCAGCGAAAGGATGGGCGACCGAGTTGCGCTGAGCGGTTGCTTCAGCAGCGGTTGGCTTACCAGCCACGGCGCGTGCCAGAGCTTCCTTCGTTGCGCGATAGTTGTAGTCCTGGATCTTGGCGTCGTCGGCCGCTTCCCAGTGGATGAATACGCCGACGCAGACAAATACGTCGTCAGCTTCAGCAGCGGGGATAACGCCTTCGGCAACCAAGTCCTGGATAGCCTTGGCAACGCCATACTGTGCGGGTCCGAACATCTGAACGGCCTGACGGGCGTCCTTGATGGTGACCTTGTTGTACAGAATGGTGTTTGGCTTGCAGGCGAGGTTCGGAGCGATGACGGCGAGGAGCGACGTGAAGCCGTCCTTGTTGTTGGTCAGCGAGTTGCAGAATGCAGTTTCGGCAGCCGAACCGCGCGGACCGACGATGAGGTCGATGTGCGCAACTTCATTGCCGTCGCCGACGAGCAATTCGCCGATCATTACTTTATTGATTTTGGCCATTAGGGGGGTTCCTCCCACGAATTGAACACTACGAGCACCAACGCTCCCCCGTCGAATGCCGGGACTTCGCCAGTTTAGCTCCTGCTATATCTATCCTTGTACCCATGCCGAGCGGCAAGCGCCCCCGGATAGACCGGCTGGATAGTTCCGTGCCTTTCGAGCACCGGCATGTATTAGCCCTACGGGGCCTCACTCGACAAGTACTTAAGTAGGCAATCGGCACCGATCAGGCGGGTTTCCGCCCGGACAATAGGCCGCAAAAAATGGTTGCAACAACAAAGTCGGCCGTTGTGCCCGGATTGAGGCCCAATTCCTTCAATTTTACGTCGAAATCTCTCAAGTGTTCAAAGGACTTGGGTGTGACCACCGGCCGCCAATAAGTTTGCAGTTCCAGGGCACTCTCGCGTACCGAACGGGCGGCGGCAGGGCCATGCTTGCGGGCAATATGGCTATCCTCGAACTCCGCGAGCAAAGCCATGTGCAGGGTCGATACCGCGAGGTTGAAATCGCCGGTTGCGGCACGGGCATCGGTCAGCACGGGGAGAGCAAAATCGAAAATGTCCTCAAATGCTGTGACGTAGGCATTGGCGATCCGGTCCCGGTCTTTGGCCAGATGCATCGCCTCGATCAGGGTCAGGCGCGGGTTCGACGACGAGACGTCGCCCTTATCGACTTTGCCGAGGCCCGCCGGGTTTGCGAGGCGGATCGCTGCAAAGGCATTGTCGGCGTCGTCCTCGTCGAGCATCGATAGAATGACCGCAAGGCGGCGGCGCAGCCCCGTGCCGGCATCAACTTCGGCAGCGGCCTTGGCGAGCGGCGCGCAGAGCAGCACGATGCCAAGATTGGTATTGACGCCGGTCACGCCGAAGCTTGCTTCCGTCGCGCGTAGAATGCGCGCCCCAACTTTGAGAGAGGGTTCAGCGATCCAGGGTGCGGCCGCGTCGGCGGCGCGCTCGAAGTGGTGAATGTCCATGCCGTGGCCGGCGGAATAGACGTGAACGTTGCCGGGCTTGAGGGCCTGCAATTCGGCGCGGCAAGCTGTGACGAAGGCCGCAGAAATTTCCTCTGCCGTCCGCGCACCGTTCATAGGCCAGCTTTCATGCCGGCGCGATGCTGCAGAACAGTCGTGAGAAAATCCTCGGCGATGGCTTCCGCGATGTTGATACCGGCGACACTCTGCAGGCCGCGCCAGGCCGGATTCGAATTGACTTCCAGCACCTGCAATTGGCCGCCAGCGGTGCGAATGAGGTCAATGCCTGCATAATCGGCGTCGATCGCGCGCATGGCGGCCATGGAGATCGCGGTCATTTCCGCGCAGGGCACATGGGATTTAGCTTCACCACCTTGATGAATGTTGGTGACCCAGTGTTTCCCGCGCCGGGTCATGGCGGCAATGACGCGGTGACGTGAGGCGAGCACCCGCCAATCTTCAAACACGTCGTCCGAGGGAGGCACGAAATCCTGCATGTAATAGATATGATCGACGGTTTCTCCCGCTGGCAACTCGGTGGCAGATGCGATGCGGCCAATGCCTTTGCCTTGACTGCCAAAAAGCGGCTTCATGACGAGAGTGCGGTCAAGTTCTTGAGTGTATTCTCGCGCATGCGCTTCGGTCTCAACCACGCGGGTGCGCGGCGTCGGAATGCCCGCTTTATGCAACAGGAACGTGGTTTGCGATTTATCCACGCAGCGCTCGATAACACGGGCATCGTTCCAAACGCGCACGCCACTTTCGCGCAACGCGTGCAGCAGGCCCAAACGGAATGTGATCTGTTCGAGCGTTCCCGCTGAAATCGAGCGCACGAACACGCCGTCGGGTAGTTCGCCGCCAAAGCCCGGAATATCGATGCCGCTTTTGAGGCCAGTATCGAACGCGCAATGCGGGAGCGACGAAACAGTGACCCGCGCGCCCATCTCCTCAAGCGATCTGACGATGCGCCGCGCGTGCCATTCTCCGCGCCCCTCTTCGATGAGAAGTCCAAAGTGGAGGCCTGTGCCATTGGGGCGTGAGAGCGTCTCGCGTGTTCCTTCAGTGACGCCGGCCTGGGGTTCCCCTCCCCCTTGCGGGGAGGGGTTAGGGGTGGGGGGGGTATCCAAAGCGTTGTCATCTGAAAGTGGCATCGCATCATGGCGGGCGATCACAGCGTTCTGACATTCCGCCAAGCTCTCCACCCCACCCCCAGCCCCTCCCCGTCGAGGGGAGGGGGGCGTTGCGGCGCGTTCGCCGGTCAATTCTTTATCTAAAACTCGCATCGACGATCTCCGGGGCCAGCTTTCCGGCATGGAACGAGGCGCCCGTATCCATATTTGAAACCGTGACCTGGGCGGGCGAGAACAGCATTGGATCGATCTTGTAGAAGTCGCCGTTCACTTCCGAGAAGATATCCGCGAACGGCTTGCCATAAGCGCTTGAACCTGACGAGGGCAGCCCGTCCGCGAGCTTCTTGGCATCCGCATCCGAGCCTTTGACGAAGAGATGGATGCGTCCGCCGTATATGATGGCGTCATTCGTGCGGCCCATGGCCTTGACGAAATCTGGGAAGGGCGGCGCTATCGGGCAGGTGCCGGTGCCGTCAACGATGTTCTCGAGGGGAAAGTGCAGCGTATGTGCTTTGTGAATTGCGACTTCGAGCACGCGGGCCGCGATCTGTACAGTTCCAGCTAAGCTCCAGGTTGGTGCAAAGAGGATTGTGAGACCCGACGGCTTCACGCCGCACGCCTCTGCAACCTTGGTGATGACGGCCGGGGGCGGGGCCTTGTCGCCTTCAATGACAAGCGCGGTTTGATCCGATTTATCTGTATAACCGAGCTCCTTATAGAGGTCTTCAACGCGTGAAAGAGCACGCGCTGGGCCCGATCCGAGCGCAAAGAAACCGGACGCGTCGTCCGTGATGGTCCATCCGGCGTACTGCGAACCAAGACACGAGATCACCGGATTTGTGGAATGCACGACGACGCCGAGCGGCCATTTGGCGAGAGGTGAAGATGTCGTCAGCTGCACCGTGCCAAGCCCGCCCATGCACACTTCGCCGAGACGGCGGCCAGCTTCGAGGCATCCGAGCGAGGCGGCTCCGAGATCGATCATGCGTTCGCCCTGGCTTCCCGTTGAGACGCCAACGCGCAGTGCCACGGCATCGGCCGCGATCTGATCGACGATTTTTGTAGCGAGCTTAGAAACGCTCGGATGTGGGGTGTGCATGAGTGCTCTCCTTCAAGTCTTTTGTGATGCTGTGTAAACGAGGTCCGCAAGGGTTGAAAGGCGCGTCCGGGCGAGGTGTTCCGCCTCATCGGCGTTGGCACCGTCAGCGAAAACCGTTGCAATTGGGGTTTCCCCAGGAATGGAGGTGCCGGGCATGGGTCTATCGGCCGTCCATTCCGGCCAGTCGACTTCGCCGGCCGTCAGCGAGCCGTTGTCCGCGTAAAGGATTGCAGACGCGCGCGACTGCGCGGTTGGGAGATCGCGCGTCTGCCAGAGTTCGTTGCCGAGGCTTGCTTCGACGTGCGCGCGGAACAGATTGCCGCCAACGTCGTCGAAGATATCGAGCGTTGCGCCGGGGCGCGGATTGACTTCGAGGAGATATGGCGTGTCGCCTTCAATCAGGAAATCGAACGAAACGAGCCCGACGGGATCGAGGAGTTCGATCAGCGTCGCCGCGGCTGAAACCATTTTCTGTTCGGCAGGCGTATCGGCGTATTCGGTGATGACGGCACCGCCGTAGCGGAACGGCTTGCGCGAAGATGGCGCGGTCCATTGGCGCGAAAGCTCCAAGGCAACGCCGCCCTTACATGAGACGGCAAAGACGGACATCGGCGTGCCTTCGATCCGGCGCTGAAAGTAATACTTCTCTGGAGGCTTCGAGAGATTTTGGAGTTCGCGGATATGCGCCCCACCCGCGCCGCCGATCCGCTTGGCGATCCACCCTTGCGGATTTTCAGGTGGCGTCAGCAGTGTTTCTGGATGAGCGATTCCAATCGACCTCAATAACGGGAAAAACGCGGCCGGATCTTTGACCTCCCGGACGAGATCTGCTTTTGAGCCCAAGATCCCGTAACGCGCGTCCAAGCTTGCGATCAGCTTCGGGCGATCCTCAAATCCCGATCCCAACACAATGCCAACTGGAGGCGATGGCGCACAATCGACAAGTCCGTCGAGGGCCGCAAAGAGAGTTTTGGCTTCAAAGCCCTGCCGGACGGCGGTTGGCAAACCCGCATAGAGAAATGCCGCCGCGCGCGTATCCATATCGCCGAAGGCGTCAACGACCAGCGGCACGTAACCTGCGCGACGGGCGGACTCTGCGAGAGCCCGCCCGGAAAACGCTGCGATCAGGATCGTTTGGCCGGTCACACGCTTATGCGAGCCCCGTCAGTTTCTTGCAATAGTCGTAGGCGTGGCGGAAGTCGTAGGCCACGGGCTTGTCGGACGAAAGCATCTGCTTGAACAAACCACTTTCGCATTTGTATTTGATGTCGCCGATGGCAAGCGCGCCAACACCCAGGGCGTTGCAGCCGGGTAGCGGTGCGCCGTCCATGAAGAGTTCAAGTCCTTCGACACCTGCAGGCGGCACGGCGTTGACGTCGGCGATGACGATCAGGTTCTTTGCCAGGGCCTTGTGCTCTTTCGAGACGACCTGAACGCCGGCCGCAGCGGCGGCGAAGATAACTTCAGCGTTGGCTATGATGTCAGCCTTCTGTTCGGCTGTTTCGCCCGCAACCGGTTCGAGATCGACGCCAAAGCGCTCTTTCGAGACCGCCGCACTCTTGATGACGCGGTCTACGCCGCGATGGGCGACGAGCCGCACATCCGCGCCTTCAAGCGCCGCGATAATTGACGAGGCAAAGCCGACGACGCCGGTTGCGCCGAACACGGCAACCTTGACGCCTTTCCAGTTGCGGCCGAATTTCTGTTTCAATTGCCGCTCAACGCAGGCGACCATGGCGGCGGCGGTCGTGAACGATCCGGCGGGATCAGCAAACACCGAGCATTCGAACGGCGGCACCATCGCCTTTTTGGCAGCGTCGATCATATCAAGCGCTATGAGCGCGTCCTTGCCGCCCATAAAGAAGCCGGTGCGCACGCCATAGTTCGGCGGCCGGGAAAAGATAGCGTCCTGGATGAGCGGCGTTACATCCGCGACTTCGACGTTCGTGTAGGGGACGATGACCTTGAAGCCGGCATCAGCCGCCATGTTCACGTCGAAGGGACTGACGTGCTTGCGCGGGTCGAGCATGTGCAGAATGGGCGTAGCTTCGCTCATAACGTTCTGATTCTCCAATTCTTTTGGTGATTAAGCCGGACCGATGCGGGCGCCTGAGTTGCGACCTTGGGCAATAATGATTTCGAGCCCGTCCGCTTTAGCGTCTCCGACTAAAGAATGATAGAGGCGTTCTGCCGCTTCCTGGCTAGCGACAAAGGCGAAGCCTGTAGGTCCCCAGGAACTCTGGCCAATGCCCGTTGCGCCCATGTCGCGCATGCGGTTTGCTAACCGGCCGACGGCGGGGCTCGACCAAGGACTGCCGCCTTGCTCATTGGCGAAGTGACCGCCGACGATCTCTTGAATCTCCGATATTGCAGAGCCGAATGCCGTCAAGTCTGCTTCCTTGACGCCGGGGATTAACTTCATGAGTACGAGGCGGCAAATGTGTGCCGCGGCGGCATCTGGAAAAGGCGGGAGTGCCTTGAAAGCCTGGGTCTCGGCATCACCGGAGACGCCCGCGCGCGTCCGGTCCAGGATCATCAAGACCCGCCAATCAGATGGAAATTCGGCGCGTACCGTGAGCGGCGGGGCGCTGTCGCGGACACCCTTGCCGCCATCGACGAGGAACCCGCCGCCTGTGAATGCAGCAAGTCCAATCCCGGAGCGGGCGCCGCGCTCGCCAAGCTGGGCGAGGCCATAGGCGGTCAGCGCGTGACCTTCGAGGTGTGCCGTTCCCGCTCCGATCGCCAGGGCCAGCTGGGTTCCGGAACCGAGGCCGGCATGGGCGGGTATCGCCTCCTCAACGATCGCTGAATAGGCGCTTGTGGCCCGGGCAACGGTATATTTCTGCAGAAGCTTCAGGGCTCTGTCGCTGTCTGGGCCGCTGGCTGAGAAGTCCTGGGTGCGTGTAATCAGGATGCGCGTTTCGGGCTTGTCCAGGGCCAGACCAATGCTGCCGAAGCGGCGGCCGAGCGAACCGTTGAGATCGAGGAATCCGAGATGCAGACGCGCGGGAGCTGTCACGCGCACTCCAGCGGGGGACGGGCTCTTCTGGGTCACGGGATCTCGGATCCTTTTCGGCGGCGGGAATGGATTGTACTCTGTATCACAGCGGAGTTAGGGTCATTCCAACCGAATGTCCAGCTAGCCAAAACGAGGATGCGATGAGCGCCGAGCGCGAAAAACCGATTGGAGAAGCGGACGTTAACGCGTGGCTCAAGGCCAATTTGCCCGAGTGGCGCCTGGAGGACGGCTGGGTCCGGCGCACTTATAAGACGTCGAGTTGGAAGGGGACGCTGATGGTGATTAATACCGTTGGGCATTTGGCGGAGGCAGCGTGGCACCACCCGGATATCACCGCATCCTATGCTTGGGTTGAGGTTCGCCTGATAACTCATTCGGCCAAAGGCATCACATCCAAGGATCTGGAACTCGCGAAGAAGATCGAGGAGGTCGTGTATTGGCAGCCTGGCAAGGAAGGTAAGGGCCTCGAAGGCACGCCTGCCGGCGATTTGCGCTTCTCGTATATTAAGTATGATTGAATTAGAGC
Source organism: uncultured Alphaproteobacteria bacterium (assembly GCA_963741545.1). GTDB lineage: Bacteria > Pseudomonadota > Alphaproteobacteria > Rhizobiales > Hyphomicrobiaceae > Hyphomicrobium_B. Next base: position 369,198 of record CAVUIN010000012.1, read on the forward strand.
TGATGCGGGTAAAAGCCGATGTCAAAGCGGCCAGCTAAGCCCGTTCGTAATTTCGATGCGTCCATTGGGCTTGGTTCGAACATTGGCGACAAGGTTGCCAACATAGACCGTGCGATTGCGCTGTTGACTGCGGACGAGCGCGTCAAACTCGTTGCCCGCTCGCGCAATTATCGCTCTTCGCCCTGGGGCGTTGCCGATCAGGACTGGTTTGTAAATGCGTGTGCGACGGTCCAAACGGATTTGAGCGCACGCGAATTGCTCAAACGCTGCCTAGATGTGGAAAACGACATGGGCCGCGAGCGCAAACAAAAGTGGGGTCCGCGCCTGATAGACGTCGATATCCTGACATATCGCGACCAAATCATCAGCGAGCCTGATCTCATCGTGCCGCATCCCTTGATTGCCGCGCGCGGTTTCGTGTTGATTCCGCTCAATGACGTCGCACCTGATCTCGTATTAAACGGCCAGCGGTTGCAGACTTTAATTGACGCCATCGATACGCATGATGTTTTGGAGATGGACAGCAGGCGCGTTTCAAAAAATAAAAAGCGCCGCGAGGGTTGATCCTCGCGACGCAGAATTCTTAGTCATCCAAGAAGTAGCGCGAAAATTACTTCGCGGTCTTGAGATACTCGATGACGTTGTCGAGATCGGCAGCGTCCTTCAGGCCCATGAAGACCATCTTGTTGCCGGGAACGGCTTTCTTTGGGTCAGTGAGATACTCTTTAAGCGATGCTTCGTCCCAGGTCTTGCCCGAAGCCTTCATCGCTTCGGAATAGGTGAAGCCTTCCATAGAAGCGCTTTTGCGGCCGATGATGCCGGTCAGGTTAGGACCGACGGCGTTTTTGGCGCCTTCGCCGATCTGATGGCAAGCCTTGCACTTATTGAAAACAGTCTTGCCTGCTTCGGCGTCAGCGGCCAAAGCAGCTACCGGCATTGCAGCGATCATTGCGACCGCCAGAACGATCTTACGCATTCTTGTGTTTCCTCTCCGTTTCGCCAGCCCTGGCGCGTAGTTAAACGCACCGTGTTTTAAACTAGCCGGGGAATTTTGGCAGTCTTTTTCTGAATGGCCGCTGAACCAAATGCCGCACCTGAGTGGAAACACTTCTGCCCCCACCCTCAAACTTGCGCTTGGTCAAGATTGGGTAAAGACCGGCGCACGTTCAGCGATGTGCCTTATTCGGCCTCTGTGGCCTCTGCGCCGCTCACTGAGCCGCCCTTTGCACCGCCCAACCGGCGGTAGACGAAGTTTGGCGGGTTCTTAACGCCGCTTTCGGCTTCCGCCGCCGCCACAAATGCGGCGTGGTGGGGCGAAAACTTACAAGCCGGGTCCGTGTTCGCCGGGTCGCCCGTGAACGCCATGGCTTGGCAGCGGCAGCCGCCGAAGTCGATTTCGGCCCGTGGGCAGCCCTTACACGGCTCCTTCATCCAGCTGGTGCCGCGATACATCTGGAAGGCTTGGCCTTGGAGCCAGATGTCGGCAAGACGCTTCGTCTTGACGTTATCGAACTCAAGGCCCGGCACGCTCTCGGCGGCATGGCAGGGCAGCACTTTGCCTGAAGGGTTGATGTTCATGATGCCCCGGCCCCAGCCACCCATGCAGGGTTTCGGCGTCTTGGCGTAATAGTCGGGTACGACGAAGTCGAACACTAGGATGCCTTTGAGGCGCACCTTGGCCTCTTCGACAATCTCGCTCGTCTTATAAACCTGTGCGCGCGACGGCATGAGGGCTGCGCGGTTCTTTAAGGCCCAAGCATAATACTGGATGTGCGCCACTTCGAGCCGGCCCGCACCCATCTCAACGGCGAAGTCGATAATGGCTGGCAAGTTCTCGATGTTGTGGCGGTGGATGGGCGCGTTGATGGTCAACGGCATGTCGAACTCGCGCACCCACTTGCCGAGTTCGCGTTTCTTGGCGAGGCCATTTTTGTAAGCTGAAATTTTTTCAGCGTTGGCTTCGTTGACGTCTTGGATCGACAGCTGGACGTGATCGAGGCCGAGGTCTTTCAATTTCTTCAAGCGGTCGCGAGTCAGCGTCACGCCGGCAGTAATGAGGTTTGTGTAAAGCCCGGCTTTGGCTGCGACTTCGACGATGTCTTCGAGATCCTTGCGGACGGTTGGTTCGCCGCCTGAAAGATGGATCTGGAGAATGCCGAGATCAGCCGCCTGGCGCATGATGTCCTGCCATTCGGCCGTCGTCAGCTCTTGACTGACGCGATCGAGTTCAAGCGGGTTCGAGCAGTAAGGGCATTGCAGCGGGCAACGATGTGTCAGCTCCGCCAAGAGACCGATCGGAGCGCGGCTGCACGCGGCTTCGACAGGAGCCTCTGCAAAATGCTCGAGGGGCGCAATTTCATTCATTTAGCTCTACCCTTCGTTCTTTCAGGCCACGTCTCAGTAACTTAGGCCTTGACGACGCCCTTGTCGGCCAATTCCTGCAGCATCGAGATCACGTCGGCTATGATGTTCTCGACAGGCGCGTTGTAGTCTTTCGCCAGTTCGTCAGCGATGCTTTGCACCGTTCTTTGGTCATCACATCGCTTCAAGATTTCGACAGCAATGGCGTCAGGTTCAAAGACGCGCTCTGGAGCGAGGACGTGCCAGCGCCCGCGGCCCGGATCATGACGCAACTTAATATGGTGCGGCAATCCTGGTATGGAAGCCGCGCTGATGATCGTTCGGGTGCGCTGCACGGACGCGGCCATTTCAAGTCTCCGGACGGAAAGCGCCGGGCGGGATGTTGCCGGCAACGTAGGCGTTATAGAGCGCGTCTTGCTGCACCCAAAGAACGTTGCACTTAAAGCGCACGGCTTCAACACAGGCTTCCTGTTCGTCACGAGTCTTGGCGTTCTTCAGAACGTATTGAAGTGCGAAATCGGCGTCGCGCGGGGCTTGAGTCAGGCGGCGCTTGAAGTAGGCCAGTACGTCATCGTTGATGAATTTGTAGCCCTCCAACATGCCGATGATGCGTTCTTTGTGGATCTTCGGCGCAAAGAGCTCCGTCAAGGATGACGCGACGGCGACCGTCAGCGGCTGTTCGCGCACGAACGTCACATACGCTTCAACGGCGAACACGGTTGCCGGCAGCGCGCCGCGGCGCGAGATGACGTATTCGCGGTCAAGGCCCAGGCCGTCGGTCAGCAACAGCCAGCGCTCGATGCCGCCAATCTCATCCGGCGGTTGACCATCGTGGTCGAGCACGCGATGCGTCCACTCGCGGCGCAATTCGCGATCGTGCACGCGGCTGATGAAGGCCGCGTCCTTGCGCGGCACGGCCGCCTGATAGCAATATCGGTTCAGTGCCCAGGCCTGCACCTGCCCCTTGTTCAGCTTGCCGCCGTGCAGCATGTGATGAAACGGATGCAGGTCATGATAGCGCTCCGGGCCGACGGCGCGGATCTCGGCTTCAAATTCGGCGACGCTCATTGGCGGTTCGTTACCGCGCAGCTCGGACGTTTTCTTTTCTAGGCTTAAGGGGTTCATAGCCTGACCTCCATACCATCGTAACCGACTTCCCAGCCCGCATTTTCCACGACTTTACGGGCTTCAGAATTTTCGTCCAGTACAGGATTGGAATTGTTGATGTGGACGTAAATGCGTCGCGCAATCGTCAACGGCTTCAAGGCCTCGATGGATCCATTTGGGCCTGAAATCGAAATGTGGCCCATGCGCTGGCCGGTTTTTTGAGACAGACCCTGGGCCACCATTTCGTCGTCGGTAAAGAGCGTGCCATCGAGGAAAATCACGCCGGCCCCTTTGATGCGGGCGGCGAGAGGCGGGTCAACCTCAGCGCATCCAGGAATGTAGAAGAACGATTTGCCGGTCGCGGCCGCCGTGACCTGCAAGCCGATGGTATCGCCGTCGCGGCTGCCATAATTGCCATTGGCGCCGCCTTTTTCCAGGAACAGTGCGATCTTGCCGGGAACCGCGAAGGCTTCGATGGTCAGCCCCAGATCGACGCCGGCACCCGTCAGTGCTGTCGGTTTGTCCATTGGCAGCGAGATGCGCGGAACTTTATCGGGGGCGCACACATTGAAGATCGAATTGGAGTTGAGCGTTGTCAAAACGCGATCCGAGCCGTAGATCGAGAACGGCTGGCCTTCGCGCAAATTGATCAAGCCGGTGATGTGATCGACGTCGGCGTTTGTGACGACAACGGCCTTGATCGGCGAATTGCGCAATCCCCCGTCTTTCGACGGGTGCAATTCCGGCGTGTCGTTGATTTGCTGGCGCAAATCCGGCGATGCATTGAGCAGCACCCAGTTGACGCCGTCAGCAGACACCGCGAGAGACGATTGCAGGCGCGGGCGATAGCCGCTTTTGCCAGCCCGGACGTTGGCCGAATGCCGGCCGTTGCAGTTCCATTGCGGAAAGCCGCCGCCTGCAGCAGCCCCGAGTATCTTGATGATCATATAACGATTTCTGTTAGCGGCGCGCCGGCACCGGATGAGAACTTATGCCGGTTATGAAATGGCCCGGTCCTAAAATGGCAACGGCGGCCGATGGAAACACCGGCCGCCGCGCCGAAACTCACGCATGCCGTGAGTCCGAGAGCATCATGCTTAGATGACGTCGATCTCGGCGGGGAGGTAGCTCGTCACTTCCAGACCGACTTCCTGCTCACGAACTTCAGGCTTCGACCAGATCTTCATAGTTTCCTCCATAGATTATAGAATCTGCCGTACAATTTTACGAGACCCCGTCAAGGGCCCGTCCCTTTGATGAGGGAAATTGGGACAGGCACATTTTTGCTTGTGCCCCGCCAATCTGCGTATCGGTTTGATGTTGTCAAGACCGCGCCGCTTCGAGACTGATTACACCACAAATCGATGATGGGTAGAATTCAATTCGCCTCACGACTGCGTGTGAGAAACGCTTGAGCGGTAAGTGTAATTCTATATCATTTGCATTGATGATCGGGAGGTTTCAGATGCACCGCAAGAGCAGCCGCGACCGGCGGCTTGGAATGCAAGACGGCCATGCGGCTTCCATCATTGGGCACCATTCCTGGAGTGACGGCGGACAGCAGGAAATCGACCGGCAAACTCAGGAGGTCGATAAGTAAAAAACATCCTTTTTGTGATATAAAAATAGAAAATTATACCTATTTATCTAGTATTTATTGTTTTGAATGGAATTTCATGCTAAGTTTCCATTGGGTTGGTGTCCGGTAATCGGTGATGCAGGGCAACGGTCATATGGCCTGATCGGGCGAAGATCCCGTAGCTAAGACCGCGTCTTTGAAACGCGCGGGCCAATGCGGACAAACCAGTGCTTTGCAGCTATGAGGTGAAGCAGCCTTCGATGTTGGATTGCTTGCCCTGAAAATTGGGCGTTGCCGAGGTGGCCGCCAAGGAGATTTAAGTGACGTCGATCCCTATGCTTCCTAAGAACGCGCCGTTCGCGCCGGAAGATATTGATGCGTTGAACAAGGTAGTGGCCAAGACGACGCCGCTGCAGCGCAGTTGGCTGGCCGGTTTTTTTGCGGGCTTTGAGGCGGCGCAAGGTGGGGCGGCCCAACCTGTTGCAGCGGCGAAACCCCGCGCGCCTTTAACCATTCTTTACGCCAGCGAAAGCGGCAACTGTGAATCTTTGGCCCTGAAAGCAAAGAAAGTTGCGCAGAAGCATGGCCTCGATGCCAAGGTTTTTGACATGGCCGACGCCGACATGGCGCTGTTGGCAAAAGCCAAGAACCTCGTCGTCTTCGCCGCAACGTGGGGCGAGGGCGATCCGCCGAGCCGCGCCATTGATTTTTATAATGCCTTGATGAGCGATGCCGCGCCGCGCCTTGATGGCGTGCGCTTTGCTGTGCTTGCTCTCGGCGACACCGCCTATGCACAGTTCTGCGAAGTCGGCAAAAAGATCGACGCACGCCTTGAAGCGTTGGGCGGCACGCGCGCCGCGGATCGTGTCGATTGCGATCTCGATTACGCCAAACAGGCTACCGCCTGGACCGATGGCGCGCTTGGCAAACTTGCGCCAGCCGACACAGGCGCAAGCAGCGCCACCGTCGTGCACGTTGACTTCAAGGGTGGCGGCTATCAGGCCGACGACGACGAACCGCAGTTTTCCGCCGAGAACCCGCTTGAAACCGAAATATCAGCGCTCGTGAATTTGAACGGTACAGGATCGACGCGCGAAACCTGGCACGTTGAACTTGCGTTTGAAGACCCGGGTTTCACTTACCTGCCTGGTGACGCGATCGGAGTTATGCCGGAAAACGATCCCGAACTTGTCGATCAGCTCTTGCGCGCCGCCGGGCTTGGTTCCGACGCGGCCCTTCTACTCAAAGTGCAAAAGGGCTACGACGTCACGACGCTTTCAAAGGCGCCGTCGAGAATTATGCGAAACTCACAGGCCGCGCGGACGTGAAGAAACTTCTCGAGGGCGACGCCTACGCGAAGTTTGCGGCGGACCGCCAGCTCGTCGATCTCTACGAAACTTACGCGGAAAAACTTTCGGGCGACCAGCTCCTCGGTTTGTTGCGGCCATTGCCAGGCCGGCTCTATTCGGTTGCTTCCAGTTTGAAAGCACATCAAGGCGAAGCGCATTTGCTGGTTGGCGCCGTGCGCTGGGAGTCTCACGGCAAGAAGCGCAAAGGCGTGGCGTCGAGCTATTTCGCCGACCGGCGTAGGATGGGGGATCGCTCGCGCATCTACGTCAAGCCGAACCGCCACTTCCGATTGCCAGAAGACGGCAACAAGCCGATCATAATGATTGGCTCCGGTACGGGCGTTGCACCTTATCGTGGGTTCATCGAAGAGCGTGCAGAGCTCGGCGCCAAGGGTAAGAGTTGGTTGTTCTTCGGCGAGCGCAACTACACCAATGACTTCCTGTACCAGCTCGATTGGCAAGATCATATTGCTGCTGGCGTTTTGACGAATATCGACGTTGCCTTCTCGCGCGATCAGCCGGAAAAGATCTACGTGCAGCACCGGCTTTGGGAGCGGCGCGCAGAAATCCAAAAGTGGGTTGCGGATGGGGCGCACCTCTACGTGTGCGGTGACGAAAAAGGCATGGCCAAGGACGTTGATGCGACGCTGGTCAGAATCCTTGCCGAGTCGGCTAAGGGCGACGAAGACGCAGGCCGCGCTAAGCTTAAAGAGCTGAGCAAAGCCGGACGCTATCAGAGAGATGTGTATTGATTGGCACTTGGCAATAGGCACTCGGCAATCGAAACACTACGCCACTCCGATTGCCAGTTGCCAAATGCCGGTTGCCGCCTAGGATAAAAATCGGACCCTATCAAAATGACCGACGACAAACGCGCCAGAAACGAGATCATCAAGGAAAACAGCCGGCAGTTGCGCGGCACTCTGGCTGAAGGCTTGCAGGATGTTGTCACCGGCAACATTTCCGAAGACGATCATCAGCTGATCAAGTTTCACGGATCCTACATTCAGGACGACCGCGACGTGCGCGGCGAGCGCGCAAAGAAGAAGCTCGAGAAGGCTTTTTCATTCATGCTGCGCTTGCGCATCCCGGGCGGGTTAATGACCGCCAAGCAATGGATTGCGCTCGACGATATCGCGTCAACCTATGCCAATGGCACGCTGCGGCTGACCACGCGCGAAACATTCCAGTATCACGGCGTCATCAAGTCGAACCTGCGCCGTACTATGCAGGCGATCAACAAGGCGGCACTCGATACGTTAGCTGCTTGCGGCGACGTCAATCGCAACGTGATGACGGCGGCCAATCCGCACCTCTCGAAGGCGCACCGCCAGGCCTACGATTTAGGCAAAGCCATCAGCGAGCATCTGCTGCCGAGGACCGGCGCCTATCACGAAATCTGGCTCGATGGCGAAAAGGTCGAGGATAAATCGGGAACTGCCAAGAAGGATACCGAGCCACTTTATGGCGTCCATTATTTGCCGCGCAAATTCAAGACCGTCGTGGCCGTACCGCCCGACAACGATGTCGATATTTTTGCGCATTGCCTCGGCTACATCGCCATCGTCGAGAAGGGCGAGGTCGCCGGGTGGAATGTCACCGTCGGCGGCGGCATGGGCATGACGCACGGCGATCTCACCACGTTCCCGCGGACGGCCGATATGCTCGGCTACTGCACGCCTGAGCAGGCTGTCAAAGTTGGCGAATGCGTGCTGACGGTTCAGCGCGACTGGGGAAACCGCGAAAATCGCGCGCGCGCCCGTCTCAAGTACACGATTGAAGACCGAGGGCTCGATGCCTTCCGCGCGGAGGTCGAAAAACGCGCGGGCTTCAAACTCGGCAAGCCAAAACCCTTTAAATTTTCCGGCACCGCCGACCCGCTCGGATGGCGCCAAAGCCTCGACGCCAAAAAAGGCGAAGACAAAAGTTGGCACCTGACGCTCTTCGTCGAGAACGGTCGCATCAAGGACAGCCCGGGCTTGTCCTTGCGCAAGGGTTTGCGCGCCGTTGCTGAAGAAGGGCTCTGCGAGTTCATCGCCACGTCGAACCAAAATGTGATTCTCGCCAATGTCTCGGCTAAAACTAAGCCGAGGATCGAGGCCATCCTTAAAGAGCACGGTATTACAACCGAAGTTTCCTCGCGCCTTAGGGCCAATGCGATGGCCTGCGTGGCGCTGCCGACCTGCGGTTTGGCGCTGGCCGAAAGCGAACGCTACCTACCGGGCCTCATCACCCTGCTTGAAGACAGCCTCGACAAAGCTGGCCTGCGCAACGACGATATCGTCATGCGGATGACCGGATGCCCGAACGGCTGCGCGCGGCCCTATCTGGCCGAGATAGGCTTCGTTGGCCGCAACCCTGGCCTTTACAACTTATATCTTGGCGCTGCATTCGACGGTTCGCGACTATCTAAGCTCTATGCGCAGGATGTTGGTGAAGCGAAGATTGTTGCATTGCTAGAGCCGATCTTTATGGCGTACGCCAAGTCGCGCAAGGACGGAGAGCGCTTCGGCGATTTTTGTGTGCGCGCAGGCTACGTGAAGGCAACAACAGCCGGCAATCAGTTCCACGCGGATATCAAGCTCGCCTAGTGCGAGAAAGGCCGGCGTATCCCGATCGAATGCCAGCTAGATTTTAATATAGAGTTGGTACGCTGCAAACATCAACACGGTCGCAAGTGCGATGCGTAAGATCCAGTCGGGCAGTTTGCCGGTCAGCCGCGAGCCAAGCGCAATGCCCGGAATAGATCCGGCTAACAGCATACCGAGCAGCACCAGATCGACGTTGCCCATCCCGGCATGTCCCGCTCCTGAAACGAGCGTCAAGGGTATAGCGTGCACGATATCGGTGCCGACCAGACGCCGCGTAACGAGCATCGGGTAGAGTGCGGTCAAGACCACGACGCCGATGGCGCCCGCACCAACCGACGTCAGAGTGACCACCGAGCCAAGTCCAAGCCCCAACAGGATCGTAGGAAAAGGACGGGGAGGTGTGTCGGCCGTCTCGGACAGCATTTTCATGCGGTCCTTGGCGATAACGGGGTAGAGCAAAATGGCGAGTGAACTTAAGACCAACGCTCCTGCAAGCGCCGCTTTGATAATGCGGGCGATGGCCGCCATGTCGGGATCGAGATAACTCAAGAGTGCCAGCATGGCGATTGCGCCCGGCACGCTGCCGGCCGCCAGCCAGCGCACGATCGGCCAGTTGACGTTGCCAAAGTTGTGGTGACGCGCGGCGGCGCTCGCCTTGGTCAAACCGGCGAACAGCAGATCCGTGCCAACCGCGAGGGTTGGTGGAACGCCGACTTGGGTGATGAGGAAGGGCGTCATGAGCGAACCCGCGCCGACGCCGGTCATGCCGACCAGGAAACCGACGAAAAATCCGCCGGTCACGATCATGGGCCACAAGTCAAAGAAGGGTGTTTCGAGCATGTGGCTAGGGATCGACCGTTTCTGGTTGCCGCAATGGGTACGGGAGATTGAGCGTGCGTGCAACGTTCATCATGCGTGCAGTGCACTCAATAGCGTTCTGAGGCTCAGTAGGATGACAACACAGCCGACAATGATCATGAGAGCCTTGTCGGGAAGGTGTTTTGTCGCATAAGCAGCAAATGGTGCCGCCACGACGCCGCCTACGATCAGTCCTGAAATAATGGGCCAGAGTTCCAGGCCGATTGTGAGGAAGAAGGTGCCTGAAATCGCGGCAGTAACGAAGAACTCCGCCAAATTGACCGATCCGATCGCGTAGCGCGGCGTCGTGCCTTGGCCGATCAGCGACGAGGTCACAATCGGCCCCCAGCCGCCGCCGCCGATCGAATCCAGAAAGCCGCCAATCAGTCCAAGCGGCGCGACGCGCTCCGGTGGATCGGAATTTCCAATCTGAGTCTTGACGGCTTTCCACACGATGAAAAAACCCATCAACAATAGGTATCCGGCGACATAGGGTTTGATAAGATTGCCATCGATGTTTGAAAGCAGATACGCGCCGGCCGCGCCGCCAATCATGCCAGGAACTGCGAGGCGCCAAACAAGCTTTTTGTCGATATTGCCAAGCCGCCAATGCGATGCGCCCGATGCGGCAGTTGTAAATGTTTCGGCGGCATGAACGCAGGCGCTTGCTGTTGCCGGCGGAATCCCCATGCTCATCAGCACGGTGCTTGACGCTACACCATAGGCCATGCCGATCGCGCCATCTACCATTTGCGCAACTAGGCCGACTGCCACGTAGAGCAGAAAATCTTCCGGCATTATGATGGTCCTCAAGCGAGATGAGATACTAGAGTCCGGGATCCATGCCGTCGTCGATCATCGGCGGCGGCTCGATGGCGACCGAGACGCCGGCCGCGCGCAGAAGAATTGCGGCTTCGTTGGCGCGGCGCATGAATTCTTCGCGGTCTACTGAACTCAGTGACAAGTCTCTGCACAAACCGTTGGCCAGCATTTCGCGCGTGAGAATGAAGTGGCCGTCCCCATGCTGCTCGCCTTTGGCCGTAACGCTCGTCGCCACGCCACCGGCTATCGAAGCGCCCGTGATGGCATCGACCAGCATGAGCGTGCCGGTCTCTGAAATGTCGCCGAAGAGATCGATTGCAGCTGGGCGTCCGAGCGAAATCTTGGCGATCGCAATGTCGTTGACGCCGCAATGAGAAGCGGGATGCGAGGACATGGTTTCGAGATCGAGCAATGCTTTGATCTCGATGTTCGAGACGGGAATAAGGTCTGTTACGGTCCGCAGGAGGTAACCGGCACGGGGATCGAATGCTGTTTCCGAAAGCCACACGAAGCGGCCTTCGATAGTCTGCGCTGCAACCGGCTTTAAATCGGGTGCCGCTAGTACGGCACCGCGCGATACGTCGATATCGTGATCGAGCTGCAGGGCAATTGCTTGTCCTGCTTGGGCTGATGGGAGGTCGCCGTCCATCGTGGCGATGCGCTCGACTTTGGCTTTTTTCCCGCTCAAGACGTCGGTGATTTCGTCGCCGACTTTGATGGAGCCGGAACTGATGGTGCCAGCGAGCCCGCGGAAATCGACGCCGTCACGCAGAACCGTCTGCACGGGCAAGCGGAACGGGCCTTCGAATGCAGTGCCGTGGCTCGGTGACTTCTCCAGGTGCTCAAGCAAATACGGACCCTGATACCACGGCATCGTTGTTGCCTTGCGGGCGACGTTCTCGCCGTAAACGGCTGACAATGGAATAGCGACCGCGTCCCAGAAGCTGAACTTCCAGCACAGCGTGCGGAAATCCGCTTCGATTTTGCGAAACACGTCTTCCGAATAATCGGCGAGATCCATTTTGTTGACGGCCAATACAACGCGTTTGACGCCGACGAGATCGAGAATGGCGGCGTGGCGCTTGGTTTGGCGCTTGACGCCAGCGCGTGCGTCAACCAGCAGAATTGCGACGTCGGCATGAGACGCACCGGATGCCATGTTGCGCGTGTATTGTTCGTGGCCCGGTAAATCGATGATGACGAAACGGCGCGTCTCGGTGTCGAAATACTTCCAGGCGATGTCGATGGTGATGCCTTGCTCGCGCTCGGCAACGAGCCCGTCGAGAAGCATCGAGTAATCGGGAAGGTCGGAAGTCTGCGGCTTTTCGGCCGGATTTGCGCACGTTTTCGCGCTGATCCTCGTAGAGATCGGAAGCATCCCAAAGCAGGCGGCCGATCAAAGTCGATTTGCCGTCATCGACCGAACCGCATGTCAAGAGATGGACAATGCCGTTGAGATCGCGCTCCAGCGTATGCTGGACGACGGGCCGGACTTCGGATTTCGGAACAAGAGCGAGAGCCGTCATCAGAAGTAGCCTTCCTGCTTTTTCTTTTCCATGGCGCCTGCTTGGTCGTGGTCAATGAGGCGGCCCTGGCGTTCCGACGTTTGTGCATTCAATGTTTCAAGTACGACGCTCTCGATATCGCTCGCGTCGCTATCGATTGCCGCCGTTAAAGGATAGCAACCGAGTGTGCGGAAGCGAATCTTGCGCATCTTGATTTCTTCGCCCGCCTTCGGTTTCAGACGGTTGTCGTCCACCATCAGAATCTGGCCGTTGCGAACGATGGTCGGTCTTTCGGCCGCGAAGTAGAGCGGCACCACATCGAGTTTTTCGCGAATGATGTAGCGCCAGATGTCTTTTTCCGTCCAATTTGACAGCGGGAATACGCGAACGCTTTCTCCGGTTCCGAGCCGCCCGTTGAGCAGACGCCACATCTCAGGGCGCTGTTTGCGCGGGTCCCAGCGATGACCGGCGGCGCGGAACGAGAAAACACGCTCCTTGGCGCGGCTCGCTTCTTCGTCGCGTCGCGCTCCGCCGAATGCCGCGTCAAATCCGTACTTGTCGAGCGCCTGCTTCAAGGCCTGCGTCTTCAGAACATCGGTATGGATCGACGGCGCATGGTCGACTGGGTTGATGCCACGCTTGATGCCGTCCTCGTTGATATGCACGATGAGGTCCAGGCCAAAGTCCTTGACCGTCTTGTCGCGAAACGCGATCATTTCCTTGAATTTCCAAGTCGTATCGACGTGCAGCAGGGGAAACGGCGGCTTTTGCGGCCAGAACGCCTTGCGCGCGAGATGCAGCAGAACAGTCGAGTCCTTGCCGATCGAATACATCAGCACGGGCTTGCGGAACTGCGCCGCCGCCTCGCGGAAAATGTGAATGCTTTCCGCTTCAAGCAGATCAAGGTGTGACGGCGACGCGTTCATGAGCGCTGTCCCTTATTGTCGTTATTTGTGCTAGCCGGCTCGACATGCAGCCCGCATTCCTTACCGTTTTCGTTCTCCCACCACCAGCGGCCAGCCCGGATATCCTCACCCGGCGTAATGGCGCGCGTGCACGGCTGGCAGCCGATAGACGGAAAGCCCTTGGCATGCAGCGGATTGATAGGGATTTTATTGGCGGCAACATAGCCTTCCAGTTGCGCCAGGGTCCAGTCGGCTATTGGGTTGAGTTTGATGAGATCTTGTCCCGGATCATAGGCGGCGAAGGGCACGACCGCGCGACCCTGAGATTGCTCGCGGCGCAGCCCGGTAATCCAACCTGCAGCGCCGGCTAGCGCGCGGTTCAGAGGCCGCACCTTGCGAATGTCGCAGCAGGCCTTGCGGGCATCGACCGAATAGCGGAAGCCATAAATGCCGTCGTTTGCAACGAGCTCTTCGACCTCGGCGGCGTCCGGAAACATGACGCGAATCTTGATGCCATAACGCGCTTCGGTCTCGAAAATCGTGTCGAGGGTTTCGGGGAAATGGCGTCCCGTGTCGAGCGTGAAGATGTCGATGTCTGTGCCTGCCAACGCAATGGCGTGTGTGACAGCTTGATCTTCGATGCCGAGGCTGGTCGAGAATGTGATGCGGCCAGTGACATGAGACGCGATGATGCCAATCCGCTCTTCGAGCGATGCGCACGCGCCGAGCTTTGCGTTGAGTGCAGTGGCGCGCTCGCTAGCATTTGGATACACTTGCTGTGCCGACTGTGACGGCACTAGCCTATCGCTGACTGACATCGAGACCTCCGGTTCGACTGGATTATAATAGCAAATAATTCCAATAAAAAGGTGAATTTACAAAAAAACATAGAATTTCATTTCTGCAGGATAAAAAAGAAGAAATATTTTGCCATATTGGGTAATTTTGAAATGCGCTGTTTCTAAGGTGCGCCGCCGTCTTTAGAGGGCCATTCCCGACGAAGCCAATCGGTGAGGCCCGCAGCGGCCCGGGCGGCCGTCGAAAATGAGGCCTGAAGCAGATATCCTCCTGTTGGGGCGTCCCAGTCCAGCATTTCTCCTGCGACGAACACGCCCGGCAGGGAGCGCAACATGAAGTTCTCATCTATGGCCTCAAGCGACACGCCGCCAGCTGTTGATATTGCGCGCTCGAGCCCAGCAACTCTAGAGATACGAAGAGGGACCGATTTGATTTGAGCGGCCAAGGCGGCCGGTTCTCGCGATGGCGCGGAATGCGCTTCGCGCAAAAGACTGGCAGCGGCGGGACTGAGTCCGGCGGTTTTACGCAACACATTGGCGAGGCTGTCTTTTCTATTGCCTTGCGCCAAGCGCTGGGTGAGGCCCGCCATATCGATGTCGGGGCGAAAATCGATCATGATGGTCGGGGCACCGACTTTTATACAGTCTCTAATCTCGCGCGACAGGGCGTAGATTGCGCCACCTTCCAATCCGTCTCGCGTAATGATGGCTTCGCCGCGGATGCGCCGCCCGCCGGCTTCGACGGCGATGCGTTTCAAGGGCATACCTTGAAAGCGCGATTTCACCGTTTCAGACCATGGGATCAGCACGCCGGCGTTAGAGGCTTCCAGTTTCGTGACGGCAATGCCCGCGCCGCCAAGTATTTTGACCCAAGCGCCGTCGGAGCCAAGCTTTGGCCAGCTGCCGCCGCCGAGCGCCAGCAACGTGGCATCGGCCGTCACTGTTTCAATCGTGCCATCGGCGCGAGCAACGAAGATTGCGCCGGCCTTGGCAAACCCGGTCCAAGTCCTGCGTGTTTCAAGTGTGACGCCGAGGCTGGCCAACCTTCTGAGCCAGGCGCGCAGCAGTGGCGACGATTTCATCGACTTCGGGAAGACGCGCCCGCTTGAGCCTGTGAACGTCTCGATACCGAGACCGTGAACCCAATCGATGAGTTGCGCGGGCGCAAGCGCTTCGACAGCTTGAATGATGGGTGAGCTCTCCTTTCCATAGCGGGCGAGCATATGGGCGAGCGGTTCGCTGTGGGTGATATTGAGGCCGCCGCGTCCCGCCATCAGAAACTTGCGTGCCGGACTTGGCATGCGCTCGTAGATGGTCACGCGATGACCCGCACCGGCAAGGCGCTCGGCGGCAAATAACCCAGCGGGGCCCGCTCCGATAATAGCGATATTAGAGGCATTCGCTGCATTTTTCGACGTAGCAGCCTTGCCCAGGGTGCTCACCACGTCCCTATGTTCGGCATCGACGACCACGGCTCCTGCGGAGGTAGCGGATTTCCCTTTTGCAGCAATTCGACCGAGATGAGATCGGGCGAGCGGACAAAAGCCATATATCCGTCGCGGGGCGGCCGGTTGATCGTGACGCCAGCTTTCTGCAACCGCGCGCACGTGGCGTAGATATCATCGACGACAAAGGCGAGGTGGCCAAAATTTCGCGATGTGCCGTAATTCTCCGGATCCCAATTGTAGGTGAGCTCTAGCATCGGTGCTTTTTCAGCGATCGCCCGCGCTTCATCCTCGGGAGCCGCAAGAAAAGCGAGCGTGAAACGGCCGGCCTTGTTCTCTATGCGGCGAATTTCCTTCAAGCCAAGTTTGGTACAATAGAATTCCAAACTCTTGTCGAGGTCGGTGACCCGAACCATGGTGTGCAGATAGCGCATTCGTGTTTTCCTTTTTGGATTCAGGCAAATACCGGCCATGAGCTGAGCTTTAAAATTCATCGCAGACAAGCCTGCGCGCGACATGTGAGCCACAGGCAAACGTAATCATCAAAACGAGCAGCGTGCACCTGCGACAACCTGTCAAAATTACGGGTCATGCAGCGGTGGATGAGCGGTGGGTAACCTGGTGCGGCGCAATAGCGCCGATGTTCGGTCTGGCTAGCAGAATCAGGTGAAAAAATCGAATCAGTTACAAGGCGTCCGTAGGCGGTGAAATGACCTAATTGGTGTTGAAGACGGCAGCTTTGCAAAACTTTCTGTGAGAAGTTGGGGATGAAAAATAAAACCAATTTAGTCAAAAATATTCATGCAGTTAGCGTCATCAAGCAATGTGGATTCACGCTAGTTTACGCGTTCGAGTGGACTGCGCCAAAATTTTCTCTCTAGCCCTGCCGTTTACCAATGTTATTGTTCGCCTGCTTCGCTTCGTCAAAGCGGCGCGCGTCGAACTGAAGAGGGCTCTTCCGGTTCTGCGTGTGCCTCGGCGGCAGGTGCATAGCGTTTTGTCTTGGTTCAAGACCCAGTAGCGGGGTGTAATAATGGGGGACTCCAAGCGTCCGGACTTTCCGGACTTTGATCTAATTACCGATGGTAAAATAGATCATTTGGATGAGGCTGGTCTCGAAGTTTTCGAGGTCGCAGGAATGATAAAGTGGTTCGATGCATCCAAGGGATATGGATTCATTGTACCTGACAACGGGCTGCCCGATATTTTGCTTCACGTGACGTGCCTCAGGGCTGGCGGTTTTCAAACCGCCTATGAAGGTGCGCGAGTCCACTGTGAAGTTCTGAAACGGCCAAAGGGAATGCAAGCGTTCCGCATCCTCAGCATGGATGAGAGCACTGCAATTCATCCCTCTCAGCTCCCGCAGCGCACACACGTCATCGTGACGCCGGAAAGCGATTGGGAACGCGCCTACGTCAAATGGTTCAATCGCGTTCGCGGTTTCGGCTTCTTGACAAAAGGTGAGGGCACGCCTGATATCTTCTGCCATATGGAAACCCTACGCCGCTTTGGCTTCACTGAGCTTCGGCCGGGTCAGATCGTACAGGTTCGTTGGGGTTACGGCTCCAAGGGATGCATGGCCGCTGAACTTCGTCCCGATGGCGTTCCAACTGGATTGCCGTCAAAGAATTAGACCGAGACGCATGTTATCAGCGTTGAAAAGAAATTTGAAGGGGGCCGCGGGTTGCGCGGCCCTTTTCGTATTTGTTTTATGGGCGGCGATGCCCGCTTATCTTCGATTCACACCGGCCGCCTTGGCCAAGATGCGAACCGACCAGCTCGCGATTGAAAAATCGGGCGGTGGAGCGCCAGTGACATTCACAATCGAGCGCGCCGACACGGACGAAGAGAAGGCGCTGGGGCTCATGTTCCGCACGGAGCTCAAAGATAGCGAAGGCATGCTGTTCAACTACGGCCGCTCCTTCCAAGTCACGATGTGGATGCGCAACACGTATGTCACGCTCGACATGGTGTTTATTCGCGCCGACGGCATCATTCACCGCATCGAAGTGCGCGCTGAACCACTCTCCGAGCGCGTGATTTCGTCGGGCGGCGATGTTGCTGCGGTGCTGGAAATTGCCGGCGGCGCTTCCGAGCGTCTCGGCATCAAAGCCGGCGATAGGGTGCGTCATAAGTTATTCGAGAGTGCGCCCGCGCGTTAACAACATCCCCTTTATGCCGGGCCCAAACGCAGTAACTGTCGCGGTTTCGGCCCTATTCTTGGTTGGGACCGGATCAGGTCTTGACCAGACGCTGCGAAACCTCGATATCGTGCCTTATCAATCGTCGGGGCGTAGCTCAGCCTGGTAGAGCATCTGCTTTGGGAGCAGAGGGTCGTGGGTTCAAATCCTGTCGCCCCGACCAATTGTTTTTTGTGCCGTTTCATCCGGTTTGCCGCGCGAGACCATCACGAGACCATCATGAGCGCCCGCATCTTCAAGCCTGCTAAAACCGCCATGCAATCTGGCGAAGCATGCACCAAAGAATGGGTGCTTGAGTTCGATGCCGAGGCGAAGCGTGAGATCGATCCGCTCATGGGGTGGACCAGTTCGCCAGATACGCAATCTCAGGTGCGCCTGGAATTCGCGAGCAAAGACGAGGCGATTGCATATGCTGTCCGCCAGGGTGTCGCTTACACGGTCGTTGAACCCAAGCCGCGCCAGCTGGTCAAAAAATCCTACGGCGAGAATTTCAAATTTGGCCGTATCGGAACTTGGACGCATTAAGTTGGACGCACTTAGTACGGGATTGGGCCCTAGGGATTAGGGAATGTTTTTTCTAATCCTAAACATATACCAGCGATCCCGGAGACCTTGACTAAATGCCCTCCCGCACTGTCAATCGCTTGATCTGGGCCGCCGTTCTTCTCCTCATTGCCGTCCTTGCTGTCCAAACTCGCGGCAATCTTGACGCCTTTTACATGGGCGTCGGCAAGCTCGAGGTGCGCGTGTTGACAGAGGACGATACCGTCAACTTGCGCTGGCGCGGTCAGATCGACGCGCCGATGGAAAGCCGGATCGCCGAAGCCTTTGAGCTCCACAAGGGTGCAGCAAGAAAGTTCGTCCTTACCCTCTCATCGCCCGGCGGTTCGCTCGATCATGGAGCAAGGGTGGTGCGGTTGCTGCGCAAAATCGGCGCGACGCATGAGTTTGAAACAGTCGTTCAATCTGGACGGCGCTGCGCCTCGATGTGCGTGCCCGTGTACCTTCAAGGGCGACGCCGGCATGCGGCCGAAGATGCCCAATTCATGTTCCATGAAGTGAGCTTCAGAGAATTCTTTTCGAAAGACGAGCTTGATGTGCCTGAAGCCGCCAAAGGTACCGCGACCGATCAATTGTTCGCCAAGTATTTCGCTCCGGCCGGCGTGCCCGATGACTGGATCCGCAAGGTGCGCGCGGACATGGCGGGCGGCAACGATATTTGGAAGACGGGCCGCGAGTTGATCGACGAGAATGCGGGGATCGTGCAGGACGTTAGGCAATAGGCAGTAGCGCGATCTTCACACTGCCAATTGCCTAGTGCCAACTGCCACCTTCACTAAACAAACAGCACAATCGCCTTCTGCACCGTCTTCCAGACGCCCCAGGCAAGCGGGATGCCAACAAACAGCCAGAAGGGCAGGGCCTTGGCGTCAAGCCCGCCTTTGCCGATCCCGAACGATCCCGAAGTTGCCGTCGCGCCTGCCGCTTTGAGTTTTGCTTGCTCGGCTGCAACGTCGGCGTCGCTCATGTGCCACTTGTGATCGACCGGGCGCACGAGCAGGTTTGCTACAAAACCAACACCCAGCATGCCGGCCAGAATGAAGAAGATCGGCCCATAAATCTGATCGGGTGGAATGCCTGCTGCTTGGCGCGTGTCGTGCAAATAATTGACGACAACGGGTCCGAGAATGCCAGCCGTCGACCACGCGGTGAGGAGGCGGCCATGTATGGCGCCAACGAATTGGGTGCCGAACATATCTGCAAGATAGGCTGGAATGGTCGCAAAGCCGCCCCCATACATCGAGGCAATGACGCAGAACGAGGCGACGAATATGGCGAGTATTTTCCAATCCGCCGATTGTGACGCGAGCACATAGAGCGCGGCGCCGAGCGTGAAGAAAATGAAGTAGGTTACTTTGCGGCCCAACGCGTCGGACGATGATGCCCAGGCAATGCGGCCGAAGATGTTGAACAGCGAGATCAGCCCGACAAAGCCTGCGCCAACCGCCGCAGCGGCCGCAGCAAGTGCTGCATCTTTCTTCATATCGAGATAGCCGAGTTCAGGTTGGCCAACGAGCGCGCCGCCGAACGTTTCCTGCAACATGGGAGAGGCCGCGCCAATGATGCCGATGCCAGCCGACACGTTCATGCACAGCACGATCCAGAGCATCCAGAACGCAGATGTCTTATGCGCGTCCTTCAAGTGCACATGGTTTGACGTGATCATGGCGTTGGAATTCGCAGGCGGTGTCCAGCCTTCTGGCTTCCATCCAGCTGGCGGCAAGCGATAGGCAAACGCACCAATGAGCATGAAGAAGAAATAGATGGCGGCCATTGCGACGAACGTTTGCCAGACACCAGGATCGGTTGGCGTCTTGAATTGATCCATGAGGAGTGTCGCCAAGGGCGAGCCGAGCATGGCGCCGCCGCCGAAGCCCATGATGGCCATGCCTGTCGCCATGCCGCGCCGGTCGGGGAACCATTTGATCAGCGTCGAAACCGGAGAGATATAGCCGAGGCCAAGTCCGATGCCGCCGATGACGCCCGAGCCGATCCAGAGCATCCAGAGCTGATGCCAGATGACGCCAAGTGCCGAAATGAGAAGGCCGCCGCACCAGCACAAGGCCGACACGACGCCCGCTTTGCGCGGGCCTGCGCGCTCAAGCCATCCGCCCCAGATGGCGGCGGAGACACCGAGCAGCACGAAGAAGAAGGTATACATCCAGCCGAGATCGAACTGGCTCCAGTTGCAGTCGGTGGCGGTCAGGGCCTTGAGCGTTCCTGCCGCCTTCTCACTGAATGTGACGGCACCGGCCGAGCATTCGGCAGGGGCTTGCCGTCAGCGCCAACGAGGGCGCCTTGGAGCGGCTTCCAGAAAACCGAAAACCCATAGGCCATGCCGATGCAAAGATGAATGCAGAGTGCTGCCGGCGGAACCATCCAGCGGTTAAAACCGGCGGTCGCGATAATGCGTGCGCGGTCGAGTAGCCCTGGCGCGTCGCCATTTGTTGTTCCCATCGCAGCCATGGTTCTGAGTTCCCCCGGAATTATGTAACGTGCTAGCGCCGCGCTGGCCCCTCTGCCGCTCTTTCTGCCACGGCCTCTTGGCCACAATCAACGAAAGAACGAGGGTTGAAGGCCCTACTCTTGTGTTTTCCTGGCCTTGCGCCTATGCGAAACTCATGGCGGGCGGGTTTAAGTCGGTCGCATACGATCCCGTAGCTCAGTTGGATAGAGCACCTGCCTTCTAAGCAGGGGGTCGCAGGTTCGAATCCTGCCGGGATCGCCAAGCGCTTGTTTGTCCAGCCTTATGAAGTGGGCCGCAGTTCAAGCCTCGTAATTGGGAAGCCATCCTGGCGTTCTTGCAAATCGCGCCGCGGGGCGGGCTGTGCCGGCGTCTAGGTATCGCCAAATATACTGGACTTCGCATCGCAACGAACTCCAGGACGGCAGGTGCCGCCAAATGAAGCCGGTACATCGGCTCATGGTGCTACGCGCAATGTTTATTCTGCATACTGATTGGCGAAACGGCGGCTTTAGGAAAGCACGCGATCGCCGCTCCGACCATTGAGAACGCCTCGGGTCATTATCCCGAGGGCGCTCGTGGCAGCATTCAAATCGGTAGGCGGAAAGAATTGATTGCCGGACATAAAAGGAACTTGTGCCGAATTACGAGATAACCGTTAACGTAATCGTGCATGCAACCTATTAAATTTTGAGCTTTGTGCGGTTTTCAGTTAACGCAGTAAATTGGTTAGTTTCGGATTGTTTATCATTAAAATTGTGTTAATCGTTACCCTACGTAGCGCTTGTAATGCGTGTCACGCGTGGGGACCGATGCTTCAGCTTGTAGATCTTAAGTTTACGCAGTCGCGTGAATTGCTCGCGCGCACGCGCAAAGAGACCGCCGAACAGTTCGCGGTCACGACATGCGCCGAACATCCCGAATATTTCGAGGCGTCCGTCGAGCTTGAGAACGAGACTTGGGACGAACTGAGCTTCCTCGACTATACGGCTGCGCATCACGAGCACTACGACGAGCTGCTCGAGAGGTTTCCCGAATACCATTTGTGCATGATCGATTTGCAATCGGGCGAGCTGGTTGCGACCGGGATGTGCGTGCCGCTGCATGTGCCGGAATTGGCGGATCTCCCGCGCGAAGGTTGGGACTGGGTCGTCGATACCGCCTCGAACCGGAATGCCAAACGCGCCAATACCGTCAGCGCGTTGTCGATCTCGGTTCCCGAGCAGCATCGCCACAGAGGTCTGGCGCGCGACATGATCAACACCATGCGGGCCTTAGCCGCGATGCACGATTTTTCGCGCGTTATCGCGCCAGTGCGGCCAAGCGCCAAAAGCCGGCATCCCTTCGTTCCGATGGATCAATATGTCGATTGGCGCGACGAACGCGGCCGCATCTACGATCCTTGGCTCAGAAGCCACGTTGCCGTCGGCGGCAAGGTCATCAGTGTTTGCGACCGGTCGATGGTGGTCGAGCAGCCGATTGAATTCTGGCGGCCGTGGACTTGGGGCAATCTCGATCAGGCCGGCAGCGTGCCGTTTAAGGGCGCGCTTGTGCCGCTTGAAGTCGATATCGCCTCCGGTGTCGGACGATACGTCGAGCCGAATGTTTGGGTCCGGCACGACGTCTAATTGAATATGCGATTTCGCGGCTCTGTTTAGTGCATCATATTTCCGGTCTTCGTCGCCAAACTGCGCGCAACGCTGCGCAGCTGATCCGGCCAGACGGGTTTCGGCATATAGGTGAGGCGATCGGCGGGACCGGCCACCTCAAGAAAGTCCTCGTACATGGAAGTCTGAAAATCCTGTGACGATCACCATGTGCACGTTTGGATCGATCTTGCGGACCCGCTCGGCCACTTCATAGCCATCGATACCCGGCGGCATGCGCACGTCGAGGAAAATTGCGGTAAAGGGATCGCCATCTTCCTTGGCCCATTGCACCGCGTTCACGGCATCAATGCCTTGATCGAGGAACGTGATGCGCCACTGCGGCTCTTCGACAGGCGTTGCGCCGAACAGCTCTTTCTCAAGCGCGTCGAGGCCGAACATGTCCTGCACCGTCCTGCGATCCGTCGATTTCTCGAGGACAAGCCGGTAAGCGGCTATTACGCCGAGATCATCATCGACGACGAGCAAACGAGGGGGGAGCTTCTTTCGCCATCAAGCGGCCTCTTTGAGTTTGGATTCGAATTTCGGAAGGTTCGAGAATGATCGTTGCGCCGAGACCGGGTCCGGCACTCTCGGCGTGGATGGTTCCGCCCATGACCTTGACGGCGTTGGCACACCAATGAAGTCCAAGGCCGCCGGTTGCGCCGTGTTCTGGTGCTCACGCCGCGCCGGAATATAGATTCGAGGCGACCGGCTTCGAGGCCTTCGCCGTTGTCGGAAATCGCAATCCGCGTGAATGCAGCATTGCTATCATTCGGGGCAATCGAGAATTCAATCCGAGGCCGGTTCTTTTGGCTTTCCATCGCTTCGACGGCATTGACGAGAATATTCGAGATAATTTGACGCAGGATCACTTCGTTTCCGGTTATCAACGCAGATGTTTGCGGCAGAACGAGTTCTATTCGTTCCGTTTGAAGTCCGATTGTCGACTTTGCAACGGCTTCGATCAGTGGCCGGACATCGATCGGTTCTAACTTTGTTTTGCGATGCGCATAGCTTTCGAATTCCGCGACGATGTCGATCACGGATTGGCTGGCCTCATTGATATTTGCGGTGAGATCCGTTGTTTTTTTCGCGGCCTCGACAAAGCGCGGTGCGCTGCCAACGAGGAATGTGTTCAGCTTTTCGCGCCGCTCCGGTGTTGTCTCGCTGTCGGCAAGTTCCTTCGCTGCGGTCTCGATATTCTTGAGCCAAGCCCCTTCGAAAAGCTGCTGAACTTGCCACGTCGTGGCAGTCAGCGGCGATAAGCCATTACGCACGTTGTGAAGCGTGCCGGCGGCCCATTCCGAAAGTCCTGACATATAGGCGCTGTCGGCCAATGCATCGCGCAGATTGGTTTACTTGTTCTGCCATGGAATTGAAAGACCGCGCCAAGTCGCCGAGTTCATCGTTGCTATTAGCGAATGCGGCCGCCTTGATCTTTCCGCTGCTACCGGCTGTCGCAAAATGCCTCTTGAGAGCCGTAATGCGCGTAACCATCACGCGCTCGAGGAATGCCCACAGAACAACAAGTGCGGCAAGTCCAGCGCCGATCATCATGATCATGGCGGAGTGTATTGCCGATGCTCCCGCTTTGCTCACGTCGCGCGGCGAGTTCACCTTGAGATATGCGAGTGGCCGCGCGATAACGCTGCGAAGGACGGACGTCGTTTGGATGCGGTCATCCAGCGTCTTGAGTTCGACGTTTTCGGGCAGAGCCCCGAAGTCGACGGGCTGGGGCAAGTCTTCCAGGGTGAAGTCGACGCCGGTCAGCTGCTTTGGCCGCCTCGACGTCAAGCATTTTTGCCGAGATGACTTTGCCCATTGGGTCGCCGGATCGATCGCTCTTCAAGGCCGGCGCGATTGCCACGAGGAATAAACCCTTAGAGGTCCGGATGATGCCGCGTTTGGCCTGCTCTTCCGAGCCGCCGATGTAGGCATGACTGCGGCTGAAGTGCGCGATCTCTTTGACGATGCCATCAAGTGGTTCTTGGGTTTCAAGGTCGTAGGCAACTCCCCAACGGACCTTGTGGCTGGCGTCAAGAAAGATGAGTGCATTCACGCCCAAATTTTCAACGGCCTTGAATTCGGGCATGAGATTCGAGGCGATGAACTCATCGGTATTCTCGCCTTGCATGAAGCTGTAGGTTTCGTCCCAAAATGCGTAATCTTGGGTCGCGGTCTTGAGCTTCTCAGTGAAGGCTTCAAAGGCATCTGTCACGCGCTTGTGGTTGAGCTGCGCCGAGGAGCGCTCGATCTCATCGAACTGCGGCTTAATCGTCGATTCCAAAACCGCAAAGGTAGCGAGCGTGCCGCTCGCAAAAGCGGCGAACAAAGCGGCGTTGATTTTTGAGGAAATGCGCACGGAGGAGGTCCACAAGCCAATGAAACGATGCTTGCAATATGCAGAGAAATCCCTTTTTTTCCGTGAGTAAGAGCGAAACAATAATCATAAACAAGGCGGCAATATATGAGTGCTTGATTAAGGACCGTCCAAATTCGAAACAGCCGCGCACGGCTCTCGGCGCGAGAGGGCTGCCGGCACGGATAATGACCCATAAATTGCTGGCGTTGGTATGAAGTGTTGTCTCGTGGCGCGGGGTGGGTAAGGTTGGCGCAGGGAGCGGCCGGGTGCGAACAATTTAGTGCCCCGGTCAGTGATAACTGCGGCTGCAAGACCTCAACAGGCGCGACGCCTACAGGAACGATTTCGTGCTTCAAAATCCTCTACAATCTCAGGGTCTCGTGCCGGCAGCGCGCCCTCGCGGCTCTGTTCTGGCAGAAGTTCCAGCGCTTATAGCGCTCGCGGTCCCAGTTGTTGCCGGCCTCGTTGGAGGTTCCCTTCTCGGCGTTATCGACAGCGTGATGCTCGGGCCGCTCGGCGCAATTCCGCTCGCGGCGGCGTCGTTGACCCAAAGCGTGCTCGTCATCTTCTACGCGGGCCTCTATGGGCTCGTTGGCGCCGTAGGTGTTCTGACAGGGCATGCCTACGGCGCAGGCGATACGCAGCGCGTCAATCGCATTCTCCGGCATGGACTTGTCATTGGACTAGCCGGTGGGAGTGCCGGCGCATTGGCGATGACGGCATTACTTTATGTGCTGCCATCTACGGGTCAGCCTGCCGACGTGATGGCGGCGATACCACTTTACTGGATCGCAATGTCGTTGCTGCTGGTACCCTTCACATTGACGATGGTCGTTAAACAATTTCTAGATTCGATCGGCCGGCCTTGGACGGGCGCGATGCTAACATTCCTTCCTGTGGTGCTGAACGTCCCTCTCAACTGGCTGCTCATCTATGGCAATCTCGGATTTCCAAAACTGGGATTGGTTGGTGCAGGATTGGCAAGTCTTGGGGCCTTCGCAGGAGGTTTTGTCTTGATGCTTCTATTCCTGCGTTATGCTTCGTCCATGGGACCATTTAGGGAAGCTATCAAATTGCACAGGTCCGGATATTCGGAATTGACCCACGAAGGCTATCCTATGTCGATCCAATATTTGGCTGAAGGAAGCTCAGTTGCGATCGCCGGCGTACTTATCGGATTGCTGGGCGCAACGGCGTTAGCTGCAAATCAGATTGTGTTCTCGGTCGCAGTACTCGTGTACATGGCGCCGCTTGGCATGTCGGGGGCTGTTTCAATTCGCATTGCACAGGCGGTCGGCGAAGGTGCGTACGCACCGCGTTCGCGCGATCGGATTGGCTGGAGTCGGCGTCGTCACGCTTTGGATGCTGACATTCACGCTCATCATGGTGTTGTGGGGCGAGCCGATTTCAGGCGCGTTTGTCAACGAACCACCGATTATTGCGGCGGCGACCGCCATGTTTGTTGCTGTCGGTATCATGCAGGTGTTCGACGGTTTGCAATCGGTGAGCCTTGGCGCTCTGCGGGGCATTCTCGACAACCGCTGGCCAACGCGCGTGTCGCTCTTTGCCTATTGGGTGATTGCCTTACCTCTCAGTGCCCTGTTTGGATTCGGGCTTGGCTTTGGTGCGCCTGGCGTTTGGGCTGGATTTGGGATCGGTATCGGCGTCGCTGGCGTTTTGCTCATACGGCGTTTTATGAGACAGACCCAAGACTGGCGCCCGTCGCGGACGTGATTGGGCGCAAACCCGAGCTTACCGGAAAGTCCGCTTTGAAAAACCGTCTTGCAACTCGTTGATTCTATTGTGCTCACCCGAGTGACATCGAATTTAGTCGATTGCTCGCAACACCTTGTGGCGATCATGCATCTCGCAGGTGCAATAGGCATCATTGTGACGTAATTGGGTATACAGTGGAGCGTGGGGTGGAGTGTGTTTGCGACCGGTGCCGAATGTGCCGTTCAACAAATCACGTGGGGCGCGCAGGGGATGCGACGAGGGGACAAGTCATCAAACCGGTATTTGCGCCGTAAGCCCGGTTTGGCGCGGCGCGGAAGCGTGTCTAGTTCAATTGTGTCTGGTTCAATTGTGTCTGGCTTCTGTCTCTCGCTAATTGCTATCGCTTTCTTCGGCGTCTCGAACGCGGCTCCGCCTTTTGGCGTGCCATCGTGGGTAGCTCCGGCCGAAGCGCGTGATCGTGGCCGCGATAATGATTGGCAAAAAGAATCTCGTGACGCAGAGCGCGAAATGCGCCGCCAGCAAAAAGAACAAGAACGGGAAGCCCGTAAACAGCAACGCGAGATGGAACGGGAAGCCCGAAACCAGCAGCGCATGCAATCGCGGCCCGATCAACCCGAGAGCCGGGAAGACGGACGCGGGCGGTCTATTGGAGCCAAGCAGTATGGCGGCGGAGCGCCGGTCATTGTCAACCCGGTCATTGTCAACAAAGATGAAGGCAATTCCGGCGGCCGGCAGGATGCCAAGGATTCAGATAAGTCTTCGGATAAGGACAATGATAAGTCGCCCGCAAACAATGGCGCGAAACCCGGTTCTGACAGCATCAACAACAAACCGGGTACAGCGGCTACCGGAAAACCGGTACAGACCGGCAAAGAGTCCACCCAAAACAAATTTGAGAGAGACGACGGCGACGACGACGAGAAGCCGTTGCAGCCGCCGAAGACCGTGATGGAAATGCTGGATAGGATTGGCAAGCCAGAAAAGGCCAAGCCTCAGCCAGTCACAGCGCCTTCAACAAGTGCGTCCCAAAACACCGCCAATGCGAAGAAGCCAGCCGCGTCAAAGTCCGCCGGTAGCAAGCAGGCTCCGGCGGTTAGACGCGGGGCCCCCGACTTCGAGTTGCTCGAACAGAGCATGTTCCGGCCACATGAGATACTCGCCACGAACCTATCGACCGAACAACGAAAACACGCCGAGGCCAACGGATTCAAAGCCAAGTCGTCGGTCGGATCGCCGGGCGAAAGCGGGACAGTCAGCAGTCTTATTGTTCCGCCCGGCATGACGGAAACGGCAGCCCTTCAGTTCTTGGAGCAAGCCGCTCCCTCGGCGCAGTTTGGCCCGAACCATGTCTATCGTATTATCCCGGCTGCGGATGGGCCAGTTCCCGCTGCCGCACGCGATGGTTTGGCGGTGGCAGATGCTTCCAATAGCGGTGGCGCTTGCACGGCCGGCGATTGCTTTGCACGGCAACTTTTGGCCTGGAAACCCGCGACCAAACAGTGCGCGCGCCGGGTTCGCGTCGGACTTATCGATACGTCATTCGATGTCTCTCATCCGGCATTTGCCGGGCGGAAATTCAGTCTTGAACAGTTCTCCGGCAGTGGGGCCATTGCGCGTGGCGACTGGCACGGGACGGCCGTCCTGTCCGTGCTCGCCGGAAATGCTTCGAGCTCGACCCCGGGGCTGATCCCCGACGCGGATTTCTATCTGGCGAGCACGTTCAAGGCCGATGCTCAGGGTAATGCCGCAGCCGACACCATCTCGGTCTTGAAAGCACTGGCATGGTTGGACAAGCGCAACGTCAACATCGTCAACATGAGTTTCTCCGGCCCGCGGAACGATCAGATCGAATCAGCCATCGCCGCCATGGCAGCGAAGGGCATGGTGTTTGTGGCGGCTGCCGGCAATCAAGGGCCAAATGCGCCGCCAAGTTATCCAGCCGCTTACCCGCAAGTCGTGGCCGTCACGGCCGTCAGCAAGAAATTGAATAGTTATCTTCATGCCAATCGCGGCGACTATGTCGATGTCGCAGCCCCCGGCGTTCAAGTCCTGACCGCACTTCCCGATGGCCGTCAAGGCTATCGAACCGGAACATCGTTTGCGACCCCGTTTGTTACCGGACTGCTCGCCGCAATGCCGGCGGTACGCAAAGGAGTCGTCGATAAAGAAGAAATGTTGAGCCGGATTTCGTTCCAGGATCTGGGCGAGCCGGGCCGCGATACGATCTACGGCGAAGGCCTGCCAAAAGCACCCGAGCGCTGTAACGATATTGGTGGCGTAGCAAGCCTGCCTTGGACCAACGCGGCGAAGCGCATGTCGGTCGGCGCACCGACAACCGCCGAAAGCGCGCTCGCCCGGCCGGCCTCGCAATAGGCAATCAAGTCGTCAATTTATATTAAAATTCCTGTGCGGAAATCGGCGCTCATATCGCCCGATTTTGCATCGGCGGCCGCGACGTGAGATTCGTCGCGCAATGGCGTCAATTGCGGTTCGGCGTTTGGATTAAGGGAAAACCGACGAGACGCTAAGAGCAAGACTCGCTGCGCAATCAGTTTCGGAAGCGGGGTACCGAACTGCTTTGCGCAGCGAGCTCTCGTGCTGCACGACGAGCGTGAAGAAATTCACGCCGTCAGGTGCTTGACGTCCTCCACGATATGCCCGTTGCGGGTCAGGCGGTCTCGGTGGTGGGCCGTCAATAGATTGGTTGGCGTGCTTTTAGCGCCAACAGAAATATTCGAATTCAGTCACTTTTCTTCAAAGCCTTCGAGTTCCATCCATTGGAGATGAGAGAGTTTTCACTTTCAGAATCCAACGCGTCCCCCGAAATGATGGCGTCTATTGCAACGTCGAGGTCCGCGTTCGATTGGCGGTCTGCGGGTCTAATTTCACCGCTCGCGCCGTCGCCGGGAACAAGGCTCGGTCCCGTGCCCTGAAAGCCGACCTGCCAATCGCCCGCATCGTTGCGGCAGGCGTAACCGGAAAAGACATCCGTCTTGGAACGAGTGGCTTCAAATTGGCGGCAGAGTTGTCCGTCCGTATTTTTGAAAGTCACAACAGGTGTCGCGGTCATACCATCGGCAGCTGCAACTTGTTGCAGCATGGGGGACGTCTCAAGCGCACGCGCCAAAACCCCGCGTGCCAATGTTTTGCCGTTCTCCATTGCAAGCAAATCTGGAGCATCGCCTTGTGGTCCCGCGCGCGACATCATCCATCCGGCGCCAGCGACAACCAGAAGGGTGCCGCACAATGCGAAAGCAGCGCGCCCGAACGACAAACTTTCCGGGAACAACAAATTGCGCAGCCCCGCGAGAATGCCAGGCGTTTCAACCGGCCGCTTAGAAATGCCAATCGGTGCCGACATGACGGTATCTAGCAAGCGCCTTGGAATGGGCCCAAGGTGCGCGTCCGAGAAGATTTGCGGTAACGCTGTGCGCGTTACGATAAAGGGCTTAAGTCTCGCGGCGAGTTCTGCATCTCGCGCGACCAGAGCGGCCAAGCGGCGCATCTCCGCTTGAGGCAGCGCCTCATCGGCATAGGCCATCAATGCTTCGTCAGAAATCCTATCCACCGTGGGCCTCCCGGACTGTGGCAACCCCGGCTGGGGCCGGCTCCATCAGAGCTGATGCGATGCTTTGGCGCGCTCGCGAAAGGCGGCTCATCACAGTTCCAATCGGCAATTGAAGCGTCTCGGCGGCTTCCTTGTAAGAGAGACCATCAACGCATACGAGAGCAACCAGAACCTGCTGATCGTTCGGCAATTTTTCCATCGCAGTGAATACAGATGCGAGCGTCAGGCGGTTTTCCGTGACTGTCCGGCCATCGCTGCCTTCAAGTTCGGCGATATCATCCACGCTCGCTTGCTCGCCGCGCACCTTGGCGCTGCGGCCGGCGTCAAACCAAATGTTCTGCGCAATTCTATACATCCAACTATCCAGCCTGGTTCCTGGCTGCCATTGATCAGCCCGGGCCAAAGCCCTTTCACACGTGTCCTGCACCAAGTCGTCCGCTTGCTCCAAGCTCCGCGTAAGCGCATACGCAAACTTGCGTAGTCGCGGTAACAATTCGATCATTTTGGATCGAACGTCTTCCGTCACGTGGTGTCCTCTTTGCGAGCTATGAGGAGAACGTCTTGCGGGTGGCACTTATTCCGCGATGGTATGTTGCAATTATGCCGCGGCCAAAATGGGCTGCGGTAATCCCGCTAGGCGGCGGACTTCAGCCGGGCAAAAGCGGCGTCAAGGTCGGCTTTAAGGTCCTTGGTATCCTCGAGCCCGATGTGCAGCCGCAAGGCAGGGCCGGTGGCCGTCCAGCCTGTGGCCGTCCTGTAGGGCTTCGGATCGAAGGGAATAATCAGGCTTTCGTACCCGCCCCACGAGTAGCCCATGCCGAACAATTTAAGGCCATCGAGAAATGCGGCGAGGGCCTTCTCGCTCGCCGGGTGGAGGACAATCGTGAACAGGCCCGATGCGCCGGTGAAGTCGCGTTTCCAGATTGTATGACCGGGATGGCTTTCGAGTGCTGGATGCAAAACGCGCGCGACCTCTGGGCGGTCTTCTAGCCAATGCGCCATCTCAAGCGCCGATCGCATGTGGTGTGCGAGCCGGACGTGCAACGTGCGCAGTCCTCTGAGTGCCAGATACGTTTCTTCCGAGCCGGGGCAGGTGCCGAGTGCCTCTTTGGCATTGTCGAGATATTTGGCTGCACGTGCGCCCGCCGTTACGGCACCGAGCAAAGCATCGGCATGGCCGACGATGTATTTGGTCGCGGCTTCGATCGACACGTCTGCGCCAAGCGAGAGCGGTTTCGAATAGAGCGGACTGGCCCATGTGTTGTCCGCTAGCAGCCAGATATTTTTTGCGCGCGCGATTTGTGCCATTGCAGGTATGTCCTGCATTTCGAACGTTTGCGAGCCCGGACTCTCGGCGAAGATCAATCGTGTATTGGCTTTCACGAGCGCGCCGATTTTACTTCCGAGTAACGGATCGTAGTACGTGGTCTCGACGCCGAGGCGCGAAAGCATCTTGTCGCAAAAGGTGCGCGTTGGCTGATAAACGGTATCGACCATCAAAATATGGTCGCCTGATTGCACGAAAGCCAAAAGCGCGGTTGAGACAGCGCTCAAACCAGACGATGTCAGAATTGTCTTTGTCCCGCCTGCGAGCGACGTAATGGCGTCCTCTAGGGCGTCGGTCGTTGGCGTCGCGCGGCGCCCATAGGTGTAAGCTTGGTCGCGGGATTTAATTTTTGCGAGCGTTGGAAAGAGAACGGTTGAACCGCGGTAAACGGGTGTGTTGACGAACCCGTGCTGAGCCTCCGGATGGCGGCCGTGGTGAATGATTTGCGTAGCTTCGCTGTGCGTGACTGCCGCGTTACCAACCGGTTCGCCGTCAGCCTTAACGCCTAACTTGGACACACTTGCCTTTGACACATCTGTCTTGGGCGGCGCGCCATCGTTCGATTTTGCCATGCGTCGTATTGCGCCTCCAACCGTTTGGAGCCCTGGTGGCGCAAGATAGGACTTTGGTCAAGGGCTTGACCAGAGGCCCGCGGCGCGTGAAGTGTGCTATTATTAGTTTTTCCCCGGAGGGATCGTCCTCGTTGCGGCATGTTTTGGCCGCGCTGGTTCGATCATCCTAAGAGGTGCAAATTGCAAGAAGTGCAGATCAATGTGATGCTCACGCGTGTGCTGGCTATGGTGACGATGCTAGCCATCTTTGCCCTTCAACCCGCTTCGGCCGCGAACAAGCCGACGCTGGAACAGGTTAAGGCCCGCGGTTATATCAATTGCGGTGTCAGCGATAACGCGCCGGGGTTTTCGCAGGTCAGTGCGCAAGGCGATTGGAGTGGTCTTGAGGTCGAGTTCTGTTCGGCACTTGCAGCTGCGGTCCTTGGCAAAAAGGATGCGGTGAAGTTTCGCGCACTGCAATCGGCCGACCGTTTCAAGGCGCTGCAGGAGGGTGAGGTCGATGTCTTGTTGCGGAGTACCGCTTGGACATTATCGCGTGACGCCGATCTTCAGGTGCGGTTCGCGGGTGTACTGTTTTACGACGGTCAAGGGTTTCTGGTTCCGCGCGGCCACGCGGTCTCGAGCGTGTTTGAACTGTCGGGTGCATCCATCTGTGTTTTACCGGGAAGCTCTGGCGAGCGCGCTGTATCGGAATATTTCGCGCGTAACAAGATGCGTTTCAAACTCATAACTTCTGATCGCTGGGAGCATCTTGTCAAAGCCTACGGCGCTGGCGGGTGCACTGTCTTAACTGGAGATCTTTCGTTGCTGGCCGTCGAACGCAGCCGGCTCGCGAACGCGGCCGATCATGTGTTTCTTGCTGAATCTATCAGCAAAGAGCCGCTTGGGCCGGCAGTACGCACCGGCGACGACGAGTGGTTCGCCATAGTGCGTTGGAATGCCATTGCACTCGTTGCGGCAGAGGAGCTTGGTCTCACCAGCGCAAATGTCGAATTCGATGAAGACGTCACCGGCCATCGACGTGCGCCGGTTTCTGGGCGAGGAGGCCAATCTTGGTCAGCCCTTGGGTCTGGCGCGCGATTGGGCCTATCAGGTGGTCAAGCAAGTCGGCAGTTACGCTGAAATATTCGAGCGGACGATTGGGCAGGCGTCACCCTTCAAGCTTGATCGCGGGCTGAACAACCTCTGGACTAAAGGCGGACTGATGTATTCTCCGCCGTTCAGATAAGAGTCAGTCTGGGAATGTGTCTAGCAATTCAAGCTAGCTAACGGGTGGGGGAGGAGGGTCCCGTGTCCGACTTAGTGCAAACCGAATCGATGCTTCGGGTTATCATCCTAATCGTGCCGGTGCTCGTTCTGTTGGTGCTTGTCAGCGTGTTGATCGCACGCAGACAAGAAAAACGGCAGCGCGGGCCCAACGCCTCTGTCAAACCGGCAGGCGAAGCGCACGTAACAATTCAGGAGACGGCACGGCCTATGACATTGATGGAACGGCATAGTCCGGCAAAAGCTGAGGCTTGTGGTGAGATCGCCGCGGTCGAGCGCCAAATTGCCGGCGCCGAAGCCAGCGGCGCGCACCACACGATGGCCGCCATGTACCTGGTTCTAGCCGCTCATAAACGCGCGTTGGGCCTGGATAAGGAAGCGCAAGCGGCACTGCGCTCGGCGGCTGGCATTGGTGCGCAGCACGGCCCGGCGCACGTGCACGCGGTTGCCAGATTAGAACTCGCTCAGGCCGCATTCGATCACGGAGATCTGACGGCCGCATGTGAGCAATGGCAGATTGCGCGCAATGCATTTCAACGCGACAGCAAGACGGCTGAAGCCGATAATGTCGATAAGCGGATGCATGCCAATGGTTGTCCGACGGACTGGGTTCTTACGGACTTTTAAGCTCGAGCGAGGGCTCGATTTCGAGTGACGGGTTCACGTTACTTGTCGCGGCCGTTGCGTCTTGCCCCTCGGCCATGACTTCGATACTCGCCATTTCGCCGTCGCGCAGCGCAAATTTGCGCTGGAACGTTCGCCCCGCCGACTTGGCGCTGACGGTGTAGTCTCCGGGTGCCAAGATGTGCGCTGGCAGTGCGCCGACGCTCTCCTTGACCAGTTCACCGGCTGCCGAGTGGATCGTCCAATGCGTGTCGGGAAGCGCTTCGCCGCCCTCGCGCGTCACCAGCTTGAAGGCCGCCTTCGCGGCTGCGTGGGCAACGGCGGCTTCGGTCAGTTTTCCGGCTTCCACAGTGACATCGGTTTCAACGCGCGCATTCGCGTCTCCGTAGGTTGAAACGACGCGATAGATGCCGGCATTCAAGCGAATGATAAGGCCCGGTTTTGCGCCGCTCATGACGGCGGTGCGGTTGGCAAACTGATCGCGATCATCCGAATAGATGGCATACGTTACCATGCCGTCAGGCGCGGGTTTGCTGGCGACGCTCGCGTTGAGGCGCAATCCACCGGCGTTCAAAACAAATTGCTCAGTCGCCGCCGCGCCGGCCTTGACCGTGACTTTGCGCGTAAGATTGGCGCGGCCGAACGAAGCGTTGATGGTGTACTCGCCAGGCGGTAATTTCAGCGCTGGGCTCGCCTCGCGATTTTCTGTGACGAGTTTGGATTTGCCGGTAGCTCCAGCCCCATGCTGGAATACGCGCCACACCATGCCTTGATCGATTTGCTGACCGTCGGCGGTCAACAGAGCCACAAGTTTCAGTGGTGTGGTGCTGCCGGGCGCGCCGGATGTTTCCGGCGATCCACCATTGCGCTCAATGACAGTCGTGTTGGGATTAGCTTTTGAGGGTTTTACCGCCTTTGGTTGAACTGGGGCTGCAGGCGCCGATTTCTTGACCTCGACGTCGGCTTGCCAGCCGGCTTCGGGTTCGGCCTGGGCAGCGCTCAATGCGAAACAGTGGGCAAGGACGCTCACCGCTACAAATCCAAGGATCCGTCGCAAGTTCCGGGGCATCATTGTGGTAACAGTCATAGTGTTAGACATCGTTGTTCCGGTTTTGCCGTGTGCGGGGACGTTGACGCTTCGTGTGGAGCAAGCATTTGTGCGTGTCAGAACTCGGGCGACTTTGGCTTTTACTCAGAAGAAGGCGGGCTTACCGATCCTAAATCGATCTGGCGGTTCTCGCCATTGCGAACCTCAAACGCCGCTTGCGTCCCCCGGTCGCGTGTTTCAACCCTCACCGTATAGCGGCCTGGCGCGAGTAAGATCTTAGGTTCGGCAACGGCCGCGTGCCAAAACGCGCGTCCCTTGCTGTCCTTGATTTCCCAAAAAACTTCGCCTGGAACGGTTGTGGCCGTGGCGGGGAGCTTGAAACTAATTTCCGCAGCATCGAATTTCATAACCGCATGAGCGGCCTTGCCGGCTTCAAGTACGATGTCTTGGGCTGCTGTGAGGTTGTGGGCTTCAAGCGTTGCCGTCACGCGATAGCGGCCGGCGTTCAAAAGAGTTTCGAATTCAGGTTTTGACGAACGCGCAACTTCGCGCTTTTCGCCGTCGGTCGCGAATACGCGGTAGACGATGCCATGTCCTTCTTGTGAGTTGGTTGGAATTTCTGGCGCCGAGATTTTAAGGCGCGCCGCGCCTAGATCGAGCGTGCGTTTCACCACATCGCCGGCGCCGACTGCAATCCGCTGGCGCGTTTCCGCTCCGCCAGAGCGGGCCGACACGTAATACGTTCCCGCAGGCAACTGAAATGCGGCCTGAGGCGCAAGCGAGCGCGTAATTTCGCGCCGCCCATCCGGGCTCTCTGGGTCGTCCTCGGCAACCGAGAACGTCACATCTCGTAAAGGTTCTCCGCCCTCGTGCACAATCGCAGAGAGTTCCATGAGGCCGCCGCCAAGAACAAAATCGGCGGCGGCAGTTGCGCCCGCATCAAGCGTGATGTTGCGCTCTTGCTTGATGTGCCCATCGGCAATTGCCACCGTATAGGTGGCAGCGGGAAGGATTGTGTCTGCTGTGTCGAGACGGCCGAGCCAGACCGTGATGGCGCCAGCTGTGCTCGTTTGCAGAATAGAGACGACAGCCGAGCTGGCGCTTATGCCATCCTTGCCGTACTTCGCATTGACCTTCAGCCGCCCAGCATTGAGCGGCACGGCAATCGAGGCAAGTTTGCCGTTCTCAATCGTCACTTGCTGTTTGGCGGTTATCGTTCCGCTCTGCACTTCAATGTCATAGGTGCCGGGTTCGAGTGCGGCTGAGAATTGTGCAGCCTCTGCGCTTGCAACGGCGTCGGTGGTGCCGTGCTTGATGGCGCGCCAGCGCAGGGGTTGAGCGAGGGGTGCTGTCCCTTCGGCGAGCACGGCTGTGGCGCGAAGCGAGGCACCTGCAACGCCGGTTGTTCCGGGTGCAATCGCCTCGGCTGCAGGAGCGCCCCCAACCGCGGCGGCCGGAGTGCGCGCAACGGCGTCGCCGATTGCGGCAGCAAGTGCAATCGGGTCGGCAACATCGTAAAACTGACCGCCCGTTTCTTTGGCAACGCACGCAAGTCGCGGATGATCGCCGGGATCGACGCCGATGCTGATCATATGAATGGCAACGCCTGGCGCCGATTTGGCGATTTCGGCAGCCGCCGCACAGGTATCCTGTTGGCAATTGTCCGGCCCGTCATTGATCACGATAATAGACGCGGGCCGGTTGGCGCCGATGGCCGCAACGGATTGGCGCAGACCATCGACGAGCGGCCCCTTGCCTCGCGGATTGAGTTTCTCGAGTGGGGCCAGAACGGCATCGTGCTCCAGGCCAGGAGCCGCAATGATTTCAACGTCGCTGCAGTCGCCTTTGCGGCGGTGACCAAAGGAGCCAAGACCAATTCGCGTTTGTCCGGCCGACGTGATGACCGGTTTCAAAAGTTCGCGAACGGCATCGATCTTAGCGCGTTTGTCGGGCTCGAACCGGCCCCACATGGATCCCGAACCGTCAATCAGGAAGAAAGTTGCGGGCGCGTCTTCAGCTCGAACGGCTGGCGCCGGCCACAGCAGCAGGGACAGGAGGACCAGCTTCAGAACTAAATGGCGCATCGGATCTGTCATATAGGCTTTGCGGTCCTGCATTTGGGTTATGCTTTTGGGTCCTGCGCGCGTTCGCGTGTGCCGGGGCGAGCAGGTGTTATTGTACCAGAGGCGCATTTGCGATAGCGAGGGGGCTGACACCCATCCACCGGAAAGAACATGGATCATCCCCTCCTAGGATTTCTAGCTACTCGCCGTTCTGTCAAGCCTGACAAGCTCTTAAGTCCGGGTCCGAGTGCAGGGGAGCTCAATCGCATCCTCAAAATCGCAACCCGCGTTCCCGACCATAAGAAACTCGCACCCTGGCGCTTTATTGTGTTCGAAGGCCAAGCCAGGGCGCACATGGGCGAGATTTTTGCAGAAGCCTGCCGTTTGGAGGAAAAAGAACCGCCGAGCCACGTACGCCTCGATATGGAGCGGGGACGGTTCCTGCGCTCACCGCTGGTTCTGGCCGTTATTTCCGAAATCAAGCCCAAGCCCGGGGCGCCGGAATGGGAGCAGGTCCTTTCGGTCGGGGCCGTGTGTTTCAATACCTGCCTCGCCGCGAACGCACTTGGCTATGGCACGTGTTGGATTACGGAATGGATCGCTTACAGCCCGGCCGTCAGGGCGGCTCTGCAACTCAAGGATAGCGAACGCGTCGCCGGCTTCATCTACATGGGCACGGTGGCGGAAAAGCCCGAAGAGCGCGAACGGCCCGACGTCGCGAGCCTCGTGACCCGCTGGCCCGAATAATTGGGCAGCGCGAAACTCCGTTGTCATCCTTAACCCGCTGTTCATGACACGTCAGCTATACTGTTTTTCAGTTGCGCCCTTCATAAGGGCTCTTGAGTTGCGTTCCCTTCCGCGTCGGTAATGGAGTGTCACCTTGAGTAGCCTTTGGGAAGTACCCGCATATCTCATAATGGCCTTCTCGCTGGCGCTTGATGCTCCGGTCGAGAAGGCCAGTCGGGATCTAGCGCAACCCGCGCCTCAGTTTTCAACCGCCGCCAATTTTGATGTGCCGCGCCACCCAGCGATGCCGGACGCCATTTGGCTGCGCGCGGTCAAGACGGCAGCGCCGCATTCAAGTGTGTTGCGATACTATGCCGATCGCATTTTCATAACTTCATCGGGAAAAGCTTACGTGCCGTCCGATTCCGGCCGGGCGGAACTCCGATCCTTGCAGAACAACGGTGAGGTCGTCATGCGCGTCATCGCCGCCGCAACACGCATCAATAAAAACCTACTGAGCGGGCTTGGCAATACTCCGACGCCTGGTGTGCTGTTGATTGCGCATGTCTACGGTGTCGCCAGCGCTCAAAGGTTTTGCGCGGCACTCGCGCGAGATCCAGAGGCGGTGGCAAGCGAAATGCTGCCCGAACTTGCCGGAGAATTGCAGTCCACGCCGCACATATCTGTTGCCGCTCTCGAGGCGAAACTGACCGCTCTCGCGACAGGCAAGCCGGTTGCGCCGAAATTCAACGGCAGCGCAAGCCGCCCAAGGGAACGGTTCGCGTTGGGCGCGGGCCGCCTTAGAGGCACGGTTATTCAGAGCGAAGGCAGTTCCGATGGGCGCGTCGCGCGCGTGCGGTAGTTCCGGCGTTCAAAATCTGAATTGCTCGGCAAGCACGCGCTCTTCCAGGCTGTGATCTGAATCGAACATCATGAAGAGTTCGATGTTTCTCGCTTTTTCAATTTCGACTTTCACGACCTGGCGGATTTCGAAATGGTCGGCGACTGCGCTCACCGGCCGCTTCTCGTGTTCCAGAACTTGCACCGCGATGCGCGCCTTGTTCGGCACAAGTGCACCGCGCCAGCGCCGCGGCCGGAAAGGGCTGATGGGCGTCAATGCCAAGAGCGGCGTGTTGATCGGCAGGATAGGCCCGTGCGCCGACAGGTTATAAGCCGTCGATCCGGCGGGCGTTGCAACCAGAACGCCATCGCAGATCAATTCTTCCATGCGGATTTTGCCGTCGATCGTGATCTGAAGTTTCGCAGCCTGATAACGCTCGCGAAACAAGGAGACTTCGTTGATGGCGAGACCCTTGTGCGCTTTTCCGGCGCTGTCATAGGCGATCATGGCGAGCGGATGGATGCGGGTCGTTTCGGCAGCGTTAAGCCGCTCCAGCAAATCGTCTTCGCGATACTCGTTCATTAAGAAGCCGACGGACCCGCGGTTCATGCCGTAAATCGGGATCTTGTCGTTGATAAACCGGTGCAGCGTCTGCAGCATCAGGCCGTCGCCGCCGAGCGCGACAATGGCGTCGGCCGTTTCGGGGTTCGCTGCTCCATACAGTCGCTGCAAGTTTTCCCGGGCTTCGATGGCTTCTGGCACGTCGCTGGCGACGAATGCGATTTTCTCGAATTTGCCCTTGGGTTTTGCCATTGTGATCTTTGGGTGGATCTTTGCAGGATACTATGCCGGACCGGCGCATCCGGTCTCAATCGGCGAATTGGAAGGGGAGGCTGGCTCAAGTGACGGAAAACAACAAGCCCCAAGCTGGCATTGCCGCAAATACCGGAGGTATAGAAGGTAGTGCGACCGGCACGATAAGTCCGGACTGTGCCGCGATAATGGTTTACGCCACATTTCCAAACGCCGGTGCGGCGATGGAAGTTGGCCGGGCATTGGTCGAAGTGCGCCTTGCCGGCTGCATCAACATCCTGCCAAGCATGACGTCGATCTACCCTTGGGAGGGACGTATCGAAACTGCCAACGAGGCCGTTTTGATAGCGAAGACGATTGTTGGCAGGTCGCAGGACTGCATGGACTTCATCCTGGCCCGCCACCCCTATGATGTTCCAGCAATCCTTACTTTGTCCGTGACGGGCGGCTTTGAGCCGTATTTAAATTGGCTGCGTGCCGGGGTCATGGCGAAGCAAGTGGCGGAGCAATAAGCAGGCATGAAATGAAAACGGCCGGACCCTTTGGAGAGCCCGGCCCGCATTTCAGTTTTTATTTATGCGCAAGTCCAAGTGGAGTGCGATGCCGCTCAGTAGAAACCGCCACTCAGTGCTTGCATCATGTTGTAATGCGGTTTGTACACCTTCGATTTCTTGTACTTAAAGCCGGCGTTGGAGGCGTATAAATTGTACTTCGGCTTCGGCGCGCGATACGCGTAAGCGGGCGGCGCACGTCTCTTGTCAACCGCACGCTGCCGGTATGCGCGCGGCGGAACCAAATAACGTTGCGCTGCGGCACCAGACTTGCTACCGGCCAAACCACGAACCGCGACGCCGGACTTGGTTCCCGGACGGCCACGAATGGCGGCCGGGCCAGACTTGGTTCCGGTGAACCCTTGTTGCGAGTTATTGACCGGACGTTTGGCTTCAACCGGTTCCGGCGCTATCAAGACAGGCGCAGCCGAACTCGTTTGGCACTGCCTCATCATCTGTAACGCCAAGGTCGATGGGAAGCGGGCCTGCATCCGGTGTCACGCTTAATGCGCTGTCAGGCAGTTCGGCTTTTGCGTGCTTGGGGCCGCCGATCGACATCATGCCTTCGGGACGCTTCGGCTGAGCGGTGCTGGCCTGCTGGTTTTGAAGTTGATCGTCTTTGAGCCACGGCAATTGCTCCGCTCCTGCATGCGCGACCACTTGGTCGGAAACTTGAGCCGAGCGTTCCTTGCGCACGGTTTCCGCCATGGCTAATTCAGCCTTGGCTTTTGTTTTCAACTGGGCCGCACGCTGTTCGGCGGCCTTGCGGTCGTCTGCTAAGCGGCGCTCGGATGCAACACGTTTTGCTTCCTCCGAACGCTTCGCGTCGGTCGTGCGCGCATCGCTGGCAATGCGCTGCGCTTCGGCGATGCGAACCTGCTCGCCGGCGCGCTGTTCGTCTGACACACGGCGCTGTTCGTCGCGCTGGGTCTTGCGTGTGGCGCCAGCGACAACCGCATTCGGCACGCACCGGCCGTTTTCCGAGGTAACTTGGCCCGATGGGCATTCGGCTCCGCAAGCGGCGGCAGCGTGACCTTGGACGAGCGTCAGGAGAATGTAGTCGGGCTCGCCCATCGGCAGGGTCGCGTTGACCCGATCCATAAACGTGCTCATCGCGCGTTTTGTCGAAGGCGTCCAATTGCCCGTGATCTCGCCTTCATAGCAGCCGACGCGTTGCAGCTCGCGCTGCAAATCGCGAGTGAGTTGTGCAAGGGCTTCGCCGTCGCCGGGTTTCGACGAGGTCAGGCGGCCCTGGGCCGCAGGTTCGGATGAAACGATTGCGCTCCAAGTGCTTGAAGGGCGAACTGGCATGGCAGCCGCGAGCTCGGACGCTTTTTGAGGTGCCGTATCGTCGGGCACGGCAGCGGCCGTGGTGCCGGTTGTCGACTCCGCGACGGTTGCCGAGGGCCGGACAGCCCGGTCAGGTGCCGCAGAAATGCGCGTAACTTCGCGCAACTTTTCTTCGCCGTCATGCGGCGGCGGAATCAACGAGTACGCTCCGAGCGATGCTCCCGCGAGCATCAGCAGCCAACCACCGAGCCGTTGCATTTCTTCCCACTCCTTCAGTCAAAACCCGACGCAGTTACAACTTTGGTTTGACGTTCCCGCTCGCGGCCATAAATCCGTCCCCATTTCGCTTCCGTTGGAAGGCGGCCCATAACCAGCGCAACTGCTTGAGTGGCAACGGCTTAGACCGTCCGCGCAGCGCATGGAAGTGGCTCATCCGTCAGTTTGCACCATATTCTTACTAATGGTAAACGAAAAACTCTTATCTGCAACTCTAAGGAATGTCTGTAGCGGAGTTGTGAAAGGTGTTTCTCGCAATGTGCAGAGTGCTCAACGCGAGTGTTGGCCAATGCGGGGCCTCAGTGAACATCGTTCGCCTAATTGTGGATAGCGGCTCAGCGCCTGGGGATAAGCCGTTGATAACTCCGCGAGACAGACATGGCTTCGCGCTTTGACATGGTCCAGCCGTAACGCTGGTGATGCTTTCAGGCCACGCTTAGCGGTATGATTCCCTTAACACTTCGCGTCGAATCACATAGCGTTCTCGAGATGAGGGGAATTGTTTCGCGTGTTTTTCTTATGCCCTGCGCAATGTGAACGGGTTCATCCACAGCTGGGGTCGAGCGGCGATAACCACTGGGATAACTTATATCTTGTGCGGAGCGATAGCTCTCAAGCGTGAACGTCGCGTGCGGATCTTCGGTGTCTGCCGTTGGCCATGGGGATGGCCTCGGAGCTCACAGATACAGAGGTTGATGCACGTCGCGGTTGCGCCTGTTTTTGCGTTTTGAGGGCTTGGCTGGCGTGTTTACTTCTCAGCGCGCGGTCACAAGACGGAAATGGCCGGTATTTGTATGTCGTTGAACCGGCCCTCGCATAGGAGAGGGCAATGCTAAGACATGCTCTAGGCGTGTTGGGTGTAATGGCTGCCGGCGTACTACTCGCCGTGTCCGCCGCAATGAACTGGCAATTTGGGTTCAGTCTCGGAAGAACAGAGTTCGACGGACAATTGTTGGGTGCGGCATCCGCCGCGGCCGACTGTTTGAAAGCGCTCATACCGTTCTTCTTCTTCGCCGCAATACGAAACAAAATGTGGTCGCAGGCCATAGCCTCCGTTCTCGTTTGGACGGTCGTGACCAGCTACTCGTTGACGAGCGCGCTTGGGTTTGCGGCTCAGCAACGAGCGGACGCTTCGGCGCAACGTACTCAGGTCAATCAAGCCTACGATGGTTTGAGAGCCGATCTGAAACGCGCGGAAGAAGCGGCATCATGGACCCCGCAGCACCGGCCTTACGAGGCGGTGCAGGCGTCGATCCAGAGTTACAAGTCGCAACCGGGCTGGAAATGGTCGAACGGCTGTAAAGACGTTTCGTCCAAGACCGAGCAGAAATACTGCCAGGGGTTATCACAACCTCGAAGCAGAGCTTGCGTCTGCCAAGGCTGCGACAGCGAACGACACGCGCATAGCCGACATCAAGGCAAAACTTGCAGGCATGGAAGGCTCGTCCGCGACTGCGGGCGCCGATCCGCAAGCGAAAGTTCTTGCCGATCTTGCGACGCTCGTCATACCGGGCATCAAAGTCGAAAACGTGCAGACGGCGATGGCGGTGTTCGTCGCGCTCCTGCTCGAAATCGGCTCTGGGCTTTGGCATGTACGTCGCCTTTAGCCAGTGGCGTCTCTACGACAGCTACGCTCCGGCCGCTCCTCGCACTGCGAGACGCGCGTCAGAGGAAGACACTGTTGCGGCAACAGTGGCAGCTCCGGTGCTTACACCGGCTGTTCAAGTCAAGAAGCCGCGTTCTGGTGCCAACGACAACCGGACAATCGAGACGCAGCCCGAAAGGCCCGCAATCGAGTCCAAGCCTCAAGAGGCGAAAGTTGTCGAAGCGAAAGCGGCACCGGCAAGACTGGTTGCTCCGGAAACAGACGTGGAGCGCTTCTACAAGGAGAGCATCGAGGTCCAGGACGGATCGAGTGTTACTGCTACTCAACTGTACGAGGATTATTGTTCGTGGTGCGAAACCAAGAACAAGGAGCCTCTTGCGTTGCCGAGCTTCGGACGCGAGTTCGCAGATCTCGGCGTGAAGAAAGAACGCATCGCAGGACGAGTAAGGTACATTGGAATATCACTGAAGTCCGGAACTGGCATCGAGGAGGCTCTCAAATCTCCGACCTTCCAAGCCGACGCAGCTTAGCGCTGCCTCTTGAGACGGAAGGGCCCCTTAACGGGGCCCTTTTTGTTTTTGGGGGACGTGTAGGTCGTGGGTGAGCCCTTACTCGCGAACCCCGACACCCCGCGCCAGACTTGTAGGGCATTGCCGAATGATTGCGCGCTTCCAGCGGGTTGGGCTCACCCCGACCTACAGTTGTCTTTTTTGTTTTGGGGGGTGGTTAAATTGATGTTTGCGGCTCGATGGCGAGCTTTAGGCCGAGCGCGCTTGATCACGCGCAAAACCGTACCGAGTTCCGGGTTTCCGTTCAGCGCTGAGAGCTTTGTAGAGACTTTCGCGCGATAGGCCGGCCGACTTTGGCAATCTCACTCATGCCGGATGCCCGCGCTACGACGCCCATGGCATCGGCGATGAACTTCGTATCGCCCGTATCGAACGCTTCTTCGAGATAAGCGGCAATGGTCTTCAGGATCGTCGAGATATTCGGCCGGATCGAAGGCTTTTAGCTTTTTGATTTTCGCGTTCATGTGTTCACTCCTTCAATTCTTTCGCGAGCGCCTTAGCCCGAGCAATGTCCTTGTCTTGCGATTTCTTGTCCCCGCCGCACAGCAGAATGACGATCTCGTCTCCGTGCCAGACGAAGTAAACGCGAAAGCCGGGTCCATGATGGATGCGCAATTCGCTGACGCCTTCGCCAACGGCTTGCACGTCGCCCGGATTGCCAAGTTGCAAACGGCGGATGCGCGCCGCGATGCGGGCACGAGCCATGCTGTCGCGAAGCGCCTGCATCCAATCGGAAAATTCGGGCAGCTCGCGAATTTCGATCATGTGCCGGAATGTATCCCATGGGATACAAAAAGTCAATGACTTCGATTGTCCGTCGAGGATTTGCCGGCCGGTGCGGCGTCTGATAATTGGGTAGGATGACCTTGACTGAGGCAGAGAAATTCCGTCGAAGACTTCATCGTCCGCTGGAGCGCATCCAGCGGCAAGGAACGCGCGAATTTTCAGCCGTTCGCCGAACACCTGTGCGAAATCCTCGGCGTTGAAAAAC
Organism: uncultured Alphaproteobacteria bacterium; assembly: GCA_963741545.1. Classification (GTDB taxonomy): domain Bacteria; phylum Pseudomonadota; class Alphaproteobacteria; order Rhizobiales; family Hyphomicrobiaceae; genus Hyphomicrobium_B. The sequence continues at coordinate 413,622 of CAVUIN010000012.1, forward strand.
CGGCAGGCTCGGTCGAAGCCACGCACCAGAACGTCTACGCCTTCGAGCGCGGCGTCCAGTTCAAGAATCCGGACGGCTCGACCAGCCCCGGCCGCATCGACCTCTACAAGCGCGGCGCCTTCGTCATCGAAGCCAAGCAGAGCCGCGAGAAGGACGGCAAGAAGGAGCTGAAGCTCACCGGCCAGCCCGACCTGTTCGTGCCGGACGCCAACCCGCGCGGCGAGCGCAGCGCCGACCGCGTCTGGGACCAGCTGATGATGAACGCCCGGCAGCAGGCGGAGGACTACGCCAAGCGCGCTGCCCGCGTCCACGGCTGGCCGCCGTTCGTGCTCGTCTGCGACGTCGGCCACTGCATCGAGGTCTATGCCGACTTCTCCGGCCAGGGCAAGAACTACGCGCAGTTCCCGGACCGCCACGGCTTCCGCATCTATCTCGACGATCTGCGCGACGAGGACATCCGCAAGCGCCTGCGCGCGATCTGGGACGACGCCGCCGACGCTCGATCCGGCGCGCCAGTCGGCGAAGGTCACGCGCGAGATCGCCGCCCGCCTCGCCAAAGTCTCGAAGGCGCTTGGAAGCCGCGCGGACAAGCCCAACGCCGAAGACGTCGCGCTCTTCCTGATGCGCTGCCTGTTCACGATGTTCGCCGAAGACGTGAAGCTGCTGCCGGAGGACTGTTTCCGCGACTGGCTGGAGACGCGCGCGCGACAACCCGGCGAAGTTCAAGCACGAGCTGGCGCAGCTGTGGCAGGCGATGGACAAGGGCGGCTACGCCACGATTGCCGAAGGCAGAGGTCAAGCGCTTCAACGGCAAGTTCTTCAAGCAGGCCGACGGTGCTTCGATCTCGGCCGCGAAGAGATCGGCGAACTCTGGCGGCCGCCAAGTGCAATTGGACGCGAGGTCGAGCCGGCGATCTTCGGCACGCTGCTGGAGCAGGCGCTTGACCCGAAGGAACGCGCGCAAGCTCGGCGCGCACTACACGCCGCGCGCCTATGTCGAGCGGCTCGTGGTCGTGACGGTCATGGAGCCGCTGCGCCAGGAATGGGCGCAGGTGCAGGCGACGGCCGAGCGCTTCGATGAGCCGAAGAAGACGAAGAAGCGCGCCAGGCGCAAGGGATCGCAGCTCGACGCGATCGGATGAGGCCAAGCGGTGCGCGACAGGCGTGACTCTACGCATTCCGCAAGGCTGTGCGCGACGCGCGTGCTCGATCCCGCCTGCGGCACCGGCAACTTCCTCTATGTCGCCATGGAGCTGATGAAGCGGCTCGAAGGCGAAGTGCTCGAAGCGCTTGCTCGACCTCGGCGGGCAGGAAGCGTCTGGCACTGGCTCGCCAGCCAGACCGTCGATCCGCATCAGTTTCTTGGGCATCGAGAATGAACCCGCGCGCGGCGGCGATTGCCGAACTGGTGATCTGGCTCGGCTATCTGCAATGGCATTTCCGCACCAAGGGGCGCGATACGTCCCACCCGAGCCGATCCTGCACGATTTCAACAACATCAATGTCGTGGACGCCGTGCTGACGTGGGACGGCTATCCGGTGCCGAAGGTCGAGACGCAGCGACGGCAGAGCGCGTCGAGACCTATCCGAACGCGCGCAAGCCCGACTGGCCGGAGGCCGAGTTCATCGTCGGCAATCCGCCGTTCATCGGCGGCAAGGACATCCGCGCCGAACTTGGGCGACGCCTACGCCGAGACGCTTTGGGCGGTCCACAAGGACATCAACGATAGCGCCGATTTCGTCATGTACTGGTGGGACCGCGCGGCCGGCCTGCTGACGGCGAAGGGCACGAAGCTCCAGCGCTTCGGCTTCGTCACGACGAACTCGATCACGCAGACGTTCAGCCGCCGCGTCGTCGCGCAAGCATCTCGAAGCCAAGAAGCCGATCTCGCTGCTGATGGCGATTCCCGATCATCCCTGGACCAAGGCGACGGACGATGCACGCCAGCGTGCGCATCGCCATGACGGTCGCGGTGGCCGGGCGGCACGAGGGCGTGCTGCGCGAGGTGACGCACGAAACCGAGCTCGATACCGATGAGCCCGAGATCGAATTCTCGAGCGAAAGTCGGACGGATCAATGCGGATTTGACGGTGGGCGTTGACGTTACGACTGCTGACGCACTGACTGCGAATGAAGGCCTGTCATCGCCTGGCGTGAAATTGCACGGCGCCGGCTTCATCGTGACGCCGCACGAGGCCGAAGCACTCGGGCTCGGCAAGCGGCCGGGACTTGAACGGCACATCCGGCCACTATCGCAACGGCCGCGACCTGATGGCGACGCCGCGCGGCGTCATGGTGATCGATCTTGTTCGGGCTCGACGCCGAAGAAGTGCGCAAGCGGTTTCCCGAGGTTTATCAGCACTATCTTGCAGACGGTGAAGCCGGAGCGCGATCGCGAACAATCGAGCAATATCGGTACCGCGACAATTGGTGGCTATTTGGCGAGCCGCGAAGAAACTTGCGCCCGGCACTTGCCGGTCTGCCCCGCTACATCGCGACCGTCGAAACGGCCAAGCATCGCGTCTTCCAGTTTCTCGATGGCATCGATTCTGCCGGACAACATGCTTGTCGCCATCGGCAGCGACGATGCTTTCCATCTCGGCGTTCTGTCGTCGCGCGTCCATGTGACTTGGGCCTTGCGCGCCGGCGGATGGCTCGGCGTCGGCAATGATCCGCGTCTACGTCGAAATCCCGCTGCTTCGACCCGTTCCCCTTTCCCGATTGCTCCGACGCGCTCAAAGCCCGCATCCGCGCCGTCGCCGAAGAACTCGACGCCCACCGCAAGGCGCGACAGGCCGAGCATCCCGAGCCTGACGCTCACGCAGATGTACAACGTGCTGGAGCGGGTGCGGGAGATTGCTGCGAACTCCCCCTCGCGGCGAGCGGGTTCTCCCCAAGGGGAGGGGGGACGAGAGACCGGCTCTGACATCGGGATTCACCCCACCCCAACCCCTCCCCACGTCGAGGAGAGGCGCGCCGGCGCAAGGGGAAAGCACCGCTGTCGGACGACGAAGAGCGCATCAAACGCGAAGGCCTCGTGCTGATCCTCAAGGAACTGCACGACAAGCTCGATGCACTCGTGTTCGAAGCTTACGGCTGGCCTGCGACGCTTTCGGATGAGGAAATCCTCGAACGTCTCGTCGCTCTCAACAAAGAGCGCGCGGACGAGGAGAAGACCGGCAAGGTCCGCTGGCTGCGGCCTGACTATCAAATCCCGCGCTTCGGCTCCGACGCCGATAAAAGCCGCCGCCAAAGCCGAACGTGACAAGGAGCGCGTCAAGGCTCAGCAATCGGCACTCGACCTCGACGACGATCTGCAAGAACTGAAACCGAAGTTCCCGACCGGCGATGAATTGGCCGAGACGGCGGCCGTCCTGCACGCGCTCGCCTTGGCGCCTGTCGCCATGTCGATCGACGAAATTTCTGCGACCTTCAAAGAGGGTCTGAAAAACAAACGCCGCGTGGCGCTGTGCATCTTGGCGCTCGCCCGCCTTGGCCACATTTCATCCACTGACGGCGGCGAGACGTTCACATTGCGGCGGGCGGCGTGACCGCCAATAAAATTATTTGTCACTTCTCTCTTCGCGGGTCACTCTTCGCAATCCGCGGATTTGCCCGCCGGTAGCGCCGTGCCGCCCCGCCTGTTTCCAATTTACATCTCGTTAATCATCGCGCGCAGATTTCTCGCGCGCCTCCCCCGTGCGGCGGACGCAAATTCCCGGTCCTTCCAATACGATTTGAATGTGCACTGATTTGCCTTTTGTCCCGCGTGGACGGGCAAGGTGCTCGCCGCCCCGCTAGTCCGAGGTGCGTTGTGGCGTTCATTTTAACGCTAAAACAAAGGAACGATCACCATGGCTAGAATTATAGGCACGAACGCCAAAAACCGGCTCGTCGGCACGGCCGCGAACGACACGATCCTCGGTCTCGGCGGCGACGATACTCTGATCGGCGGCAAGGGCAACGACACGATGAAAGGCGGGAATGGCAAGGACAAGCTCAACGGCGGGGTTGGGAACGACAAACTCTTCGGCGAAGCCGGTGACGACACGCTGAAAGGCGGGACCGGAAAGGATTCGCTCAACGGCGGGATTGGCAACGACAGGCTCTTCGGCCAACTTGGTAACGATCTTATGATTGGCGGCGCGGGCGTCGATACACTCGACGGCGGCGCGGGCAACGACACCATGGTAGGCGGCCTGGGCGACGACACCTATGTCGTCGACAACGGCTCGATTTCGTCACGGAAGTGGCGGCGACAGATGTCACGGGACGTGACAGTGTCCGGTCTTCGATTGACTATGCGCTCGGCGCAAAAGTCGAGAATTTAGTGCTCACCGGCGGCGCAATTTTCGGAACCGGCAACGACTTGGCCAATGTCATCACTGGCAACGCGCTCGCCAACACTCTGGATGGCGGCGCGGGAGCTGACCTTCTCGAGGCGGCGCTGGCGACGATACGCTGATCGGCGGCGCAGGTGCAGACTTCTTGAATGGTGGTGACGGATCCGATTGGGTGGGCTACAGCGCGGGTGCTGGCGTAATCGTCGATTTGGAGATAACCAGGGAATAGAGGCGATGCTGAAGGCGACACCTTTACCAGCATTGAAAACGTTCGCGGCACGGGTTCGGACGACACAATTTTAGGGATTTCGGCAGCAACAGATCGAAGGGTTGCAGGCAACGATCAAGTCGATGCAGGAGCGAGGTGACGACATTATTGATGGCGGTGCAGGCAACGACACACTTAAGGGCAGTGCTGGCGTGGACGTTGTCCAGGGTGGCGCAGGTGACGACACGATTATTGGTACGGACGATGCGGGACAGTTCGACCACTATGAAGGCGGCGATGGGACCGATACTGTCACCTATGCCGGGATGGATCAGGGGTAACCGTCAGTTTGTCGACTGGTCAAACGCCGCCGGCGGCGGTGCAGCAACATTCGACGTTTTCATCAGCATCGAAAACTTGAATGGTAGTAGTAACGATGACACCTTGATCGTGCGTGCAGGCGGCACCGCAGACGGCGGCAACGGTAACGACACGCTCGGAGGCGACGCACTCGGTCAGTCGCGCGAGACGCTGTTCGGCGGCGGAGGATTTGACAAGTTCAAGTTGCACGCTGGATCAGTTGCAGACTTGGTTACTGACTTCAATTTCTTCACCGACAAAATTCAGATCAGCCGGGCCGAGTTCGGACTGTCGGGTGCTGTGCTCGATGGCACCAATATCGTTAGCCAAGCTGGTTCCATCCTCGGAAATGCAGCAAAGCCGCAGTTCATCTTCGAAGAAATCACACAAACACTCTACTTCGACACGGATGGAAACGGGTTTGGCGCACCCGTCGCGATTGCAGTGCTGCCGACCCTCGGTGTCTCGCTGACATTCGCCATGTTAGACTTCATCGCCTGAACGCGCCCGCGTTCGACGTCACCCGTTCTTCCTCGGCCTGGCCGCGAAGGGGAGAGGGGACGCGTGGTCCTGGGAACTTAGCCATGGGGAGACCTGGGACCGTGTAAGGCGCACCCATCAAAAGGTGCGCCTTTTTACTTTTCCCGCCTGAAAGTGCCCCTTATCCCCCGTACGGGGGATGACAGACATTTTTTACCAAGACATTGATGATCCTGGAGGTTTGTTCCGCGCGGAACAGGGAAAACGTCCGCAGCCGGATTATCGTTGCCCATAAGGCGTCTGCGGAATTCTGTTGTCACTCCAACAAAACTCAGATTGCCTCCCATCACTTCATTCCGAGGCACACCATGCCGTCCGCCGCCACACTCCCAAACGAAGTTTCCAACGAAGAATTCTCCCGCGTCATTGGGCTGATCTACGATTGTGTCATCGACCCATCGCTTTGGCCCGCAGCGTTGGAAGGCGTGTGCCGGCTGACGTCGTCTCAAAGCGGCGGTATCACCGTTCTCGACAGCACCACCAATGAGCTTCGATTTGCGTCGCAATGGGGCTTGGAGCCGGAAAAGCTGCGGCTCTTGAACGAAGAGTACGGCGCGCTTTCCCCGATCTGGCCGCATCTCCATCGCCTGGAGATCGACGAGCCCGTCAGTACGCGAAATCTCACAGGCGAGGACGAATATCTCGCCAGCCGCTTCCATCGGGAATGGGCCGATCCTGCCGGTTATCAGGACTTGATCGGAGCGCTGCTCGTCAAGTCCGGGCGCAGCTACGGCACGATTGCCGTGACCATCGGATCGGCGCGCGAGCCGGTTCAGTCGCGGGACCTTGCGATCATGAGGCAGCTTGTGCCGCACGTGCGCCGCGCCGTGTTGATCAGCGATCTTCTCGACATGAAGGCACTGGAAGCTTCCACAATAAAAAGCACGCTTGATCTATTCGACTCCGGCGTGATTTTGACCGACGGCGAAGGTCGCGTCGTGCACGCCAATGCCGCCGCGCGCGCCATGCTGGACGGCGGCGATCCCGTCTCGCTTGAGTTTGGCAAGCTGAAGATCGGCAACAGCGACGCCGATAACGCCCTGCGCAAGGCCATCAAGCGGGCTTCGGAAGACGAGGCGAACCTCGGGGCGTCGGGCATCGGCGTGCCGGTACCTTACGCCGACGGGCGCCCGGCGATAGCACACGTGCTGCCGCTAGCGATGCCGCCGCTGCGCAGCGGCTTGGCGGCGTCCACCACGGCGGCCGTGTTCATCAGCACGGATAGCGCGCCCCCGCCGCCTGTCGATACGATCGCGGCTTTGTATGATTTGACGCAAGCCGAGCATCGCGTGCTGCGCAGCGTGCTCGAAGGGCGCAATCAAACCGAGACGGCTGAGCGTCTCAACATCGCCGAGAGCACGGTCAAAACGCACCTCGGGCGCATCTTCTCGAAGCCCGCACCGCCAACCAGGCGGAACTCTCGCGGCTGGCCGAGCGCTTGACGGCGCCGCTAGATGTCAAGGGCGGGGGCTGTCGCATGTCACGCAGCCGAGACCCCGCCAATTGATTTCTACTGAAGAGCTCTCGCGCGTCATCGGCCTCATCTACGATTGCGCCATCGATCCGGCAGCTGTGGCCGAAAGCGCTGGAAGCCATGGGCGGATTGATCGGCGCGCGCATGAGTTCGATTGCTATCCACAATCCGTCACAGAAGACGACCCATTATACCAAGTACTGGGGCGCCGATCCGGATTGGCCAGAACACTGGATTACGGTTGTTCGAGGACAAGTATGCGCCACTGATGCCGTTCTACGGCATGATGAGGCTCGTTCCTGAGGGATGAACCGATCAATACCGCAGTGATGATGCAGAGGCCTCGGGCGTCAACGACTTTTATGACGGCGATTCTACAAGGGGTGGGGCGAACCCGCTGGCCTCAAGGACGTTGTCGCTGCGATCATTCATCAAATCTGAGACAATCCATTGTGCTGCTCGACATGCATACGCCGATCGATGCGGACTATGGTTGGCCCGCGCGAACTCGAAATCGTGCCGCTTGCTGGCGCCGCATGTAAAGCGCGCCGTGCTCATCAGTGACATGCTGGATATGCGGTCGCTGGAAGCGGCGTCGGTCAAGAGCACGCTTGATCTGTTGAGTTCGGCGGTCATCCTCACTGATGGCGAGGCGCAAATTATCCACGCCAATGCCGCTGCGCGGGCGATGCTGGCGGCCGGAGATCCGATCCTGAGCACCTTCGACAAGTTGACAGTCCGCAACGACGACGCGGCCAATGCGCTGCGAATTGCGATCGCGCGTGCGGCCAACGCAGAATCCGAAATGGGCGCGTCCGGCATTGGCGTGCCGGTGCCGTATGCCGATGGCCGCCCCGCGATTGCGCACGTTCTACCGCTCGCCACGCCGCCGCTTCGGAGTCAGTTGGCGCCATCGGTCAAGGCGGCCGTCTTCATCAGCACGACGGACGCTCAACAGCCGCCGGTCGAAGCACTGGGCGCGTTGTTCGAGTTGACGCCAGCGGAACAGAAAGTTCTCGCCAGCGTGCTCGCGGATCGCAACCAGGCAGAAACGGCGGAGCACTTGAAGATCGCCGAGAGCACGGTCAAAACGCACTTGGGGCGCATTTTCTCCAAGACGCACACGACCAACCAGTCCGAACTCACTAAACTTGCCGATAGGCTTGCGGCGCCAGCGGCCGGCCCCAGGAGTTAAGCCAAAAAAATGAGGCGGAGCTTTTGGGGCTCCGCCTCGCGAGTTTCAGGAGACAGGTCGTCAAGTAGTGCAGGTCGTCGCGTCAAGAAGTACAAAGCGTCTCGCAGGTCCCGTTTCCAAGCCGCTCGCTAAGCGCGGGCCAGGGAAGCGGGGGAATTTCAAACGGCTGTTATTGCCACGGTCCCTTTGACGGGTCAGGAAGCCGCGCCCACCGCAGACTTCCTTGAGGGCGAGTATGGGCCAAGGGCCTCATCAAATGCTAATTGCGGCCGTTACAATGCGAGGTAACGGCTTGCCCGCTTGTTGCCATCACGCGGCGTGGTGAAAGCCAGGAAAATTGAGCGCCTCGACCTCTTATCAAAGTCCCGGCAAATGCGAGTTCCTGCGTTGACGAAGCGTTAGGATTTGCCGCGTGCCAGCGAGCCCCGGCCTACGACACCGTGTGCTGGCCGGATATCTTCAGCGCAAAGGCATACGTCAGCGCCGTATCCTTCAGCGATTCAAAGCGGCCTGACGAGCCGCCGTGCCCGGCGCCCATGTTGGTTTTGAGCAGCACGAGATTTGAACTGGTATTGAGCGCGCGCAGCTTGGCGATCCATTTGGCCGGTTCCCAATAGGTGACGCGCGGATCGGTGAGACCTGCAACTGCGAGAATGTGCGGGTAAGCTTTGGCCGCCACGTTGTCATAGGGCGAATAGGCTTTGATCCAGGCGAACTCCTCGGCACTCGTTAGCGGGTTACCCCACTCGGGCCACTCGGGCGGCGTCAGGGAAGGTCCTTGTCGAGCATGGTGTTCAAGACATCGACGAACGGAACCTCGGCGATGATGCCGAGGAAGAGATCGGGCGCCATGTTGGCAACCGCACCCATGAGCATGCCGCCGGCCGACCCGCCTTGCGCGACGATGCGGCCGCGCTTGGTGAGGCCTTGCGCGGCAAGATACTCGCCAGCCGCAATGAAGTCCGTGAAGGTGTTGACCTTCGATTTCATTTTGCCGTTCGTGTACCAGCGGTAGCCCTTGTCTTTGCCGCCGCGAATGTGGGCGATGGCGTAGATGAACCCGCGATCGACGAGCGAGAGGCGCGCTGTTGCGAAGGCGGCGGGCATCGAGATGCCGTAAGCGCCGTAGCCGTAGAGCAGCACGGGCGCTGAGCCGTCGAGCGGCGTTGATTTTTTGTACAGAAGCGTGACAGGGACGGTTTCGCCGTCCGCGGCTGGCGCGAACACGCGGCGCGTGACGTAGTCTTGTGGGTTGTGGCCGCTTGGCACGTCCTGGCGTTTACGGAGCGTGCGTTCGCGCGTCGCCATGTCGTAGTCGTAGGTCTCGGCCGGTGTCGTCATTGACGAGTAGGTGATGCGCAGGTTTGTGGTGTCGAATTCGAGGCCGGAGGCCATGCCAAGCGCATAAGCCTCTTCGTCGAAGGCGATGGCGTGTTCGTTTTCAGTGTCCGCGAAATTGTGGTCGAACTCATGAACCGGGGTCTCTTTGAGCGGCGTGATGACGATACGCGGTAGGCCGTCCTCCCGTTCGAGCCGTGTCATGAAGTTTCCAAAAACCGCCGTTTCGATAATCAAACGCCCCGGTTTATGCGGAACGATCTCGATCCAGTTTTCTTCTTGCGCATAATGGCAAGGTACGGCGGCAATGCGAAAGTCTTCTGAATCGTTCGAGTTTGTCGTGATGATGAAGTAGTATGAGTGATGCTCGACGCCGTACTGGTGCCCTTTGCGCCGCGCTGCTATCAGCCGGGGCTCGCTTTCGGGGTCGTCGGAATCGATGGTGCGGACTTCGCTCGTCTCGTGATCGTGGATTTCGATGCAGATGAACTTCTGCGATTGCGTGGCAGATAACCCGACGTAAAAGCCGATGTCTTTTTCTTCGTAGATGAGCACGTCGGAGCTGACGGGCGTGCCGATGGTGTGGCGGTAAACGTAGAGCGGACGGTGATTGTCATCGACGCGTACGTAAATGAGCGTCTTGCCGTCGCGCGCCCATACCATGTCGCCGCGCGTGTCGGGAATTTCGTCCGCGAGCGTTACTCCCGTTTCAGCATCGCGGATGCGGATCGTGTAAAGCTCTGATCCCTTGTCGTCAGTCGCGTAGGCCAAGAGTTTGTGATCGAGCGAATGGGTCGAGCCGCCCAAGTGCCAATAGGTTTTGTCTTTGGCTTCCGCGTTGCCGTCGAGCAGGATCTCAGGCTCTTCGACGTTGCCGCCGCGTTTGATGCGGCACATCTGGGCGTACTGGCCGCCTTTAACGAAGCGCGGGAAATATTCATATGGGCCGTGTCGCGTAGGCACCTGGCGATCGTCTTCCTTGAGGCGCGCTTTCATCTCTTTGAAGAGCGTATCCTGGAGCTCCTGGGTGCTGCCAAGCTGCGCCTTCATGTAGGCGTTCTCGGCGTCGAGGTAACTGCGGATTTCGGGATCGAGGACGGAGGGGTCGCGCATCACCTCCTGCCAATTGTCAGCTCTGAGCCAAGCGTAGTCGTCGGTGAGCGTGATGCCGTGATGGGATGAAACTGCGGGTGTGCGCCGAGCTGGCGGCGGAGCAGCGGAGGTGAGATCGGGCGGCGTATCGGACATGGATGAAACTGCGCCTTGGGTTTGTGTTAGACGGGAGACAATTGCGCGGCCGGGCGCGCCTGAACGGATAGCGGCGTTGTGGGCAGGGACGGCCGGCATTCTCTTTTGGAAAAAGCCCGGTCAACCGGCCGACAGACTTAGCATAGGGGCTTGAAGCAAGGAGTTTTTCCTGAGTTTGCTCAAGTCAGAGGCAAGAATTAGCGATGTCAACATGTGGTAGGGGCTCAATGTTGACAATCGAATTCGAATGTTGTCCTAAGTTAAGCAGTCTCCATGCTGATTAGGGGTGGAGTGCTGCGAGCATAATTCAAGATTTAACGGCAAATCCTTGGGTTAGTTATCGCGCAAAGATGAACAGCAAAGAATATCCTGGGCATTGTTCGCGCAGCCAGGGCGTATAGATTGGAAGGATGTTAGAGTATGGAAGGTTCCGGCCCACCCGAACTGGTGAATATTACGGCGACGATCGTTGCAGCTTATGTCAGCAATAACTCCATTTCATCGGGCGAACTCCCTGGATTGATCGCCGATACGCACGCCGCCTTGAGCCGCGCCGCGGGGCGCGCTGTCACAATCGAACGTGACGAAAACAAGCCCAAGATCGCCGTCAAGAAGTCGGTGATGGCGGATTACATCATCTGTCTTGAAGACGGCAAAAAATTTAAGTCGCTAAAGCGGCACTTGCGCACCCATTACAACCTGTCGCCGGAAGAGTATCGCGAAAAGTGGGGCCTGCCGCACGACTATCCGATGGTTGCGCCGAACTATGCGCGCGCCCGGTCGGATCTTGCAAAGAAGATGGGTCTCGGCACGCGCCGCTAAGGTGCCCGCAATCTCTGAAACACGAAAGGCCCGCTAGACGCGGGCCTTTCGTTTTTGTGCGGCGAGCATTTGTGTTTGCTGGCGGCGCTCATCGGCTTCGTGTTCGTGCAGTGCGGCTTGCTCGGCGCGCAAGTGGCGCGCGAGCTGGTGGTGACGGGCGACGTCATAGGCCCAATGCCCGGCGCGTGCGCGGGTGCGCTCCTGCCGCAAGGCTTTTTCTAAGCGTCTGACCGTCCGGCGGCGGCCCGCGATGGAGACGTCGGCGATTTCCTCGGGCCAAGCCGCAAGCAGCCGTTGAAGGTCTCCGAGCCGTATCGCGGAGTTTAACTGAATGAATGGCCCGAGGGGCAAGGGGTGGAAACCGGCTGTTTTGATTTTTTCCATGCCCCCATAATCATCCCGTGCCAGAGGGCGGGGAAAAGCTTGCCTGGAATTTTTCGCCAGCATGGTGAATGCGAAAATGAGTTCGCGCAGTCGGCAAGGCCCTTTACGGAGGCTCTGGCATTTGGCTGCAAAGCCGGGGCGCGTGCCGTATCATCCACGTCATTACCGAGGCCAAATGGGTGCGTTCCGATGCTTCAAACGCCACAAGTTTTTGCCGAGACCACAGAGCCAGAAGACGACCCCTCAGACTTAATCGATGGACCTGCGTACGCGGCGGCACTCGAGGCGCGGCGGATTATCGAGGTTGCGGTTTTCTGGATATTTGGCGCCAGCGGAATTAACCGCCCTGATGACGGCGGGCCAGAGGCGGGGCTCATTCTGGCGCGCCACGTCTCCATGTATTTGGCGCACGTTGCCTGCCGCATGTCGTTGAGCGATGTCGGCCGGATTTACGCCCGCGACCGGACAACGGTTGCCTACGCGTGCGCGACAATCGAAAACCGGCGCGACGACCCGAAATTCGATCGCGCGCTCGAGCTTCTCGAATGGGCCGTCCCAATGATTGCGGCCCGTCCCGCGGCTTACCGGCTCCCCTTTTGAAAATAGGATCATGGAATAGGATCATGGACATGAGTGCGAAGAAGTGCGGCGTCGCGGGGGAATACAAGGAAGTCGCCGGCGGGCACGCTGGGCCCGCGATAAATATCGACGAAAGCCCGCTCTCGTGGCTTGTGCGGCGCAAGGATAAGGAAGGCCGTCCGCTCATTTCGCCGGCCGAGTTCGATGCCGGCGAGCGCCTGCGTGCCGATTTTTATTTCTCGCAGATGACGCCGCGCGTCACCGGCAATTGGACAGGCCTCTCGATCGATAAGTCTGCGCGCCGGGGTGCACCAGGTTTCGGCGTCGATATGGCTGACAATGTGATAGCGGCGCGCGAACGAGTGCGGCTTGCACTGCGTGCGGCGGGGCCCGAACTCTCCGGCGTTCTGATCGACGTATGCTGCTATCTGAAAGGACTCGAAGTCATTGGAAAAAGCGTCGGGCTGGCCGCAGAGATCGGGCAAGATCGTGCTGCAAATCGCTCTTGCCCGGCTCGCACGGCACTATGGTCTCGTGCGCGATGACGATAGGCATCAGGGAACTGGACCCGTGCGCGTCAATCGCTGGGGCGTAGAGAATTACAAGCCACGCATCGAGCCAGATCAGCTTTGACCGGCTGTTTCGACCGCAATGACGGCGCGCGCGTCCGTGCGGATGCGTTCGACCATCGAGGCTAGGCCGTTCGAGCGCTGTTGGGTCAGATGGTCTTTGAGGCCAAGCTCGGCAAAAATCTTCTGAGCATCGATTGCTAAAATTTCGTCCGCCGACTTGCCTTCATAAATAGCGAAGAGGACGGCAATCAGTCCTTGGACGATCAGGGCGTCGCTCGCGCCGCGCAGAGACAGTTTATCGCGTCCGCCGCCGCCAGCTGGAATGCGATCCGTAACGAGCCAAACCTGACTGGCGCAGCCGCGCACCTTAGAGGTTTCTGTCCTCAGCGCTTGCGGCAGTTCCGGGAGTTCGCGCCCAAGTTCGATGACATAGCGATAACGGTCCTCCCAATCGTCGAGGACGCCGAAATCGGATTTGATGCTGTCGAGGTTCATAACGTGCCTTGTGCCGGCGGGGCTTAGCAGCACCGCTCTTAATCAACACATAGGCGCTGGTGCGGTCCACCTGCAAGTCTTGCAAGAGTTAGCCGCCCGATTAGCCGCGCTTTTGATCCGATTTGCCGCGCCATGAGGGCTTATAATCGCCGGGGGCAAGTGTGTTTGCCGGGGCCTTAGGCGTGGGCGCCGGCGCTTTAATCGAAATAGCACCTGTCTCGAAATTCGCCTCGCCTTTGTCTTTCATCATGTCGTAGGCCAGTTTGGCACCGAACTCGGCTTTCTTCAGGAATTGATCCCAGAGGCTTGAACCCTGTGTGCAGGTTGCGGCGTTGCGATCGCAAAACGTGACAGCCCAGTTAGCGGCGAGTGCCGCGCGATTATACAGCATCTCCTGCTGTTCGCGGTCTGCCGGGAGCAGCGCTATGCCAACCGCTGCAACGGCCGCCAATTTGAATAGTCCCATCGTCTCAACTCCAAGCCAATTGCAAGCACGCTCGAAAAATTCCGCCCGCAACGGCACCATCCATTCGAGTGTTATGCTTACCAAGGATTGCTCAAAAGAACGCGTCCGTGCGCGCTGCAATTCAATGTGCTTTTGCGCAAAGTTTGGAGGTGATTTGTATAAAATTTGAGGGACCGCGGCCGCGCTTCAGTTTGGCTCGGAAACCTGCGGGTTTTCGACGGTTAATGGCTCCTTAACGGGCGCGGATGATACTGGCCTGCGAAACGTCCACTGGAAAAAATTTGAGCTGAAGCGATTCTGGGATGCTGAATAAGGTGACGTCTGTTCGCGCGCGCACGGCGGGGAGCGCATTTTTCATTCTGGGCACGGTTGTGGCGGCCAATCTCTTTTTCTTCCAGGAGAAGCGCCGTGTCAGCCCGGTTGAAACTGCGGCTTTGACGACGAGGCTGACGCAAGACGGTCTTGCGGCTCAAGACTATGCGCGCGGCGCGCCGATCGTGCTGCGGCCGGGCGCTGCCAATGCAACTCAGACTGTCTCCCAAGTGCCGCCTCAAGCAAAACCTATTTCCGAGCCAGCCCCTATTTCTGAACCATCCATGGGGCGCGCCGAAATTGTGCGTGGCATTCAGCGCGAACTCAACACGCGGGGTTATGCGCCGGGCGCGCCTGACGGCGTTGCCGGCCTCGTGACGCGTGCGGCCATCATGGCTTACGAACACGACAACGGCATTCCGCTGACGGGCGATGCAACACAGGAACTGTTGGGACGGATCGTGTTGGGTCCCGCCGTGCCGGCCGTGGCGCGGCCCGGCAAATCGGACGTGAAGGGGACTGAAGCCGCCGCCGTGGTCAAGACTGTTGCTCAATTGCTGGCGGCGCAAGGCTATGGCGCCGCGAAGCCGGACAGCGGGATCGACGCCACACTGGTAAAGGCTATCCGCGACTTTGAAAACGATCAAAAACTCCCCGGCACGGGGCGTATTTCGGCGGCGCTTGTCAGCCGTTTGATCCGTCTGCAAGGGCAGACACGGGCGACCGCGCAACGCTAAGCTGTTTGCGGGAAGTCCCAAGTGCGTTAGGAAACGCTTCTGTTGGATATGCTCCGGGAGCCGGCCACGCGATGCGTTTGAAATCGGAAATCTGGGTCAAAGCCTATATTCGCCGCTGCCAAGTGGCGGGTGCGCCCGCCGTGGTGGTCAAACATGGGGACGACGACGCGGGCGCCATCTACATTAGGATTTCATGCCTTAATGGCCAGGCCGCCCTCTTTGGCCCGGCGCCCGCCGGATTGAGCGGGGCAGACTTCGACCGGCGCTGGGTCTCACTGCTGGGTGACGAATTTGTGCCGGAGGCCGATGTGCAACGTTATCTGGAGCGCGAAGCGCGCTTCGATAGCGATTTGTGGATTGTCGAGGTCGAAGACCGGCAGGGACGCCACTTCCTAGGTGACGATCTCCTGGGCACCGGCGGGTTTCGTGCTGACACCCGGGCCGATTAACCGGCCTTTAATACGTTTACCTCTCAATTCGACATCAGCGCTGATTCTGGCGGCCGCAGCGCTGTGCCTCTGAGAATACTTGGATGTCATCAGAGGTGCGAAGTTGAAGCAACCGGGACGCAGAACACGGCTAAGCGCCGTTGAATAGGGGCCGCACATGGCGACCGTATTAGAATTCCGCTCTGCCACGCGAGCGAGTGCGTTTGCGACAGGCAATCGTAACGGCCGGACAACGTCGGCAGAGATCGTATTCTTTCCAGGCGTGCGTTACGAGCGCTGGCAAGATGCATCGCAGGAGACGAAGCCGAAACGCAAATCTAAGAAGCGCGACAAGCTTGAGCTTCGCGACTGAAATTTGAGTTTTCAAATTTTGCGTGCGGCGCCAGTCAATCTGGCTCGTATCAATACGCCTTCGGTCCGCATGAGGCTTGCGCCAGTCCGGCTTCGCTCTCAGCCCGATAGGCGAGCCCGCGGTCGGGCGATCGCACCACAATCAAACCTTCGCGCGCGGCAACCGTCAACGGCGCTTGTCCCGCGTTGATGACGCCCTTGGCCTCCGGCGTCAAACCCATGAAGCGATCGTCGGCCGGAACGATGGTGAGGGCGATTGACGTCGCCCGCCCGGGGGACGCGGCGGCAAAATAAGCACTCGATCCGTCAGGATTAAAAATTCCGATCGTCCAGCCATGATCCGGCAGCTTGGCGCTGACCGCGACCGGGCCGTTTGCCGTATCGAAGTGACAGATCGCGTAACGCGCGTCCGGCGACAGAAACGGCAGAGGCTGTTGTCCCGGCGCTACCGGCGGCAGCACAGCCATCTTGTTGACGGGGAGTGCGGGCTTCAACAGCGCGAATGCGGAATTGGCGGTATCGTTCATGGCGATGAGCGTCGCGAGAATATGCACGACACCGGCCGCTGCCGGAATCGCGAATAGGATGCGCCAATTCAACGACCGCTTTTTCTCGCCGTCCGTCATGAGCAGTTTTCCCTGCGGATCCCCGGCAACAGCTTGTAGCGTTCGGCACGCTCATCCTGCGAGAGCCCGGTCGCGGGGTCGAGGACCGTGAAGACAAGTGTGATCCGGCCGGCGCCGCCGGTAGGCAGCCAATTGCCGGGGCGTGCGTCGCGCCCGAGTGTGATGATGTAGGAGCCGTCGGGGTTTGCCGCGACAGTGTCGCTGGTGAAAGCGTAACGCGCGGCATCGTTGGAGATGAGTTTACCGCGCCGGTCGAAAACGGAAATGCTCCACCACATGCCGGCGGCGTAAGGGCCTTCGATGAGATAGTCGCACGAGGAATGAAGGTGGGCGCCTAAAGAATCCGAGTTAGCTTGAAACACGCCTGCCGCATCTGACGAGAACTGCAGTGTTCCGCTCTTGGCGATATGCGCGCGCGTATACGGATCGGCTCCGGCTTGTCCGGCATGAAGCCAGTGATCCCACGGGCCGTAAGTGCCGGTTGAAATCCTTGAGCCGTTGTTGATCATCATGCGGCTCGAGTAGATGCCCGACGTCAGCACCATGATAGCGGTAAGAGCAAGCGCGACGATGCGCGTGAGCGTTGCGGTGATACTGCGCAACGCGTCCTTGAGCCGGCTTGCTGGCGGGCCTGCGGCTGCTGGGCTTGCGGCTTCGCTAATTGCCACGGCGCGCGGCCTCCTGGGCTTTTTGCGGCACGGCTGCTGCGTCCGAAGGCTTCGGCTTTGCGGCGGCTGCGCGTTGCCCGGCGGAATTCAACTCGAGCGAACCTTGACCGGAATTGGCACCATCGGTTGCCGCGCGCTTATCCGATTTGGCGTCGGGCTTTGTTTCGGTCTTGGTATCGGGTTTGGTTTCGGGCTTCGCTGCTGGCTGCCCTTGCGGCGCTGCGGGCGGTGGTATTGCTGTTGGCGCTTGGCCGCCGCCGGCGGGTGGTTGAGCCGGTTGCGGGACGGTTGCGGAATTGGGTGCGGCGCCTGGTGTGAGTGCCGTTGGTTGAACGGCGGGTGCGGGTTCGGCAATACCGCCGGCTTTGCGCAGGGCTTGTGCAAGTTTCGTCAATGCGACGCGCGTCCGCTCGGAGAGAATGCTCACGCTGCGTTTGCTGCCGTCGGAATTGATCTGATCCTGCTGCGAGACGACACCGGCTGCGATCTCGGCTTTCTTCTCTTCGGCTAAACGCTGCTGTTCGGCGATGAGCGCGGGATGCGGCTCGAGGCCGGGTATAGTTGGAATGTTTTTGTCGGAGTGGGCGATCTGCATGAACGTATTCCAGATGGGCGCTGCGAATTGCCCGCCTGTCACGCCGCGCTCGCCGCCCGACATGGCGCGGTTGTCGTCGTTGCCGAGCCAAACGCCTGCCACGTATTTTCCAGTGAAGCCGACGAACCACGCGTCCTTGGGCCCGGTCGAGGTTCCGGTCTTGCCGGCAACGTGCGTGAACTCAAGTGCGGCGCGCGTGCCGGTGCCTTCGGTCACGACTTTTTGCATCATGTAGTTCATTTGCTCGGCGACCTTACGGCTGACCACTTGGGGTGCGGGCTGCTCGTCGCGTTCGCGCGAATAGAGGAGTTCGCCCTTGCTCGTTGTGATGTCGAGGATGCCGTAGGGTTTGGCGAGTTTGCCGCCGTTCGCGTATGTGGCGACGCCGCCGACGTGCTCGATAACGGTGATGCCGCCGTCGCCGAGCGCCATGGAGCAGGATTTTTTGACGCCCGTAATGCCGACGCGTTTGGTCATGTCGATGACCTTTTCGCGGCCGACATCGAAAGAAAGTTCGGCGGCAACAGTGTTGAAGGATTTTGCGAGCCCGAGCCACAGCGGCATGCTTTGCCCCGTGCCGTGACCGCCGCCATAGTTTTGAGGGCTCCAGCCTCTCGGTCCGCACGAACGCGAACTGTCGCGCACTTTTGTTTCAGGATTGTAGCCGTTTTCAAGAGCCGTCGCGTAGACGTAGACTTTGAAGGACGAGCCCGGCTGGCGTTTGGCTTTGGTAGCGCGGTTGAATTGGTTTTCGCCGTAGTCCTGGCCGCCGACAATGGCGCGCACGGCGCCGTCCGTTTCCATGACGACCATGGCACCGGCGCCAATATTCATTTTCCGGCCTTCGGAAGCGATGGCGCTATTCAATGTCTCGTCGGCTTGGCGCTGCAGCTTCATGTTGACGGTGGTGCGGGCGGTAAGAACATATTGCCCTTTGCCTTCAGCGAGGCGCTGCACCTCTTCGAAGGCCCAGTCGAGAAACCACTCAGGGCTTGTTGAGTTCGAATGGTCGATGGTTTTTGCCGGGTTCATACGCGCGGCATGAACTTGCCCGGCCGTGTAGAAGCCTGCTTCGACGAGATTGTCGAGAACTTCGCTGGTGCGCGCGCGCGACGACGCCAAATTGACGTGCGGCGCAAATTTCGCCGGCGCCTTGAAGAGGCCAGCCATCAAGGCCGATTCGGCCATGTTCACTTCGCGCACGGTCTTGCCGAAGTAATACTGTGCTGCCGCCTCGACCCCGAAAGCGCCGCCGCCCATGTAAGCGCGGTCGAAATAGAGTTTGAGAATTTCGCGCTTAGTGTAGCGGCTTTCGAGCAGGAAGGAGAGGAACAGCTCCTTGACCTTGCGCTCGATCGAACGTTCGGAGGAAAGGAACAGGTTTTTAGCGAGCTGCTGGGTGAGGGTCGAACCGCCCTGCACAACGTCATTGGCTTGGATGTTGGTCAGCAGCGCGCGTGCGGTACCGTAGAAGTCGACGCCGATGTGTTCGAAGAAGCGGCGGTCTTCGGTTGCAAGTGTCGCCTTGATGAGGGCATCCGGAATGTCGTCGAGGGGCACGGCGTCGTTGTGAAGAATGCCGCGCTTGCCAAGCTCGTTGCCATCGGCATCCAAGAGCTTGACCGCGAACTTGCCGGTTGAAAATTTGCTTTCGTCGAATTCGAGGAGCGCAGGCAATGCCGCGGCATAGAGGATTATGAAGCCGCCGGTTGCGAGGGAGACTGTCTCCGACAACAATTCGTTGAGCAAGCGTTGCCAGCCCGTCAGCGTAAATCGCGCGAACCAGCTAGAGCCTGCGTTCCAAAAGTCTTTGAGCCACGACCATGCTTCGGTCAGGCCGGAGTTGATTTTGGAATCAAGCCCAAGCCGCCAGTTAAAGCGCCGGTCGCGTCCGCCGAGTTCTTGAAACCAGTCGTTCAATCGGTCGTGCCTTGTTTTGGGCCACGCTTATGGCCAATGCCAGTCGGGGCCAATGCCCATCGGAGTTTGTGGCAAGGCAAGAGATAAGGCCTCGCGCACAGTTTCGAAACGGGTAAAAGTCTGCGTTACGACTCCCACGTTTTGTATCCTAAGGCGACCAAATTGTGATTATTTGGCGGTAGGCGGGAGTGGGGTAGCGGAGATCACCCGATTGCGCGAAAAAAACAAGCCGTTTTGGCAGACGAAGACGCTGGAAGACATGTCGAAAGCCGAGTGGGAATCACTCTGCGACGGCTGCGCGCGCTGCTGTCTCGTCAAACTCGAAGATGAAGATACAAGTGAGATCCATCTGACGCGGCTGTCGTGCAAGCTGCTGCACGTCAGGTCTTGCCGCTGCACCAACTACGAGAACCGCTTCAAGCTGATGCCGGATTGCATCGAAATTACAGTCGAAAAGGTGCGGGAGCTAAAGTGGCTGCCGCAAACCTGCGGATACCGGGTGATTGCGGAAGGGCGTGACCTTGCGTGGTGGCACCCGCTTGTATCCGGCACGCAGGACACAGTGCATGAAGCTGGCATTTCGGTCTCGGGCTTTGCCATGAGCGAAGCGCGCGTCAAGGAAGAGAACTACGGCCGCTACATCATCGACGATTTCAAGCCGGAGTAAAGCAGCGGGCAATAGGCAATAGGCAATTGGCAATAGGGTTAAGGGGTGGGGTAAAAAGAATTTTTTCCCCGGGGGTCTGGGCGGGGTTATCATGGAGGGTTTGCAAGTAGAGTTAAGGTAATATCATGTAATGGCTAAATAAAAATGAAAAATATTGAGCAAGACCCGTTGACAGCGCACCGCTAGTCCGGTATAGTTTTCGTATAGTGCGAAATGTGACTGGAGTTTACTTCCGGTCTTTCGCAAATACATCGCGCCAGTGGCCGGTGATCTCGAAATTTCTGAAAAAACATAGATCGAAGAGGCGCCATGGCTTTGTCAGCGGCCCTAAAGGCGCGTCTGCAGCGCCTCTATCTCGATGCGGCCACGCCCTACGCCGCGCTCGTCGCGGAGAGCGGGCTTTCCCGGTTCGCATTCCAAAACCTGGTCAAGGTTGAGAAATGGGGAAAGCGGCCGGCGGCGGTGAAGAAGCCGAAGGCAGTACCCGAGACGGGAGCGACTGGAGATGACACCGATGCGGGCGCTAGGCCTGGGGAGGATGGGGCTGGGAGACGTCTGGATGGCTGGGGCCAAACCTAAGCTGCTGGGCTCCAAAGAGTGGCCGCAAACGCAAGCCTCTGAAGCGGAAGCTGACGCCGAGCCCAAACGGATTGTTGAAGCTCGTCTACGGCACAATCGAAAAAGAGCTCGGCAAACTTGAACGGCAGTCGGGTCTCGAAAGCCAAGATCGCGAGCGGGCCTCGCGGGCGTTGTCGCAAATCATGAACTCATTGGAGAAGGCCGTGGAGATGCAACGCGAGATCGCCAAGGACGAAACGCGCGGAGGCGCGAAGAAAGACAAGGAAGTGCTGATAAATGCGGAAGCCAAACGCAAAGAACTTGCGGAGCGAATTGCTCGCTTCCGTGCCTCCAGAGCACTTTGACGACTACATGGCGCTGTTCGTCCCTGACGACGCCGACTTCCTGAAGTTCGATTGGGAAACGTGGGCGCGCGACGGCCAGCTATGTCCCGGCACTTTGCCAACAGGCGAACCCTGGCGGGTTTGGGTGCTGCTTGGTGGGCGCGGGTCGGGAAAGACGCGCGCCGGTGCCGAATGGATCAGTGAACAGGCGGCGGGTGAATCGCGTTGGGGCAGGGAACCCGCGCGCATCGCCCTTGTCGGCAAAACAATTGGTGATGTGCGCAACGTCATGATCGAGGGCGTCTCGGGGTTGCTGGCGATTTCGCCGCCCGGTCAGCGGCCGTTGTTTGAACCGTCGAAGCGGCGGCTCACTTGGGAGAACGGCGCGATTGCGGAAATGTTTTCGGCCGACGAGCGCGAAGGATTGCGCGGGCCGCAATTTCATTTCGCTTGGTGCGATGAGATGGCGAAATGGCGCGAAGGCGAAAAGGCGTGGGACATGCTGCAGTTTGGATTGCGGCTGGGAGACAATCCGCAGGTTGTGGTGACGACGACGCCGAGGCCGCACGCTTACTTGAAAAAGATCATGAGCGATACGGCGTCCGTGACGGTGAGATTATCGACGGCGGACAATGCGAATAATTTGGCTCCTGCGTTTCTCGCCGAGATGCAGCGGCGGTACGCAAATTCCGACATCGGGCGGCAGGAGTTGTTCGGCGAAGTCGTGGACGATATCGCGTCCGCCTTGTGGCGGCGGCATTGGATCGATGAGGCGCGGGTCGAGAACGCGCCCGAAATGCGGCGTGTCGTCGTCGCGCTCGATCCGCCGGTGACGGCGACGGTGTCGTCCGACGCGTGTGGGATTGTGGTGGCGGGCCTTGGCGCGGATGGGCGCGCCTATGTGCTGGCCGACCGCACGGTGCAAGGGCGCGAGGCGCAGGTTTGGGCACAGGCCGCGCTTGGGGCTTATGACGATTTTGAAGCCGACAGGCTGGTTGCGGAAACCAACCAGGGCGGCGATCTGGTGGTTGCGGTGCTGCAGCAGTTTCGTAAAGAGCTGCCGGTGCACCAAGTGAAAGCCACGCGCGGCAAGTGGATCCGTGCGGAACCGGTGGCCTCTCTCTATGCGCAAGGGCGCGTGGTGCATGTGGGCCGGTTTGAAGCGCTTGAAGATCAGTTGTGTGCGTTTGGCTCTGATGGGCTGGTGAAGGGCCGCTCGCCGGACCGGGTTGATGCGCTTGTTTGGGCGGTGACGGTGTTGATGCTGAGCGATGGCGCGGTGCCAAGAATGCGGGTGGTGTAGTACTTTCCGGCGAGATAAGGGCGACCGCTCAGGAATTCTCAACGATTTAGGCCGCTGTTGTTTGACATTCAATGTGATAAACTAATCTAGCGATGGAGGCTCGCCGGAATCGAGCCGTTCTTAAAGACGAGATTAGGGCCAACTATGGCAAAGTCTGAAACAAGCGGTCGCTGGACTTTTACTTCGGCGTCAAAAGTACTGAACAGCAAAACAGCCTCGAAGGCCGAGAAGTCAGTAGCCTCGTCAGCATTGACGCAGATCACGAGTTCGAAGGAAACGACGAGCAAGGCTGTTGCCACTTCGGCTGCAAAAATTCTAAGAGATCCTAAAGCCAGCAAGGCCGCCAAATCAGCTGCTGCTAGCGCTCTCACGCAAAAGCCGAAGTTTAAGGCAAAGAAAGTGAACACTGAGGATGTGTACAAGGCGGTGAGATCTTATCTCTCGAAGAGAGAGGCTTAGTATTTTTTGTGAAAGGGCATGAGCTTGACGTTTTCATAAACTGCCCGTTTGATGATAGCTACAAGCCGCTTTTTGAGGCCATACACTTCACCGTTTGCGCGTGTGGTTACTCGCCGAGGTGCGCTCTAGAAGAGGACGATGGATCGGACATCCGGTTCAATAAGCTCTGTCGAATTCGTTGCGGAATGTCCCCGATCAGTGCACGACCTTTCAAGAATTCAACTTAACGACGAAGGCATGCCGCGGTTCAATATGCCTTTTGAGCTTGGGTTGATGATGGGAGCGAAGCACTTCGGCGGCAAGAAACACAATGGCAAGTCGGCGCTGATAATGGTGTCAGAGCCCTACCGTATGCCGGCCTACTTGTCTGATCTGAGCGGTAGCGATCCAAGTCCGCACCATGGCAATCCCACGACAGCCATCGACAAAGTCCGGCGTTATCTGCATAGCCGCCCGCTCGGTGCCCCACTTCCTGGAACACAACACATAAATGATGCCCTTGAAAGCTTTCAATTGGCACTTCCAGAGTATGACTCGAGAGTTGAGCATAAAGCACGACGAAATCAATTCGTTCGACGATTATCGAACGTATGCTCATTTTGTTGCGGCATTCTTGATAAGCAATCCCGTTCTCTAGGTTTGATGCGCTGGTTTGGGCGGTGACGGTGTTGATGCTGAGCGACGGCGCTCAGCCGCGGATGCGGGTGGTGTGAAGTTGGCTGAAATGGTGTCATCCCGGCCGGAGATGCGCAGTTGGCGCATCGTAGAGCCGGGACCCATTTATAAGAGGTAATGAAATCGACGCGCTGGGTCCCGGGTCTTTGCGGCCGTTGCAAACGGCCGACGCGCCCGGGATGACAGCTCTCTTGTTGCCTCCGAACTCTCGAAGATGCAACGGCGAAGAATAAGGACATCCGATACATGTTGCGAATACCTGACGCTGTGCAGCGCTGGCTGCCGGGGCGTGAACGCGCGCCTGCTCAACTAAACGAAAAAGGTTCGCGCACCGGCGCGCTGATTGCGTTCGAGCAATTGGGCCAGCCGGTGTGGAGCCCGCGCGATTACGGACACTTTGCGCGCGAAGGCTTCATGCAGAACGCTATTTTGTATCGCGCCGTGCGTATGATCTCGGAAGCGGCGGCCTCGATACCCTTGCTCGTCTATGAGGGCGGGGAAGAACTCGAAGATCATCCGCTGGTTGACCTGCTGCGCCAGCCGAGCCTCGATCACACGACAGTCGATTTTCTTGAAAGCTGGTATGGGTTTTTGCTGGTCGCGGGCAACGCCTATGTCGAAGCGGTGGCGTTGAACGGGAGTTGCGCGAGCTGCACATCTTGCGCCCCGACCGGATGAAAGTGATACCGGGGCCGGACGGATGGCCGGAGGGTTACGAGTACACGGCGGGCGGGCAATCGATCCGCTTTATGGACGAAGCGGTGCCGGGCGTTCGTCCGATATTGCACACGAAAATGTTTCATCCCGCCAACGATCACTACGGCATGAGCCCAATCGAGGCGGCGAGTGTTGCCATCGACATCCACAACGAGGCGTCGAAATGGAACAAAGCGCTGTTAGACAATTCGGCGCGGCCGAGCGGGGCGCTGGTTTATGCGGCCAGCAACGGACAAATGACGGGCGAGCAGTTTCAGCGCCTGAAGGACGAATTAGAGACCAGTTATCAAGGGGCGCGCCACGCCGGCCGCCCGCTCCTCTTAGAAGGCGGCTTGGATTGGAAGCCGCTGAGTTTGTCGCCGAAGGATATGGATTTCATCGAAGCCAAGAATTTGGCGGCGCGCGAGATTGCCTTGGCGATGGGCGTGCCACCGCAGCTTTTAGGAATTCCCGGCGACAGTACGTATTCCAATTACGCCGAAGCGCAGCGGGCGTTTTGGCGAGGCACTGTTTTGCCGCTGGTCAATCGCATGTCGCGCGCGTTCGGCAGTTGGTTGTCGCCTGCATACGGCAGTGTTCTGGAGGTGAGGCCCGATCTCGATAGTGTTGAAGCGTTGAACCCTGAGCGGGAAGCGCTGTGGGCCAGGTTGGATGCTGCGAGTTTTCTGACCGAAGATGAAAAGAGAGTCGCCGCGGGGTATGGAGTGAAGGGGGAGAGTGAAGCGTCTCTCAAATATTCCCCCGATCAACCGCGCGTGCCAGCGGGCGACCCCGATGGCGGGCAATGGACCGATGGGGGAGGTGGTGGTGAAGTTGGAAGCGCATTTAACGATGGACGCGTGCAAGTTGCGCAGGCGACCGGCAGTCGGGGGGGAGGCAGAGTTCGTGTCTCGCCAACAGCGCCGGTCGAAACGCAGCTATTGTTTTATAGGCCTCTTGCCGCAGAGCGATTGGAACAAGTTCGAACGCTTGATCCAGCGTGGCGGGCACCTCAAAGCGTGACGAACCGCAATGCCAGTCCGGAAGCTGAACTTGCACACTTGCAGGCGACAATCCTGGCGGCAGAGGCGAGGCTTGCTGAACTTGGACGGCTCGTTGCTAATCCGCTGCCTGGGCGTGCCAGGCATAGGCGGAAACCGCGGGCCTGCTATCGAACCCGCAAGTGGCATCGGCGGCACAGGTGCGCTTCCGCCCGGACCGCCGGTTTTCAATCCAGGCAGAGTAACGGCTCCTGTAGAAGGGCACTTTGAACCGACTATTCCAGGTCACCCGGACTTCCTGCAGCCAAAGCCGGGCCCTGGTAGCTTGAGCGGAACGCCTGCGGCTCTTGCAAAGCAGAGCAAGGAAGAACGTGATTTCGCGGATGAATTGGTTGCTCTCGGAAACCACGTTGAGGTCGTCGATACTGGATCTGACAGGACGCCGGATTTTCGGGTCAACGGGGTGTCGCATGAGCTGAAGTCGGTAACGAATGTTGCCCGAACGGATTAGGAAGGGCTATCGAAGTCGATCTCAAGCACGATCATGGATGCCAGGTCGCAGTCTTCCCGAATAATTATTGATGCTCGAGGTCAACCTGGCATGACGCGAGAAGCAGCGGAACGCGCAGTTAAGCGCGCGTATGGTGCAGACGTGGATAACCGAATAGAGAGTATAACGATCATAACTCGTGAGTGGCCCGGTGTATGCTCCGAGGCTTCCATGATCAGGGAGTCCGAAATCGTTCAGCAAGCCGTGCCTGTATAATGGAGCTAAAGTTATGATGAATGAAGACGACGTAGCAGGACTGATGACGTTCAATGCTGGAGCACGTTGCCTTTCGCAACAATTCCGACACTGTAAACCTGCTCTGGGCGGGGTATTTGGCGGCCCTTATGGTTGAGGGACACTTGGGTACTAATGAGTATCACGACTTAAATCGCATGCTCAAAGATGTCGGCAGGGATGAGTTGCGCGAACTCTTTATCGGGTATCCGGGACAATTCGATTAGGTGAAGTATGAAGACTGAGCAGCTTTCGATGCGGTTTTACAACACCGTTCGCGGTGTCGAATTTTCTATGTCGTTTAATGACACGGGCGAGTATCAACGTGCTTGAGCGGTACTGATCGCTTTGGGCCTCCTTGAGCCGGAGGAACCCAATGCGAAGCGCCCGGGAGTAGAAGATCTGGTGCTTGTCGATGATGAAAAGTTCGCTGCGTTTGGCCGAGGCGTTGCGGAACGCTAATCTACTCTTTCTGAAATGGAACGGCGGGCGGGCAATCGATCCGCTTTATGGACGAAGCGGTGCCGGGCGTTCGTCCGATATTGCACACGAAAATGTTTCATCCCGCCAACGATCACTACGGCATGAGCCCAATCGAGGCGGCGAGCTGTTGCCATCGACATCCACAACGAGGGCGTCGAAATGGAACAAAGCGCTGTTAGACAATTCGGCGCGGCCGAGCGGGGCGCTGGTTTATGCGGCCAGCAACGGACAAATGACGGGCGAGCAGTTTCAGCGCCTGAAGGACGAATTAGAGACCAGTTATCAAGGGGCGCGCCACGCCGGCCGCCCGCTCCTCTTAGAAGGCGGCTTGGATTGGAAGCCGCTGAGTTTGTCGCCGAAGGATATGGATTTCATCGAAGCCAAGAATTTGGCGGCGCGCAGAGATTGCCTTGGCGATGGGCGTGCCACCGCAGCTTTTAGGAATTCCCGGCGACAGTACGTATTCCAATTACGCCGAAGCGCGAGCCGCGCGTTCTGGCGAGGGACTGTTCTGCCGCTGGTCAATCGCATGTCGCGCGCGTTTGGCAGTTGGCTGTCGCCTGCATTTGGCAGTGTTCTGGAGGTGAGGCCGGATCTCGATAGCGTTGAAGCGTTGAACGCCGGAGCGGGAAGCGCTGTGGGCGACATTCTTTGCGGCCTGCGCCGCGGGGCGCGAGCTTTCTGACGGAAGACGAAAAGCGCGCAGCGGCGGGATAAAAGCTCAAGTCGCTGATGGCGCGCTCGAACGAATATTAAATTCTATCAATCGCAGAAACGTTACACGGAGCGAACATGAACGCTTGCCGCTATCAACTCATGCCTGCACGACAGCCTCGGAGCGGAAGTGGGCAGAGCCTCGCCGCGCGCCTCGAACTCAAGAGCGTTGCCGATGACGGCGCGTTCGAAGGCTATGCCAGTCATCTTCAATCGCGAGGATATGGGCCACGATGTGATTGCGCCGGGAGCATTTCGCGAGAGCTTGAAAGAGCGCGGTGCGAGCGGTGTCAAGATGCTGTTCCAGCACAATCCGGCGGAGATGATCGGCGTGTGGGACGAAATCCGAGAAGATGCGCGTGGGCTCTTTGTGCGCGGCCGCTTGATGCAGGAGGTGTCGCGGGCACGCGAGATATTGTCGTTGATGCGGGCTGGCGCGCTCGATGGGCTTTCGATCGGCTTTAAGGCGCTGCGCGGAAAACGCGATGCGCGCTCGGGCGTGCGGCGCATTGAAAAAGTCGATCTTTGGGAAATTTCGGTCGTGACCTTTCCGATGCTGCCGGACGCGCGCGTCGCGGCGGTGAAGTCACGGCCATTTAACTTGCGCGTTCCAGCGAACGCGAATTCGAACGCTGGCTCACGCGGGACGCTGGGCTATCGCGCATCGAGGCGAGAGCAGTAATGCGCTCGGGCCTCAAAGGTCTCCGGTCCCTGCGGGACGCGGGCGGAGACGCAACCCCTGACGCCGGGGTGATTGCCGCCATGGAGCGGACGGCCCGGCGCATCTCAGCTTTAATCTAAAACCAAAAGGACCAGACATGATCGACAAGACCGACTTCGAAACGAAGGCGGCCGGTAGCGATGCCGTGCGCGCCTATGACGATATCGCAGAGGCTTTCGAAGCCTTCAAAGACAGCAACGAACAGCGCTTGAGCGAAATCGAGCGGCGCGGGACGGCAGACGTGGTGACGAGCGGGAAGCTCGCGCGCATCGAAGCGTCTCTCGACCGGCTGACGCTCAAATCAGTGCGCCCGCCACTCGGATCGGGCGGGGCTGCGTTGGTGTCGCCCGAGCACAAGAGCGCCTTTGACGGCTATGTGCGCAAGGGCGACGCGGCGCGCTTGGTGAAGCTGGAAGAGAAAGCTTTGTCGGTTGGCACCGGCCAGGACGGCGGCTATCTCGTACCGGCGGAAACGGAAGCGGCCGTCAACCGGGCGCTGAAAGCGATCTCGCCGATCCGCGCCATTGCCGGTATCCGCCAGGTTTCTGGCAACGTCTACAAGCGCCCGTTTGCAACATCGGGTACAAGCACAGGCTGGATTGGCGAAACGGCGGCGCGTCCGCAAACCAATACGCCGGTTCTGGCAGAGCTCTCTTATCCGACGATGGAACTCTATGCGATGCCGGCGGCAACCTCGACGCTGCTCGACGACGCGATCGTCAACATCGACGAGTGGCTGGCTGAAGAAGTGCGCCTTGCCTTTGCGGAGCAGGAAGGCACGGCGTTCGTAACGGGCGACGGCGTCAACAAGCCAAAGGGCTTTTTGACTTATCCGACGGTCGTCAACAGTGCATGGGCCTGGGGCAATCTCGGGCACATCGCGACGGGGACCGCGGGCGCGTTCCCGGCAGTGAGCCCGGGCGATAAGATCCTTGACCTCATCTATGCGGCCAAGGCGCCTTACCGCGCGAATGCGCACTTCGTCATGAACCGTTCGACGCAATCGGCCATCCGCAAGATGAAGGACGGCCAGGGCAACTATCTCTGGCAGCCGTCGAACGCGCCGGGTGAGTGGCCCTCGCTCATGGGTTATCCGGTGGTTGAATCGGAAGACATGCCGGATATCGCAGCCAACAGCTTGTCGGTTGCATTTGGCGATTTCTCGCGCGGCTATCTGATCGTCGACCGCGCCGGCATTCGCGTGTTGCGCGATCCCTACTCCGCGAAACCTTACGTGCTGTTCTACACGACCAAGCGCGTCGGCGGCGGCGTGCAGGACTTCGACGCGATCAAGGTGCTGAAGTTCTCTGTTTAGCGCTCACGGCGGCTGTTCCTCGCTTCACTCGGGCCGCCTCCGCGGGGGCGCGCCTAGGCGCGGCGCACGCTTGTGCGCTGGGCCTTCGGCCGTAGTGAGATCTTGCAACAGCGAGTGGCGCGTCCGGCCGGCTCTCCGAAGGAGAGTCGGACGCGCAAGCCAAAACGAGTTCCTGCGCGGGTTCCCCTCCCGCTCGCGCGGGCACGCGCGGGATCACTGGTTCCTCCGGTGGTCCCGCATTTTTTTGCAAGACATTCCGAGACACTCCGAGAAACAAGGATATGGCGATGGCTCTCGTTATGACGAGTGGACCCGCATTCGAACCGGTGACGGTTGCCGAGGCAAAGGCCCACATGCGGATCGACGGTACAGTCGAGGACGTCTTGATCGCGAGCCTGATCGTGACATCGCGGTTGCATGTTGAGGCGGCGCTCGATCTGGCGCTCATCAATCAATCTTGGACGCTCATTCTGGATCGTTGGCCCCAGGGTGTGGAGGTGGAAATTCCGCTGGCGCCGCTGCAAAGCGTCACTGCCGTCAAGGTGAAGAATTCGGCCGGCGTGGCATCCGTCGTTTCGCCGACGGGCTACTTGGTCGATCTCGCGTCAAAGCCACCGCGCATCGTTTGGAACAACGCGGCGCGTCCCGATCCGGGCGTTGCGGCTGGGGGCATCGAGATTGAGTTTACGGCCGGATTTGGCGCGATCTCCGCAAGTGTTCCAGCGCCTCTACGGCATGCCGTGTTGATGCTGACGGCGCATTGGTATGAGCATCGCGACGCGAACGAAATAGGTTCCAGCGCCGCGCGTGTTCCCGACGCCGTCTCCGATCTCATCCAGCCATTCCGGAAAATCCGCCTATGAAAGCGCCCGTTACAATCGGCGATTTGCGCCATCGCATCGAAATCCAACAGATCGCGCGCACAAGCGATGGCGGGGGCGGGGCGGCGATCACCTGGACGACCGTTGCGCAAGTCTGGGCCGCCATCTGGCCGCGCAATTCGGGCGAGCGCTTCGACCTCGATCGCGTGGCTGGCCGCGCGACGCACGATATCTGGATCCGGGCGCGGGGTGACGTCGAGCCGGAGATGCGTTTTCGTTTTGGCGCGCGCACGTTCGATATCCGCGGCGTGATCGATGTTGAGGATCGCGGCGCCTGGCTGAAGTGCGTGGTTGAAGAGAGAGATTTGTAACAATCCCCTCTCCCCACTAAGTGCAGGAGTGGGGAGAGGGAGTAGACACGAGGTAAACACATGGCGAGTTCGAGTTTTGCGTTGCAGAAGGCATTCTTCTTGAAGTTGACGGCGGATGCCGCCTTGGCCTTGCTGCTGGGCGGTCCCCGTATTTACGACGATGTGCCGGTGCGTGGCGAGTTTCCTTATGTGACGTTCGGGCAGACGACGGAGCGCGATTGGTCGACCGGAACGGACGATGGCGCCGAGCACGTTGTGACACTTCACGTGTGGTCGCGCGCGGCAGGGCGCAAGGAAGCCGAAGAGATCATGGATGCGGTGCGAAGCGCTTTGCACGATCAGGCGCTGTCTTTGACGGGGCATCGGCTTGTTAACTTGCGGCACGAATTTTCCGACGCGCGGCGAGATGCGGATGGCGAGAGTTATCACGGCATAACGAGGTACAGGGCGGTGACGGAAGCGGTTTGAAGGAATGTTGGCAGCGGGCAATCGGCAACGAGGCAACCGGTTTTCATTTCCCGTTGCCGGCTGCCTGATGCCGATTGCCGGTGAGCGCAATTCGCGCGTCCAAATAAAGAAAGTCAGAGAAATGGCAGCACAAAAAGGCAAGGACCTTCTGTTGAAGGCCGATAGCACAGGCGCGGGCGTGTTCGTGACGGTTGCGGGATTGCGGTCGCGCACACTCGCATTTAACGCGGAGAGCGTCGACATCACGCATACCGAGAGCGCTGGCGCGTGGCGCGAATTGTTATCTGGCGCGGGCGTCAAGTCGGCGCGCGTGACGGGCTCGGGTGTGTTCAAGGACCAGGCGTCTGACGAATTGATCCGCAGCTACGTCTTCAATGGCACGATCCGCAATTGGCAAATCGTCATTCCGGATTTCGGCACCGTCGCCGGGCCGTTTCACATCGCAGCGTTTGAACTGAGCGGCCGCCACGACGGCGAAGTTGCATTCGAGGTATCTCTCGAGAGCGCGGGCGAGCTGACGTTTGCGGCGATTTAGAAATGGCAGCAGGCAGCGGGCAACAGGCAGCAGCAATGGCGAACAAACACCGCGGCGAGATTGAAGCACTGTTGATGGGGCGAAGCATCGACTTGTCCTCACACTTGGTGCGCTGGCGGAATTGGAAACGGCATTTGGAGATGCCGACATGCTGGCGCTGGCGACGCGCTTTGAAAGCGGGCGTCTCTCGGCCAACGATTGCGTCAAGATCATTGGCGCGGGATTGCGCGGTGCAGGTTACAGCGCGCGTGACGAGGATGTGGCGCACATGCAAGCCGAGGGAGGTGCTGCAGGCTTTGTCGATATCGTCGCAAGACTTTTGACGGTGACGTTCGGCGGCGGCGAAGCGCCTGCTTCCGCTACAGGCGTGGCACCCGGCGCGGCAGCGGGAGGCGGCTTAGAAGCACGCACCCCTTTCCCTGGGACGACGTGATGGCGGCAGGGCTCGGCGTGCTTGGGTTTTCGCCGGGTGAATTTTGGCTGCTGACACTTAGGGAATTTGAAGCAGCATTTCGCGGGCGGTTTGGCGCAGGCGGCGAGCCGCTTACCCGCGGCGATCTCGACAAGTTAATGCAACAGTTTCCAGATTCTGGAGTTGAGCCATGAACGAATTCGACGACGATTTGACTGAGTCCGGTGATCCGCTGCGCGGGAGCGGCACGGCCAAAAAAATTGGCGACGTCAGCGTTGCGGCGCTGCAAGCGCGTGACAGCCTCGACGAAGCAACGGCAGCAGGGCGGCGCTTTTCCAGCGTATTGCTCACGGCGTTTGAGGGTGTAGCGTTCAAAGGTAAGAGCGTCAGCGATGTCTTCAAATCCGTGGCACTGAGCCTATCGCAGATGGTGCTCAAGGCGGCGATGGCGCCGTTGGAAAAAGGCCTCGGCAATGTATTTGCCGGATTGCTGCAAGGCGGGCTCGGATTTGCCAAAGGCGGCGTGTTTCAGCAGGGCAACGTCGTGCCGTTCGCGCAGGGCGGCGTGATTGCCAGCCCGATTGCGTTCCCAATGTCGCGGGGCATGACAGGGATCGCCGGCGAGCGCGGCGCGGAAGCCATCATGCCTCTGGCGCGTGGACGCGACGGGCGGCTTGGCGTTGCGGCAACTGGCGGCGGGGGCGGCGGCATAACGATCAAATTTCGACGCCCGATGTCGAAAGTTTCCGCCGCTCGGAAGGCCAAGTGACAGCGATGATCGCGCGGGCGGCGGCCATGGGTCAGCGGAATCTTTAGTGAAGGCGGCAATCGGCACTCGGCAATAGGCAATCTGATTATCACTTCACTCCGATTGCCGATTGCCGATTGCGCGCGAGCGAAGCGAGTAACACATGTCTTTCCACGAGATCAGGTTTCCAACGGCGATTTCGCGCAATGCCCAAGGCGGGCCCGAACGGCGCACCGACGTTGTCGTGCTGGGATCGGGCTATGAAGAGCGCAACAGCCGCTGGGCCGACAGCCGCCGCAGTTACAACGCGGGCTATGGTATAAAATCGGTTGACGATCTTCATGCCGTAATCGCGTTTTTTGAAGAACGGCGCGGCAGGCTTTACGGCTTCCGCTGGCGCGATCATGCGGATTGGAAATCATGTGCGCCGCAAGCGACGCCGGGCGCACTCGATTGTGTGCTTGGGACTGGCGATGGAACGCGCGCTGCTTTTCAATTGCAGAAAGTTTACGGCGGCGCGCATGCGCCTTGGATAAGGGACGTCAAGAAGCCGGTTGCGGGAACGGTTGTTGTTGCAGTCGCAGGCGTCCCGCAGACCGCTGGCACGCAGGTCACTGTCGATCATTCTACGGGCATTGTGACGTTTTTGGCTGGCGCAATTCCGCAGGCAGGGCAGAGCGTGACGGCTGGCTTCGAGTTCGATGTGCCGGTGCGATTTGATACCGACAAGCTGGAAATCAATATGCACGGGTTTTCGCATGGTGCGATTCCGAATATTCCCGTGGTTGAGGTGCGCTTATGAAGGCTTTACCTCCGGCGCTAGACGCGCATTTGCAAACTGGCGCGACGACGCTGTGCTGGTGTTGGCGCCTGACGCGCGGCGATGGGCAACGGCTCGGGTTCACAGATCACGACAAGGATCTCGTGTTCGACGGGACGGCGTTTGAAGCGGCCGCCGGATTTACAGCGAGCGACATTCGCGATGGGATAGGCTTGTCGGTCGACAACCTTGAAGTGACGGGTGCGCTGTCCTCGCTTGCGCTGAACGAAGATGACCTGGCCGCCGGGCGCTTTGACGAAGCGATGGTCGAGATTTTTCGAGTCAATTGGCAGGATGCCGCGCAAAGAGTTTTGATGCGCTCTGGGAGCCTGGGCGAAGTCAAGCGCAGCGGCAACGCATTCTCGGCGGAAGTTAGAGGTCTCGCTCACTATCTGCAGCAACCGAAGGGCCGCCTGTATCAAATGACCTGCGACGCGGATTTGGGCGACGCGAAGTGCAAGGTCAATCTCAATTTGGCGGCGTATAAGGGCACGGCAACGATCATGAACGCCGTGAGTCCGCGGCGATTTACAGTTTCTGGGCTACCGGCTTTTGCGCACGATTTTTTTACGCGCGGCCTCGCGACGTTTACTAGCGGGCCGGCAATAGGCCAGAAAATCGAAGTCAAGGCGCATTCGAAAATCGCCGGCGTGGTGACGATCGAACTTTGGAGCGAGGCCGAGGGTCCGCCGCTTGCGGGTGACGTCTTCATCGTGACGGCAGGCTGCGACAAGCGCCTTGCAACATGCCGCGGGCGGTTTTCGAACGCCGTCAATTTTCACGGTTTCCCGCATATGCCGGGCAACGATTTCCTGACCGCGGTTGCGCGCAAGAACAAGTAGTAGTGTGAGCATGAGCCATTCAGGTCACGACGCGGTGCGGCTTCTCGTTGTGAGAATTGCGCGCCAATGGATTGGCACGCCCTATCATCATCAGGCGAGCGCCAAGGGGATCGGCACCGATTGCTTAGGATTGGTGCGGGGTGTGTGGCGCGAGCTTTATGGGTGTGAGGCGGAGGTGCCGCCTGCCTATTCGCGCGACTGGGCGGAAGCGAGCGGTATCGAGACAATGCTTCTGGCTGCGTCGCGGCATCTGATTTCAATTCGTCCAGAGCAGCTTGCGGCTGGCGACGTGGTCGTGTTCCGCATCAAGCCCCAAATGGTGGCGAAGCACTTGGGTCTCATGACGTCAGCGGCGACCATGATCCACGCCATGGAAGGCGTCCCCGTCAGCGAAGTTGCGGTCACGTCCTG
Organism: uncultured Alphaproteobacteria bacterium; assembly: GCA_963741545.1. GTDB lineage: Bacteria > Pseudomonadota > Alphaproteobacteria > Rhizobiales > Hyphomicrobiaceae > Hyphomicrobium_B. The sequence continues at coordinate 448,453 of CAVUIN010000012.1, forward strand.
GTGGCGGCGCAGGATCGCAGCCGGCTTTCAGTTTCCAGAAATTTGCCTAAAAATTTGAGTGACGTTCCCGGAGTTTGAAACATGGCGACGCTTGCACTTGCCGCCGTTGGCGCGGCGGCCGGAAGCGCGATATTGCCGGCCGGCATCTCCGTGCTTGGTGCAACAATCACCGGCGCGGCGATTGGCAGCCAGATCGGCGCGTTCGCGGGGTCCTATGTCGATAACGCACTGTTTGGGTCTTCGGGGCAATCGCGCACGGTCGAAGGGCCGCGTCTCAAGGACTTGCATGTTACCTCATCGACCGAAGGCGCTCATATCCCGCGCATCTACGGCCGCGTAAGGCTTGGCGGGCAACTGATCTGGGCCACCGATTTCGAGGAAGAGGTCGCGACGAGTACGCAATCGTCCGGTGGCGGCAAGGGTATCGGCGGCGGAGGTGGCAGCGAGACGACATCGACCGATTACCGGTATTACGCGAATTTTGCCGTCGCCTTATGTGAGGGTGCGATCACGCGATTGGGGCGTGTTTGGGCGGACGGGCGTGAAGTTGATCTCGGGACGATGACGTACCGCCTCTACAAGGGAAGCGAAACGCAGGCAGCCGATAGCTTGATTGTTGCGCACGAGGGCGCTGCCAATGCGCCTGCCTATCGCGGTGTTGCCTATGTCGTATTCCAGAAACTCGCACTCGCTGAGTTTGGAAATCGCATTCCGCAGCTCTCGTTTGAAGTTTATCGCAATATCGAGGCGGGCGACGGAGATATCAAAGGTGTGGTGCTCATTCCGGGCTCGGGCGAATTCGTCTATGCGACGGAGCCGGTACGCCAGACATTTATCGATGGCGTTTCGCTGCCAGAGAACGTTCATACGCGCCAGGGCCCGACCGATTGGGATGTTGGCATCGATCAGCTGCAGAGCGGCCTCGTCAATGCGAAGAAAGTGTCGTTCGTCGTAAGCTGGTTTGGGACGGATCTGAGAGCCGGATCGTGCGAAATTAAACCGGGCGTCGAAGGATCGACCAAGACGACGTTGCCGATTTCATGGAACGTGGCCGGTGTCAGCCGCTCCAACGCATACGTGGTCAGCCAGAAAGACGGGCGGCCGGCTTATGGCGGCACGCCGTCGGATCAGACGGTTGTTGCGGCGATCCGCGACTTGAAGGCGCGCGGGCTCGACGTGACGCTGACGCCATTTGTTTTGATGGATGTGCCGCAAGTCAATACCTTGCCCGATCCCTACAGCGGCGGATTTCAAGCAGCCTACCCTTGGCGCGGGCGGATAACGTGTTACCCGGGGCCGTCGCAACCGGGCACGCCCGATAAGACGGCCGCTGTCTCAGCGCAGATAGAGAGTTTTGTAGGGACGGCAACGCCGGCGCACTTTGCGCTGTCGGGTGATACGGTTGTTTATTCGGGACCGGCCGAATGGTCGTACCGGCGCATGGTTCTGCATCAGGCGTACCTGGCGAAAGCTGGCGGCGGCGTTGAAGCGTTTCTGATTGGCACGGAGTTGCGCGGGCTGACGTGGTTGCGCTCGGCGGCCGGTACCTATCCGTTTGTTGCTGCGTTAATTGCGTTGGCCGCAGATGTGAAAGCGGTGCTTGGCGCGGGTACCAAGGTCGTTTACGCGGCGGATTGGTCGGAATATTTCGGACATCAGCCAGGGGACGGCAGTGATGACGTCTATTTCCACTTGGATCCGCTTTGGGCTTCGGCCTCGATTGATGCCGTCGGCGTTGACGTGTATTGGCCGCTCGCCGATTGGCGCGATGGACGCAGCCATCTCGACTACCAGGCGGGATATCGCTCGACCTACGACTTGAATTATCTGAAGTCGAACGTGCAAGGCGGCGAAGGGTACCATTGGTATTATGCGTCGGAGGCGAACCGCGACAATCAAGTCCGGTCATCGATCAACGACAGCTATGGAAAGCCGTGGGTCTATCGCTTTAAGGACGTGAAGTCGTGGTGGTTGAATCAGCACTTCAACCGGCCGGGTGGCGTTGAAAGCGGAACGCCGACGGCATGGGTGCCGCAGTCGAAGCCGTTCTGGTTCATGGAGATCGGCTGTCCGGCGGTCGATAAGGGTGCCAATCAACCCAACGTGTTCGTCGATCCGAAAAGTTCGGAAAGCGCGCTGCCTTACTATTCGCGCGGAAACCGCGACGATCTCATGCAGCGCCGGTTCTTGAAAGCCTTCATTCACGCCTTCGATCCGGCAAAGCCCGGATATGTGACGGGTCTCAATCCGCTGTCGAGCGTCACCGGCCAGAGGATGGCCGATCTCAATCACATTCACGTCTACTGTTGGGATGCGCGGCCATTTCCGGCGTTCCCACAGCAGACGGAAATCTGGGGCGATGGCGCCAACTGGCAATATGGGCATTGGCTCAATGGGCGGCTGGCGAGCGCGCCGCTCGCCGAATTGGTCGCCAAAGTGCTCGATGACTACGGTTACGCCGATCACAGTACCGGCGCCTTGAACGGAACGGTGCCGGGATATGTGATCGATCGCATCATGGCCGCGCGCGACGCCCTTCAGCCGCTCGAACTCGCGTATTTCTTCGACAGTCTGGAAAGCGGGGGCAACATCACGTTCCGGCATCGCGGCCAGGAAGCGCCGGTGATGACGGTCTCAACGGACACGATGGTGGAAGAGCGGCCCGGAAGCAATTTGTTGTCTTTGACGCGAGGGCAAGAAACCGAATTGCCGGCGTCGGCCAAAATCCGCTTCATCTCGGGCGAGGACGACTATCGCCAAGCCGTTGCCGAGGCGCGGCGCTTGTCGGGCGCAAGCGGAAGGGTGGCGCAGGCCGATTTGCCAATCGTTCTTGAGGATGGATTGTCGGCGGGGATTGTAGAGACGTGGCTGTTTGAAAACTGGGCGTCGCGCGAGCGCGCGAGTTTCACGTTGCCACCGAGCGCGTTGGCGCTCGAACCGGGCGACGTGGTGACGCTGCAGCAGGGCGCCAAGTCGCGCGCGCTGCGTGTCACTGAGATTTCGGAACATGGTGCGCGCGAGATTACTGCGCGCAGTATCGATCCGGATGTTTATGGGCGTGTTGGTGCGCCTGAGCGCTTGCCGCGTCCATCGCCGGTCGTTCAAATCGGTCAGCCGGCAGCCGCGTTTCTCGATTTGCCGTTGCTGACCGGAGCAGAGCCGCCGGACGCGGGATATATCGCAGCTGTGCAGCAGCCGTGGCCGGGCGGTATTGCGGTTTATGCCTCGCCGCAGACGTCGGGATACGCATTGAAAGGCATTGTTCCGGCGCCCGCTACGCTCGGGCGTACGCTCGATCCGCTTTACGCCGGCCCCGAAGGGCGCATCGACTGGGCGGCGAAAGTCAGAGTGAAGTTGTCGTTTGGCACGCTGACGTCGGCCGATCTCGTGAGCGTAGCGTCTGGCGTCAATCTGGCGGCGGTGCAAAACGCGGATGGCGAGTGGGAAGTGCTGCAGTTCCTCAACGCGGTTCTAGTTGATGTTGGGACTTACGAGTTGACCGGGTTGTTGCGCGGGCAAGGCGGCACGGAAGGAGCCATGCGTGCGCCGGTTGCGGCGAACGCTCTGTTTGTCGTGCTTGATGCGGCCGTGATGCAATTGCCGCTCGGGCTTAATGATCTCAACTTGCCGCTGAACTGGCGTTACGGGCCGTCGAACCGGTCAATCGGCGATGCGTCGTATGCCGTGACGCAGCACGCGTTCAAAGGGCTTGGGCGGCGTCCCTTGTCGCCGGCGCGAGTGAAGGGGACGCGCGCGGTTGGCGGCGATCTGACATTGACGTGGGAGCGGCGCACGCGCATCGGCGGCGATAGCTGGGACGCAAGCGAGGTGCCGCTCGGTGAAGATGCGGAAGCCTACGAGATTGAGATCATGTCGGGTGGGAGTGTGATGCGGATGATTTCTGCGGCGGCGCCGGTTGCGGGATACACGGCGGCGCAACAGGCGAGTGATTTCGGCAGCGTGCAGAGCGCGGTAACGTTACGCGTTTATCAGATGAGCGCGCTTTTTGGGCGCGGCGCTGCGAGAGTCGCAGTGGTGTGAAGGCTGCCCTCCACTTGATGTTTAACGGGAAGAGGCAGGCAGGTTCGCGAAGTGAAGAATTCATTTGCCCAGCCCCGTTTGGAATACTGCAACGCTAACGAAGCCGACGCATCGCACGGCGCGTAACCCCCACCCCTAACCCCTCCCCGCAAGGGGGAGGGGGATTTGCGGTGCACTCCGGGCCAGAGCGAATTTCGCGACCAGTATTTAGAAAGTCCAATCATGAACCAACCAGCGTGGCTAGCGGCCGCGTGGGCCGAATTCGGCGTGCGCGAAGTCGCCGGGACGGCAGATCATCCAGCGATCCTGGGGTACTACGCGGAGGCAGGACATCCGGCGATCCAGCACGACGAGATCGCTTGGTGCGCGGCGTTCGCGGGCGCGATGCTAAAGCGGGCACACGTCGCGGGAACGGGTTCACTGCTTGCGCGATCCTATCTCGCGTGGGGCGCGCCGGTTGAGACCCCGCGTCTTGGTGCGATTGTGGTGCTCGAACGCGGGGCCGATCCGGGCGCCGGGCACGTTGGATTTTTTGTTGGCGGGGCGGGAAAGCGGATCTTTCTTCTAGGCGGCAATCAGGGCGATGCGGTCACCGTCGCGGCGTTCGAGACAAGTCGCGTGCTTGGCTATCGCTGGCCGGGAGCGCAATTGGATCAGGCGCCTGAGGACGGCGGCTTGTTTGATCGCGCCTTGAAGCACGTTCTTGAAATGGAAGGCGGGTTCACCGACGATCCGCACGATCCAGGCGGCCCGACGAATAAGGGTATCACTCTGGAAGTCTTTGCGCGCTGGAAAGCCGTGACGGTTGAGGCAACGTCGCGGGCACGGCTCGTCGACGATTTGAAACGCATTCCCGATGATGTGGTGCGCTCAATCTATGAGGCGCGCTACTGGCGGCCGGGGAGATGCGCAGAATTACCGGGGCCTATCGCGCTTTTTCACTTCGATGCGTGCGTCAATCACGGCGTCGGCGGTGCTGCGCGATTGCTGCAAGCGGCGCTGGGCGTCAGCGTTGATGGTGAGATCGGGCCGGTCACACTCGCTGCAGTGAAGCAGCACTCGATTACCAAAACTCTTGAAGGATACGCCGAGGTGCGGCGCGCTCGCTACCGCGCACTCCCGCATTTCTGGCGCTTTGGGCGCGGGTGGCTCAATCGCGTCGAGACAACGCTTGCGGCCGCGCGGGCGGAAATGGGCAAGGCGGCAATTCTTGAAATCGAAACAACAAAAGGAACAGACGACATGATGCAAGATCCAACCAAGACGGTGCAGATGCCGGGTGACGGCAAGTGGTGGGTAGAATCGAAAACCATCTGGGGCGCGCTGATCACGGCGGCCGCGGCCGTGGTGCCGGTGCTCGGGCCGCTCATTGGCATTGAACTTTCCGGCGAGGTTGTGCGCCAGGCCGGCGAGCAAACCATATCGGCGGTGCAAGCGATCGCCGGATTGTTCGGCACGCTGCTGACGATCTATGGCCGCATTTCGGCGGTGCAGAGGCTGGCGCGCAGGGTCGTGAATGTGAAGCTTTGAGGCGCAGCATTCATCGCCTGTTCAGGGGGCTTGCGTTAACTATGAGCATCGGAAAATAGGATCTCTTGCCGATGCTGCGCCTCACCCTCTTTGCTGCCACGATTGCCCTGCCGCTCTTGAGCCTGGCGGGAGCGCCGTCGCGAGCAGCGGGCGGATCCGAGTGCTTTAGCGATTGGGGAAAAGCTTCCGAGGTCGTGCGCCAGAAAGGGCTTTTGACTGTCGAACAGCTCGCAAAAACGTTTGCAAACGACATTCCCGGTCAGATCGTACGCGCAACTCTGTGCAAGGATGGCGACGACTACATTTATAAGCTGGTGGTCAAAGATAAGCAGGGCCAGCAGAAAAATGTGGTGGTGGACGCCCTGAACCACGCCAAGGCGGCCAACTCGCGCTAGAATTTGCCTCAATAGCCCCGCTATAAGGGACGCTGGAAACGTCAACCATTGGCTGGGCTAGAGCTGTGCGCGCACTTGTTGTTGAAGACGATAAGGACTTGAACCGCCAGCTGGTCACGGCACTTGGTGACGCGGGCTATGCCGTGGATACGGCGCTCGACGGGGAGGAAGGCTACTTCCTCGGCGACACCGAGCCCTATGATGTCGTCATTCTCGACATCGGCTTGCCGAAGATGGACGGCATCTCGATCCTCGAACAGTGGCGCCGTTCAGCGCGCAACATGCCGGTTATTATTCTGACCGCGCGCGACCGCTGGAGCGACAAGGTGTCGGGCATGGATGCCGGCGCCGACGACTACATTGCCAAGCCTTTTCACATGGAAGAATTACTGGCCCGCGTTCGCGCCCAAGTGCGGCGCGCGTCCGGTCACGCAAAGTCCGAGATCGAATGCGGGCCGTTGCGCCTCGACACGAAGTCGGCGCGCGTCACGTTTGACGGCCAGCAGGTGAAACTGACGAGCCACGAATTCCGCCTGCTCGCTTATCTCATGCACCACAACGGCCGCGTCGTCTCGCGCACGGAACTGGTCGAGCATTTGTACGACCAGGACTTCGACCGGGATTCGAACACGATCGAAGTCTTCATCGGGCGCCTGCGCAAGAAAATTCCCGGCGAAATTATCCAGACGGTGCGCGGCCTCGGCTACCGGCTGAGCCAAGAACCTGATGAGGCTTGATTCCCTCGCGTTCCGTTTGTTTGCGACATCCCTCGGCTGGATGCTTTTGGTGTTGCCGGTCGCGGGCTATCTTATCTACCGCACGCACTGCGACGGATTGCAGACCAAGTTCGACGCCGACTTGAAGAAGCTGCTGACGGCGGTTGCTTTCGACAGCATGAACACGACTGGCAATGAGCCCGTCATGCCGCAGAACCTCTACGAACCTTTGTTCGAGGTGACGCACTCGGGCTGGTATTGGCAGGTGCGTCCGATCGATGATGCGCCGGGCCGCCGCCTCGTTTCGCCTTCGCTCGCAAGCGAAGTGCTCCCTTCCCCCTACGACAAGAAATTCCCGACCGACACGACTGGCACGCGCTGGATGAATGTGCCGGGCCCCGCCGATCAGCGTATTCGCATTCTCGAAGTGATCGAGACGCTGGGGGCGGATCCCGCCAAGACCAAATATTCGGTCATCGTCGCGGGGCCGATGGATTGGCTAGAAGCCGACTTCAAGCGTTTCCGCAATTGGCTATCAGGCGCTTTGGCACTTGCCGGATTGGCGCTCTTGGCATCAACGCTGCTGCAGATGCGCTTTGGACTTGCGCCGTTGCGCCGGATCGAGCGGGGGCTGGCGAACATCCGCTCGGGCGCGGCGTCAAAACTCGCTGGCCGCCTGCCGGCCGAGATCGAACCGATGCAGGCCGAACTCAATGCGCTGATACAATCTAATCAAGAAATCGTCGACCGGGCGCGCACGCAGGTTGGCAACTTGGCGCACGCTTTGAAAACGCCGCTCGCCGTCGTCACCAACGAAGCGCGCGAAGTGAAGGGGCCATTCGCGGAAAAAGTCGCCGAGCAGGCGCAAATCATGCGCGACCAAGTGAGCCACTATCTCGACCGCGCGCGCATGGCGGCAAGCGCTGGCGCAATCGGGCGCGTGACGCCGGTTGAGCCGCTGGTCGAGCCGCTGGTGCGCGCGCTGGAACGCATTAATCGCGACAAGGGCGTGTCGATCTCGATGAATATATCGCCCGGCGCTAAGTTCCAGGGCGAGAAACATGATCTCGAAGAAATGCTCGGCAATCTCCTGGACAATGCCTGCAAGTGGTCGAAGAAGCGCGTGCATCTGACAGTGAAAATCGAGCAGCCGCTCGCGGAGTTCTGGGGCGCAGTTGAAAGAGAAGCGGCTGACGATCCTGGTCGAGGATGACGGGCCGGGGCTGACGCCGGAGCAGCGCGCGAAAATCGGCAAGCGCGGTGTGCGCTTGGACGAAGCGAAGCCCGGTACGGGGCTGGGGCTGTCGATTGTCAGCGATCTTGCGGTGTCGTATCGCGGAGTGATGAGTTTGGATGCCTCACCCCATGGCGGGCTTAAGGTAACGCTCGATTTGCCGGGGGTGTGAGCACAATTTCCCGTGCTGCGTTGCCGCAACTGGGTGGCAATAGGATGCACTTTCCCCACAATCGCCCGAATCGATGCGCATTCCGCCTTGCAGAGTGCACAATCTCCGGTTAGCCCTTGCGATATAAGGGGTCCAAGTGGGGCTTGGCTCGTGCCGGTATTCGCGCCGGTTTCAGAGTTTTTCGAACGAGGTTTCTCATGCGCAGCGCGCGCCTATTGATGGTTTTAGCAGCCGGGTTCTCAGCTGCAGCCTGCAGCGGTAACGGCATCAACAAGTCCGACAGCGGCACCGTGCTCGGCGCTGTGGCGGGCGGCGTCGTCGGCAATCAGATCGGTAAGGGACGCGGCAACGTACTAGCCACGGTTGCTGGCGCCGTGGTCGGCGGTATCGTTGGCAGCGAGATTGGCCGCGGGTTGGATCAACGCGACCGGCAGCTCGCTCAGGAAGCGGAGTTTGAGGCGCTGGAGCGCGGGTCGTCGGGCACGGCGCGGCAGTGGCGCAATCCTGACAATGGACGATATGGCGAAATCGTCCCAAGCAAACCTTACAAGCGCGGTGCGGAAGATTGCCGCGACTATACTCACACGATTTATATGGATGGGCGCCCGCAGCAGATGCGCGGCACGGCCTGCCGCAATCCCGACGGGACTTGGCAGAACGTCGGGTAAGATGCGTGCTGCGCGGTCTGCGGCGGAGTTAACCGGGTCCGGATGTTTCGCCATTTGCTCCGCGACACATGAGCCGCTCAGCCGGGCCGGAGCTTGCGTGCTGTTCGCGTGTTGCCTATTGGCTAGTCCCGAGCCTCAGGACATGCTCGGATGATATTATTCTGGATAGCGATTGCGACTTTGGCGGCGGCCGTGACGTTGGCCGTGACCCGGCCGCTTGCCCGCGAGGCAGAAACAAAGGGCGATGCGTCCGAAGCGGATGCGGCGGTTTACAAGGACCAGCTGACCGAAATTGAGAGTGACAAGGCGCGCGGCGTGCTTTCAGACGCTGAAGCGGACGCGGCACGCGCAGAAGTGGCTCGGCGGTTACTGAGAACGGCGGGGCCTTCAGAAAGTTCTGGCGCCGTTGCCGAAGGCAGGTTTGCGAAAATTGGTGTCGTTCACACAGCGGCCACGCTGGCAATTCCACTCGTTAGCATTGGGCTATATCTTGTGCTCGGTGCGCCGGGAATGCCGGGTCAACCGCTGCAAGCTCGGCTTGCAAAATCACCAACAGCGGCAAGTGCCGGCGATCTCGTTGCCAAAGTCGAAGCGCGGCTGCGGGAAGCGCCAGATGACGGCAAGGGCTGGGACGTGATAGCGCCGGTTTATATGGCGCAGGGCAGATTTGGCGATGCGGCGGATGCCTTTGCCAATGCCAACCGGCTGCTGGGGGAAACGCCCGAGCGGCTTGAAGGCTTTGCCATGGCCAGCATTCGCGCGACCAACGGCCTCGTCAATGAGTATGCGCGCAAGGCGCTGACCCGGGCGCTCGCCATCGATCCCAATAGGCAACAACTGCGTATATGGATTGCTCTCGCTAAAGAGCAGGACGGCGATGTGGCGGCGGCGGTTGCAGATTATCGCGCTCTATTGGCGGCAGCGCCGGCTGACGCACAGTGGCGCGGCGCGGTCGAAGCACGGATTGCGGACGTGGAGGCGCGTGGAACCGCCGCCGCACCGGGCGCGGCGGCATCGCAGCAGCGGGCCGAACTCACGCCTGAAGTGCGCGCGATGGCCGAAAAGATGGTCGATGGATTGGCGGAGAAGCTGAGGTCCAACGCCAAGGATTTGCAAGGCTGGCTGATGCTGATCAAGTCGCAGAAAATGCTGGCACGCGACAAGGACGCGGCGTCTGCGCTTTCCGATGCGCGGAGGCAGTTTGCAGGCGACGACAAGGCACTTGGCGATATCGAAACCCTGGCAAAAGAGCTGGGGCTTGGTTCTTGAGCGGTTGGATAGGCGTTAGTTTTGAAGGGCAATAGATCTTATGACTCGCAAACAGCGGCGCGGAATTCTGATCGGCTCGGGCGTTGCGATTTTGTCTATCGCCGCCTTGCTTGTTATGTTCGCGCTGAAAGATAGCGTCGTCTTCTTTCATACCCCAAGCGACGTGACGGAAAAGAAGATTGCTCCTGGCGAGCGTTTCCGGCTTGGCGGCTTGGTCGCGCAAGGGACTGTCAAGCGCGGGGAGGGTACGGCTGTGACATTTACGGTCACCGATACACTCAAAGAGATACCCGTTTCGTTTGTTGGCGTTCTGCCGGACCTATTTCGTGAGGGACAGGGCGTGGTCGCAGAGGGTAAGCTTGAGGCAGGCGGTATCTTTACGGCGGACAGCGTTCTTGCCAAACACGACGAGAATTACATGCCGCCGGAAGTAAAGAAATCGCTCGAAGCGCGCGGCGTGAAACTTGGAGCGAGCGCGCATCCCGAAGACGCGAAGAAGAATTAATACAAAGGCACGAGCGCGATGATCGTCGAGTTTGGACATTTCGCACTTGTTTTGGCGCTTGCGGTCGCGGCGTTTCAAACAATTGTGCCGGCCTGGGGCGCGCACATTCGCGACGCGCGGCTGATGAGCGTCGCGGAACCCGCCGCAATGACGCAGCTTCTGTTGCTAATCATATCATTCTTGTGCCTGACGCACGCGTACGTTACGTCCGATTTCTCGGTTGCCAATGTGGCAGCCAATTCGCATTCGACAAAACCATTGATCTACAAGCTGTCCGGCGTTTGGGGCAATCACGAAGGCTCAATGCTGCTTTGGGTGCTGATCCTTGCGATCTTCGGAGCGGCGGTGGCAGCGTTCGGCAACAACTTGCCAGCAACGTTGAAGGCCAATGTTCTTTCCGTGCAGGCATCGATCGCTTTGGCGTTTTTATTGTTTCTGGTTTTGACATCGGACCCGTTTATGCGCCTCGATCCCGCTCCTGCCGATGGGCGCGGATTAAATCCGATCCTGCAAGACCCGGCGCTCGCGTTTCATCCGCCGTTTCTCTACACGGGCTACGTCGGCTTCTCGATTGCTTTTTCGTTTGCGATTGCAGCGCTGATTGAAGGCCGCATCGACGCGGCGTGGGCGCGCTGGGTGAGGCCGTGGACTCTGGCCGCCTGGATGTTTCTGACGATCGGCATCGCCATGGGTTCGTGGTGGGCGTATTATGAACTCGGCTGGGGCGGCTGGTGGTTCTGGGACCCGGTCGAGAATGCCTCCTTCATGCCGTGGCTGGCGGGGACGGCACTTCTGCATTCCGCGCTGGTCATGGAAAAGCGCGAGGCGCTGAAGGTTTGGACGGTTCTTCTGGCCATTCTCACGTTCTCGCTGTCGCTGATGGGCACGTTTATCGTGCGTTCGGGCGTGCTGACGTCGGTTCACTCTTTTGCTGTCGATCCGGCACGCGGCGTGTTCATTCTCGGCATTCTCGTGTTCTTTACGGGCGGCGGCTTGATGTTGTTTGCGGCGCGCGCGAGGGAGCTGCGCCAGGGCGGCATGTTTGCGCCGGTCAGCCGCGAGGGCAGCCTCGTGTTGAATAACATTCTTCTTGTGACGGCGGCGGCGACTGTGTTCGTTGGCACGCTCTACCCGTTGGCGCTTGAAGGCATCACGGGCGAGAAAATTTCGGTTGGTGCACCCTATTTCAATATGACGTTTGGTCCGTTGATGATCCCGCTGTTGCTGGCGTTACCTTTTGGGCCGAGTTTGGCGTGGAAGCGCGGGGATCTATTAGGAGCGGGACAGCGCTTATTTGCGGCGATGGGATTGGCTGCTGTTGTCGCATTCGGCGCTTATGTTGCCTTTAATCGCGGGCCGTCGCTGGCGCCGTTTGGCATTGCCCTTGGCGTGTTCGTTATGGCGGGTGCCGTTACGGAATGGCTGGCGCGCATCAAGTTCAGTTCGGTTGGTTTCGACGAAGCTTTGCGCCGTGCCCGCAACCTCCCGCGCTCGGCTTATGGAACGCTGCTGGCACACTTTGGCATCGGCATGATGGCGGTTGGCATTGTCGCGACGAGTGCCTATCAGGAAGAAAAAATCTTGATCATGAAACCTTCGGAGCAAGTTTCAGTTGGCGGCTTTGAGTTGACGTTCAAGGGTGCTGCGCCCGCTCGCGGTCCGAACTACAAAGAGGACGTCGCTCAGTTCGAGGTGACCAAGGGCGGTGTTCCAGTGGCGGTTCTGACCCCGTCGAAACGCATCTATGACGCGCCGCCGCAACCGACGACCGAGTCGGGCATTCACGCCTCTTGGAAGGGCGACCTCTACGTCGTCATCGGCGACGAACAGAGCCAAGGCGGCGCCTATGCGGTGCGCGCGTATTTCAACCCGCTCGTCAGGTTCATCTGGCTTGGCGCGCTGATCATGTTCATCGGCGGCGGTATTTCATTGACGGATAGGCGTCTCCGCGTTGGCGCGCCGGTCAAGGCACGCAAGTCAAACGTGGTGCCGGCCGAATGAAGAGAAAGAGCGCATTAACCCGGACCGGTTGGCGCGCCGCATTTGCAGCGTTGTCGATGGCTGCGATGCACCTGCCGGTGCTGGCGGTTTCGCCTGACGAAGTTCTCGCAGATCCAGCACTTGAGGCGCGGGCGCGGGCTTTGTCGGTGCAGTTGCGCTGTCTCGTTTGTCAGAACCAATCGATTGATGACAGTAATGCGCCCTTGGCGCGCGATCTGCGCGTGCTGGTGCGCAAGAGGCTTGAGGCCAAGGATAGCGATGAAGCAGTGATGAATTATATCGTCGCGCGCTATGGTGACTTCGTGCTTCTGAAGCCGCCGGTGAAATCGACGACCCTGCTGTTGTGGTTGACGCCTCTGCTTGTCTTGATGGGTGCCATTTGGCTGGCGATCAAGGCCGGTCTTGGGCAGTCGGCTGCTGCTCGCAGTGCGCCAGAGCCGAACGCGCGCCTCAGTGCGTCGGAAGAAAAGCTGCTCGAGGCCATATTGCGGCGCCAGGACAAGTCCGGCGTATGATCAGCGGGTTCGTGAGCTGACCGGCTTCACGCGCACTAAAACAGACAGATGTGGTTCTGCCCCGAGTTCCTGAACGGCATCTTTGAAGCGCGCCGTCTCGACGGCCGTGTTGGCGATAGGTTCGCTAAGCTGGCCGCTGCCGGACTTTGCTGTTTTGTTGAGAGCGCGCGACAATACATAAGTTCCGACATTGATGCCGATGACTTCCGGGCCATCGGGACCGTCGATGAGCATCGGCGAACCGGAGGATCCTGGCCCTGTGTCGCAATCATGCAGGATGATTGATTTTGGATTGGCGAAGTCGCGGGCGATCATGGCGCTGCTCGCATCCGGCAATTCCGTTTTGATTTCGCAGGGGCCGCCGAAGACAATCTTTGTGGCGGAGAGATCTCGGTGCATGGCGGCCTGGAACAGCATTCCGGCGGACGCTGCATCACTGACATCGTCGCGCAATTGTGCGCTCAAGGGGAGGCCGCCAGCTTTGCAAATGGGTTGGGCGAGTCGCGCCACGGCCCAGTCGTTGGCGGCTTCAATTGGCGGAGACAGGCTGAGGTTCTCGGTGCCTGAGCGCACGTTTTCGTGTGCTTCGGCGTCTGTTGCGCCGGCGATGCGCGAGGTTTGACGGAGCGCTGCAGCACCAACTTTGAAGGCGAATTTAGTTAGCTTTGCTTTCTGCGAACCGGCGGTGCCGAAGAGGCAATGGCTGGCGGTGGCAATGAGATCGGGCGCGACGCAGAAGGCCGAGCAGATGGTTGAGCCATCGAGCGTCAAGGTGCCGATTTTCTGCGTGAGGCCGGCGTGGCGGCTCGGGATGGTTTGGCGGTCGTCGGGCCCGAACACAGCGATGGGCGTGACGAGTGTTTGAGCCGGCCGGGGTGATGATGCGAGGCCTGCGGGCTGCGCGGAGGCATGACCCGGATTAAGGAGCATGGCTGCCGGCACCAGCGCCATCACGGATGAGCGAATCATGAAACGGGACGTCAAAACGCGAAACAAGACGCGAAGCATGGCCTGAAGCATTGCGTGAAGCACGGGCGAACCCCAAACAGGCAGCGCACTCTCACGAGTTGAGCGGCCGACATTACCAACAGTTAAGGCCGCCGAAATGCTGCGGTAACCCGAGTTCCGCTACCCCCTTTAACCCAAGGCTATAGGTGCCTTTACAGAGCTGGAGGTTTTGGATGCTCTTTTCGCCTCGTTCTTCGACCTTGACTGCACGTCAGGGAGCAAATTCCGGGCCAGCGCCACAGCGGCGCGGAATGGCCGGCGTTTCAGCCGTTGCGGCTTTGGCCGCGGTCGGCGCGATGGGTCTTGTTGGCACAGATTACTTGACTGCGGTGCGCGCCGAGACGAAAGCCGGAGCCACCATCGACACGCCCTATGGCCGGGCGCCGATGTCGTTCGCCGATCTTGTCGATAAGGTTAAGCCGTCGGTTGTTTCAGTTTCCGTCGTCAACGATGGCGGCGCCGCCAAGGTCGCTGATAATTCGCCGGGTGGAGCCCCAGGTAAGGGCCGCGGCGGCATGACTATTCCGGACCTGCCGGAAGACCACCCGCTGCACGACTTCTTCAAGAACCTGCCGAAAGATTTCGGCCAGGGCGAAGGTGGCGGCAAGCAGCGCCCATCGCAGGGTCAGGGTTCTGGATTTGTGATCTCGCCGGACGGTTATGTCGTGACCAATAATCACGTCATCGACGGCGCGACCAAGATCCAGGTGTCGTTCGACGAGAACGAGAAGTTCGAAGCCAAGCTGATCGGCACCGACCAGCGCACCGACATCGCGCTGTTGAAGATCCAGAGCAGCAAGACCTTCCCGTCTGTGAAGTTGTCGGATAAGGCGCCGCGCGTTGGCGATTGGGCGCTTGCTGTCGGCAACCCGTTCGGTCTCGGCGGGACGGTAACGGCCGGTATCGTTTCCGCACTCGGGCGCGACATCGGGTCAGGTCCATATGACTACCTCCAGATTGACGCGGCGGTGAACCGCGGCAACTCGGGCGGTCCGACGTTCAGCCTCGACGGTGAAGTGATCGGCGTCAACACGGCGATTTACAGCCCCTCGGGCGGCAACGTTGGTATCGCGTTTGCGGTTCCGGCCAAGACCGTGAAGGACGTTGTCGAACAGTTAAAGGCCGGCGGCTCGGTCAGCCGCGGCTGGCTTGGCGTCAAAATCCAGAACGTTGACGACGACACCGCAGCAAGCCTTGGTCTCACGGAAGCCAAAGGCGCACTTGTCAGCGAAGTGACGGCAAATGGTCCCGCTGCTGCGGCCGGCCTCAAGACGCAGGACACCATTTTGCAGGTCAATGCCGACAAAATTGCCGACAGCCGCGACTTGGCGCGTAAGATTGCCGAGTTTACGCCTGACACGACAGTTGACGTCAAGGTTTGGCGCGGCAATGGCGAGCAAACCATCAAGGTGAAACTCGGCTTGTTCCCGAATTCCGGCGATCCGATGAAGCCGGCGGAAAATGAAGATAAGCCGTCGAAGGACCAGATGGAGTTGAGCCAGCTTGGTCTGACGTTGATGCCGGCACGCAACGGCGGTCCGAAGGACGGTGTTGTGATTGCCGAAGTCGAGTCTGGGCTCGGACGCGGCAGAAAAGGGCCTGAAGGCTGGAGACATCATTTTGGAAGTCTCCGGGCAGACGGTTGCTCAGCCTGACGACGTCGTCTCGGGCGTCAAGAAAGCCCAGGAAATGAAGCGGTCGGCCGTGCTGCTGCACGTCAAGTCGGGCGACCAGAAGCGTTTTGTTGCGGTCCAGCTCAAGGACAAGAAGGGCTGAACGGCAGGCGTTTGTTAACGTCGAGGCGGCCTCACCGTGAAAACGGGCGGGGCCGCCTCGACGTTTCGGGCTTACATCGTTACATAGGGCTTGAGCGTCAACGAGAATCCGTGACGCCTTAGAGATTGATGGGCGGCTAAAGCATGCGCGTTCTGGTGATCGAAGACGACAAAGAGACGGCGCAGTTTCTCCAGAAATCGCTGAAAGAGAACGGTCACACGGCCGATCTTGCCGGCGACGGCGAAAGCGGATTGTCGCTTGCGGAAGAAGGTGCCTACGACGTCTTGATCGTTGACCGGATGCTGCCGCGCTTGGATGGTCTCTCGGTCATCAAGACGTTGCGCACCAAAGGTAACCGCACACCGGTTTTGATCCTGTCGGCGCTTGGCGAAGTCGACGACCGCGTGAAAGGTTTGCGTGCTGGCGGCGACGATTACCTGACCAAGCCCTACGCTTATTCCGAATTGCTCGCCCGCGTCGAGGCGCTGGGGCGGCGTGCGGTGCCGGAAGAACAGCAAACGCGCTACGTCGTCGGCGATCTGGTGCTCGACCGGCTCTCGCACCGCGTGATGCGCGGCGGCGAGCAAATTCTGCTTCAGCCGCGCGAATACAGGCTGCTTGAATATCTGATGCAGCACGCGGGGCAGGTTGTGACGCGCACCATGCTGCTCGAGCACGTTTGGGACTACCACTTCGATCCGCAAACGAACGTCATTGACGTGCACATCTCCCGCCTCAGATCGAAAATAGACAAAAGCTTTGATAAGCCTTTGCTGCACACCGTGCGCGGGGCGGGATATACGGTCCGTGACGGCCCTGTTTGAGCGCCTCGCCAAGGTGTTTTCGACAAGCGCGTTTCGCCTCGCGTTGATTGCCATTGCGCTTTTTCTCGCTTCGGCGGCGATGCTGGCTGGCGTCTTGTTCTGGCAGACCAACAAGGTGCTGACGGAACAGGTGTTGACGGTCTTGAGAGCGGAAAGCGATGTGCTGAGGACGGAATCGGCGTCGGGCCGCGATGCGCTAGCCGCCGCGATTGCGGCGCGGAGCCGGCCGGAAGGGCCAGCACTCTATTTTCTGGCAGATGGGACCGGCGCGAAGTTGGCCGGCAATCTCAACCGCGTGCCGCCGGAACTCGCCGGCAACAGCGACGGCGGGGTGTTTCGCTACAAACCCGATCGCGAGAGCAATGCGTCGGAGCGCCTTGCAGTCGCAATTCCTGTCGAGACGGGGGATGGACTGCGCTTGCTTATCGGCCGCGATATTGAGGATCAACGCCAGTTTGCCGATACGGTGCGCAATGTGTCGTTGATCGGGTTCGGCGCGTTGTCGATTTTGGGATTGCTCGGCGGGCTCGCGGTAAGCCGCATGATCCTCAATCGCATGGATGCTATCAATCAAACCAGCCAATCGATTATTGCCGGCGATCTTTCACGCCGTATCCCCGTTGACGGGTCGGGCGGAGAACTTGACGATCTGGCCCGCAACCTGAATGCTATGCTGGATCGTATCGAAGGCCTGATGGTGAGCTTGCGCGAAGTCTCCGACAACATCGCGCACGATTTGAAGACGCCGCTCACCCGTCTCAGAAACTCGGCGGAAGCGGCGCTCAGAGATACGCGCGGGCAGGAAGCATATCGCGAAGGCTTGGAGCGCACGATTGAGAAAGCCGACGATCTCATCAAGACTTTCAATTCGTTGTTGCTCATCGCGCGGCTTGAAGCAGCGCCTTTGGAAGACAGTCTGGAGCAGTTCGATCTTTCGCAGCTCGTCGAGGACGTCAGCGAGCTCTATATCCCAGCCGCCGAAGAGAGTGGGTTTGCCCTTGCGGTCGATGTTGGCGAGGGCCCCGTCGTGCGCGCGAACAGGCAATTGATTGGGCAAGTTGTGGCGAACCTGATCGACAACGCCATCAAATATTCGCAAGGGCAGGGCTGCGGCAGTTCGATTTCGGTGGGCGCGGGGCCGGGACGGGGAACAGAAGGCGGCGCCTTTATTTGCGTAGCCGATCGAGGTCCGGGTATCTCGGAACAGGACCGGCAGCGCGTCTTGAAGAGGTTTGTCCGTCTTGAGGAAAGCCGCACCAAACCAGGAACCGGATTGGGGCTGTCGCTTGTTGCAGCGGTCGCACGGCTTCACGGCGGAGAATTGAAGCTCGAAGATAATCAACCAGGATTGCGCGTCGTTGTGGTGCTGCCCGAGCGCGTCGTCGTACGATCCGGGTTGGCGCGCGATGCGCGCATAGGCTCGGCGGAGGCAGGGTAAGACGATGAGTGAAGCCGCTTCGTCATTGGCTGAGCGATTGACGGAGGCTCCGGTTGCGCCAAAGGGTGGGCGCGGGGCGATACTCTTTTCAGAATTTTCCGCCGATGTTGGAAAGCAGGACGGCACCCCTGAATTTGCCCAACTCCTTGCAAGTGAGCGGGTGCGAAATCTTCTTAGCGGGGTGTTTGAAAGTTCGCCGTATCTCACATCGCTTATCCGGCGCGATCCTGCCAGGTTGCTGCAATGCCTCAGCGGAAATCCAGAAACGGAAAGTGCGCGGCTTAAAGATGTGCTCGCCAGTGAGCTGGCTATCGCGGGTGATACGGCAGAGGCCAAGCAAGCGCTGCGCAAGTACAAGAATGCGATTGCCTTGCTGACGGCGCTTGCCGATACGGGCGGTGTGTGGCCGGTGATGACGGTCACGCGCGTACTGTCCGAAGCAGCCGACGCAGCCGTCACCAGTGCCGTGCGGTATTTGTTCCATCAAGCCAATGTAAGCGGGCAGTGGCGATCGCCGCGCATTGAGGCCCCGGAAGCAGGTTCCGGATTTTTTGTGCTCGCGATGGGCAAGCACGGCGCCTATGAGCTCAACTATTCGAGCGATATCGATCTCATCGTATTCTTTGATCGCGACCGCGCGCACTTTTCCGGATCAGGCGATCTGCAGTCGTTTTTCGTGCGCATGACGCGCGATCTCGTGGCACTTCTCGAAGAGCGCACGGCGGACGGCTATGTGTTCCGTACCGATCTGCGTTTGCGGCCCGATGCCGGGGCGACACAAGTGGCGCTCTCAACCGTTGCCGCGCACGGGTACTACGAGACGGTTGGCCAGAACTGGGAACGCGCAGCCATGATCAAGGCGCGGACCTGCGCTGGAGACATTACGGCCGGCGAAGAATTTCTTGCTGATCTCGTGCCGTTCGTGTGGCGCAAGTATCTCGATTACGCGGCTATCGCCGACGTGCACGCGATGAAGCGGCAAATTCATGCCCACAAAGGCATCGGCGGCATTTCTGTTCTCGGACAAAACGTCAAGCTCGGCCGCGGAGGAATTCGCGAAATCGAATTTTTTGTGCAAACGCAACAATTGATCGCGGGCGGCCGCCAGCCGGATTTGCGCGTGCGCGATACGCTCTCGGCGCTGGTGGCGCTCCAAGCGCGCGGATGGATTCAAGCCGCCGCCGTGACCGAACTCGAAAAAGCCTACACGTATCTGCGCCGGCTTGAGCACCGCTTGCAAATGCTCGATGACGAGCAGACGCATGATATGCCGGCAACGCAAGAGGGTTTGTTGCGGGTCGCGCGCTTCTCAGGCTACGAAGACGCAGGGTCATTTTCGCACGATTTGGTGCGCGTTCTTGAAACCGTCGAGCGGTATTACGCGGGATTGTTTGAAGACGCGCCCGAGTTGACGCGCGCGGAATTCGAATATGGTGTTTGCGGGCGCGACGGACGATCCCAACACGCTTTTGGAATTGACGAAGCTTGGATACTCTCAGCCCGAACAGGTTTTGGCGATCGTGCGTAGCTGGCATCATGGGCGCACGCCCGCCGTCAGATCGCCCCGCGCGCGGGAGCGATTGACCGAAGTGCAGCCGATGCTCATTGCCGCACTCGCAGACACGGTCGATCCCGATGCGGCGATCGCGGGCTTCGACCGGTTCTTGTCGGAACTACCGGCAGGGGTGCAGCTCTTCTCGCTGCTCAAAGCCAATCCTGCACTCATGCGGTTGATGGCGGATATCATGGGCTCGGCGCCTCGCCTGGCGCGCATTCTGTCGAAGCGCCGCCGCTTGCTTGACGCCGTGCTCGATCCGCAGGCACTTAGCTCCGCCACCGATGTTGGCGAGATCACAAGGCTTTTGACGGCCGAATTTGCAGAGGCGCGGCGTGCGTCCGAGGGTGATCCCATGCAGGATATCCTTGACCGCGCGCGCGTTGCGGGTGGCGAGCAGGGCTTCTTGATTGGCATTAGGGTTCTAACAGGGAGTATTTCGGCGGCCGAAGCGGGATCGGCCTATGCGCTCGCCGCCGAAGCCATGGTGGCCGCGCTTCTCAACCAAGTGACGTTGGAACTCGAAAAGGATCATGGCCGCGTTCCGGGCGGTGAAGCGGTCGTCGTTGCAATGGGTAAACTCGGAGGGCGGGAAATGACCGCTTCCTCCGATATCGATCTCATCCTTCTTTATGACGCGGAGGAAGGCGCAGCGCAGTCGGATGGCGCGCGCCCGCTCGCACCCAGTCACTATTACGCGCGGCTCACTCAGCGCCTCATAACTGCTCTCTCCGCGCCGACCGCGGAAGGCACACTGTACGAAGTCGATATGCGGTTGCGGCCATCTGGCCAGAAAGGCCCAGTGGCGACGCGGCTATCTAGCTTCAAGGAGTATCAGGTAAGCGAAGCTTGGACCTGGGAGCATATGGCGCTGACACGAGCCCGGGTTATCGCGGGGTCTCCTGGCCTGGGCACGCGGGCGGAGGCTGCGATCCGCGAGACGCTTTTGATGCCGCGCGATAGGGCAAAGATTACGGCCGATGTGCGTGATATGCGGTTGCGGATCGCGGCTGAAAAGGGAACGGACAAGATCTGGGATCTGAAGCAGGTGCGGGGCGGGCTGGTCGATCTTGAGTTTATCGCGCAGCATCTGCAACTTATTCATGCTGCGGCCCATCCCGAAGTGTTGGACCAAAATACCCTTGGGGCGCTGGACAAGCTGGCGCATGCCGAATTGCTCCCTGCGGCGGATGCCAAGGTGCTGGCGCAAGCCGGGCGGCTGGTGCACGACTTGACGCAAATCTTGCGCCTGAGCCTCGACCAGCCTTTCGATCCCGTTACAGCCCCCGGGGGCTTGAAGGTGCTATTAGCCAAGGCCGGTGGCGCTCAGAATTTTGACGAGTTGGAAGTGGAACTCAAAGCGGCTATTTCCCGTATATTCAACGCGTTCGAGCGCCTTGTTCAATAGGCCGGACGGGCTGCGACGGAATTCGCCGGTCTTGCGCGTTCTTGGACTAAACCAATGGGCGGTTCACTCAAACTGGTCCCGGCGGGGAAGCACTTCATGAGTTCTTTTGGCGGACGGCGCAGGAAATGCCGAGGGCAGGCGTGGCAGCGATAAGGACTGAGACCGGTGCGGAACGCGGACGTGATCCGGCAGCGAGCAGTCACGATGAGCGCGCGCTTGTCGCTGAAGTTGCGGCCGGCAATGAGCCTGCGTTTCGCGTTTTGATCGGCCGGCACCTGTCTAGTGTGACCGCGATCGCCCGGCGCATGCTGCGAGATGATGCGGAAGCGGAAGACGTGGCGCAGGAGGCATTTCTCCGGTTATGGCGCTTGGGCTCATCGCTCGATGTCGGGCCGGCTGGCGTTAAGCCGTGGTTGCGGCGCGTTGTCTCCAACTTGTGCATCGACCGGATGCGCAGCGGTTCGCGCACAACGGTGACTGATGAAGTTCCAGAGCAGCGCGAAGAACCCCGGCAGCTCGTCGTGTTAGAGGACGCGGAATTGAGTGGCCGTGTCGATCAGGCACTGAAGCAATTGCCGGAACGGCAGCGCTTGGCGCTGACGCTTTTTCATTTCGAAGGTATGAGCCAAAGCGAGATTGCCCACGCGATGGAGATATCGGACGACGCGGTCGAGTCGCTTCTGGCGAGAGCACGGCGGACGCTGAAAGTTACTTTGAGGAATGAGTGGACGGCACTGACAAACGATAGCGCACACTGAGTTAGATCGAACGGATCAATGAGATGACGAACAACATTAAGACGGGAATGGCGCTCCTCGAAGAGACGCTGGACATTTACGGAGCGGACCGCACGCGCTGGCCGCTTGAAGTGCGCCGCACGCTTTCGGGGCTGTTGAGCGATAAGGCCGAGGCACGCCGCTTGCTCGCCGAAGGTGAGGCACTCGACAGGCTGCTCGATTTGGCGCCCGCTTTGGAGAATGAGCGCGTCGTGGCGTTGGCCAGCCGGATCGCGGCGGCCAGCCGGACTACGCCGCGCATGGCCGCGACGGCCAACGTGCCGGTTCCAAAGAAAGCTGCATGGCCGGCGCGCCGTGCAATGAGTGGCATGGCGTTGGCAGCTTCGCTCGTGCTGGGAATTATGACAGGGCAGAGCGTCGAGATGGCACCTGCGGTGAGTGAATTTGCTGTCGCTGTCGGGCTCGATACTGGTGCTGACGTGACCGCCGGAAATAACACCGTTGCGCTCGGCGATGAGGCCGACACAGGTTTTGATGAGGATCTTTTGTGATGACTGAAAACGGTGACGTGGCGGCGCGCAAGCCGTCGTGGCAGAAATGGTTGCTGATCGCCTCACTCGCGGTCAATCTCTTGATCCTGGGTGGTGCCGCTGGAGCATTCTGGTCGCATCGCCATGGCGGCCGCCATTTCGGTCATGGGCAGGGGCGCGAGCACGGACTGATGGGGTTTGTGCGCGAACTAGCGCCAGATCGACAGGGTGAAATTCGTGCCGCCCTTGAGGCCGAGCGCGAAAAAATCAAACCGATGCGCGAGGGCGTGAAGGATGGCTGGAAGGAAACCAATACCGTTCTTGCCTCGGAGCCGTTTGATAAAGAGAAGCTCAAGGCGGCGATGACGCGCATGATCGACGCTGAGACGCGCTTCAGGACGGCAATTTCTGATGCTTTGGTCGATACCGCAGCCAAACTCAGTCCCGAAGAACGCCAGAGACTCAAATCCTGGCGCGAGAAGCAAGGCATGCGATTTGGCGGCAGGCGCGGCTGGCGCGAGCGTATGCGCGAAGGCCGGGACGGCGGCCCCGGTGCCGAATGAGGACTCGCGTTTTAGAGCAGTCCCGTGCCGTTGAAGAAATCGCGTTGGGTGACACGGGCAAAGCGCGCGGATGGCAGCCAGCCGCCTGTCGCGGTATGGTCCTCAATCAAATGCGCGCCAGAAAGCTCGATGAGCGTGCGGGCGAGAAGGAGTGAAAACGTCTCTTCTCCCGTTTTAGCGCTCTGAAGTTCTGGATCGATCGAGATCGATATGCCGGCTTCCAGTCCCTCCGCTTTTGCGCATATTCTGATCTTTGCGCCCGGAGCGGCGCGGTCGGCGGCTTCGAACAAGAGATTGATCAATATCTGCCGGACTGTCACGGCCTCGGCAATAATTTCGAGGTCCGGTTCGCAGTCGATATCAACCGAGATGCCGCGGCTTGCTAAATCGCACGCTAAAAACTCGACGGCGTCATGAATAGAGGCGCTGACAAGTGCAATGGCGGCGCGATTTCTGCGCTCAGGCGTCGTTAAGAGAGCGGTGATGGCGAGAGCGTCTTCAGCGGATTTCAGCAGCGTGCGTCCGCTTTGATGGATGGACCGGGCATAATCGGAATAGCGATCGGAACCGAGAGGGCCGAAGGCTTCACTCGACATCAGTTCGGAAAAGCCGAGCACGGCGTTGAGCGGCGTTCTGAGTTCGTGGCTCATGCGGTTTGTCAGATGGGCCCATGATGCGAGGCCAATGGTGTTGGCGCGAGGTTCCGAGCGCTGCAAGAGTTCGGTGAGGGTGCGTGGCAGGGAAAGTCCGAGCGTCTGTGCTGGCCACGCGATTGAGGCCGCCTCTGTGCTCTTGACATTCTCAAAAGTTAAAGGAGCAGCTTGCTGCGAGCGGCGGAAAGCCAACAGCACGAGGCCTGCTCCGCTGAGAAATAGAAACGCGGCGATTGAATCGGTTCCCAGATGCGGGGCAGCCATTCCGGCAATCGTCAGAAAGGCAGCAAAGGCGATGCAGACGCCCCGAAGAATCTCGCCATTTCCCAGAATAATCAGGTGATTGAGAAGTTGCGCCCGGCCTGCCGAGATTGCCCCCGCCAAGGCAAAGCTGCGCCGTTGAGTGGCGGACATGGTCCTGGCCATCCTCAGATCCTTCCCAAGTTTTAAGTGCTTGCGCCCCCGCGCGTGAAGCCTGTTACTCCGGCTTCGAATCACATTCGCTGATTTGCAACTCACCTGTCGAGGGAGAATAAATGGCACCGATTCGATTCTGTTTGAATTGTGGCGTTCTGGGCTGGCGCGCACCGGCAGTATAGGCCAGAGGTTAATCGTCGAGCATACGCAACACGATTTCCCGGACGTCACGCGAGATGGTTTCGCTCGCGGAAACCGATTGCAGCGCCTTGGTTGCGAGCGCCCGGCGCTTTGGCTCCAGTGCCTTATAGCTCCGGAAGGAGCCGAGAAGACGTGCGGCGACCTGCGGGTTCACGGCGTCAATCTCCAGGACTTTAGTGGCGGCAAATTCATATCCGGCGCCGTCTTCCCGGTTGAACTGCAATGGGTTGTTCATGGCGAACACGCCTATGAGCGCGCGGACTTTGTTCGGTGTCGTGATTTTGAAGAGCTCGTGTGTTGTGAGTGCGAGAACATTGTCGAGTGCCTGCGGAAGGCTTGACTGGGCTTGAGCGGCGAACCAGGTGTCGATCACAAGGTGGTCGTGATGCCAGCGATCATAGAAGTGCTGTAGTGCTTTTTTGCGGGCGGGGATGTCGTGGTGGGCAAGAATGGCAAGCGCGTGAGCCGCTTCGGTCATGTTGCTGGCTTCGAAGTAATGGGTTTCGAGGCGCGATAGGTCTGCGGCCAATCCGCGGTTCGTGAGAAGTGTCAGCGCCGTATTGCGCAAGGCCCGCCGTCCCGCACTCTTGGCGTCGGGCGAAAAGGGGCCGGCAAATGACGCGTTGGCGTAGATGGCTTCAATTTCGGAGCCAAGTGCGGTGGATGTTATGCGCGCGAAAGTGCGGTGGATGCGATCAATCGCCTCGGGATTGACGTTTGTGCGCTTCTCGCGCGCGATATCCGACTGACTAGGAAGCCTCAGCAATTCGGCCTTATAGGCGTCTTCCAAGCACGTGTCGGCCAAAGTCGCCGACAACGCTTTTGCGTAATGCTGTGCGGCCGCTTCTGTGCTTTCGGGATTGTCGAGCCCCTTCAACATGGCACGGGTGGCGAACTTATTGGCCGCCTGCCAGCGATTGAAGAGATCGCTGTCATGCGTCATGAGGAAAGCAAGATCGGTATCAGAGAGTTCAATTGAAATATTGACGGGGGCTGAGAAACCTCGAAGCAACGAAGGGACCGGCCGGGTTGGCACATCGACGAACCGGAAAGACTGCGATCGCGCAGTGACGACGGCGACGCCTCCTTCCAGGACAGCGCCGTCTTCGAGCTTTAAATCGAGATCATTGCCATTGGCGCCAAGCAAGCCAAGGCGGAGGGGAATGTACAAAGGCTCTTTTTTTGGCTGACCAGGCGTCGCAGCCAAACTTTGATGGATCGTGAGCGTCGCGGATTGAGCCGCGGGGTCGTAGCTGAGTTCGCAGACAAGTTCCGGGGTGCCGGCCTGACTATACCAGAGCTTGAAATGTTCGAGGCTCTTCTTCGTCGCGTCCTCGAAGCAGCGGATAAAGTCCTCGATGGTCGCGGCGTCGCCGTCGTGGCGCTTGAAATAGAGATCCATGCCCGCTCGGAAGCCTGCAGGTCCAACGATCGTTTCGATCATGCGCACGAGCTCGGCGCCTTTTTCGTAGACGGTCGGCGTATAGAAATTGTTGATTTCGATGTAGCTCTCAGGGCGGACAGGATGGGCGAGCGGCCCTTGATCTTCGGGAAACTGCATGGCCTTCAGCTGGCGCACGTCTGTTATGCGCTGCACGGTGCGCGAACGTTCGTCGCCAGAGAATTCCTGATCGCGGTAAACGGTCAAGCCTTCCTTCAGGCAGAGCTGGAACCAATCGCGGCAGGTGATGCGATTTCCGGTCCAGTTGTGGAAGTATTCGTGGGCGACGACGCTCTCGATTGATTCATAGTTGAGGTCGGTTGCGGTATCGGCGGACGCAAGGATGAGGCGGTCGTTGAAGATGTTGAGGCCTTTGTTCTCCATCGCGCCCATGTTGAAGTCGGACACGGCGACGATGTTGAAACAACTGAGATCATATTCCCGGCCAAAGCGGCGTTCATCCCAGGCAAAAGAGCGCTTGAGTGCGTCCATGGCCCAATGCGCGCGTTCTTCCTTGCCGTGCTCGACGTAGATCCTGAGATCGACTTCGCGCTTGGATTTGGTCGTGAATGTTGAGGCGACGGATCCAAGATCGCCGCCGACAACGGCAAAGAGATAGCAGGGCTTAGGGTGAGGATCCTTCCAGATGGCATAGTGGCGGCCGCCACCCGTAAGTGTGCCGCGCTCGGTCGGATTGCCGTTGGCGAGAAGGATTGGGCATTCTTTGGCGTCGCCTTCTAGGCGGACGCTATAGACGGAGAGCACATCCGGGCGGTCGAGGAAGTAGGTGATGCGGCGGAAGCCCTCGGCCTCGCATTGCGAGCAATAGACGCCGCGCGAGCGATAGATGCCTTGGAGCGCGGTGTTGGCTTCTGGATTGACGTAGGTGGTCAATTCCAGAGTGAAGGGTGCGGCTGGCGTGTTGTTGAGTGTCAGGCTCGTGTCGTCGGTTGCGTAGCTGCCGGGCTCAAGAACTTTGCCGGCGATTGCGATGCGCGTGAGTTCAAGTTGTTCGCCGTCAAGACGGAGGGGCGCAGAAGCGTTTTCGGATTGTGGATTGCGGCGAATGGACAGTCTGGCATCGACCCGCGTCCGGGCCGGATCGAGCATGATGTTGAGATCGACCTTATCAATCAGAAAATCCGGGGGCCGGTAGTCCTTCAGGCGAATGGTCGGTGGTGTATCGGTCTTCATGGGCCTCTCGAGAAGTCTCAGCCGCGTGCGGCTTCATTAATCAACGGCGGCGCTCAACCAAGCCGGCGGCGAAATTCCTCGTACCCAAATGAGCGAATGACTTTGTAGTGGCCAGTTTCGCTTAATATTGCAAGGTCAGGTAAGGGTACGCCGTTGAAGGTATTATTCTTCACGAATGAGTACTGCATCATGTCGGTGAATACGAGCTTGTCACCGGGCTTTAGCGGATTTGCGAAGGAATATTCGCCAATAATGTCGCCCGTCATGCAGGTTTTGCCGCCGAGAATGTAGGAGTGAGCGAGAACGCCCGGCTGCTCGGCACCGATGATATCAGGGCGGTAGGGCACTTCGAGAACGTCCGGCATGTGGGTCGAAGCCGAGGCATCGATGATGGCAATGTCTTTGTCGTTCTTGTGGATGCCGAGTACGCTCGAGACCATATAGCCCGTGTTGACGACAAGGCCGGCACCCGGCTCCAGAACGACTTCGACGTTGAATTCTGCGCGGAATGCTTTGATGGCGCTGATTAGCTTCGCGACGTCATAGCCCGGTTTGTTGATGAAGTGCCCTCCGCCAAAATTCACGGCTGTGACCTTGCGAATGTAGGGCGCAAAATTTTTGGCAACGTGTTCGATCAAGCCGACGGAGCCATCATGGCGCGCTTCGCACAGAGCATGGGCGTGTAAGATGTCGATCTCGTCCCAGGGTGCGCCGTCGAGGGTGTCGCGCGTGGCGCCAAAGCGTGAGTAGGGCGCGCAGGGATCATAAAGTTCGCCGCCTAGCGTGGCATTGGAAAAGCCAGGATTGATACGCAACCCGATTTTGGTCCTCTTGGACTTTTTGAGGATTGGGAGATAGCGCCGGATCTGATCGGGCGAATTGAAGTAGACATGCTCGGCAAGGCGACGACGCGCTCGACTTCGCCCGGAAGATAAGCTGGCGAGTAAACATGGACTTCTTTCCCAAACTCTTCGTGGCCCATGCGGGCTTCGTATTCGCCGCTGGCCGTTGTGCCGTCGAGCGTCTCGCGCATGAGCGGAAAGGCGGCCGGCAGCGCGAAAGCCTTGGTTGCGAGTAGGATCTTGCAGCCGGTTTCATTCTTGATGCGCGCAGCAGTGGCGAGATTTCGCTTCAGCGCCGCTTCGTCGAGCACGTAAGCGGGCGTCGCGATATCGGAGGGAAGTTGGGGGTGGGGGAGTGTGAACTTCATTTCATTCGCCTATTGCGCGATTGTGACCTGGAACGTGCGCGTCATCGTCTCGCCCGTTGATGTCTTGGCCGTCACCGAAAACGTATCAGTGCCTGACGTCCCGGCCTTCGCTGTGTAGTAAACGCCTGTGCCCTTGGCCTTGGTGCCGATGCAAGTGCCGAGAGCCGAGGCTGCGATCGTCGTGTCCTGGCCTGGTTGGAAAGTTACGTCGCCTTTGAAGGCGGCGCCGTGATCGTAATTTCGGGCGCCGGAAGTTGTTCGCAGTTCTTGCCAACGCCTGCAAAAATGAAGACGCGGCCCGGCCGGCCGGGCACGACGGGCGACGAGCGGGTAGCCGCGTCGGCGGTCGCACCATTGGCCGGCGGCGGATCGGTCGCATTCTGGGCAATCGGAGGCTCAGAGGTGCACGCGGCCAATGAGAGCAGTGCTGCGCTCAAGATGCGCGGGTATTTTTTCAAGGCGCGCTTCATGGTTGCCGTTCCGCAGGCCAGCGGAAGAAGAACGACAGATATGCGAGTGCCAAATAAATGGCGAGAAAAGCCATTCCGCCGAGCACCGTTGCGGCCTCGTAGAGCGATAGTCCCATAAGATATGCTGGCGTTTCACTGCCAAACCCGGTGATGCCCGTTGCGGGTTGGCTGAGACGTGACCACGCCCGCTCCGTTCCTATCATCAGATCGTTGATGCCGGCCGTCAATGTCCCCATGAAGGCTAGACCAACAGACAGCATGAAAAACGCAAGTGCACGCAGCGTGAACGGCGCGTGTCTCAAGAACAGCCAAAGCCCGACGATGTAGCTGGAGATCATGGCAAAGCTGACGGAGACGACCGAAAGGACAATCTCCGTCAGATCGTTACGAACGGTGAGAATTTCCGCTTCGGTCATGGCTTCACGTCTTCACCGCGAACAGGTCTTTCTGCTCGCTCATCTTCAAGTCGCGGACGTGCCAGGGCAGGCCCTGCTTGCCGATTTCATCCATGAATGGCTTCGATGGCAATTGTTCGACGTTGAATACGCCGGGCTTTGGACCCCAGGCACCCTTGAACAACATCATCGCGCCGACAACTGGCGGAACTCCCGTCGTGTAGGAAACGGCCTGCGCGCCGGTTTCCTTGTAGCACTGGGCGTGTTCGCAAACGTTATAGATGATCGTGCGCTTGGCCTTGCCGTTCTTCTTACCGGTGAAGACACAACCGATCGAGGTGCGGCCCGTGTAGTTCTTGCCGAGCGACGATGGCGGCGGCAAGAGTTCCTTCAGGAACTCCATCGGGATGACGGGGTTGCCCTTGTACATGACGGGGTCGATGCGCGTCATGCCGACGTTTTGCAACACATCGAGGTGCTTGATGTAGTTGTCCGAGAACGTCATCCAGAAGCGGATCTGCTTCAAGCCCTTGATGTTCTTCACGAGGCTCTCTTCTTCCTCGTGATAGATGAGGTAGGATTTGCGCGGGCCGACCTCCGGATAGTCGATCATGCAGTTGATCGACAGTGCGTCGATTTCAATCCACTTGCCGTCTTTCCAGTATTTGCCGCGCTGGGTGACTTCGCGCAGATTGATTTCCGGATTGAAGTTGGTCGCGAACGCTTTGCCGTGGCTGCCGTCGTTGCAGTCGATGATGTCGATGGTCTCAATCTCATCGAACAGGAATTCCTGCGCATAGGCGCAATAAATGTTCGACTGACCCGGATCGAAGCCGCAGCCGAGGATAGCCATGATGCCCTTGGCTTTATACTTTGAGTGATACGGCCATTGCCATTTGTAGGTGAACTTGGCGACGTCGCGCGGCTCGTAGTTGGCCGTGTCCATGTAGTGCACGCCGGCTTCCAGGCAGGCGTCCATGATCGGCAGGTCCTGGTACGGCAACGCCATGTTGATGACGAGGTCCGGTTTGACCTTCTTCAACAGCTTGACGGTGGCGGCGACGTTGTCGGCGTCGACCTGCGATATTTCGATTTTGGTCTTGCACTGCTTGGCGACCTTTTCGCAGCTAACTAGGCGACGCGAAGCCAGATGCACTTTCTTGAATACGTCGCGGTTCATCGCGCATTTCTGCGCCGTGACAGAGCCGGCGGCCCCGGCCCCGATGATGAGAACGTTATCCAACAGCTGCTCCTTGAGTGTTTAGCCAGCTTGCGCGCCGGAGGCGGGACGGGCGGCACAAACGCGGGTCCGAGGCCGGAATAGGGCAGGCGAGGGGTAATTTCAATAGTCTTTACGGTTTCGCCGCCTTGCGCTGCACCGCCAATGAGTTATGGACGGCACAGGTTTTGAGAAGAACGGGTTTATGACACGCATGAATCGCAAATTTTGCGTCGCCCCCATGATGGATTGGTCGGACCGGCATTGCCGGTTTTTCCACCGCCAGCTCACCCGCCATGCGCTGCTCTATACCGAGATGGTGACGGCGGACGCCGTGCTGCGGGGCGATCGCGAACGGCTGCTCGGGTTCTCTGCGGCTGAGCACCCTGTTGCCTTGCAGCTTGGCGGCTCGGACGCGGCGAAGCTCGCTGATGCGGCGGCGGTTGGCGAAGCTTTCGGCTACGATGAGATCAACCTCAATGTCGGCTGTCCGTCGGACCGCGTGCAGGAGGGGCGTTTCGGCGCATGCCTCATGGCAGAGCCTGAGCTCGTCGCGGCGTGCGTTGCGGCAATGCGCCGGGCCGTCAAGATCCCTGTCACAGTCAAATGCCGGATCGGCATTGACGATCAGGACAGCGAGACAGATTTCCAGAATTTCATAGATCGCGTGGCAGCGGCCGGGTGCACAACTTTCATCGTGCATGCCCGTAAGGCCTGGCTCAAAGGATTGTCGCCGAAAGAAAACCGCGAGATCCCGCCGCTCGACTACGCGCGTGTCTATCGCTTGAAGGCGGCAAGGCCAGACATCGAGATAATTATAAACGGCGGGATAGAGACGCTGGACGCGGCAGAAGCGCATCTCACGCACGTCGATGGCGTGATGCTCGGCCGCGCCGCGTATCATGACCCCTACATTCTCGCAGATGTGGACCATCGGTTCTTTGATCTCGCCGCTGGCGTGCCGACACGCGCCGAAGCGTTGCGGGCCATCGAGGCTTATGTGGCTGCACATGTTGCGGCAGGCGGGCGCCTTTCCAATATCACGCGCCATGTACTTGGGCTTTATCACGGGCGCCCGCGCGGACGGCTGTTCCGCCGCATCTTGAGTGAAGAGGGCGTGAAGCCTGGAGCCGGTATTGAAGTCTTGCGTAAGGCACGCGATTTCGCCGAAGGTGTTGACTTACGCGACGGGGGCACGGCCGCTGCGGCCGAGTGAGAAGGTTTGCATGGGACTAACTCTCGACGCCGGCGGCATCGCACTGCTCGGATTGGTCTTAGCGCTCGCTGGCGGGGCCACGGGATTTCTCGCCGGGTTGCTCGGCGTCGGCGGTGGCGCGTTTCTCGTGCCGGTGCTCTACGAACTTTTCAGCTATTTCGGTGTCGACGAAGCCGTGCGCATGCACATGGTGCTTGGGACATCTCTTGCCGTCATCGTGCCGACGGCGCTGCGCTCATTTTCAGGGCATTATGCTAAAGGCGCGGTCGATATGGTGGCCTGGCGGCGGCTTGCGCCCTGGGTCGCGTTCGGTGTTGTGCTCGGCGTGTTGACGGCGAAGTTTGCGAGCACGGCCGGTCTCAAATGGATTTGGATGGCGGCCGGAACCACGATTGCAATTAAGTTTGCTTTCGGCCGGGACGACTGGCGCTTGGGCGAGGGGTTGCCTCAGAGCAAAGGACTCGAGGCGGTGGCGGTGATTATCGGCGTCGTCTCGGCGTTGATGAGCATTGGCGGCGGCATGTTCATCGTCTCCCTGCTGACGCTTTATGCGTTTCCCATCCATTCAGCGGTGGCGACGTCCGCAGGCTTCGGTCCCGTTATTTCAATTCCAGGGACGCTTGGATTTATCTGGGCAGGGTGGGACGTGCCCGGGCGGCCGCCATATTCGCTTGGGTTTATCAACGTACCGGCCGCGCTGCTCATCATGCCAACGAGTATGCTCGCCGTGCCCTTCGGCGTCAGAGCCGCGCACGCGCTGCCCAAACGCAAACTTGAAATTGCGTTTGCGGTGTTTCTGGCGTGCGTGGTTGCGCGGTTCTTGTGGTCGCTTTAGTAAGCCGAGCGCCGCTGAGCTACACCGCAATCTTCTGATTGTACTCACCGACCTCAGGGAAGCGCGCGAGCTGCTGGTCGATGTCTTTGAAGATGGCTTTCATGTTGGCTTCGGCCGTTGGGCTTTCGACCACGACGACGAGTTCCGGCTTGTTCGATGAGGCGCGGATCGAGACCCCAGGTGCCGTCTTCGAGCACGACGCGGACGCCGTTGACCGTAATAAGCTCGCGGATTTTCTGACCCGCGATACGGCTGCCGGTATCGTACTGGCGCTTGTAGTGCTCGATCATTTTGTCGACCACGCCGTATTTCTTTTCGTCATCGCAGTGGGGCGACATGGTCGGCGAGCCCCAGGTCATCGGCAGTGCGTCACGCAGGTCAGCCATGGTTTTGTTGGGCGCACGATCGAGCATGTCGCAAACGGCAAGCGCCGCGACGAGACCGTCGTCATAGCCGCGTCCCAACGGCGTATTGAAGAAGAAGTGGCCGGATTTTTCGAAGCCAACCAGCGTCTTGTGCTCGAAATTGTAGCGCTTGATGTAGCTGTGGCCGGTTTTCCAATAGGCGGTTGTGGCGCCGTTGGCGATGAGCACGGGATCGGTCGTGAAGAGGCCGGTCGATTTTACATCGACGACGAATTTCGCGTTCTTGTGAATGGCCGAGAGATCGCGCGCCAGCATGACGCCGACCTTATCGGCGAAAATTTCGTGGCCATCGTTAGCAACGACGCCGCAGCGGTCGCCGTCTCCGTCAAACGCGAGGCCAACGTCGGCGCGGGTTTCAAGGACCTTGGCCGAGACGGCTTTCAGCATCTTCATGTCTTCGGGGTTTGGGTTGTGATGCGGGAAATTATAGTCGAGATCGGTGTGAAGCGGCACGACTTCGCAGCCTGCGGCTTCGAGCACTTGCGTTGCGAAGGCGCCGGCCGTGCCGTTGCCACACGCGGCGACGACTTTGAGTTTGCGCTTTAACTTCGGGCGGCTGGTGAGCGAGGCGATATACCGCTCTGCCATGTCGGGCACAAAGACATAGCGCCCGCCGGCTTTGGTTTCGAAGGAACCGCCGAGAACGATCTCTTTCAGTTCCGACATATCGTCAGGCCCGAACGTCAATGGGCGCGAGAGGCCCATTTTGATGCCGGTCCAGCCGTTGTCGTTGTGGCTTGCGGTCACCATGGCGACGCCTTCTACATCGAGCTCGAATTGAGCGAAGTAGGCCATAGGTGAAAGTGCGAGGCCGATGTCGTGCACTTCACAGCCGCCAGCCAGAAGGCCCATCATCAGCGCCTGCTTCACTTGAGCCGAATAAGACCGGTAATCGTGCCCGACGACGATGCGCTTTGGCACGCCGCGGCGCGCGAAAAGCGTGGCGACACCCATGCCGACGGCATTCAGTCCCATAAGATTGATTTCTTCAGGAAACAGCCAGCGCGCGTCGTACTCGCGAAACCCCGTTGGTTTCACCAAGGGGAAGCGCTCGAAATCGGCGGTATTCGGCTTCAAGTCCGCGCGCGGCTTGGGAATCATGGGAGGCCCCTCGTTGAATCGTTTGGCGGAATGTAGCGGGTTGGCGGCCGTCATGGAACGTCCACGTGGGACAAATGTTCCATAACCTGTGCAGCCTTGGAGGCTTCAATGGTGGCAGAGATGTGGCTCTTATTCGTGGAGCACGAGGGAGTTAGAGCGCATTTCGACGCGGGAGAGCCGCCCGAGAAACGACATCCCGAGCAGCGTCTTATGAAGTTTGCCGGGCTCCGCCACCGCCCCTTTGACGTTGCGCACGGTGATATCGCCGATGGTAATGCTTGATAGTGTAACTGGGGCGACCTTTGCCGTGCCGTTGGCGGTTCGCACGCCTTGAGTGAAATCGGACGGCTTCAAGTACAACCCGGCGCGTTCCGCGTCTTCATAAGTGAGCGCGACGAGCGTTGCGCCGGTATCAACCATGACGTCGATTTCATTGCCGTTCACTTCCGCCGCCGTCTCGAAATGTCCGCCGCTATTCGCGGTTAATTCGACGTCGCCGCCGGAGCCTTGGGTTGCAGAATCCGCTTCATTTTCAGCGCTCGGCCATGGCTTGTTCGCTCAACTTTGCGCCAGCGGCATCGGTGGCTTGTTGGGTGGCTTCAGTCGCGAACTCCGAAAGTGCGTCGCGGTGTGCGATGGCATAGACCGATCCAAACATGACGGCGACAAGGAGGCCGATCGATGAAAAGAGGCTTTTCGAGCCCGAAGATGATGACATGCAGAAAACCTAATCGAAAAATCTGGAGACCCGTCTCTGGAGCCCCGACCTTGGAGCCAAGTCCAGGCCTCATCATTCGCGGAGCGTCATAAAATCTCCAGCCAGTTCATAAGACCGTAGACGTCTTAAGAAACTGATACCAAGCAAGCTTTCGTTAAGACTTCCAGGAGCCGCGACCAGCGCTTCCTGGCCGTCGATTTGAAGGGGGCCGACGGACAATGAGCGGATTCGCACCGGGGCCGCATAAGTTGTCCCATTCGCCGTTTCGACGGGGACGCTGAATGTTAACGCCGATATGTCGATGCCTGGCTTTTTCGGCGTCGGTCTGGCGCAGAAGAACGACCGCGGCGCCGGTATCGACCAGGAACTCGGCAGCGCTGTGATTGATGCCGCCGCGGGCCACGAACTGCCCTTCCGCGTTGCGGCGGATGCGAACGGCTTTTGGTCCGCTGGCTGGTTCAATCGCGTTCTCGGGCGAAATGTGAACGGCGGTCGCGAGATAGCTCTGAAGTGGAGCGTGATTGGTGACGCCCCAGGCGAGGGCGCCGAGGACCATTGCACCGATCCCTGCCGGCACGACCAGCCTGCGAATGAAGCCTTCGCCGTGCGCACGGCTCTTCGCCGTCGCGAGATAGACGATTATGAGGAGTGCGACGGCGCCGCCCGAAAGGAGAAGCTCCGGGGGAATGTCCAAGCCTTGAGTTGACCCAAATTGAAGCAGCGCGATACCGCTAAGAACAGCCAAAACGAGTGTTAGCCAAACGAACATGCACGGCGCTCCAACGCACAGAGCTAGCTGGCGGGTGACGTACTGCGCGTCGTCAATTCCGCCATGATGCGCCGGCGCTCTTTATCCGGCATGGATGACCATCGGGCAATCTCGTCAATAGTTCGTTTGCATCCCGAACATTGCCGCGTTTTTGGGTCGATGACGCAGACTTTTATACAGGGCGTTTCCATGTGGTCGCCAAGGTCCGGTTTCGAAATTTGGGTTGCCATGGCCGTCCCTTAGGGCGCGATGCCGTTCGAGGCAACGCGTCACATGCGCTGGCCGGCGCTGGCCGCACGGTAGGGCTGGTCGGACCCGTAGGGCGAAGCTGCTTTCAGGCGCGGTTGCCGGGTCGATCTTGGAAGCAAGAGGTCGGCGCCTTTATGGCGCTCTTGACCGAGCGGCTGCAAGGGCGCGACGGCGTCAAGCACGCGCTGTTTCGGCAAGGTCACGGTGACTTCCGTGCCTTTTCGCAGTTCGGATTTCAAAGTGAATGTGCCGCCGTGCAGCTGAATTAAATTCTGCACGATCGGGAGCCCGAGACCGGTGCCGCCTTCGGCCGTCTCGTGGGCAAGGGAGCCCTGGCCGAATGCTTGCATGACGCGAGGAATTTCGTCCTTTGGGATTCCGGGGCCGGTATCCTTGACCGACATTCTCAATCCGCCGTCTGGGATGCGCGCGACGGTCAGCGTGACGCGGCCGCCTTTTGGCGTGAATTTCAGCGCGTTCGAGAGCAAGTTGAGGCAGATTTGGCGCATGGCGCGCGGATCCGCCCAGACTTGAGGGATATCGTTTTCGAACTCTTCAATGAGTTGAAGTCCCTTGGCGTCGGCCTTGAGTTTGACGAGGCGCTCGCAATCCTCTGCAATATCAGTCAAGCGGATTGTCTCTTCATGCAATTCGTAGCGGCCCGCTTCGATGCGCGAAAGATCGAGAATCTCATTGATGATGTGCAAGAGATGACTGCCGCTCGAATAGATGTTGCGCGAGTATTCCCGGTAGGTGTCGTTACCAATCGGTCCCAGAATTTCTTTTTCCATAACCTCAGAAAAGCCCATGATGGCATTCAAAGGCGTTCTCAGTTCGTGGCTCATGGTGGCAAGAAAGCGTGACTTTGCCTTGTTGCCGGCCTCGGCGCGCCGCCGCGCTTCGTCGGAAATGGCCTTTGCTTCTTCAAGCTCGGCGATCAAGCCGTCCTTTTCTGAACGAAATTCGATCATGGAAAGAGCGGTCGAATGCAAGCCGCGTGTCAAGTAGATGAAAAAGAGATGGATGCCGATCGCCATCGATGCCAAGGCGAAATAGAAGGGATCGTTCAACCAGAATAAACGCCCGGCGACCGCGAGTGTCATCGGCACCGTTCCGACAAGAAATAGCCCTCGCACTGTCGAGGCGAATGTCAAACGGATAGCTAGGACAACCATCAGTGTGGCAAAGATGAAGACGTGCGAAGAGAAGTTAGCATCGTTCTGCATGCCGCCGGTCAGTCCAAATCCAATCAAGGCAAAGCCGGCAAGCACCATGCCATTGAGGAATTCGAGAAGCTGGAACCGTCGGCGCTTTTCCGCGACGTTGACTTCGGTCCGCGGCAGCGTGAGCAGCTTCTTGCATTGGACGTACATCAACCACTTGGTCAGAATGACCGCCGTGATCCAAAGGCCTGACTCGGCAGCAGATGCCCAGAACATCGATGCAATGGAAAAGATGATGCAAAGCGCCGGCATGGCGAAGGGGGCGCTGATTTCGTTGCGGGCGAACATCGCCAGGAGTTCGTATTCGTACTCCGGCTTAATGTCGTTGCCTTGGGTCAGCCGTTCGCGATAGGCCTTTAAGTCATCAGATTTTTTGGCGCGGTTAGGGCGCTGGGGACGGCGCCCTGTCATGTCGGCGGTATCGACATTGTCGTTCATTGATGTAGCCGCTATCCCAATAATTTCCACCCACGCCGCACATGGCATGGTTCCGCCCGGTTAATTTGCGGGTAATTCGCTAACTTAGCGTTTAATACCGCTTCAAGTTTTACATAGTGGGAGTAGATGCAAGGCATGCGACGCGACGTGGAGCGCCAACTGGCTAAATGGATTTCGGCGGCAATTTTGGCCATTCTTGCTGCAATATTTGGCCAGAAGCAGCTCTCGCCGCCCAAGGATTTTGGTCCGGCACCTCCGGGGGTGACGGGCGCCGGCCGTGCGATTGATGGCGATAGTTTGCATGTCGGCAACAGTGAGGTCCGCCTCAAGGGCATCGATGCCCCCGAAGGGCGGCAGACCTGTACCCGTGGCGGCGCGTCATGGGATTGCGGAAATGCCGCTCGCGATGAACTGCGACGGCTCATCGGCAAAGACATGGTGACATGCCAGGTTTTGGAGAAGGATAAGCACGCAAGGCTTCTGGCACGGTGTTCGTCAGGCGGCAGGGATTTAAATTCGGGGATGGTCGGCTCGGGGCTAGCCGTATCCTACGGCGGTTACTTGCGCGAGGAGGGTGACGCGAAGGCCAAGAAGCGCGGACTATGGGCCGGTGAGTTCCAGTCGCCTCGGGATTGGCGTCATGAACGCGGCATAGGTCGATAGGAGAGGCACCGGGCGATGCGGATCATTGAAACAAGACGCGCGCCCAATCCACGACGTGTCAGGATTTTCCTGGCCGAGAAAGGTGTATCTATCGCCTTTGAAGAGCAAGATCTGATGACGGGGTCTCTGAAGTCGGTTGAGTTTGCAGATCTCAACCCATGGCAGCAAGTTCCAGTTCTGGTTTTCGACGATGGGCGGCGATTATGCGAAAGCGTCGCAATTTGCCGGTATTTCGAGGAGCTGCAACCCGGCCCGCCGCTCATGGGTGTGGGACCTTGGGGCCGCGCAGAAACCGAGATGTGGCAGCGGCGCGCGGAATTCGGACTTCTCTTTCGCGTGGCGCAGGTTTTCCGGCATCTCAATCCAAAAATGGCTCACCTCGAGGTGCCACAGGTGATGCCGTGGGGCGAGGCGAACAAGGAGAAGGTCTATAATGAGCTTCGGCTGTTCGACAAAAGGCTAGGCGAGACGCGGCATATCGCGGGCGACACTTTTTCAATTGCTGACATCACAGCGCTGGTCGCAATCGACTTTATGAAACCTGCGCGGCTTGAAGTTCCTCGCGAACTGGACAACCTGCATCGTTGGTATGACGAGGTTTCGCGGCGGCCAAGCGCAGGCGCCTGATGTACAGTTGCGCTTTTGACAGGTGGTCTCGAGCAGACAACCCACGAGTGGCTGGATGCCAGCTAAGTGCGGGGCTGAATATCTTGACTTACTTCCACTGCTCCAACCGCCTTCTGCCAACGCGGTCTATCGGCCTGCTGCTCGAGGTCATCGCGAATATAAGCAAAATCAAGTCCAGCATTTTTCAAGGTGCCAAGCACCGTATCGACAGGCATTTCCTGTGAACTGACCGCAGCCCAAACGATGGCTGCGCGTTGACCGGACGAACAATAGCCGAGGACGGGTAATTTCTGTGGCGCCAAGTGCGGTGTCGCCAAGATCCGGCGTGCAGCCTGGATGACCTCTTCGGCGAACACGCCATATTTCGGCGCCGGGACATGGAAATAGGCCATACCCGCCTTTTCACAAAGTATGCGCGCTTCGTCCGAGGAAACTTGAGCCGCCGCTTCCCCATCTGGCAGAAAATTGATGATCATGCGGAAGCCTTGCGCGGCCACGTCATGAAATTCCTCCGCCAGAAGGGCAGGGGCGACGGCAAAATCAGGAGTGATGTGCACGACATGCGGCATCGAATTGCAAAGTCCTGGAAGCTCTGGCTGGTCCGATAAGTGATTGAAAGCGCGGGGCCGCGCAAGTCCTGTTGCATTGCAAAATGAAAAAAAATACCAAATTTCGTGTTGACATACGCGTCAAGCAAAACAATTGTCCTCAAATGGTCCAAAGTTAGAAACGGCGTTCCTTGTTCAGGAGGTCGAACGTGCTCGATGAAATGGACGTCAAAATCTTGCGCATTCTGCAGGAGGACTGCACGCGGCCTGTTGCCGAAATTGGCAAAGAGGTCGGGTTATCGACCACACCCTGTTGGCGCCGAGTTCAGAAGCTTGAAGAGGCTGGGATCATCAAGCGGCGCGTCGCCATCCTCGATCCGGGAAAAATCAACGCCGGCGTCACGATTTTTGTGTCGATCAAGACCGATCATCATTCGCTCGCGTGGCTCGAGAAGTTCCGCAGCGCCGTAGCCGACTTTCCCGAGGTCGTGGAATTTTATCGCATGTCGGGCGATATCGATTATTTACTGCGCGTCGCGGTGCCCGACATTGCAGCGTACGACTCATTCTACAAGAAACTTATCTCGCGCATCGAGATCGCCAAAGTGTCGTCCGCATTTGCCATGGAGCAGATGAAGTACACGACCTCACTTCCGCTTCAGTTCGCACAGACATCCAATCAGGCGAAATTAGACAAAGCTGAAGGCTGAGGCCTTGCCTCCTTCGTGTCCGCATGGGGTGGGTATTGCGTTCTTACGAAGCCTTCGGTCCAAGTCGCGTAATGAGGCTTGATGTATCCCAACGCCGGCCACCGCGTGCCTGGATCTCTGCGTAGAATGTATCGACGATTTTTGCGACCGGCAGCTGAGCGCCATTCCGGCTTGCTTCATCGAGACAGATTCCGAGGTCCTTGCGCATCCAATCGACGGCAAATCCGAAATCGAATTCGCGCGCGTGCATGGTTTTCCAGCGGTTTTCCATTTGCCACGACTGGGCCGCGCCTTTCGAGATGGTATCGATGACGGCCGCAACGTCGAGGCCTGCCTGTTCGGCAAAGTGAATGGCCTCCGATAAGCCCTGGACCAGGCCTGCAATTGCAATCTGATTGACCATTTTCGTGAGCTGCCCCGCGCCAGACGGCCCTATGTGTTTCGCCATCTTGGCAAAGCACCGGATCACGGGTTCTGCCGTAGCGAACGCAGCGGCGTCTCCGCCAACCATCACGGTGAGCGTGCCGTTCTCGGCGCCCGCTTGTCCACCCGAGACCGGTGCATCGAGAAAGCTGAGGCCTTTTGCGGAGGCTAATGCTGAGAGTTCGCGTGCGACGCTTGCCGAAGATGTGGTGTGATCGATGAAGATTGCGCCGGTTTTCATTCCGGAAAACGCCCCATCCGGTCCGGCCGTGACCTCTCTCAGATCGCCGTCATTGCCGACGCAGGAGAACACGAAATCGGCATCTTTGGCGGCTTCTGCCGGAGTTGGAGCCGCGCGGCCCGCCCCGTTTGTCTCTAGCCAATGATCAGCCTTAGCGGCCGTCCGATTGTAGACGGCGAGATCGTGGCCGCCGCGTTTGAGAACGTGTGCTGCCATGGGGAAGCCCATAACGCCAAGTCCGATCCATGCGACCTTTGCCATCTCTTATTTCTCCTGAAGGGCGGGGATGACCGAAGCCGTCTTCTAATCGATGTGAGGCGCAACGCAAAACAAAAGGGAGGAGCTGTTGGCTCCTCCCTCCAATTCAGCCGCTTTTTGCTAAACGCCAGGGTTCAGCGCAAGTCATGATCCCTATACCAGCTCCAGCGCGATCCGCCTCGTACCGGACGGGCGCTCACTGTGCAGTAGACCGAACCGGCGGCGGCGTCGCAGTTCACCTGTTTGTCGGTTGCCATACGCCAGCGCGCAAAGTGCTCGCCGTAAAGATTGGTCACTTTTGATTTCCAGGCGTCGATCGCCGAACTCTTCGCGCGCCATTCGCGCACGTGATATGGCAAGTAATCGCTCACGTAACTTGCTCGGGCTTCGACGCGGCGGAGATAGTGCTGTCCACCCCAGCCCTCGCCGCGGTGGCGGCGGCGCTGTGAATAGGTGTTATCCGCGTCGTCGTCGCTCTCGACATGCCGGGGTGCGGGCCGGGGCGCGGGCTTGTCGTAGCTGTAATCGTAGTCCCTCTTGGAATTGTAGTTTCTGTGGCTGCCGGAAATATCGGCAGCGCTGACGCTTGCAATACCGGCAACAGTTGAAATCAGTGCGACTGCGGCGAAAGCAGAAACGAGTTTAGTGCGGGTCATTGGTTTGCTCCTTGGCTCCAAACCGGGGGATGGGGACCCCTCCGATCTTGAGTGCCAAGGTTAAAGGCTCGACACTGAGCCCATCCTGAATAGCTTCGTCATCTGGTATTCATCGAACTTTGAGCGGCAAGCTAATTCTGCTCAAACTATTTTCATGCCGATAGGATCGCGCCTAAAGGCCCCAAAATGGGAGCGGGCCCCACATTCTTTCGAATGTGAGGCCCTAATAGGGAGAGAGTTAGCTTTGGGGAGGGAGGCTCAATGGGAGGGAGGCCCAACTTGAGACGATCTCTGCGTATCGACGCCGGCATTCGATTTTGGAACCATGACAAGGGATGCCAGAAGCATCGTACTTGCCATCGCGAAACAAGCCACCATGCTGACCCGGGTCAAGTTCCAGGTTCGCGTCGCATCCAGTCTTGCAGCTTCTAGGTCCATTTCAAACTCGGGTCGGATCGCCGTCATCGGCTCAAGTAACATCAAGCTAACGCATAACCAGTTGTTAGTCTATTCAGACGCTGTGGCATGATTAATGTTAATATCTATGAATTAATGAAGTCTTCATCTGTATTAATATCAGTCGTTCCGATTTTTATCTGCCGCGTGCCGGAGACTGCTCAGAGTTTGATCTGGCGCGATGTCATCGGCGTCGAGTTTCAGTTCGATCAGTGTGGCTTTGTTTGCGGCCAGAGCCTGAGCCAGCGCTGCCCGGAATTCACGGCCCGAGGCCGCGCGAAGTCCTGTGGCGCCCATAGCTTCGGCCAGCGCAGCGAAATCGGGATTGACCAAAGTCGTCGCTGATATACGACCCGGATAGCGGCTTTCTTGGTGCATGCGGATGGTGCCGAGTATGCCGTTGTTGGCAACGATGATGATGATGGGCAGTTCAAATTGAACGGCGGTCGATAATTCCTGTCCGGTCATTTGGAAACAGCCGTCTCCGGCAAGCGCGACCACAGGCCGGTCAGGATGGCAGAGCTTCGCCGCAATGGCAGCGGGCAAGCCGTAGCCCATGGAGCCGGCAACGGGTGCTAACTGCGAGGGAAATCCTTTGTAGGCAAAATAGCGATGCAGGAATGCTGCGTAGTTTCCAGCGCCGTTCGTGAGAATCGCATTGTCCGGCAATTCGCGAGACAGGTCCGCGATGACGTCGTCGAGGCGCAATTGGCCTGGCACTGATGGGTTTTTTATTTTCAACGTCGATTCGTAAGCGTTGCGTAGGTCTCTGCGCCAGATTGGCCAAGGCGGCCTTTTCCCAGGCGTCGCCATGTCACTGAGTGCGTTCGCAGTTGCGACCGGACTGGCCGCTATCGCAAGGGCGGGTTTGAAGGGGCACTTGGCAGATCCAGCATCGGCTGCGATTTGCACCAGTTTTTGCGTCGTTTTTGCCGGGTTTATCAGGGTGAACCCTTGCGTCGTTACGTCCCCGAGACATTGGCCGAAAACGATTACGAGGTCGCTGGCGCGGAGACCGGCGGCAAGTTGCGGGTCAATGGATAATCCGAGATGTCCCACGTAGCAGCGGTGCCGGTTATCAATCGCATCTTGGCGGCGGAAAGAAGTTGCGACGGGGAGGTC
This sequence comes from uncultured Alphaproteobacteria bacterium, assembly GCA_963741545.1. Classification (GTDB taxonomy): domain Bacteria; phylum Pseudomonadota; class Alphaproteobacteria; order Rhizobiales; family Hyphomicrobiaceae; genus Hyphomicrobium_B. Next base: position 491,216 of record CAVUIN010000012.1, read on the forward strand.
GAAGCGTTCGACGAAATGGGTCAATGCAGCGCTTGCACTCGTACCCCAAGTCGCGCTGCCGGCAATGACAAACGGCCGCTCGGCATAGGCAAGGTAAGTCTTGAGTTGATCAAGGTGCTCGCGGAGCGGCTCAATTGGTGCCCTATCCAACTTGGCTCTTTTAGCAATATCGGCTTCTTCGTTGAGAACATCCTCAGGCAGACCCAGGACAACGGGACCCGGCCGGCCCGAGGTCGCAGCATCGATGGCTTCCTGAAGCATCCTTTGCAGATCAGTCGCGTTAGTGACGATTGCGCATGATTTCGTGATGGAACCGAATATTGCCTTGAGATCGATGGCCTGAAACGCCGGTAAGCCGTTTATGGCGCCGGGCGGCAGTCCAACCAGCAGCAGCATCGGCGTTTGATCTTGATGCGCAATATAAACGCCAGAAAGTGCATTCGCCGCACCTGGACCGCGCGTGACGAGCGCAACGCCGGGACGCCCTGTCAGTTTGCCCGTGGCTTCGGCCATCATGGCCGCGCCGGCTTCGTTGCGCGTTGTGATGGGGCGGATGCGCGGGTCGGCATGCATTGCATCCAGAACAGCCAGAAAACTTTCGCCCGGCACGGTAAAAATGTGGCGGATGCCTTCACCCGCCAAAGTGTCGATGAGAATTTGTCCGCCGGTACGCATGTGTGCTGTTTTTGACTCATAAGGGGGCTAGCCGTTTCCACAGGTTTTAAGCGCCTCTCAAAGCTTGGGATAGGACAAAGCATTATTTGGGTTAGCTGTGCCTCTTCGGGCCAGTGGAAGCCGTGGATCAAGGCGGCAAAGGGCTGGCGGGAGACGCCGCCCGGACTATGGTGGCACCTTAAGAATCAAGGGTGCGAGGGAGAACCATGAACGCCGCCGTCTGCCAGCAGAGGATTTGTACGCGCGCGACTCCGGCGTCGGTGTCTTGGGCAGGTGTGGCCCTGTGCTTGGCTATGCTGTGGCCGTTGTTTCTCGCTTCGGCCGGCGCGCGCGCCGAGGGCCGTGTGGCGCTCGTTGTTGGTAACGCCGCCTACGAAACGAAGAAGTTGAAGAACGCGCGCAACGACGCTGAATTGATGGCGCGAACTCTGAAGGACGCAGGGTTTGATGTGTTGACCGTTTTTGACGGAGGCGCAACCGAGATGCGGTCGGCCGTCACGGAGTTTGGCCGGCGCCTGAAGGTTCCGGATACTGTTGCGCTGTTCTATTACGCTGGACATGGCGTTCAGGCGGATGGTGAAAACTATCTCATTCCCCTGGCGGCCGATATCTCCGATATGACGGAGGTGGCGCTGAGTTCGCTGTCGCTTAGTAACGTTCTCAAGACGATGGCGCATTCGGGTTCGCGTATGAACATCGTCATCCTCGACGCATGCCGCGATAATCCGTTTGCGGCCACTGCGCGTGCGATAGCCCAGGGCGGTCTGGCGCCGGTTGTTGCGCCGTCCGGAACGCTCATCGGCTACGCCACGGCACCCGGGCAGGTCGCGCGGGATGGGGACGGCGAGAATAGCCCTTATTCTTCGGCGCTGGCGGCAAATATTTCCAAGCCCGGTTTGACGCTTGAAGAGGTCTTTCGCAATGCGCGCCGCCGCGTCATTGAGGCGACGGCGGGACGGCAGGTGCCGTGGGAACATTCTTCGCTGGTTGGCGAGTTCTTCTTCAGTCCCAAGGCTACAGTTTTGGAGAACGGGGAACGCGGGCCCGATCCGTCCGCTGGCGCTGATGCGCGGCTCTCGGAAATTGATGCGTGGGAGCAGATAAAACTCAGCAAGGATCCAGCAAACTTCAAAGCGCATATTGAGCGCTATCCTGATGGCCTCTTCGCTGAACTGGCCGGCGTGCGCCTCTCCAAATTGGAGGCGATGCGCGCGCAGACGCCATGGAACTGGATTATGACCGGCAGCATCGAGCGCGATACGGCGGGGCCGGCTGCGACGTCTGCATTTGAGCGTGCCGTTGAACTCGAAAACGCTGCAAGGACACCAGAAGATCTGAGAGTTGTCGCCGCGCTCTACGCGGAAGCTGCGGCAAATGGTTTGCCACAGGCCATGTTTGCTTTGGCCCGCGCTCTCGACAAAGGTCGCGGCACCCCGCGCAATTTAGTCGAAGCGGCGCGGTGGTACGAGTTGGCAGCAGAGCGTCATCATGCTGGCGCCATGGCGGCGCTTGGTACAATGTATGAGTTTGGCGATGGCGTCCGGCACGATATGGCCGAAGCGCTGCGTCTCTATCAAACGGCCGCTCAAGCTGGCGACCCTTCGGGTCAGACTAGCTTGGCCTACCTCTATGCCCAAGGTAAAGGCGTGGCCCGCAACACCAAGGAAGCCCGCCGGCTATATGGTACGGCGGCAAGCAAAGGCCACGCGCGCGCAATGTTCAATCTGGCCCTCATGGATTTGCGAGGGGAAGGTGGTGGCAGCGAGATCGCAAACGGGATAGCGCTTCTCGAAGGCGCGGCCGCACGTGGCCATGCGGGGGCAAATCTGGAGTTGGCCTACCTCCATGATGACGGCCGTGGTGTTGCACGCCGTCCGAAAAAGGCGGCGGAGCATTATATTGAAGCGCTCCGGGCAGCAAAACGTGAGGGGCGCATTTTAGAAGTGCCCGCCAGAATTTGGACCTTCGCAACTCGGCGCGAACTCCAGCGCTTGCTGACCGCCAAAGGCGTTTATCGCGGGGCTATTCACGGCTTCTTCAACGCCGAGACCCGTAATGCACTTATCGCCATTGCTCAAAATTGACTTGATTAGGGCGCGCTCCCGATAAATGCCGGAATGCCTTGTTACTTCGGGGCTCTATGCGGCAGGCTGTGCGGCCGGTATGGTGCCGCGCTGGGTTGCATAAATGTGCTTGTCCGGCACCTGGTTTGCGGCCAGCGATCACGACAACGGGGTTCTTATGAAGGCTGCTGGTTCTTGCACCCGATTTTCGCGATTGTGGGCGATAACGCTCGCGGCGCTCTGCCAGTTAAGCGCCGTGATTGTGCTCGCAATGCCGGCGGCAGCCAATCCGGCGGCAGTGCCGGAGGTAACGCCAGCGGCACCCAATGCAATCACAACAGTACCGGCTGCGCCTCCGGTCAGCGCGGCTCCAGCGTTGCCAACCGCCACGGCATCAATCCCGCCAAGGCCCGAAGATCCCCGTGCTGCAAAAGTCTATTCTGTGCTGGAAACGCATTGCGCCCGCTGCCACCAAACGGGAAAAATTGACAATAAGCCTTTGGCCGCGGGCGGTATCGCCAATATCCTCTCTGTCGGTGAAATCGCCAATGACCCGCAACTGGTTCGTCCTGGATCGCCAGATGCATCGCTCATTTACGAGGTGCTGCGCAGCCGGCACAGCCCAAACGAAGTTTTCGCTAGCGATGTGGCAGAGCCCGGGCCCGACGACCTCGAAACAGTTAGAGAATGGATTAGAGAACTCCCAACGGTATCGCAGGAATGTCCAACGAGGCAGCCGGTCAAAGCAGCAGCGACCGAGGTCTTGATCGAGGAGGCATTGCGTGTCGAGCGCGATGGAGCAAAGGATCTGCGCTTCATATCGCTCGTGAATCTCTACAACGCCTGTATCAGCTCCGAAGAGCTGGCGGCTTACCGGCAGGCTGTAACAAAGTTGATGAACAGCTTGTCTTGGGCGCAGACCCCACAAAAGCTGACGCCGCTTGATGTAAATGGCACTATTTTGTCCTTTCGCCTCGCGGATTTCGGCTGGGTTTCCGGGCATTGGGATGTCATTGAGCGGAAATATCCGAAAGCGTTCGTCGTTCCGCTTTCCGACAAAACAAAATCAGCGGCAGGGGCGGCCAATCCGGTCGTGCGCGCCGATTGGCTTGCGGACGCGGCAGGCAATATGCAGCTCTATTATCAGTTGATCGGCATGCCGCCAAAACTCAGCGACCTTGCCAAGATGAATGCGGTTGATATCGATTATAGTCTTCGTATTGCACGGGCCCGCCGCGCTGTGATCCGGGAGAGTGCGATAACCCGTGGGAACCGTCTCGCCGAACGGCATCCGGGTGCACGGGGCGGCTTTTGGCTGGCTTATGATTTTGCGACGAGCAGCGGTGACCAGGATTTATTTGAGCATCCGCTCGGACCGAAATCATCGCCCCAAGTCAAGTCGCCGTTCAAACACGACAATATCCGCGCGCTCTTTGCCTTGCCGAACGGCTTCAACGCCTTTGCACTCTTCGACGCCGCAGGCGTGCGGATTGACCGTATTCTGCCCGGTGTTGAGAAACCGCTGTACGATGGCTCTCAAGGGGCTGATGGCGCGTCCCAGCCGAGCGGGCGTTGTTTTGGCTGTCACTGGCAAGGCTTGTGGCCGGTCCGGGATGCTTTTCGCGCACGCGCCAATGGTGTGACAGGTGCAGCCAACAAGGAGATGCAAGACGCGGCACTGCAGCTCTCAGGCATCGATAGCGAAATGCAACTATTGCAGGACGGTGACATTGAAAAGTATCGCAATTCGTTGCGAGCCGCCGGTATCGATCCGGATCTAAAAGTTAAGGGCGAAGAAATAATCAGCGCTTTAGCGCGCAAATATCGCTCGTCCGTCGATCTTACTGGCGCTGCAATTGAACTGGGACTTGAACGCGAAACTTTTGAAGCGGCATTGGCCAAGGCCGCCGGGCCAACCGGTACGCTCGCGAGGCGCATTCAACACGGGCGGTTGGCGCGGCAGGATGCTGAGCGATTGCTGTCTTATCTCAAGGGTGTCGAACAGGCAGATAATAGTACAGAAGAAAAGTCACCATCGTATCAAGCCAATGCCAATGCGATCAGTCTGAATGTTTGGATCGACAAGGTGCGGCCATCGTCGGGCGATCTCATTGCTATCAATGCCGAAGCGGACAAAGACTGCTTCCTGACGGTGATCAACGTCGATGCTGCAGGCAAGGCAACCGTTCTGTTTCCCAATGACTTCGAACCGGATAATCTCCTGAGCGCCGGAAAAATGCAACGTGTGCCTGGAACGTCGGCACCCTACCAGCTGCGGATCAAGGATGAGGGCCGGGAAACGCTGGTTGCGCAATGTTCAACCTCGCCGGCACCGCCGACAGGCATCGAGCATGATTTCGGCCGCCAGAGATTTACGGTGCTTGGTAACTGGGAAAATTTTGTGCGTGACAGTTTGATTACCGAATCCGACTTGCGCCGCAATCCAAGCAAGGCGGAACGGGCCCGCTCTGCCCGGGCGCAAGCCTTGCGAAGGCTGCGTGAAAGTGGTTCGCGCACAGAAGAACGGCAGGATACTTCGCCCGGCAGGCCCATACGCGATGGTCGCGCAGTCGTCATTCTCGGTAACGGATAGGAGCTGTCAGATCTTCCGTTCTAGGTGCTGCAGAGCGAGGACGGCGCCGGTCAAAATTGCAACCGCCGCGATCATCGATTGCAAGGAAAGCGTTGAAATTCCCGTTATTCCTTGACCGATCGAACAGCCGAGCGCGAGCACGCCTCCCACCCCCATTGCCAGCGCCCCGCCAAGATGGCGCATCATATCATCATTGTTGGCAAAGCCTTGAATGCGAAATCGGCCGTGTGACAGGGCTGTCAAAAAACTGCCTGTCAATGTACCGAAGACTGTAGCGGCCCCAAATCCCGGTAGACCGAGAGCGGTTGCGCGCGCAATCCAATCCACAGTATCGGCGACAGGCCGGACAAAACTGAGCGACGTAGGTGTGGCCGGATTTACGTCCATGTCATTGTATGCGAGCCCCGTGACCAGCCAGCCAATGGCAACGAGACTGCCGACGCCCGTGCCGCCCGCGAGGCTGTCTCTGTCGTTTCCAGCCCGGCAGTGCAAAAGAGCGAAGGCTGTTAATGGCCCGGCGATAAGTAGTGGTGCGAACCATTGGCTGATTGCAGCGGGAACACCAAGCCGGCTCGAAATAGCAATGAGGCTTTGTGATTGCAGGCCAAAGCGGTCAAGGGGTACGGCTGTTGCTGTTTCCATTGCCGCGCGAAGAGGCCCAAGTACGCCGCCCATCGTTGCGAACGCGGCGATGGCGAGGACCAGCAGCGTAATGAGCGCGCGCAGATCGCCAGCGCCGGCACGCACGAGATTGCGGCTCGCGCACCCACCTGCGGAAACCATGCCGAAGCCGAATAATAGTCCGCCCGCCGCTGCGCCGAGCCAATTCAGCCGCGGTGTCAAATACATCGATCGCGTGAGGTCGGTCAGTCCAAGGGAGCTGATGATTTGTGTCGTGAGAATGGCGACGGCGGCCGCCAGCGCAACGGCGCCTAAGCGGTGACGGCTCCCCGAAGTGCGCCAATCGGAAACGGCACCCATGACGCAAAAATTCGTGCGCCAGGCCAATGCTCCAAAAGCGAGCCCAATGAGAAAGCCGCTCAACGCGAGCGCAGTTTGCGGGTCGCTCTGAAAGACATTTCGTAGCATGTTCATGGGTGTGCAAGCCGTGGGCGGAGCGCTGAGAGTCGATTTAAGCGTTAGTTGATGTGATAGCGCCAATTCCGTCAACCGGCGTCACAGAATCGTCGTGCAACGCGGCATCGTGTTAACCCGCTTGGCGGCATGTCTTTCGAATGACCCTTTACAGCCGGGGCCCGGAACCCTAAATCGACCGGGCATTGCATGATGGTGATCACTATTCGCGCTGTCGTGCCGAATTTCGGCTGAATTTGGTGGATTTCACGCGCATGGAAAAATTCCGCTCTGCCATCGAAATGGTAAAGGCTTTGGAGCCCGATCTTCCGGTCTTTGCCGCGCGTCCCCATGCCGCCGGCCGGGCTGCGCGCTGGTTCACGAAGAATTTTCCCGGCGAAGTCGCCTACGCCTACAAAGCAAATAGCTCCGTGTTTCTCGTTGGCGCGCTTTATGGCGCGGGCATTACGCAGTTTGACGTCGCCTCCGTTGCCGAGCTGGAGGACGCGGCAACTATACCCGGCGTACGGCTTCACTTCATGCACCCAGTGAAGCCGCGCCACGCCATCCGCAAGGCGTACTTCGATTATGATATCAAGTGCTTTGCACTCGATAGCGAAGATGAGTTGCAGAAAATCGTCGAGGAGACGGGCGGCGCCAAAGACCTGGAGCTGTTCGTGCGTATTGCAGTGCCGGCCAAAAACAGCCGGATCCCGCTTGAGCGCAAGTTTGGTGTTGTCGGTCAGAAGGCCGCAAAGCTTCTCGTCAAAACGCGTCAAGTTGCGGACGAGCTCGGCATCACGTTTCATGTAGGCTCGCAGACAACGACACCAGATGCCTACGCCATGGCGTTTGACGAAGTAAAGAAACTCATTGTCAAAGCGGGCGTCGTCGTCGATGCCATCGATGTCGGCGGCGGCTTTCCATCGCAATATACCGATAGCGTTCCCGCACGCCTCTCGGACTTCATTGAAGTTATCAAAGCCGGCAAAGCTAAGTTGCCGGTAACCGGCGAGTGCCGGTTGATTTGCGAACCGGGCCGTGCGCTGGTTGCCGAAGCGGAAAGCCTGATTGTGAAAGTCGATCTGCGTAAGGGCGACGAACTCTATATCAACGATGGCGGCTACGGCGCTCTTTACGACAGCGCACAACTTGGCTTCGTTTTTCCCGTGCGTCTTATTCGCGAAGGTCTTGATCCCAATGAACCGCTTGTGCCGTTCGAGTTCTGGGGGCCGACGTGCGATTCAATCGATCACATGAAGGGGCCGTTTCTGCTTCCCGCATCGGTGCGCGAAGGCGATTACATCGAAATCGGCAACATCGGCGCCTATGGCCGGGCACTCTCGTCGCGCTTCAATGGCTATGGCAGTTACCACGACGTCATTCTAGAAGATGAACCGATGTATTCGATCTATGAAATGGAAAACGAAAAAATCGCGAAAAACGCGTGACACGTTTTGACCAGGGGCAATCTGTGAAGTTCGATTATCTACCGGCGAAGAAGTCGTTTCTTGATCCCGTGCGCGAAGATGCGCGCACGCCGGAGTCGGCGCGCGCCATTATCATTCCATTTGGACTAGAGGCGAGCGTCAGCTACGGGAGCGGCACGGCCGCCGGGCCCAAGGCTATCATCGCAGCGAGCCAGCAACTCGAGCTGTTCGACGAAGAATTCTGGCGCGAGCCTTACAAGGATTATGGCGTCGCGTGTCTCAAGCCTCCAAAAATCAAGAGCGGACTAGATGCGGCTTTGAAGCAGCTTGAGGAAATTGTCGCGGCTGTTGTCGAGGTCGGTAAATTCCCGTTTGTATTGGGTGGCGAGCATTCGATCACGTGTGCCGCGATACGGCCCCTTGCCGCGAAATACGATGATCTCGTGGTTCTGCAACTCGATGCCCATGCGGATTTGCGTGACGGTTATCAGGGTGAAAAGTATTCACACGCGTCCGCTATGCGCCGCGTTTTGGACCACGCCAACGTGAGGATTGTGCAAGTTGGCATTCGCGGACTTTGCCAAGACGAAGCCGATTTCTACGATGCCAACCGCGATCGCATCCAGATGAATTTGGGTATTGACCAGGCGAAATGGGACATTGAGAAAATCGTCGCGCCGCTGAAGGGGCGCCCGGTCTATATCACCTTCGATATTGATGCGTTGGATGCTGCGATTATGCCGGCAACAGGAACGCCCGTGCCCGGCGGCATGAGCTATCTGCAAGCGCTCGCGATTTTACGCCGGGCTTGCGAGGTCAGCAATGTGGTCGGTGCCGATTTGGTCGAGTTTGCCCCGATCAAGGGTTTCCACGCCTATGACTTCACTGCGGCCGCGCTTGCCTACAAGATACTTAACTACGCACTGGCTAAACGCTCAAAATAGAGCGCTCACGGCCAACCCCAATTAGAATCAGCGGTTGAGGCGATCGCACTGACAGGCGGCGATTAGTTGCTGCCAAAGCCAATCGTAACCCGCGCGCCGGCTCGCAGTTCCCAGAGATCCGTTGTGCCTGTGCGCGAGGCCGTTGCATCGCCGGGCTGGTTGTTGGCCATGAGTGCCGTGCCAACGTCGGAGAAGTAATCGGCTTCAGCAAACGTCTCCAGATTGGCCGTGCTCGACAATCTGAACTTCAGACCTGCACCGAGCAGCCCGCGGAAACCAACGCCGCTATCGCCGTCTGACAATTGACTGGCAAAGAACCCATTGAGATCGTCAGACGAACTAAAATTGCCGTCTGCGTCATAGCCGTAGATACCGGCGCCGATGCGCCCGACGAATGCGACGTCATTGGTCAGCCAGACTTCCGGCTCTGCCGCAATCAGGATGCCGTACATCGTCGTATCGACATCGCCGCTGCGGAAAAGGTTGCAGCACTGCGTGACGAGTGTGTCGGTTTCTTCATTCGACCAGCGGATGAAGGGGGAAACCACCCAAGTCATGGTCGTTGTGGCATTGACTTGATCATCGCCTTCGAAGCGCAAACCGCCTTCAAACGTGCGCCGTTCGGACGACGTAACGCCCGATGCGCCGCCGCCTACAAGAACGGATGCGTCTACGTTCTTGAGGGAAATGGCTGCAAGCGGAGGCGACGTATGGCTCGCGTCGTCATCGGTGCGGCCATAGAGGCCATAGATCTCGAAGCGGCGGAACGGAAGGCCTGCGATGTACGCATCGCGACTGGCAAAGCCGATCATGCCGCCGGCGAACCACCCGCTATCCGGCGATACCAATACATCGATTGTCGTGCCAGCCACGGGGCTAATGCCATGTCCAATGACGTCTCCGCCATCCTGATAGAGAAAACCGCCTTCGATCGATCCGTACGCGCCCTCACTGACAGGTGCTTTGCCCATGTCGGCGAAAGCTGCAGCTGAGCCAGCAGCAAAAATGGCTGCACTCGCTAGAAGGCGAATAGAACTACGTTTCATGGCTGCAAACCCCGCGCATGCCCGAAGAATTTTCATAGTATCTTAATTTATTACGGGGCGCGGCAAACGCAAGTCCAGAAGCAATGGCAATTCGCTCGATAAAGCTGGGAAATCGCTGCAAAAATGCAACAAAAAACAGTGTTTTTATGGAGAAAACGTGATCCCGTGGCCGCCACGAATGGCTGCCACGGGAGCTGTACACTATTCAGCACCGTGTCAGAGGATGAAGTCTCCGGCGGTGAGGGAAATGCTACCGTCGAGCCGGATCATGATATCGGCAGCAGTATCACCCGTCGTGTCGGCCTGTACGAAGGTATTGCCACCAGATTGGAACCAAGTGACGCTGAAAGCGGTCACGCCAGGATCAACCAGCGGCGTTACATTGTTGAGGAACATGAACGACTGATCGCCTGTCACCAACACGTTCGCGTCGATGGCTGCAAGATCAATGACCTCACTGGCCTCACCCACATTGAAGTCAATGATCCGATCAGCTGTTACCTGAGTGTTTCCGCTGTCGGTGCTTAGCGTGAACCGATAGACATCGGCGCCGCCATTTCCGGTCATTAGATCTAGTCCTGCATCACCGCGAAGCACATTCGCCCCATTGTCGCCAATCAGAGTGTCGCCCTGACTGGAACCAACCAGATTCTCGATTGAATTCAGGTTGTCCCCGGCCGCGTGTCCGCCGCTTGCAGTGTCGGCAAGTAGGTTGATACTCACCCCAGCGTTAGACCCAGAGTAATCGACGGTGTCATTCCCGCCGTTGCCGTTAAATGTCTGCCCAGCAAGTGTACCTGTGAACCAATCCTCGCCGCTGTCGCCATTGAACGTAGTTGTTGCGTTTCCCGCCAGCAGGATGTCGATCTTCTGACTGTCTGTCGTGGTCGAGCCGGCGACCAAATCGCCGTCGCCGTCTGTGTAGGTCACGCCGAACGAGACGGTCGTGTCACTCGGGATGACCGACGTCTGGTATGAGAAGTTCTGCACTCTCCGGCTCCGGACAGAATCGAACCGCACCACGATGTAATTAAAATCGGCAGTGGGGTCGATCGTCACGGGCACGGTGTGATCGGCATCGTCGTTGACAACGAGGCTTCCGGTTTGTGTCGGCACGCTTGCGCTCGTTGGCGGTGTACCGCCGCCATAGGCGGCCCAAGAAACGTTGATTGTCGTCGCCGTTTGGAAGATGAGATCGAATCCCAGGGCATCGGTTCCAGAACGAACGAACATGAAGCCTTCATTATCGTCGAGGTTGGCATTGCCTATACCGAAACCTCCTCCAGAAACGTTTAGACGTTCTGGGTTGGCGTTGGTGTTTCTGAAATTCGTCGGCCCGGTGGAACTAAACGCTAAACCGTCGAACGTAACGCCACCAGTGGTAACGGTATCGTATATTCCGGGAGCGAAGTTCGCGAGAAGGTTTGGTTGTAACGTCACCGGTCTCGGGGTCACGAGATCGAACACATACTTGCCGTCCGGGAACCAAGTCAGTGTGAAGAAGGTCACTGGTCCCGAACTTGACGTCGTCGTTGCAACGATATGTTGGCCGCCGTTCGCCGTCGGCGCGGCGCGCTGTATGTGACGCCGGGGATGTTGACCAATGGAGAAAGCAGTATCGAACCCGGTCCATCCGCCCCGAACGAGCCAACGATATTGCCCTCCACTTGTCCGGCGATATTGCCAATCACGCCGTCAGACGCTGAGGTGTAGCTTGGCCCGTCATCCTCGAACTTAATCAGGTTACCGATGGCAACGGACTGCGTGGCGGTATCTCCATCGCCATCGGTGACGGTGACTGTGGCCAGGAGCGCGCCGTTGGCAATCATCTGCTGGACCGGCTCAGGTGAGTTATCCGGTGGTGCATCGTTGCCGTTGGTCGCGTTGTCATTCAACTCATCGAAATCGCCAACGTCGTCATGCTTGATCGAAAGGTATTGGGCGACGGTTGTGACACCGGTCGTGCCGTCGATGGCGATTGCGAATGCAATCGCTCCCGATGGATTTGCTGTGCCGCCCGGGCTCGTCGAGGCCCGGCCGACAATGAGATTGCCTTCCTTATAAAGGAAGATATTACGGCCATTCGTAGTCTGCAGGCCGGAACTGGCGCCCACACCTGAAACATCGAGGCTTATGACAGTGGAGCCCGCGCCATCGGCACCGTACGACGAGCCTGTCGTGGTGACGAGCGGCGTCAAGTTGCGCGCAATTTCGATCGGCGTTCCGAGTCCCGTGAACTCGCCTGGTACTGGCGTATTACCGGCTGCGAGTATGTCGTTGCTGCCTGCGTCGTCTCCGGCTGTTTCATCGATGATGACAGATGTGGCGCCGTTGAGGGCGATGGCCGCCGTCGGCTTGTCGTCGACGATATCGACGACGATGGTGCCTGTGACCGTGTTACCGTTGGCATCCGTGGCCTGATAAGTGAAGCTATCGCGGTTCTCTTCGGTGTTGTTGGCGTTATCGGCATCGGGTGACGTGTCGTACGGCTTGGTCAACGTATAAATGTAAGTGCCGTTCGCGTTGATCTGGATGGTGCCGTACGTCCCGTTTGCCGATGAGACGAGCGTATAGGTGTAAGGACCGGTTCCGCCGGTGACGCTGCCCACAAGGGTATTGCTAGTGTCGGTCTCGTCGGTGCTGGCCGGATTACTGCCGTTGACAATACCGGGTGCCAGATCGGCGCCGTCTGTGTTGAGATCGAGGGCCGCCTCGAAGACCAGCGCATCGTTGTCGGTCGCCGCAGCCAGCCCGCTGTCGGTGAGGTTGATGGTCAGCGTCGTCGTCGAGGTATCGCCGTCGCCATCCTTGATGGTGTAGACGAAGGTGTCCGTCGCGCCTGCAGGCGGGACCACATTCGGGTCGCCATCATAAGAATAGCTGCCATCGGCGTTGAGTGTCAGCTTGCCGAAGCTGCCGCTGATCTGGACGCCGACGTTGCCGGACACCGGCACCGCGGTACTGCTGCCCGCTGCAACGCCGACAATGCCGCCGGCAGGGACTGTGGTTGTGGGGCCATCGGCACCGAATACGTCATCGGTCCCGTCGGTCAGCACGTTACCCGTGACAATGCCACCTTCCGTGACACTGTTGGTGTTGGCGACGGCCGTTGGAATGTCGTCAACGATATCGACGACGATGGTGCCTGTGACCGTGTTACCGTTGGCATCCGTGGCCTGATAAGTGAAGCTATCGCGGTTCTCTTCGGTGTTGTTGGCGTTATCGGCATCGGGTGACGTGTCGTACGGCTTGGTCAACGTATAAATGTAAGTGCCGTTCGCGTTGATCTGGATGGTGCCGTACGTCCCGTTTGCCGATGAGACGAGCGTATAGGTGTAAGGACCGGTTCCGCCGGTGACGCTGCCCACAAGGGTATTGCTAGTGTCGGTCTCGTCGGTGCTGGCCGGATTACTGCCGTTGACAATACCGGGTGCCAGATCGGCGCCGTCTGTGTTGAGATCGAGGGCCGCCTCGAAGACCAGCGCATCGTTGTCGGTCGCCGCAGCCAGCCCGCTGTCGGTGAGGTTGATGGTCAGCGTCGTCGTCGAGGTATCGCCGTCGCCATCCTTGATGGTGTAGACGAAGGTGTCCGTCGCGCCTGCAGGCGGGACCACATTCGGGTCGCCATCATAAGAATAGCTGCCATCGGCGTTGAGTGTCAGCTTGCCGAAGCTGCCGCTGATCTGGCGCGCCGACGTTGCCGGAAACCGGCATCGCGGTACTGCTGCCCGCTGCAACGCCGACAATGCCGCCGGCAGGGACTGTGGTCGTGGGGCCATCGGCACCGAATACGTCATCGGTCCCGTCGGTCAGCACGTTACCCGTGACAATGCCACCTTCCGTGACACTGTTGGTGTTGGCGACGGCCGTTGGAATGTCGTCAACGATATCGACGAGGATGGTGCCGGTGGTCGTGTTACCGTTGGCATCGGTGGCCGTGATAGCTGAAGCTATCGCTGGTTCTGCTTCGGTGCTGTGTGGCCGTTATCGGCATCCGGCTGACGTGTCGTACGGCTTGTGTCCAACGTATAAATGTAAGTGCCGTTCGCGTTGATCTGGAGGGTGCCGTACGACCCGTTTGCCGAAGAGATCGAGCGTATAGGTATAAGGACCGGTTCCGCCGGTGACGCTGCCCACAAGGGTATTGCTAGTGTCGGTCTCACCGTGCTGACCGGATTACTCGCTGTTACGATACCGGGTGCCAGATCGGCTGCCGTCTGTAATGACATCGAGGCCCGCCTCGATGACCAGCGCATCGTTGTCCGGTCGCCGCAGCCAGCCCGCTGTCGGTCAGGTTGATGATCAGCGTCATCGTCGAGGTATCGCCGTCGCCATCCATGATGGTGTAGACGAAGGTATCCGTCGATCCCGGTGGCGGCGTAGGGACCGCATTCGGATCGCCGTCATAAGCTGTAGCTGCCGTCGGCGTTGAGTGTCAGCTTGCCGAAGTTGCCGCTGTATGGCGCTGCCGACGCCGGTCGAGATCGGCGTGGAGGTGTCGGAGCCGGATGCAACGCCGACGACGCCGCCTGCCGGAACCGTCTGGGGCCATCGGCACCAAATACGTCCGCCGTGCCGTCCGTCAGAACGTTACCCGTGACAATGCCACCTTCCGTGACACTGTTGGTATTGGCAAAGGCCGTCGGCACATCGTCAACGATATCGATCGTTATGGTGGCCGGCGCAGACGAGGTTGTCCCGTCTGAAACGGTGAGAGTAAAAACATCCGTCTCCGTAACATCCGGAACATCGGTCGTTGGGCTGGTAAGTTCGTATGTATAGGTGGCAATGCCCGTCAGCGGGTCATACGCGGTCACGGTTAGGACGCCGTGGAGACCGGGGAACGTCGATGTGCCAAGGATAAGGTCTGCGATCGAATGGGTCGTACCGTTTATCGTCACACTCTGAAGATCGTCGAGCCCGTCCGCATCTGACAGCTTAAAAGTACCGCCCGCGAATTCGCCATCCGTTGAAGGGGTCGAGCCAGTCGCAAGTCCGGACTCGAAAACCGTGTCGTTCGCCCCACTGGGGTTGCCTTGGTCAACGACAATCTCCGGCGCGTCGTTCACGCCGCGGATCGTGACTGTCACCGGCTGAAGCACCACGCCGCCGTGCCCGTCATCAATTTGAACTTGGAATGTCTCGGTCTTGGTTTCGCCGTCGTCGAGGCCTTGCACCAGAGCGTTATCGACATTGTACGTCCACGTAATCGTGCCGTCTCCGATGCCTGTTGCGGTATCGGTGAGCACGGCCGTCAATGTGCCGATGTTTCCTAACGACGGTAACACTGAGATGATGTGCGTGTCTTTGAGATCGGCGTCGTCGAACGTGAAGGAGCCCGTGTCCGAGAGGCCGTTAGGCGGCGCATTGACTTGATCTTCAGTCACGAGCCCGGTGACGTCGCAGGACGGATCGAGGCTATCAACGCGATCGAGCTGCATCTCGTGGTTGATTTCCGGACATTGGATGACTGGCACGTCGTTGGTGCCGACGATGCACACTGTGACGATCTTCGATGTTTTTCCGCCGTGACCGTCGTTGATCGTGATCTTGTATTTTTGCACGAGGGTTTCGCCCTCTTGCAAATGATCGATCGCTGCGTCTGGAACATTGAAGGTCCACTTGACGGTGTTCGCAGCCTGATTGACGGGACTGAGGATGAACGAACCGAGATAGCCTCCCGCTAGCTGGATGTATGTTGCTTTGTGGAAGTCGCTTGGGTTGCGGTCCGTGAATTTCAGGACCTGCGACCCAGTATGGGTAAAATTATTTTCGGTGGGGGCGCCGTCGGTGATTTCCTTGATTTTGATTGGGCTGAAGCCCGACCGGATCACCGGGGCGAAATTCGCGATTCCGCAAAGGGCTGAAAACGATACCTGAATAGGCTTCTTAACAATTGACATGACGCAGCTCCACGCAACACTACGCAACTTCCGCTCGCGCGCTGGTTCGTGAGAGCTACATAATGAAAAATGGGAGTGGGCCTACTCGTTCGAGAACGCCGCATCGGACTCTATTGAAGTCGACTATGACGTCCCCGTCCAAATTCCCAACCAGGCTCCGCAACAAGACTGATCAGTTTAAAAACTGTTAATAAGCTAACGACAAGTTGAACCTTAATACACAATTAAAATTAGCCAAGGGACCAAAGTCGGAATTTGTTTGACCGGATGGAAAAGTCACACATCGGTTTAGTCAGGATGATTGCAGCGGCATTTGTCTCGCCGTTCAAGTTCGAATGGCATGTGTTTCCAGCGGTCTATGACAGGGTTGTGAAGTCCGGAAACTAGGGCCGAGGCGGCTCTTCGACAGAAGGCTCCGGGCGGCATCATGCGCTGTGAACGCCGTTTGCCGTGGTCTACGGCGAGCGAGGCCAGCATTCGCGAAGCATGCACCCTTGAGCTTGTCTGTTCAAAATAGCGGTTATCGAGGCCCAGGATCAGGCAGGCGCTACATGGGCGGTCTGAATGGCCGGTCTGAGCCCGATTTACGCGGCTTCTGACGGGAAAAAAAGCGGCTCGTGTTACCGGCATCAGATGATAAAAATGGAGATGAAACTCAAAGTGTTCACCGCTTGCACTTTGAGGGTGCTCAATTTCGAGCGGCTAGAAACGCAAGAACAACGACAACGACCGCGAGCAGTGCGCTAAGCGTCTGCCAGAACACAAGCGGATTACGTTCGATTATCGGGCGCGGCCGGTTATATCCAAGAGCCGTGTTGGGACGGTTCAAGTCTTCGACGAACGCCGATAGTGCGTCGGTGCGCTCGGATGGCCGCTTTTCGACGGCCTTGGCGAGAGCAGCATCAACCCAAACCGGAATGTCATCGCGCAGAGTTCTGGCATCTATATAGCGATAGCGTTGCACATCGCGGGCGCTGGAAAATCCTTTGGTGTATGGCAGGCGGCCCGTTAGCATTTCGTAAGCAATGACGCCGAGCGCAAAGATGTCCGACCGGTTCGATCCCGGTTCACCCAAGATGATATTCGGGCGCCGTGTAATCGACAGTGCCAACAAGGCGCGGGGGCTCGATGGGCGAACCGGTCTCGGCTTGGCTCGCTGCGCGCGACGAACCAAAGTCGATAATCTTCACGAGCCTGTGGCCGTCAATCATGATGTTTTCGGGCTTTAGGTCTTGGTGGATGATGTCTTTGCGGTGGAAGGAACGAAGACCCTTGGCAATTTGCGCAACGATGTTGCGCACGGCCTGTAAATCCGCCTTCGGGTTGTCGAGCATCCACTGACGCAACGTTTGACCGTCGAAATACTCGGTCACATGGTAGAGATACCGTTGCGGCCGGTCTGGCGAGATGACTTTCAGAACATGCGGACTTGCGACCAAGCGCCCAACCCAGTCTTCGCGCGTAAACATTTCAATGTAGCTTGCGTCGTCTTCAAAGTTGACGGACGGCGTCTTCAACACAACGGCCGCGCCCGATGCCATGTCCTTGGCGAGGTAGACCTGCGTTCTCTTGCTAGTGTGCAGTTCGCGCACGATCTGAAACCCGTCAAACGTTTGCCCGGGCGATAGCTCCGGCGGAAACGGCAATCTCGTCAGCGCGGTGAGGTGACTGGCCGCGTCGAGATGGCCTGGATCCCGGACAAGGACGATCTGACATGTCAGATTGTCGGGGCTGCCGCTAGCATGAGCTTTTTTGCAGATTGCTCGGGCCGCGCCGTCAAGGTCGTCTAAAGCCTCACGGATAATTTTTACCATCGCGGACGATGAGACGTGTTCATGCACGCCGTCGGTGGAGAAGACGATGACGTCCCCCCTTATGAAGGGGTTCGCTTCGATAATCGATCTCGAGATCAGGATTGATGCCTATGGCGCGGGCCAAATAGGACTGGGCACCGCCGCCTACCTTGTGGTCCCGCGTAAGTGGTTCAACGCTGCCATCGCGTAAGAGTGAAATGCGCGAAGTCGCCTGCGTGAAAAACGTGCGCAGTGCCAGATTTGAGAATAAGACCGGAGAACGTACAGACCATTCCGGATTCGGATTGGTGTATGGCTTGACCCTGAGAATGGAGCCAGTTGTTCAAGGCTTTGAGAACGGTCGCGACAGATTTTTTGACCGACCAGGATTTCAGGCGTCGCGTAATAGTCTTCGAGAAAATTCTTGACGCAGGTTTCGCTTGCCGCTTTGGCGCCTTCGCTCGAAGACATGCCGTCCGCGATGGCCATAGCGATGCCCTTGGCGACGAGCTGCGCACCTACCGGAACCAACACGCCGTAGGAATCGTCGTTGCGGGATTTGCGGCCCGCGTCAGAACATTGGCCAACTGTAATGATCGGCTGTCCGCTTAACATGCGCGGCTCAATGACGTTGTGCTGGAAATCGTTTGGCGCTCCCCTATCGGTAATCTGTACATTGCAGCTCCCAAAACCCAGCGTCGCCGTCTACGGGTAGGACCGCGACGGCGACGCAAAGCGTTTCACTTGGCTCCGTCGTTATGTGACGTCGATCAACGCGATCGATCCGTCCGGCATAACTTCGGTGATCTGCCCCGTGGGCTCGTCGATGAACGCCAGCACCGAGACGAGTGCGATGATACCCATTATTCCCGCCAGCATAAAAAAGGTTTGAGCTGAAAGAAACGAGTAAGCCGTTAGGAACAGCACGCCACCGACGTTTCCATAGGCGCCGACGATGCCGGCGATCTGTCCTGTCAGGCGGCGCTTGATCATGGGTAGCATGGCGTAGACGGCGCCATTACCGGCGTTCACGAACAACGAACAAACGAACGTAGAGGCCACGGCAAAGACTATGCCGAGGTCCGGCGTCATTTGGCTCATGGCGAAATATCCCGCCGCCGTTCCGGCCAAGCACCACAAGAGGACATTCTTGCGGCCAAAGCGGTCGCTGAGCCACCCGCCCATGGGCCTCGCGAAGAATGTCGTCATACCAAAGCTCGCTCCGAGAAAACCTGCGGCCGTGAGCGACAAGCCAAAGGAGTCCTTGAAAAAGAGCGGTAGGATGGACACGACTGCGAGTTCTGAGCCGAACGTTGCGAAGTACGCGACATTGAGCGCGGCGACCTGACGGAATTTGTAGCGGTGAATTTCCGGGACGGAGGCCTCGAACACACTCCTGTTGATCCGCCATGTGTCGTAAACGCCGTGCAGGTAGAGCGCTGCCAGAACGGCATAGGCGAGGAGTGTGATTTCGGGTGTTAGCATTTTCAGGTTTGACGGTCCGAGTTTCCAAGCAAGCACAGCCAATGCCAGGAACAAAGGGGCCTGCATGACGACATAAAGCGCGAAGTCACCTTTGCTCGTGACTTCCATTGAGCCCGTCTTCTTCGGGCTGAAGTAAGTTGAGCCCTTGGGCGTGTCGGTGACGGAGAAGTAGTAGATCGCAGCATAAGCGAGGGCGATCAGCCCCGTTACGCCAACGGACCAGCGCCAACCGTCGTCACCTCCGAAATAGAGCGCGAGCGTTGGCAGTGTTACCGATGCCGCCGCCGAGCCGAAGTTGCCAAAGCCTGCATAGATCCCCTGAGCGACGCCGGTCTCTTTGGCTGGGAACCATTCCGCCACCATGCGAATGCCGACGACAAAGCCGGCACCGACGAAGCCTAAAAGAAAGCGCGATATCGCGAGTACTGTGAAGTCTTGCGCTGTCGCGAAGACCAGACAAAGTACGCCAGAGATCGCGAGCAAGCCGGAGTACATTAGCCTTGGGCCGACTTTATCGACGAGCATGCCAACGAGAATACGCGCAGGGATCGTGAGTGCGACGTTGAGAATGAGGAGCGCCGAGACCTGCTGGTCGGTGAGCCCGAATGTTGTTCGGATCGACGCCATCAGTGGCGCATGGTTGAACCAGACAAGAAAGCTGACGAAAAACGCGAGCCACGTGAGGTGAAGCACTTTTATCTTTGGCTCGGAACTCAATAGGCGGATTTTTCCGGGCGCGGTCGATTGCATCTATCCCCCTGACTTTACGATTTGACGGGTTTCCATTGGCAATCGCCGTGCCAAGTTAGTAATGACGTTAAGCGCGCTAGCAACACATTGTTATAGAACAATAATATTATAAATGAGCAAAAATTGGTCATATGCAATTTATGGCTAAAAATTACTCTTTCAGGTATCTCGCGGCTTATTAATTGTGCATCGCGGTCTGCTTGCTGGAGTCAACAGCGGCGACGGAAAAACCCATAAAAATGCAGCAATAACAGTCGTGTAATGCGGTGCATCCGTGGATTTTAAGCTTTGGCATGGGCATTGCTAAAGACTGTTTATGTGCAGTGCAAAAGTGGCGTGCAGCCGGGTGCAATCCGGCGCCCGCTGCATCTAAGGGGAATGTCACCAAAATGCGGGAAAAACTCGTTGTCATCGGCAACGGTATGGCGCCGGGCCGCGCGCTCGAGCGATTGCTTGAGGCGGCGCCTGGCCGATACGACATCACCATTTTTAATGCCGAACCGCGGGTCAACTACGACCGCATCATGCTCTCGCCGCTGCTGTCGGGAGAAAAGACCTTTGAACAGATCGTCATCCATGGCGACGGCTGGTACGTGAAGCACGGCGTTACGCTTTACAAAGGCCACAAGATCACGGCGATCGATCGGACTGCTAAGACTGTAACGTCGGCCGCTGGTGTGACCGTCACATATGACAAACTCATTATCGCCACCGGTTCTTTGCCGATCGTCATTCCGGTTCCTGGTTCGACACTTGCAGGCGTACTGACCTATCGCGATCTCGACGACGTGCAGGCCATGTTGCTTGCCGCTAAGTCGCGCGGATCCGCTGTTGTGATCGGCGGCGGGCTTCTGGGACTTGAAGCGGCCGCCGGCCTCAAGGAACAAGGAATGGACGTCACTGTTCTCCACCTTATGTCAACACTTATGGAAAAGCAGCTTGATGCGACTGCTGGGCATCTGTTGCAGCGCGCGGTCGAAGAACGCGGCATCAAAGTCATTACCAAGGCTAATACCAAAGCCATTAAGGGCACGACAAAAGTCGAGGGGGTTATCCTCGATGATGGCAGTGAACTGCCGGCCAGCATCGTCGTCATGGCCGTGGGCATCCGGCCCAATGCTGGTCTTGCCAAGGATACAGGCTTGGACGTCAGACGCGGGATCGTCGTTGGTCCCGATATGCGCACCAGCGATCCCAGCATTTTCGCTATTGGTGAATGCGCAGAAGCTCACGGCGAATGCTTTGGCCTTGTCGCACCCCTCTATGAGATGGCCAACGTCTTGGCGGCACGGCTCGCCGGCGACGCCGGAGCGAGCTTCACGCCGAGCGCGACGGCAACGAAGCTCAAGGTCACAGGCATCAATCTTTTCTCTGCCGGTGACTTCACCGAGGGCAAAGATCGCGAAGAAATCGTTCTGCGCGATGCTGCACGCGGCGTCTACAAGCGTCTCGTGATCAAAGATGACAAGCTGGCCGGCGCTGTCTTTTATGGCGATACGGCGGACAGTGCCTGGTTTTTCGATCTCCTGAAGCGCGGCGCCGATATTTCGGAGATGCGTGAAACATTGATTTTTGGTCCCAGCTTCGCAGGGGGCGTACCGCTGGACCCTATGGCGGCCGTTGCAGCATTGGCAGATGACGCGGAAATCTGCGGCTGCAACGGCGTCTGTAAAGGCAAGATCGTCACCGCAATTTCCGGTCAAGGACTAAAGACCCTCGATGACGTGCGCGCCCACACAAAAGCTTCCGCTTCGTGCGGGTCGTGCACCGGTCTCGTCGAACAATTAATGAAAGCGACGCTCGGTGACGCATACAATCCCGCAGCTGTTCAGCCGATGTGCGGTTGCACGCCGCTGGGTCACGACGATGTGCGCCGCCTGATCATCGCCAAAGAATTGAAAACCATTCCCGATCTCATGCAATCACTGGAATGGAGAACCTCGTGCGGTTGCGCCAAATGCCGTCCCGCGCTCAACTATTACCTCGTTGCCAATTGGCCCGGCGAATACCAGGACGACAGTCAGTCGCGCTATATCAACGAGCGCGTGCACGCCAACATCCAGAAGGATGGAACATATTCGGTCGTGCCGCGCATGTGGGGTGGCATGACGAGCGCCAACGAATTGCGCGCGATCGCCGACGTGGTTGATAAGTTCAAGATACCGGCGGTCAAAGTCACCGGCGGTCAGCGCGTTGATATGCTGGGCGTGAAAAAGGAAGACCTGCCTGCCGTCTGGGCCGACCTCAACAAGGCCGGCATGGTCTCGGGTGCTGCATATGCAAAGGGTCTAAGAACCGTCAAAACATGCGTCGGCACGGATTGGTGCCGTTTCGGCACGCAAGATTCGACCGGCCTCGGGATCAAAATCGAGAAATTCATGTGGGGCTCGTGGACGCCAGCCAAAGTGAAGATGGCGGTCTCTGGCTGTCCGCGAAATTGCGCTGAAGCGACCTGCAAGGATGTCGGCGTTATCTGCGTCGATAGCGGCTACGACATCCACTTCGCGGGTGCTGCCGGTCTCGATATCAAGGGCACTGAAGTGCTCGGCCATGTCGATACCGAACCCGAAGCTATCGAGGTGATCGCCGCTTTGGTGCAGCTCTATCGCGAACAAGGCCGCTATCTCGAGCGCATTTACAAATGGGCTAAGCGCGTCGGTCTCGACACTGTTCGCAAGCAGATCATGGAAGACCGTGAGCGCCGCCGCGCACTTTACGACCGTTTCGTCTACTCGCAAAAATTCTCTCAGACCGATCCTTGGGCCGAGCGCGTGGCCGGCCATGAAGCATACGAGTTCGCGCCCATTGCCGATCTCACAATCCGGGAGGCCGCGGAATGACCATGCAAGATCATGCCTGGGTTGACGTTGGCGCCCTCACAGATATTCCCGTTCGCGGTGCGCGCGTCGTAAAAACCGCTGCCGGTTGCATCGCCGTATTTCGCACCGCTGAAAACGTGGCGCACGCATTGGAAGACCGTTGCCCGCATAAGGGCGGGCCACTGTCGCAGGGCATCGTGCATGGGGCTTCGGTCACCTGCCCGTTGCACAACTGGGTCATCAGCCTGACGACCGGCGAAGCTCAGGGCGCCGATCAAGGGGCAGTCAAGATCATTCCACTCCGCATCGAAGGCGGCAGGATTCTCATCGATTTCACCGCTCTAAAGGCACGCAATGCGCCATGAGAGATCGCCCAAAGGGACATGCACGACCTGCCCCTATTGCGGAGTAGGTTGCGGCGTTGTGGCGACACCACAACCTGACGGTTCTGCGATGATTGCGGGCGACCCCGATCATCCAGCCAACTTCGGCCGCCTGTGTTCCAAAGGATCGGCACTTGGCGAAACGTTGTCCCTGGACAACCGCTTGCTGCATCCTCTCATCAACGGGGAGCGCGCGGATTGGGACGCAGCACTCGACCTCGTCGCCACGCGCTTTCGCGAAACGATTGCTGCCCACGGACCAAACTCGGTGGCATTTTATGTTTCCGGACAAATCCTGACGGAGGATTATTACGTCGCCAATAAGCTGATGAAAGGCTTCATCGGCTCGGCCAACATCGACACCAATTCGCGGCTGTGCATGGCCTCGTCCGTCGCCGGGCATAAGCGCGCTTTCGGTTCCGATACCGTTCCTGGAAACTACGAAGACCTGGAGCTTGCGGATCTTGTCGTGCTTGTCGGTTCCAATCTCGCTTGGTGTCATCCGATCCTATATCAGCGCCTTGCGGCGGCGCGGGAAGCGCGCGGCACAAAGGTTGTCGTCATCGATCCGCGCGCCACTGCGACATGCGAAATCTCCGACCTACACTTGAAGCTAGCGCCTGGAACCGATGTGGTGCTTTTCAACGGCCTGCTTGCTCATCTCGAACACGCAGGTGTGCTTGATCATGCCTTTATCGCGCAGCACACGACCGGTTTCGAGTCCGCGCTGGAAACGGCACAGGCGACGAGCCTGAGAGAGATTGCCACCATAACCGGATTAGAGCCGAGCGACATTAGCGCCTTTTATTTGCTCTTCGCGGCGACCGAGAAAACCGTCACAGTCTACAGCCAAGGCGTCAATCAATCATCGGCCGGCACAGACAAAGTCAACGCGATTATCAATGTTCATTTGGTAACAGGCCGCATCGGCAAGCCAGGTGCAAGCCCGTTTTCCGTCACAGGCCAACCCAATGCCATGGGCGGCCGCGAAGTTGGCGGCCTCGCCAACATGCTCGCGTGTCACATGGAATTGGGGGACGCAAGACACCGGAGCATCGTCAAGGACTTTTGGCAATCGCCGCACATTGCATCCGAGCCTGGGTTGAAAGCGGTCGATATGTTCCGCGCGGTTGGTGATGGCCGCATCAAAGCGCTTTGGATCATGGCGACGAATCCGGTCGACAGCATGCCCGAAGCTGACGTTGTGAAGAGCGCGCTCATGGCTTGTCCTTTTGTCGTGGTCTCGGATGTGGTCCGCCATAACGACACGACACCATTTGCGCACGTTTTGTTGCCGTCACTCGCCTGGGGCGAAAAAGACGGTACCGTCACCAACTCCGAGCGCCGCATCTCGCGTCAGCGCGCATTCTTGCCACCTCCCGGCGAGGCTCGCGCCGACTGGTGGCAGATGGCAGAGATTGGACGGCGCATGGGGTTTGGCGCCGCATTTTCCTTTGTTAGTGCCGTTGAAGTATTCGCGGAATACGCGCAACTATCGGCCGCAGACAACGCCGGGAGCCGGGATTTCGACATCGGCCGCTTTGCCGGCATCACGCGCCCTGAATACGAAGCAATGGTACCAGTGCAATGGCCGCAACCCGCCGGCGCCGATACCAGCTCTTCCCGCTTTTTTGCCGACGGCCGGTTCTACACACCAGATCGCCGTGCGCGGTTCATAGCGACGTCCTATCGCGCGCTGGCGTGCGCGACGACGGCTGACTACCCGTTCGTCTTAAATACCGGCCGCATCCGCGATCAGTGGCACACCATGACGCGAACGGCAAAATCTGCGCGGCTTATGACCCACATGGCCGAGCCCTATGTGGAAATTCATCCAGAAGACGCGGACCCTTTGGGGCTGGAAGATGCCGCGCTCGCCGAAGTCACAAGTCCGCATGGCCGCATCGTCGCCCGCGTATCGATCACTCCGCGCCAGAGACCCGGCTGCGTATTTGTGCCGATGCACTGGAGCGATCAATATGCCAGCGCCGCTCGTGTCGGAGCTCTCGTTCATGCCAATGTGGATCCCATATCTGGCCAACCGGAATTGAAAGCGGCACCGGTCTCGATCCGATCTTTCGCAGCGACTTGGTTTGGCTTTGCGGTCGCCCGCGAAAGACCTGAAAACATAGCGGCAGAGTACTGGGCGGCGGCGCCTTCGAAATCCGGCTGGCGCATCGAATTGGCAGGCCTTTCAGCGCCGCAAGATTGGGATACCTATGTCCGTAGCTTTTTCGGTATTGGGATCGGGAGCGCTTGCGAAGTCCTCGCTTATCACGACAAGCGCAGTGGCCAGCAACGGTTCGCTATTTTCGAAGGCGACCAACTCTACGGCGCTATGTTCATCGCCCCAGGCCCCGTGTCGGTGTCGCGGTCGTTCGCGTCAGATAAGCTTGGCGGACTTTATGCTGCATCGCCGGACCGTTTGCGCGTACTTGCTGGCAGGCCTGGTACCGCCGAGCCCGATCGTGGTGCAGTTGTCTGTTCGTGCTTTGAAGTTGGATTCAACCAAATTGTCGAAGCTGTCACGCGTGGGGGCTGCATATCGCTTGACGCGGTTGGCGCGGCACTGAAAGCCGGAACTAACTGCGGCTCGTGCCGTCCCGAAATCGGAAGGATCATTCATGATCATACAATCGCCAGAGCCAACTGAGGTCCGGCGCAATGGCGCAGGCCGGCCGTAAGCCTATGCGCGCGCAGGGTTTCTGAATTCTGCCACTTAGCCTGCCGTACTGGCGATTGAAATCTCTCGGCGCCACGCCTGCGCGCATTCGTGATGGAGCTCGTGATCACGGCTTCACTCAACTGACGCCCCTATTTGTAGGCTCCGGGATTGAACTCCGCGTTCTCGACAAAGACCTGCAGAGCGCCAAGCATTTGCCAGTGCAGGTGTTGCAGCGCTCGCTCTTGTTCTTCGCTGAGTTCTTTTTTGCCGTCCGAGGCTTCGACTTTCAAACCGAGAATATGGGCCATATCCGCCTGAAAATAGGACATGTCACCATAAGGCCGCTTCGGGTCCATCGCTGGCGCTGGCCAGAGGTCGAGGTCGAAAAGTTCGGTGACTTGGTCCTCGTCTGGCCACTGAAACAGAATTGCTTTGATGAGATTTAGATGCTCGCCGGTCAGGCGGAATTTGCCGTCAGACGTCAAACCCAGTGCCGTCATATTCGCTGGCGTATCGTTTTCGAAATAGCCGTTCATCAGCTTGTTGACGTCCTGCGACTTAATGTTGAGCAATGGGTAGTCGCCAGGTTTGAGGCTGCCATGTCTCAGCATCTTGCTCAATGCGAGGTGCATTTCGATGTGTTGACGCGCCGTGTCGGCTTCGGTCTTCGCGCCAGTGACATCGGCGATGGCCGCGAGTGGATCTGGCGTGCCATAAGGCGCCTGCTGATCGACCATTGGTGCGCCAGTCTCTGCCGTTTCCCAAGAGAACCGCAACTTACGAAGCAGGGCAATGTGCTCGGCGGTGACAGTGAAGGCTGTTTGCCCAGAAACGATATCGCTCATGTCTGGGAAAGTCTTGGTGGGGTCCGCGAGCCGGTTGATTGTGGCCTTGGAAATTTTCACAGGCGACCCCTCATTGGCGGCGACTTGCATCGATAGAGAAGCTAGTCCGGCCGATACCAGCAGCATTAACGCTGTTGGACCATTCGTGCCCGTAGTAATTTCGTGTGTCATGCTTCGATCGGGTTCCATCTGGTGCCAGCGCGTGCTTCAATCGGGACAACGCGGCAAACATACGATCCACTATGATCCACGGTCAAACAAAGACATGTCAGAAGAGCTGCCACACTTCAAATATCACCTCGACCCTGTCCGGAGCGACGTCGTCGTCGCCAGCGACGGTGTCTGCATCTGCTGTGGCCGAGCGCGCGACTACCTCTACGTTGGGCCTGCGTTCACGACAAACCGGGACGTGCGCGATAACGTTTGCCCATGGTGCATTGCGGATGGATCTGCCGCGCAGAAATATGATGCTTCTTTCGCAGACGCCCACCCACTCTTGAAGGCCAGAATCGCGCGCGAAATCTCTGATGAAGTCACGAAGCGGACGCCCGGATACTTCTGCTGGCAAAGCGACAACTGGCAGTCCCATTGCGACGATGCGTGCGTTTACCACGGCGACGCGACCGTCGAGGATATCGCAAGCGCCTCAAGAGCGACGATCGACGCCTGGAAGGCCGAATACAATATGAAAGACGATGATTGGAACCTGTTCGCTGACGGCTACGAGCCGAAAGGACATGCCGCGTTCTACAAGTTTGTCTGCCGTCATTGCGGCGCGGTTCTATTCAGTTGGGATTTGGACTAGTAATGACGTACACATGCGCAAACGTGACAGTACAAAAACAAAGCAATAAGGAGAGTCCATTGAGGAGGTTGTTATTGGCGGTCATAATCGCCTTCTGGGGTGCCCTCGCGGTTGAACCGGCCGCAGCCGAGGTGCGCTTCGGTAAGAATGTCCGCATCGGCGGACACGATGTCTCCAACCAAACATTCAACAGCAAACGGCGCGGCGAATACTACATCTACAACAATATACCGCCGAACGAAGGCTGCCGGTGGCGCTCGAATAGCGACGGCTCCCGCACGAAGGTTTGCCATCTCAAACGCAAGCCGCACTGAACAAAATGTGCCATTGCCATTGAATATGTCTCTACAAGCCACACTCGCTGCAATCGTCGAAGACGCCTATCGCGTGTTCGAGCGCTACACATGCCGTGGGACGCTGGTCGTCTGTCATTGCTCCTGCTGCATGACCGAAGAGGTCGAGGCTGAACTGGTGCGCACGCCGTTGCGGCAAATCCCGTCAGACCTTCTAGCCGAATACACAAACTCGGCGCACGGCTGGGACGATGACATGATCCTTGCGGATATGCGGTACTTCTTGCCGCGCTATCTCGATTTGATGGCAGCAGACGATGTCCCCAGTCAACTTGGACTAGCGCAGTGTCTCAACCAGCTTGGGCACGCGCACTGGCGCGAAAAATGGCCAGCCGACGAGGTCGATATTCTGGACCGTTTCTTCGATGCTTTGATCGTGCAGTACATTGACGACCTGACGTTGATTGAGTGGCCTGTCGGTTGGCGGCTCCTGAACGATGTCAGGGACGTTTTGTGCTTGACGGTTCTGGCGGGCGGCGACCTCAATCGCGTCTTGAAAGCCTTAGATGCCGCGCCAGATCCCCAAGCCGCCATTCATATGGCGGCTGCCAGGGAACGGATTGAGCGAGTGGGAGGGCGCCCGCGCTTGGACTCCGCTTACTTGGAGGACCACCTTCCAGAAGCCGATGCCATCGGAGAATTTTTGGACCGGCCTGAGGTCGACGAGCGCCTTGAACGGGCATTCTCCAAAATCGAAGACGCGCGTTTGCAGAAAATCGTTTCGAACGCGACAACGTGGATTTGAAAGCGTCCGGTCAGATCATTAGCGCGTTGGCCATCGCACCTTTCGGAGCACGTCGTAGACGATGTCAGGGTCAATCTGCGTGTGGTAGTTGAAATGCAAGAACAGAAACCCGTCTTCAAAGTGCCAAACAACGTCGTCTTGAAGGGAAAAGAAGAAACGAGCTTGTGGGCGCTGTTGTGCCAGCACGGCGACGGGCTCCCGCGAGATGACTGACCACGTCGCCAGGCCACCGGAAATGTTGGGTAGCCACGACCAATTTGCGGCTGCTGCGACGATTTCCGCGCCGCTCGCGCCGTCTGGCACTTCAAACTCGCGTGCAATTGGGTCATCGCCGGCATGAACGTCATCGCGCGTCGCTATTACTCTCATGGGTCGCGGCCCTATTGGCTGGGTTCAAATGCAATTACGTCTGCTGATAAGACGCGACGACGCGGGAAAAGTCTCGCTGGGCGAGATCGTCTTGGTGAATCATGAAGTAGACGGTGCCTTCGGTATCAAGCTGCGTCAGATCGGCTATCGAGACCTGAAGCAGGAGTTGCCATTGGCTGGCCTTTACTGACACTTCAGCAACTTGGGTTTCAGTCCATGGAAACGGCGGCCGGTCTGCCTTGGCCAATGCGTCGAAGCGTGGATCATCCTGCTCGGGATGGGGCGGCCCCATCAGGCGCATGCGACGTGACTCGCTTGTCAGATATGCTTGCGTTCGCTGCATGTTCGCGCGATCAGATGTGAAAGGTCCCATGTCATCAGACGTCAGAAGCTCGTAGTGCGCACTCGTTTCCACGTCGTCTGCAAAGGCCGTCAGCTCCTTGTCTTGCGTGAGCTCTATTGAATTTTGCCGGGGCAACACCCACAGCGGCTGCAGTCGCATCGCGCGGGCGGGATAAACAAACGGCTTTGTTGCCGTTGGGTAGGGCGCTTCGCTCTTCTTGGCGACATTGCGCATGGCCTCGGCCGCTGCTTTCTGATCGGCGGCTTCGAGCGTGCGTGCCATTTCATTGAAATGCGCTGTCGATTTTGGATCAGGTTCACGCCACCACGCTTCCATCTCGGCGAACTTGGCAGGGATAGGCGCACGAACGAGGTTCGCGACCGGTGTGTCATCATAGATGACGTGGCATGCCGATGCCCCCGACTCCAACAGCCCCACGGAACCATCCCAGAAGAACAGAAGACGCCCGGTGGGCGGCAACCCTTCTGTGTGCTCCGGAAGCTGCGCCGCGTCTTGAAGTTCAATCTGTCCAATGAACTCAAATGGCAGCTCGTGCTGCAACTGCTTCACAATCCAAGTATGATGGGCCCCCCACTGCTGGCTTTTCTCGGCCACATCGGGCGGAACGGGCCGAATGGGCCAGGCCATTCCGTTTGGCAGATCGGGCGCGCCGCCGAACCTGGTTTCACCGGGACCGCCGCCGCCATCGCTACGACGTGCGATCCAAACCTGTGGCCTCAATCGCGAAATGATGAGTTCAACGTGTTTTGCTGAGATGGGTTGATCGGTGCCCTCCATGCAGTGGTCCCGCATGACCGCGCGCGCGTCATCTGCGGACAAAAACAAGGGCTCGATGCGGTTGCCTGCATGTTTGTTGCTCACGCCTTCGTTGCCATTCTGCTGCGCATGTGCGTCACGCGACAGTGATGCAAGGCTCGCCAGCGTGCTCAGCCAGGAAAGTAAGCGGCGCCGATTTATGGGGAACATGATCTACCTTCCAGTGCCCGTTAGGCTTGGCGCTCTAAGTATTACACGCTGGCGGGCTGAGCCAGATACGAGCGCAAGTCATCAATCTGAGATGGTGTCAGAAAGCGCTTGGGCACAACCCTGTACATTGTCGGCGCGACGAAAATGATGTATGATGTTTCGTCCTCACGCCATTTTGGAAAGTGGTTCCATGGCGTCAGCGAGGTACTCGTTTCGGTGGTCTCCTTCAGGCCATCACTAGACCACGAAAGATGAATAGGACCGTGCAGTATTTTCATCGCCTTGAAGTGCTTCCGCGCCTTTCTCGGGCCTAGCAGGCGCGTGATCAGAATTGGAACGATGAAAAGACCAATGTGCAGACAGGTTTCCACAACGATCAAAAACTCAACGAACCCTTTGTCATACATTCCGGAAAAGACGTAGATGGCGAGCAAGACACCTTGAGCGGCGAGCCATATAAGCGCGATCGGGCGCCAACTCGCGGGATCGCGAAAATAAGACCGGCTGTACAGCCGGTCGGCCGCGATGACGTCATGTTCGTCTAATTTTATTGTGACGGGCGCGTTCAAATTGTTCTCCGCCTGTTGGCCGGTATGCGTTTATCCAAAGCGCTCGGTGATATCGCGATATCTATAATCAGCAGGTGGGTCATCGTCGCTCGCAAACGCCCCGAGCAAACTCTTTACGTCGGACAACGCCAAGCGTTCGTTCTCCTTGACTGTGACGTAGAAACCGTTCGTTGGAATTTGAATATCTGCAGCCCTTGCGACGTTGTAAAGGCCCATCGCGCAGTGGGAGAAGCGCGGACTGTTTCCATTGTACATCCGCCATTCGCACGCATATGCGCCATTGCCACCTGCAACTTGAAGATAATCGCGTCCACCACGCTCCAAGATCAGAAACCCCGGGCCGCCATCGGGCGTCAGAGCCTCGGCCGCGTCGAGGATCTGCTGAAAAGTGGGCCGTTTCAGCGGCGTCACGCCTTCGCTCGAGAGTTCGAGGTCTGCAATGCCGTCCGCGCGATGGATCAGTTTGGTCTGCCAGTCGAACACTGACATCCCGTACGACCGCGCCGTCTCTACCACAAACGGAACCACTTCATCCGCGTGAGGAAACTGGATCGCGAGTGTTGCGACGCTTGAACCAAAGTTATTCCACAATGGCGCGCTGCTCCAAACCCCGGTGTCTTCCTCGTTCTCTTTGAGTGTGCTGAGACACGGATAACGGGCGACGAGCCGGTCGTAGAGTTTGCGGAAGGCCAGCGGCGGATCTCCCTTCTCTTCAGCTTGCGATTCCAGTTTTTGCCACGCCGCAGCATCAGTTGGCGGCATAGCCGAGACGAGTATGGAGATGTCGTAGCTCATGCTGACCCCTATGGCTGCGATACCGTCGCTTACGTCGTGCCAAACGCAGGATCGCTCAAGGCGCGCTTGATGTCTTCGTTCGTATCAAAAAACGCGCGTTGGACGCCAGTGCTGTTTGGTCCAGTGTTGTAAGCAACTGTGACATTCACCTCGCCGAGCTTATTAAAGTGCGGCTCGAAAATCGCCACGAAGGCCTGGTGCGCCGCGCGAAGATCCGCATCCGCTTCGATTGTTATCCAATTCGGCATTTCTGTATTCTGGTAATGCAGCTCGCCGCTAGCGTGTAGCCACACTGTTCCGTCCAGCGCCTGCAAGGCGGCAAGCGTCTGCTTGCGGATGAGGACGAGACGATTGAGAAGTGTGATCCACACTGCCACTCCCACACATCCTCAATCCGTTTGATAGATCATTTCGGCTTTGGAAAAATCGCGGGCCTTCAAGTGCTCGCGCTTGATCCAGATGTAATAAAGACCGTTGAGGTCCCATACGTCATTGTCGTAGTCGCCTATCTGTAAAAGTAGAACCCACTTTTCGGCTTCAGGCGCCAGCCTTTCGACCGCCGCAGTGTAAGCCGCAACACTTGATGTCGGCAGGTCTTGGTTCAGATCGTGCGCCGCCAGCTCTATTCTCATGTCGTTCTGAATCAGCTCGGGCCATCCGAACAGTCGGTTCGAGGCACCGAGGTGGGCGGGAGTATGTTCGTTCCACTTCTGCTGCGGCACGTCTTTCCCGGCCGCATACGAGCGAGAAAACAACGGCTGAGTGTTATTGTCTGGAAGCGTGTAGGTGAAGACTGGAACAATCCGAGCGGCTGGCATGTGATTGCGCAAGAACGGCACGTCTCTCGGGTCATCCTTGGAAAACTCGATAAGCGGATAGCCCAAATCGGGTGCGGTGCGCCGATCCAATGCAGACTTCGGCGTCGTATCAAAGACGATTTGAAACAGAGGACGATTATCTTTGTCGCGCGCGAACCAGGGGCGCACGATCATATCGTAGAATACAAGCAACCGGCCTTCGCGCGGCAAATCGGGATTGATCGTCCCAACCGTTGCAAGGGACTCGAGGTCGAACTGCATGACAAACGTCAGCGGGGCTTGGCTATGATAGACTTTAGTTTTGGCTGCGAGTTCGCTTTGCGTTTGTGCGATGCCCGCTACATACTGTTCTTCAGTGAAGTAGCCCTCGGCAAAAGTCCGCGCCTTCATTTGTTCGTTAACGAGCCGTATCCCTTCTAAGCTCGCGTCGCCCATGGCCGTTGGCGCGCGAACCGGCCATTCGAAACCTGGCGGCAGATCGGGCGCACCACCGATTTTGCTGGCCCCGATTGGAATATCCTTGTCATTCTCAGCCTTCGATTCCAGAGCCATCGCGGGAAGCGCCATGTTGAGCAGCATGCGCTGGTCCGCTGCCGATACACCCGCCGAGGCAAGCGAGGCGCCCAGTTCCTCCAACGTCCGGAAGGGTCCTTGCGTGGCCATGGCGTTACTCCGCGTTGCGAACCCAAACTGTGCAACCGTTGCCGTCGCGCCGACGGCGGCGGCGCGTTGTAGAATATCCCGCCGGGTTGGTTTTGAAGGTCTATTCATACCACTGCCTGCGCGCGCTCACTTCCGGCCCGTCGTGCTGGATTGCGGCATTCCGCTCAGATCAGCGATGCCTTGAAGTTGCGGGGCTTCAGATTCGGCAGGAGCTTTGAGAAGCTTCGCTGCGTTCTTATTCTTCCCCGCAAAATACGCATCTCTTACCTTGCTGGGGTCATCTGCAAGGGTCGCCCCGGGGTGTGCCGCCATAAACCCGATAGCTATCATTAAAGCGCGGATTTTGATCATCATTGGGCCACTGGATGCCGTGTTGCCTGCAGATACTAACGCTGAATGTCCGTTGGCATTGCATCATATTCTGTCTTAGTTAAGTGTAGCGAGATCAAGGCCCAGCCGCAATGGTTTGGCTCACAGATGGACTATCGGCGGGGACCCGCCTAGGACTGGAAATGAAAAAGTCGAAGCGCCTCGTCATTCTGTTTGCCGTTGTTGAGGTGGTGCTCGCCTCGATCATGATTTTTCTAATCTGGTTCGTTAAATCAGGCGCACTACCAACCACAAGCCCCGAAGAAACGCTCCGGCCAATCCAGCGGATCGTCGAGTCGATGACCACCGTCATGGGTGCGCTTGGCGGTTTCCTCTTGGTGTACGCTTGGGTTTTGCGCAGGCACGGCGAATGAGAGTTTCAATGCGGAACCGCAGAGCATGACCGTACGCAAATTACCGTTGACCGAAGGCGCGGCTATCTTGTTGATGCTGTCATTGGCGTTTTTGATCGTTGGGTTTGTGTCGCACGTTTTTCAAGTCTTCAGCTTTCCGTGGATCGCGTGGTGCGCGCTTGGCGGCGGCGCGCTCGTCACATTCGGGAGAGAGCTGATCATGGTGCGAGACCCAATTGACGGACCAACGGCAGGGAAATTGGAATTTGCCGTAAACAGGGCCATGGTCATCGTTCTGTTGTCGACGCCCGCGCTGTTGGTCGTCTCGGCCATTGTGTTGACGCTGCTGTATGCGAGCGCCGACACCTTTGGACTGCTCCCGACTGTCGCCAGTGTCTTCGCTTTGTACGCCGTGGTGAAGCATGCGTTACGCAGTTAGACTTATGCTATTGCTTCTTATGCTGCCCGTTTTTGTTGCGACCACTCTCGCAGCCGAGCCGGACAAAGCGCCGGACGCCGCGCCGTCCAAAACGTACACAACTGGAGCATGGCTTATCTGCATAGGATCGCCGCAGAAAGACCAAGACAGAATCGCAAACTGCACCGAAGCCCTCAAGGACGAAAAGATCATTGGTGTCGAGCGCGCCTGGGCTCTCTATGAGCGAGGCCGGGGTTACATCGGCGTGAAAAACGATCAAGCCGCCGTCGCCGATTTTACAGAATCGTTGAAGCTCAATCCGATTGCAGTTCCGGTGTACAACGATCGCGGCGTGGCGTTGCGCCATCTCGGCAAGTTTGACGAGGCGATTGCCGACTACGACGAGGCGCTGGCAAGAGATCCCAATCATGCGCCAGCGCTCGCGAACCGTGGCGTCGCAAAAAACGAACTTGGCCGCACGCGCGAAGCTATTGATGACGTCAGCAAGGCAATTGCGATTGCGCCAGATGTTGCTGACTATTGGCAGGAACGCGGCAGTTATCGGACCCGATTGGAACTTTGGGATGACGCGATAGGTGACTTTGACGAAGCCGTCGCGCTCGACCCGTCGAACGCCCGAACCTTCAACAACCGGGGATACTGTCACTTGAAACGCGGCGACGCAGACCGCGCGCTGAAAG
Source organism: uncultured Alphaproteobacteria bacterium (assembly GCA_963741545.1). Taxonomy (GTDB): domain Bacteria; phylum Pseudomonadota; class Alphaproteobacteria; order Rhizobiales; family Hyphomicrobiaceae; genus Hyphomicrobium_B. The sequence continues at coordinate 525,972 of CAVUIN010000012.1, forward strand.
ACTTCAATGAGGCCATCCGATTAAATCCAGACTACGAGCTGGCAAAGAAGGGCCGCGACGAAGCCCAGGCGCGATTGAAGAAGTAGTCGAGAAATTGGCCGGAGCTATGTCAGCACATTACAAAGGAAGGCCAACATGACTGATCCGCAGCTTGACGACGGCGACCCGGCGCCCGGGCCAGCCGAGCCACAGCCATCACCGGTGTCAGGTCGAAAGCTGATGCAGTCGGGATAGTAAAGCGCGGCGTAATCGCAGGCTACGTTTTGGCCGCGATGAACGCCTTCCTAGCTTGGTACATTTACGACACCGGCTACGGTGTCAATGAAGCCGCCGGCGAGGACCGGATAATCATCGCCGGTTCGACGCTACTGATGGCTGTTGTCGCCGCAGGCTTAGCATATCGCTTTGGCCGCAAGCACTCGGTCGTCATTCCCGTATTGTTATTGGCGTGGGTTTGCTTCGAAGTCATCGCCAAGTTTCTTTACGGTAAACCTGCGCCTGAATACTTGCTCTCCGTTGGATTGGTGGGATTTGGATTGATCTCAGGATTACGTGGTGCACTCGCACTTCGAAAGATGGGATCCTGATGCCCGAACAGGAGCACCGCGCCGGTATCTACGGGCCGCTTGGTATCACGGTACTGGCGTTGATCGCCTACCGGCTTGGATCGTCGCTGCCGCTGCCGGGCATCGATTTGCAGTACGTCGGCCGGTTTGAGGCTGAGAGAGTAATCTCGTCTCTATTGCTCGAACGCTTTTCAATCTTTGCACTCGGTATTTTGCCTTGGTTTTCCGCTCTGACCGTTATTAAGCTAATCGTCGTCCTGCTGCCCAAATCCTGGACGCAGCGATTTGCACCCTCAGGCCATGCCGAGCCCTTTTCGCGCAGTGTCATCGCGCTCGCATTGCTGATTGCGGCGCTGCAGGGTTTTGGTGTGACGGAAGCGATGATGCAGCAGCCAAAGCTGGTATCGAGCCCGGGACCTGGATTTCAGTTCCCAGCCGTTGCCGCGCTTGTTGCGGGCCTTGCTTGCATCATCGGTCTGGCGCGCGTGATCGAGCGCCAGGGTCTTGGTCATGGGTTCTGGATCATGCTTGCGGCCTCAATACTGGCGCAGTTGCCGTCGCACGCGGGCACAATGCTTTTGATGCTCAAAGAAGGGATCGCCAGCCCGGCCGCAACGATTATTGCCGTCGTCTCAACATTGGCAATCATGGCGCTAATCGTGGGCATCCTCGACGCCCGGCGGCGCGAAAACATGCCGGGCGTTGAAATCTTTTTCTGGCCGTTGGTTTTGGCGTCATTGGCTTCGACCCTCATCGTTGACATCGCAGTTCTGATCTTGCCCGTGGGGTCAGACGACCAAGTTAATGCCTTGGCAAAGATGCTCACGAACGAACCGGCTGGCTTTGTGATTGGCGGGGTGATTGCGAGTGTGTTGGCCGCAAGATACGCGAGCCGGGAGAAGGACTGGAAGTTCTTTCTGCCCGCCGTTGCAGTGATCGCTAGCGTTCAGTTGCAGTCCATTATAGCCGAAGCCTTGACGGTCCAACCACCCCTTGCCGGGGCCAGTCTCGTCATCGTGACGGCGGTGGGATATGTCGTTCTGATGCGCCTTCGCGAGATGATGCAAGGGACCTGAATCCATGCGCCCCATCCTTCCCAAACCCGCTGAGCGTTTTCGCGCCACCGCCATTTTCGCTGCTCTGTTGTTTGGCGGTGTTTTGGACGGACCGCCTTCGGCTTATGCCGAACCCAGATCCGATCAAATGTCAGACGCAATTTCGAAAACGTCCCGAGAAGCCTTTGAGCTGCTAACAGCGCCAAGAACAGCGGCTGCGGATTTGACGATCAAAATCGTCGGGGATCAGGGGCACTGGTCTTACACTTACACAAATCCACTGGGTCCTACGTTCAAGAGTTCTGCAAACGCTGCCACCGGCGGTCAGCCGGACATGGACGCCGACATCGTCTTGCCGCAGGGCAAAGTCCGTCGAACTTCTCGTTACTGCGAACGATACAGGTTTATGATCTGGCCCTACGAGAACTTGGTGTTTCGCTGACGGCGATCCCTGGCCGGCTTCAATCCTACACTCTGATCACAAAGGCCGCCGGCCGCCTTGTTGCAGTGTGCAACGCTAACTGTGATGCGGCAGGACAGTCCAACTCAATTGTAATTCGCGTCGTTAGTCCGGCCGACTATGAGCGGTGGCTGCGAAGTAAAATGGACACAGAAACCATAGCATGAGCCCCGCGCATCCAAACCAATCCCAAATAAGGCGCGCGTTCGTCTGGCCAACAGTCGTGGCGCTTGCGGTTGCGGCCGTCATGATTGTGGAGCGATTGCAAGTCGATTGGACGGTCGCCTGCTCACTCCACTCGGTTCAATCCGATGTCTGCGGCCGGGAAACCCTCAATATGATGTTCGCCTGGGCTCCGGCGGCGTTTGCATTTGGTCTCGCCCACATCGTCGGCGCGTCAGGTCTCTACGGTGATCCAAATACGCGCCTTGCGATCTGGGAACGGCTTGCCAAGTTCGTTGCCTATTTCGCAATTCATGTCTTTCCCGCCTTTGGCTGGTACTTTTTCTACGTCGGGCTGGCGGCTGGATTCCTGATCAGCTTAACCGTTGTCGGCATCATCGTCGCCTTTCCATTCGGCGCTATGGCTGCGGGCTTCGTTGCGGGACTACTTTTGGCAATAGCGGCTGGGCCGTCGCTCAGGTCTGCGCATCACGCGGGTTGGAAGCGGCTTCTCTGGTCCTACGGCAGCGGATCTGCGTTCGGCACCCTCATCCTCACCACAGCACAGGCCTTGTTTGACCCGGCGTTCGGACATCTTGCCGGGCCTGACGGGCCGTGGTTGACCGCCGCTGGCGCCCTCAGTGCCGTCGCTCTTTCATGCATCGTGGTGTCGTTCGCCGCGCTAAAGGCCAATTTTCCGCACTTCAGGTTGTTGGGCGGAAATAGTTTTAGGTCTGCAGTTAAAACGATCGCAATGGTTGCGGCTGTCCTCGTGCTGCCGGTGCATCGCGATGGTTCGCAATGGCGTAACCGTCTTCCCGCGGAACGGCGGCCTGTTGGCGCCTATTGCAAACCATTTCCGCGGGCACCAGCCGCCGGTCGCGGCAACGCTGACGCTCGCCGGACATGCGCTACATCGGGGCCCGCTCCGCGATCATCGAGCGCGAGATGATTTCGCGTGATCGCATGGAAACGATCACGATGCACAAAGGCACCGACAAAGAGGTCAATTGGGGCTCAACGGTTTATGATCCGTTTCAGCAATGGCATATTCGGGCGCCGGAAACGGCCGTAGGCGAGTCGCTATTTGTCATCGCCGACGCGGGCGGCATTCAAAAGTTGCTACATTGCAAGCCTACCGTGAATGACCGTCAGTTGTGTTTGTCGTCCCCAAATCCACCCATTCCGCCGGACATGACTGAACAAACTCGCGCACTCGCGGAAGACGGCGAGGATGGGTTCGATTTCTCAAGCTCTGTGCAAAACGCGGTCCTGGGAATCCGATACGATGTCAGAACGCAAGGCAATGGCTCGGGCGAATCTCCTCGGGCCGGATCTATTGCCGCCTCAACCTCGTCAATGTGACAAGCGCAAAATTGTCGGTGCACCAAATCGATTCCTTGCGACGCCGATTGGGTTGCCGAAGAAAAGCGCGTGCGCAGCTATGTGGAAGGACTGTTTTCAACGCCCGATCAAAAGGAGTCGCAGCCATGATCATTTGGCGCGGCAATGGCTTCTTAGTCATCGTCACGATTTTTCTAACATCACTGGTCGCGAACTTGATCACAAACGCGGTCTTAGGGTCTTCGTATTGGAATACAAACGGCTGGCCGTTCGCCAGTGCGTTACTCGTCGCAGGTGGCTTGATTTGGATATTGGCAGCCGTACTCGACAAGCGGCCGCCGCGGGTATTGATCGACGCGGAAACCAATGAGCGTGTCGAGATGAGCCATGCCGGCGACTTCTTCTTTTTACCGACGAAATGGTGGGGCTTAGTGGTGAGCGTACTTGGCGTCCTTGTGTCGTTGACGGGTTGGACACCAGGCTAGGTCGTGCACGAATCCAAAGAGTAAGTAGAGCGGGAGCCACTTTATGGCCGGAAAATTCAAACGGATCATGCAGATGTTGTTGGGTGCCGCGGTGCTTGGTCCGGCATCAGCCGTTCTGGCGATTCCTCCAGATGATCAAGCCTCACTCCGGAAGGATTGCATCCGTCCCCACGTCTGGGGCGGGTTTGAAACGCGCGAGGGCGTTTATGAGGCAGCAGAGACGCATCTCGGCGAACCCGAACTCACCGATGCCGACAAGGCTTGGATCAAGACCGAGATCGAGCGTGAATGGGCGGAGAAAAAGAAAGCCGAAGCCACTTGGCCAGAAAATACTGATTTCGACCGGCTCGATGCCGTCTTCCAAGCGTTGGACAAATCCGGAATTCTTGCTCTTCACAATGCAGGCAATACCCAAAGCGATGCCCGAAGCGATGCCGGGGAGGCGTGGCATTCGCGCGGCGGGCCGAAGTCCGGCATTCGCGGCTTCGTCTTCTATCACGGTCAGGATCTCGAACGTGTCATCAATGATGGCCAACTCTACATCGGCTATGGCGTCGTCGAGGGTTCCAAAGCCCAGGCGGTTGCTATCGCACAGGAAGCCAGTAAGGCGTTGGCAGAGTCGGGCTTCACCGTCACCGTTCCGCCAAATGCCGACGAGCGGATTCTGATCACTGGCATCGATTGGAAGAAGCGCAGTCCGGATTGATCGCCTGTCGTGCCGATGGCTGAAGACAAGCATGTACGCGAATTTGACCCCACAAAATAGCAACCGCAATTCGCGCCGTGCGATTCGGAACTCGTGTCAAGGGTTCGCGCACGGCCGTAGCTAAGTCATGCGTCTAAATTCGAGCGTCAGTCTGAAATTCGTGGCGTCTACGCTACACGGCGCCGCAATAAGTTGGAAAGCCGCGGGCTGCACTCGACGGGCAACTTCGAATAGGCAATGCATTTAACTGGCTATTTGACGTGGTGGATACAGTTTTAATTTCCACACGCTGGCGAGCGTGCTGTTGCTGGGTCGGGTATCTTCCGGCGTTCCAGCAAATGACCGGAGCATTTCCGAATGCGTGAATTGATCGATGTCCGTGGCTTGACCGCAATCATAGCGGCCGGACTCGTAACAAGCTGGTCGGTGCCAGCGGCTTTAGCGGCATGCGGCATGGCATCTGTCAGCGGTGGCGCGTCCGGCCCGCCCTCGATTTCGACGACAGAAACCTCAACAACTCAAGTGTTGGAACAAATCCGCCGGCGTACACAGGAAGCACAGAGCCCGCAGCCTATTCCGGTCTCCAATGAGACCGCTCCCGAACAGAGCACCGCTCCGGTGAAGGAGGCTCCACCTAAGCCTGCGCCGACAGCTTCGAATGCCAATTCGGCTGCGTCAAGCGCGGCCGCGAAACCTGCTCCCGCGCCGAAGCCCGCTCCGGTCGTTGAGGCAGCTCCGGCGACTGCAGCAAAGCCTGCAAAGAAACCCGCTGTGGCGGAGAGCGCTCCTGAGCCTGAAGTGGTAGAGCAGGTTTCGAAAGCGAAGCCTGTCAAGGCGGCAAAGGTCGAGCAGGATGTTGAGCCCGCACCAGAGCCCAAGGCAAAGTCGGCGCGCGCCTATGCGCCAAGCCTCAAAGACTACGCGGTGGCCGAAGATACGAGCTACGCTGGCGGCATCTCGCGCACGAGTGCGGTTTGGGCACAGGGTTATTTGGGTTACGACCGCCACAAAAATATTGCGCCGGGCAATCAGGAAAATCCCACCCGCAAGGCTGTGTCGGGCGGCGGTTTGATCGGTGCCGATTGGACGCATGTGAACCGGGGCGAAACCGTCAACGCCTTTCAATTTGGTGTTTTCAGCGGTTACAACGAAACACGCGGAAAATTGAGCGATACGTTTTTTGCCGTCAACGAACCAGACGCCCCACCGGACACGTTGCCTGGCGGCGGCAATACCAACTATTTCCGTCAGGACAATAAGGAGACGATCGAAGGGCCGTTCGTTGGTACTTATATGGCGTACGTCAAAGACCAGTGGACTTTCGATGTGGCTCTAAAGGCCGATTTCTTCGACCTCACACAAAGCAGTACGCTCCGGCAGCGCTGCGATGACGACGTCGGAACACAAAACGGCAGTGCGTCCGTCACTAATTACATGATCTCCGCAAACGCGGCACACCGCTACAATATTGGCGATGAAAATAAGTGGTGGGAGCCTTTGGTTGGGTTGCGCTACACCATTACCGATTTCGGCAATGATCCGAGCAACAGCGTGTTCCGCGATGGCGGCGTGCAGCCAACGGGCCGGCTTGGACTTGAGGACGGGTCAGCGCTGCGTCTCCAAGTTGGAGCGCGCTTTGGTGATCGGGTAGAACTCGACGGCGGTTACGTCCTGTCGACCACGGTCGGCGCATTCCTCTACAGTGATGTCGCGATAAGCGGCTTCGAGAGTGTGGCAGGGCAGACCGGCGAAGCCGTTGGGCCGGTTGACGAGGGTAAGATCCGTATGCTCGGGCAACTTGAAACCAGGCTGAGTATGGGCAATGGCATGTCCTATATGATGCAAGCCGAGCTTCGGGGCGGCGGCGACGTGATGGGAGCGGCCGGGCAGATTGGTATCCGCTACGAGTGGTAACGGGCCGATTGCATTGTTTACTGTGCGCCTTCTCCAACGACTGAGAACGGCGCCCAAAACGATGGATAAGCGTTCCATAAATCAGCCGTCTCTGTGACTTCCTTTTCGATCTGCATCAACATCGCTTGGCGTAACGCTTCGGCGCGGCCGATACCTTTGTTGCGGCTTTGAATGTCGAATGTTGCGGTGGTCAGCCGGGCGGCGGCCTCAAATTCCACCCGCCAGTGCGATACAAGAAGCGCACGTGCGCCGGCATGAAAGAACGACTTGGCGAGCCCAGACAGTGCTTCCGCTCCAGGCTGTGATCCAGCTGCTGTATTGCACGCGGCAAGCACCACCCAGTCGGCGTTGAGTTTCAAGCTTTGTGAAATCTCCGAAGCTGTCAGCAGGCCGTCGTCGTTGGGGTCGGGAATATCCGGCGGAGTAAGTACAAGTGCCGGCTCGTTCAGGCCTTTGATGTCATCGGCGACGAGCCCATGGGTCGCAAAATAGACGATGTTGTAGACCGACAGGTCGGTCGATTTGACGTTCGTCTCCGTCGCAGCCGCTCCAAGTCGCAGATCGTCTTCGGTCGCGCCAAGCCCCTTCGCAATCGTTCTCAGTTCCTCTTCGGTGCCGGGTAATTCCTCCAGCGTCGCGAGAATACTTCTTGTCGCAAGAATATCGCGAATGGCCGCATCGCCGCCGCGTGTTTGGGCTTCTGCGACGCGAACGGGAGCAGCCGATGATACGCTCGATGACACGCGCGTGCTTAGCTTTGGGTTGCCAAAGCCGATCATGGGTCTGCCGGCATCCGCCCGGCGCTTCAACTTTCGAAGCGATTTGAGGCTGGTCACGGACGGGACAACCGATAGTGCATGGCGCAAAATGAGCCACTTCGCATCACGATAGGCAGAGAGTTCACCAAGCGAGGGATGCATGATGCCCGGCTTCTGCGTAACGAGCACTTGGAACGGGAGGCTGGTTAGCGGTCCCGATGGAACGATCAGCAGATGCTTCTTGTCTTTAAAAACGTTTTCGAGAGGCTGCAGGAGTTTTGCGTAAATCTCATTGGCGATGCCAAGGTCAAGCAGGCTCCCGGCATTGTTGATATTCTTTTTAAGGTCTTCCGTGTCCAAGCTTTTGCGCAGCGCAGATATCGACTTTTCAAGCCAGCTCCAACTGAGGGGAGCGCGGTGCCAAGACCTGCCTTCCCTCGTGATAGCCCAAACATAGGTTTCATCCGACCCCGAAACGATGGAAATCAGGGCTTCGTCAGGAGCAAGTAATGCAGCTGTGTCGGCAGCCGAGAGCGGATCGGGACTGATCAGATTAAAATAATTCGGAAAATCTTTCTTCAACGTCGCGTCAATGTTTCTCCGGCGCTCGTCAATGTCTTTCATCGTTGCGCGGATGTTGGGCCGGCGCCTTTCCGGAGGCAAAGCCAAGTCTTCAGCAAACTGCCGTTCAAGCGCTCTCATTTGAACGTCAATGTTTTCAAGCTCCCGGACAAGGGCTTGCAAAGCCGGGTCCTCGGTCGCAAACCGCGAAGCCATGCGCGCAACAGCAGACGCCGCTTCGTTTTCACCGGCGCGCTGCCCGACCGCAAAAGATTCTTCCAGAGTCGCATCACTTTTACTGCTGTCAAGCGCGCTCAAACTGGCAAGAATTTTCAGATGCTCTGTGAGAAGCTCGCGGCCTTTGGCTTTAGGTTGTTCGCGAGTTAGCGTTATTTGTGTGCCGCGGCGTATTTTCTCCAGCGCCTCTGCGGGCCGCTGCTGCAAATCGAGTGCCCGCGCCAAGTCTTTGTAGGCTTCGGCGGTTGTTGTTGCATTCGGGGCGAGGACTTGTTCCCGGATTGCGAGAGACTCACGAAGCTCTGCTTCCGCCTCGTTATATTTCTTCTGTTCGAGGTGTGTCAGCCCGAGGCCGGAAAGTGTTAAAGCAATTTCGGGATGCTTTGCAGGCTGGGACTTGCGGCGGATGGCGAGCGCTTCGACAAAGCGCGCTTCCGCCTCCCGGTATTTTCCCTGGTTAAAAAGATTGGTCGCAAGTTTGCTGATAGCACCGGCAATTTCCGGGTGGTCGGGGCGTTGCGTCTTTTGCCGTATGGCCAGAGCCTTTTCAAGTAACGTCTGCGCGGCCGCGAACTTATCGCCATTTGGGTCAAGCTCAAGCGCGCCGGCTAGGTTTTGCAGACTTGCGGCAATTGCAGGATCGTCAGCCTTCAATCCGCGCGAGCGAATTTCAAGGGCACGATTGAGCAGGGGAATTGCCTCGTCTGCCCGTTCGCGGGCCTTATAGAGTTCGCCAAGGTTGGTGAGTGTGTCGGCGATAGCAGGGTCATTAGGCTTCAGAACACGTTCTCGAATATCGAGTGCGCGCTGGTATAGAGCCTCTGCTTCTCCGTAGCGGCCCAGCCGGTAGCGATGGTAACCCAAATTGTTGAGGCCCGTTGCGAGGTCCGGGTGATCTGCCGGAAGTACCCGGCCATAAATTTCCACGGCGCGTTCAAAGAATGTGCTGGCACCTTGAACGTCTCCGATCACGATATGCAAGTATGCGGCCCATGATAACGCTTCGGCATGTTGGGATGTATTGCCGCCGTTTTCTTCTTTGGACAATTGAATGAGGGCGTCTGCTTTGCCGAGTGCCTCTTCGTATTTGGCATCGGCAGTGAGCGCAGAAATCTCAGCCGTCAGATCTTGGCGGGCATCGGCATAGACCAAATCCGGACGAAAACCGGCAAAGACACAGCAGAGTGCCAGGGTTAATATAAAGAATCTCGAATGCACGAGCGCGGCCTCCGTCGGGGATTATACATATATACGAGTTCAAGCAGTACACAAACCGCCCGCAGTGGCATGTTCCCTCCGGAACAGCCGGAAATCTGTTAATGTGTTTCCTTGAACCTCGATGCGATGCTCCCCGTCCGGGTTACTATGTTCGAAGAGGACGGTGACATTAGTCAATACTCGTTTGCCGGTATTTCACCGGCCGGTTACACATAGAAAATTCAAATGAAGGAGACGTTGTGTCATGCGCGCGGTCAATTCAAAATCCGCAACTAAAGCAGCTTACTCTCTATCGCTAATCTGTAGCGTTCTGGTTCTGGGAAGCGGGATTGCACTCAGTGAAACGGCAACCGCTCCGACCGCCGAAAGCATTGTCGATGCGCTTAAATCCAAGGGTGCAACAAGAGGCGCGGCAGGCAATTCTGTTACGTCATTGATCAGTGCGCTTAAGGATAAGACGTCCCGTGGCATCTCGATTTCATCCGAGGAGCGCGGCAAGCTAGCTGACGCCGTCAAGGATCTTCCGGTTCAGGACATGGAAATCCAGTTTGAACTCAACTCGTCTGAGATTTCTCCGGCAGCACGTCCGAACATCGATGCGCTGGGTACTGCTTTGCAGAACGGTCAGTTGAAGAGCTCGAGCTTCCTGCTTGCTGGTCATACCGACGCCACGGGGGCGCCCACATACAACCAAACGTTATCGGAGCGGCGGGCGCAAGCGGTTCGTAAAATGTTGATCGATGAATTCAAACTTTCGGCTGAGCAGTTTATTGCCGTCGGTTATGGACCCGAGCGGCTGAAAGATCCTAAGAATCCAAATGCGCGGGAGAACCGGCGCGTTCAGATCGTCAATCTAGGTGAATAGCCGGCGCTATATCTTGTATCGTAACAGGGTGCTTTTAGCGCCCTGTTAGCCGTTTCAAGGCAAGGCGGCTTGTCGAAAGTTCCGCGTCTAGCGACAACGCCTTCACAAAATCGGCTTCGGCCGCCTTACGATCGCCGAGTGCTTCGTGGATATGACCTCGAGTATCCCATACGTACGCTTTATCGCCAATAAGACTGACCGCCTTATCGGCATCGCTCAGGGCTTTTTCGTTCTGGCTGATCTTGTAATAGGTCCAGGCTCGATTGTTCAACGCTTCGCCATTCTTGTTATCGATTTTGATGGCTGCGTCATAGTCTGCAAGCGCACTTTCAAATTGGCCCTTCAACAAGTATGCGATCCCGCGGTCGTTATAGGCAGTTGCCGTTGCCGATGTCGAAATGGCGTCTGACAGTGACGCAATCGCTCCATCGACATCACCTGACTTGCGAAGTGCATAACCCAGCCGGCTTTGCGCGGTCGCTAGAGCATCGCCTGATAGGTCGTTAGCCGATAAGAGGCCCTTGCACCCCCTTAACGCAGCTTCCGTGTCTTCGCTGTTGCATGCATTCCAATGTGCTGCGTGACGGCGCTGCGCAGCGGCGGCATCGACGTCGTTGGAATTTTCCGGGACGTCTTTGCTGCGCGCCGGGGCGGGTACGGTCTCCCCAACTGCCGCCGGCTCTGGTGTACTTTTTGCTGGTGTTACATCTGCAACTGAGGTCGAAGCAGCGGGCGGAGACGAAGGCTCATCAAGTGCTGCCGGCGCTTTGGCTGATTCAATGGCCGGTGATGGCGCAACAGGGGCAATTTCAGAGGACGCAGTGCTCTTGGAAGCTGTTGTTGGACGCGTTCCTGTCAAGGGCTCGCCTGTCGGGCTGGACAACCATTGATACGCCGTTACGGATAATGCACTGGCCAATGCTACCGCCAATACCATTGCGGCCATCGGCGGCTGGCGCCATGTCATTCGGCTCGCCCGCACATCCGGTGCTTTGTTGTGTGCAGAACCGGCTTGCGTACCCAATGGTGCGCCATGGGGCGCACGTACTTCGGGTTGGCGCGCATCTGAAGAGACGGCGAAAACGTGCACGGGGATTGGCATATTCTTGACTTGATGCGACCCCATATCGACATATGACACGGACAGTTTGCTGCTCACCGCGTCGTGCATCGACTTTGAAATGCAAATCCCGCCCGGCTGCGCAAGCAATTCTAAGCGTGCGGCAATATTGACCCCATCGCCGAGCAGATCGCCCTCCTGATCGACAACATCGCCAATCGTCAAGCCCATCCGATACGCCATGTGTCGGCTTACGGGATACGCATTGTTCTTGATGCGTAGACTTTCCTGGACGTTGATCGCGCAGCGCAAGGCATCGACCGCGCTTGGGAACTCCGCGAGGACACTGTCGCCAGCCGTCTTGAAGATCCGTCCACCGGCTTCGCTGATAACATCTCTGAAAACTTGCTGGTAGTTCGCCAAGCGACGAAGCGTCTCTTCCTCGTCCTCTGCAATTAACCGGCTATAACCGGCAATATCGGCAGCAAGAATGGCGGCAATTTTGCGCTTCAAAACACGGTTTCCTATGTCCTGCTTCCGGGCCCATTGTCCAGCGTTGAGGATACGCCGAAAAGTGATCCCGAGGCAACGTATGCGTATGAGCCGCTTCCGCCATTCTTTACCCATTAAGCAATCGATGGAGATTGTTTTTGGCCGTGAAGCAGTTAACCCGGAGCCACATGGTCTTTGATTGAGGACGCAGTATGTTTGACATCAGGCAATTCGCGGCGTGCGCCGGTTTTTGTACTGGCGGGCAAATTGGCGGATGTCACGTATTGGGCATGGCTCACGCGGTGCGTCTATGGTGGGCGGTATAGGGATTGAACCTATGACCCCACGCGTGTGAAGCGTGTGCTCTACCGCTGAGCTAACCGCCCGTATTGGGAGGGACCTTATGGGAGCGCTGTGGCGGTACTGTCAAGCCGGGAGCGATTAAGGTCAGGCCGCACGCGGTCTATGACGCGCTGGCCCCGTCCTTGGCTTGAGCTACTCAGAATTGTGAAGCAACGTTCAAGGCGCGCGGCGAATGAAAAACCGGTAAGCGCCGGCAGTCTCCAAGCTTTGCTCGAGTACATTCCCCGTGGCCCGGCAGAACGCTTCGAAGTCCTTGGGCGCGGCTGGGTCTGTTGCCACAACTTCAAGTGTGGCGCCCACTCCCATTTCGGCCAAGGCCTTCTTGGCTTTGAGGATGGGTATGGGGCAGGAGAGCCCGCTGGTATCAATTATCCGGTCGGCGATCACTGTAACTTGGTCCTGGTTAGCGCTTGTTGGGGGTCTTCTCTCGACCCATGAGTGCCCCTCCCCTCTAAGACAAGCGGAACCGGGGCTCAACTGCATACCCACTATAAAAGGGCATATTGGGCAGGGTCTTGCGCAAGGCGGGCCGGAATGCAACGGTTTTGGTATTCTTCGCCGATTCCCGGGACGGTCTGACTTGACGCATTGGGGAGCGGACCGCTTGCAGGATATTATGGCCCGCCGCGCTAGTGCGGTATAGACGAGCTGGGCATTTTGAGCCGACGGGACACGTGCCGGGAGACAATAATGGGGGAACCCCAAGAGCCGCGCCGCTCGTTCCTTTTCTCGTTCGGATTGGAAAAGCTTGGCCTCGTGGCGCTGCGCGCGCCCTATGTCTCGGCGGCCTTGATCGCGTTGCTGTCGGCGCTGGCTGTCCTAGGCGTCATGCGCCTCAAGGTCGACGATAGCCTATCGGAACTTTTTCGCACCAACACGGAAGAGTTCCGCCGCTATGAGGAAATCGATCGCCGCTTTCCGTCGAGCGAATACGATGTGCTTGTCGTAGTCGAGGGTCAAAAGCTTCTAACGCGGGAAGGCTTGCAAGCCTTTGCAGGCGCGACGCAGGAGCTGCAACTCACCGACGGCGTCGGCGGCCTCGTGTCGATGCTGTCAGCGCGCGGCAAACCGGACGCCAACGGCTATTCGGCGCCGATCGTGCCTGAAGAACTGCCTGAGGGCACGGGTTTGGCCGCGCTGATTGCGCAGCTCAAATCCAATGACATCGTCAAAGGGAAATTCCTGTCGGATGACGGCGAACTGGCGCTGATGGTTCTGGCGCTCGACCGGCAAGTGGTCGAAGAGCAAACGGCCAAAGTCGTCATCGCCAACATTAAAGACGCGGCCGAAAAGGAACTTAGCGCCGCCGGCCTATCGGTGAAGCTGACCGGCGCCCCGGTTATGCAGCTTGAAATCCGCAACGCCGTCGAACGCGACCGGCTCGTTTACAATGGGCTCGGGTTTCTAGCCGGCTTCGTCATGGCGTTTCTGTTTTTCCGCCGCTTATCTCTTACGCTTATTGCAGTCGCCGGACCATCGATCGCTATTCTTTGGACGCTTGGCGTCATTGGCGGTCTCGATTTCCGGCTCAATCTTTTTATCAACGTCATCACGCCGCTCATTCTTGTGTCGGGTTTCTCGGACTCGATGCATCTCGTGTTCGCAATCCGGCGTGACGTGATGGCCGGTATCGACCGGGTGGAAGCCGCGCGCAATGCGGTGCGGGACGTCGCGCCCGCCTGCCTGCTCACAGCGATGAATGCGTGCCTCGCGCTCATCTCGTTTTCATTTGCCGAGTCCGCGCTTATTCGCACGTTCGGCACGGCGGCGCTGCTCGCTGTGGCGATTTCTTACATTGCAGTCGCCGTCGTGGTGCCGACGCTCGCTGCCATTTTGATCAGGAAAGAAACCGGACCGCCCGTCTATGAGGGTGACGAGCCGGGCGGCGGCATTGGCGTGCTGCACAAAATGACGGGGGCGATCCAGGCGCACGTGATCCGGCGGCCTTGGTTTTATACCTTGGCGGGGCTTGCGGCCGTCTTGGCAACGGGGTGGGCCTATACGCAACTGACGCCGATGTACCGCCTTGCCGATCAGGTTCCCGATAAAGAGCAAGCCCTAGCTGCCACCGGACGTCTGGACAAGAAGTTGACCGGTGCCAACCCCGTTCATGTCATGATCAGCTGGGGAGGGACGTCCGAAAAGGCGACGGCCAAGACGTCACTCTTTGATCCAGCAACCCTCGCCGTCATCGCCGACGCACATACGGTTGTTGAAGCGAAAGCGGGCCTTGGCAACACGTGGTCGCTTGACAGTCTGCGCCGCTGGCTCAGGGAAGCGGGCGACGACCGGATAGAGACAGTCCAAAAATACGTTGGCTTGTTGCCAGAGCATCTCGTGCGCCGGTTTATCGCCAAGGAAGAGAATGCCGTTCTCGTGACCGCGCGCTTACCCGACGTGGACGCCAGCGAGATTTTGCCGATTGTCGATAAGCTTGATCGCGAACTCGAAACGGTTCGCAAACTACATCCCGGCTACGACATAGCGGTTACAGGCTTGCCGGCCATTGCTGCGCGAAACTCCGCGAAGCTTATCGGCGAATTGAATTGGGGACTTGTCGGCGACATGTTCGTCATCTTTATTTTTCTTGCCATTGTGTTGCGATCCGTCATGGCGGGCATCACCAGTATTTTGCCGTCTATGTTGCCTATTTTCGCCACTGGCGCATTGTTATGGGCGGCCGGCGAAGGGCTGCAATTCGCATCCATCATCGCCATCACGGTCGCCTTTGCGCTCGCCATCAACTCGACCATCCACTTCTTGAATCGTTTCCGGATCGAGGAGGAGAGGTTAGGCGGCGGACGCGGCACCGAGATCGAAGCACTCCGGATGACGGTTCATCACATCGGACCGGCGGTCGTGCTGACAACGATCGTGCTGGCGCTGGGCTTGGGCGTCACCATGCTGTCGGATCTGCCGTCGCTTCGCCGCTTTGGCCAGCTGACGTCCGTGTGCCTTTTGGCATCTTTGGTCGCTCAGCTGGTCATTCTCCCGGCGTCCATTGCGCTTTATCGCCGGTATATCCCGCGAAAGAGTTGAGTGCTCGCAAGCGAAGCGGTATAATTCGCAAAATAAGCAACGGTGGAGACCAAGTCCATGGCCAAGAAGCTCGTGATCATCATGGCCAATACTGATCCGCGCAATGGCGAGGAACTCGGCGCGCCGATTTTCCAGGCCTCCGTCGCGGCCGCCATGGAATACGACGTCGAAGTGATCTGCACAGCAACGGCCGCGAAGCTCATGAAAAAGGGCGTGGCTGAAAAGCTTTTCATCAAGGCAGGTGATCCGCGCTCGATCTACGATTTCATCAAGGATGCTCACACGGCCGGCGTGAAATTTTATTGCTGTGCGCCCGGACTCGATATCTTCGACATGCACAAACCCGATTTAATACCCGAGTGTACGGGCGTCGTGGGTGCCGCGCATTTCATTGAAGAGATCATGACGGGCGAGAGCAAAGTTCTGACTTATTAGGCGGGACGTGCGGCTGTCAGACCTGAAATTGCCTCGCGAAGTTCATCATAGTGACCAATAACGATGTCAGGCGCGAAGCTGCCGACCGGCTCGGCACTGTAGCCAAAATTCACCGCTATGACGGGAATCCCCGCTGCCTGAGCCGTGCGGATGTCGGTTTCGCTGTCGCCGATCATAATGGATCGCTTCGCTGAACCTTTGGCCAGTGCAATCGTGCCCGTTAAGTGTTTTGGGTTTGGCTTGGATACGCCCAGGCTGTCGCCACCTGTCAGCGCGGAAAAGTGTTTTGACATATCAAGTTCGTCGAGCAGCGCGCGGGCGTGCGCCTCCATCTTGTTGGTGCAAACGGCGAGCGTGGCTCCGTACTTCTCGAAAGACGTAAGGGCCTCGATGACGCCAGGGTACGGGCGGCTCCTCACGGCGATGTTCGCCCGGTAGTGGGCGATGAAGCAGTCAAAATGCTCGCGAAACTCACGCTCGGAGGCGCTGCGTCCATGGGCGGCAAGCGCACGTTCGATCATTTTCATGGCGCCATGTCCGACAAACGGCAAGATCTCGGTTTCGTTGATAGGCGCGAGGCCGGCACGCGCGAGGACGTGATTTGTCGCAGCCGCAAGATCGGGCGCCGTATCGACGAGAGTGCCGTCGAGATCGAAAACAAGTGTCCAGCCGCGCATTGTGACTCCAGAACATGATCGACGCCACGCTAGCGGGCCAATCCGCCGCTGTCACGGGGCCGCAGCCGCGCCCGCCTTGAAAGGTGTGCAGTGCAGGCTTAGACAAGTTGTGGCGCTTGGCCAAGAGCACGGACGAACGAGAAATGGACACAAAAGTCATTACCCTCCTCAAATCGCAGGCCTATATCGATGGTGCGTGGACCGGTACACCGGGATTTCCCGTTATCGACAAGGCCACGGGCGAAGAAATCACGCGCGTTCCGGATCTCGGGCCTGATGATGCGCGGCGTGCTATTGCGGCGGCTGAGAAAGCCTTCAAGCCCTGGTCCAAACTCCTCGCCAAAGAGCGTTCGCACATTTTGCGCCGCTGGTACGAACTCATCATGGAGCACGCCGACGAACTTGCGTTGCTGCTGACCAAAGAGCAAGGCAAGCCGCTCGCGGAAGCCAAAGGCGAAATCGTCTACGGCGCCGGGTTCGTCGAGTATTTTGCCGATGGCGCCCGGCGCGTCTATGGCGAATTAATCCCGACCCACAAGGCGGATGCCCGGATCCTGGTTATGAAGCAGCCGATCGGCGTCATTGCAGCGATAACACCTTGGAATTTTCCGACCGCCATGATCATGCGCAAGATCACGCCGGCAATCGCTGTCGGGTGCACGGCTGTGGTGAAGCCCGCCGAAGACACGCCCCTTTCCGCGCTGGCTCTGGCCGAACTGGCTGATCGCGCCGGAATTCCCAAAGGCGTCTTGAATGTTGTGACCTGCAAGAATCCTGTCGCCGTCGGCGAGGTCCTCTCGACCGATCCGCGCGTGCGCATGATTACGTTCACGGGCTCTACCGAAGTCGGCAAGATCCTGATGCGCCAGGCGGCGGGCACGGTGAAGCGCGTCGGTCTTGAGCTTGGCGGCAATGCGCCACTCATTGTGTTTGACGACGCAGACATTCCGCGCGCTGTTGCCGGCACGATGGCATCCAAGTTCCGCAATGCCGGGCAGACCTGTGTCTCAGCCAACCGCATATTGGTGCAATCGGGCGTCTACAAGCAATTTGCCGAAGCCCTGACGGCGGAAGTCAAGAAGCTGAAGGCCGGTCCTGGAACCGAAAGCGGCGTCACGCAAGGGCCGCTCATTAACGGCGAGGCGGTGGCCAAGGTCGAAGACCATATCTCGGATGCAAAGGGGCTTGGCGCCTCTGTCGTCACAGGTGGTAAGCGGCATGCGTTAGGCGGCAATTTCTTCGAGCCGACAATTCTAACCGGTGTCACGCGCGACATGAAGGTTGCGCGCGAAGAAACATTTGGGCCGGTCGCGGCACTCTTCGAATTTCAAACCGAGGATGAGGCCATCGAAATAGCCAACAGCACGCAGTTTGGCCTGGCATCTTACGTGTTTACGCGCGATTTGAGCCGGGCGTGGCGTATGGCGGAAGCGCTTGAATTCGGTATTGTCGGCATTAACGAGGGTCTGACCTCGACCGAAGGCGCGCCATTCGGCGGCGTCAAGGAATCGGGCCTTGGCCGCGAAGGCTCGCACTACGGCCTCGAAGAGTTCATGGAAGTCAAATACACTTTGATGGGCGGGATCTAGCCTCTCGCGTCTCCAACATGATCTATAAAGGAAGGCAGGCACTCTTGAGCGCAGATGACTTCAAGCGGCTTGCCGCGGAACATGCCCTGGATTTCGTCGAGCCGGGCATGAAGCTCGGTCTTGGCACGGGATCGACGGCGGCGAAATTCGTCGATCTCGTCGGCGCTAAAGTCAAAAGCGGGTTGGACGTTCTGTGCGTGCCAACATCGGATGCAACGCGTCTGCAGGCCGAGAAGCTCGGCATTCGCTTGTCCACACTCGATGAAACGCCTTATCTCGATTTGACCGTCGATGGCGCCGACGAAATCGACGAGGCTCTGCGCCTGATCAAGGGCGGCGGCGGTGCGCTACTGCGCGAGAAGATCGTGGCAGCGGCGTCGGGACAGGTCGTGATCATCGCCGACCATACCAAGCTCGTCACAACGCTTGGCGCGTTTCCCTTACCCATCGAGGTAGTGCCGTTCGGTTTGAAGGCGACGCGAAATCTCATCGAAAGCCTGGCGGCCGATACAGGCTGCACCGGGCAGATCAAGCTGCGCACCAAGGCGGATGGAGCGCCGTTCGTTACCGACAACGGTAATTTTATTCTCGATTGCGCCTTTGGTTCCATCGAAGATCCTGAGACATTGGACGACGCCTTGAAACTTGTGCCGGGCGTCGTCGAAAACGGATTATTTCTTGGTATCGCAGACCTAGCGATCGTCGCCGGACCAGACGGCGTTTCGATTATTTCGACCGACGCCTACGATTTTGAAGGAGAGATGTCATGAACGCCAAAGTTTCACTCCTCGCGGGCTTCCTCTGTCTTCTATTATCTATATCCCCCGTGATGGCTGAAGAGACAAAGCCGGTTGCCGATCCTGCATCGATTGCCGCGGCGCGCGATCTCATGGAAGTTACCGGCGTTGCAAAGCAGATGGATGGCTTGATCTCGGCGATGAGTCAGGGCTTCGCCAAAGGTGCCGATGCGGATGGTTCTGAAAAGGGCAAGAAGGCCGCAGCCGAGTTCGATGCAGCCATGAAGAAATTCATGAGCTACAAGGAAGAGATGTTGACCGATTTCGCGCAGCTCTATGCCGAGACTTTTACAGCCGCAGAAATGAAGGAAATTGCCGATTTCTATCGCGGCGGAACGGGCGCAAAGTTTATTCAAGCGACGCCAATTCTGATGCAGAAGGGCGCTCAGATTGGCATAAAGTATAGCGAGCGCATGCTGAAGGAAATGGGTGGAGCAGGTGCCGCTCCTGCGGGACAGAAATGAGCAAGCGCGACTTCGATCTCTTTGTCATCGGCGGCGGTTCGGGCGGCGTGCGCGCGGCGCGCATCGCGGCGGGGTACGGCGCGCGCGTTGGGATCGCCGAAGAATACCGTTTTGGCGGCACATGCGTTATCCGCGGCTGCGTGCCGAAGAAGCTTCTCGTGTATGCGAGCCGTTTTTCGGACGCGTTTGAGGATGCGGCGGGCTTTGGCTGGAGCAACGCGGCGCCTTCGTTCAATTGGCCAGCCCTCATTGCAGCGAAGGACAAAGAGATTGCGCGGCTTGAGGGGCTTTATCGTTCGGGCTTGGCAATGGCGAACGCAGAAATCTTTGAGGATCGGGTTGTTCTAGCGGGGGCTCATGAGATCAGGCTTCAGAAGTCTGGGAAGTCGTTCACCGCCGGTAAAATACTGATGGCAACGGGCGGCTCTGCCAATGTCGATGTAAAGCTCCCTGGTGTCGAGCACGCAATCACGTCGAACGAGGCGTTTCATCTCGAAAAGCTACCCAGGAGGATCGTCATTGCCGGCGGCGGCTATATCGCGGTCGAGTTTGCCTCGATTTTTAATGGTCTCGGCTCGGACGTGACGCTCGTCTATCGCGGGGAAAAGATTCTTCGTGGCTTCGACGAAGACCTGCGCGACGGGTTGACGGAAGCCATGACCAAGCGCGGCATTCGCGTGATCACGGGGCAGGTGTTTAAGAAAATAGAAAAGCCGGGCGGGGGCCTTGTCGTAACGCTCACTCATGGAGAGCGCCTTGAAGCCGATCAGGTCATGTTCGCGATCGGCCGGGATCCGAACACGAAACGGCTGGGTCTCGAAGAAGCGGGTGTAACGCTTCGGAGCAACGGCGCGGTTGTGGTGGACGACGAGGCGCGGACTTCCGTGCCGTCGATCTTCGCAGTCGGCGACGTCACGGATCGGGTCAACCTGACGCCGGTTGCCATTCGCGAGGGGCACGCGTTCGCCGACCGGGAGTTTGGTAAGAAGCCGAATGGATTGCATTACGAGTGGATACCGACTGCCGTGTTCTCGACGCCTGAAATCGGCACCGTCGGGCTTGTCCGAAGAACAGGCGCGCATGACCCACAGCGCCATCGACATTTACAAAACGCGGTTTCGCCCGATGAAGAACATCCTGGCGGGGCGCGACGAACGGACGCTCATGAAATTGATTGTCGATGCCAAGAGCCAGAAAATCGCCGGCCTTCATGTGCTTGGTCCGGATGCCGCCGAGATCGTGCAAATGGCGGCGATCGCCATGCGCATGGGTGCGACAAAGACCGATTTTGATTCCACAGTGGCGCTGCATCCAAGCGCCGCTGAGGAACTCGTGACAATGCGCGACAAATGGGTGCCACCCGCCAGTTGAACTGGTGCTCCCCTGCGCTTATGGGAGAGATCGGATTTCCCGAACCTGAGGACTTTCATGACCAGACTAACGGCAAAAATTGCGATCGTCACAGGCGCGGGAATTGGCATTGGCGCGGCAATCGCCGAACGCTTCGCGCGGGAAGGCGCGCACGTCATCGTCACCGACATCAACGGCGAGACGGCGGCCGAAACCGTTGCACGCATTAAAGCCAAGGGCGGTTCGGCGGAAGCAATACTCGTCGATGTCTGCAAAGGCCAGGACGTGAACGCGCTTGTTCGCCGCGTCGAGAAGGACCACGGCCGCGCCGACGTCCTCGTCAACAATGCCGGCATTCTCGTGCGCGGCGAGGTGCGCACGCTGACCGACGCCGAATGGACCAAACTGCGCGACGTCAACATCGACGGCGTGTTCCGCCTGTCGCGCGATAGCTTGCCCTTGTTGCGCAAATCAAAGAGCGGTTCGATCATCAATATTTCCTCCATCATGTCGAACCGCGGCCTGCGCCCGCTAGCCGCCTACACCATGACCAAAGGCGCAGTCACGGCATTGACCAAAGGCCTCGCGGTCGAATATGCGCCGTTCAACGTACGCGTGAATGCGATCTCGCCAGGTTACGTCGAAACCGCGATTACCGACCGGATGTTGCGCCTGCCGCAAGCGCGCAAAATGCTGACCGACAAGACGCCCATGGGCCGCCTCGGCAACCCCGAAGACATGACGGGAGCGGCCGTATTCTTCGCCTCCGACGATAGCCTCTACTGCACCGGCGCCGACCTCCTCGTCGATGGCGGCATGGCAGCGGGGCTCTAAGCCGCTCGTCCCCGTCAACATGCCGTCCGGCAGCGTCATTAAGCATGCCTTCGCCATGCAACCAGCGCATTGCAGTGCTGGCATCAGGCGGCGGTAATCTCCTATAAGCCGCCGCTTGGATCTGGGTTAAGATAAAACCACGCAAGCGGCCACCCGTGCCGCCCCGTTTTGGCGTTCAGGAGTAGACGACAATGGCAGGCTTGAAGAGTGCAGAGAAATGGTCACCGCGAGCTGGCGGCAGCTGCCGGTCCTGCAGGTGCCGGATTACCCGGATGCAAAGGTACTTAGCCGACGTCGAAACCAAGCTCGCGACCTTCCCGCCACTCATCTTTGCCGGTGAAGCGCGCGACCTCAAGAAGCAATTGGCGACAATTGCCAACGGCGAGGGCTTCCTGCTGCAAGGTGGCGACTGCGCCGAGAGCTTCCTCGAACATCGCGCCGACAATATCCGCGATTTCTTCCGCGTCTTCCTGCAGATGGCGGTCGTGCTGACTTACGCGGGCGGCCAGCCTGTCGTGAAGGTCGGCCGCATCGCCGGGCAGTTCGCCAAGCCCCGCTCGTCGCCGATGGAGAAGAAGGACGGCAAGGAGTTGCCGAGCTATCGCGGCGACATCATCAATGGGCCGGAGTTCACGCCGGAAGCGCGTATTCCCGATCCGAACCGCCAGATCGAGGCCTACCGTCAGTCGGCGGCGACGCTCAATCTTATCCGCGGCTTCGCAACCGGCGGCTATGCCGATCTCGAACGCGTGCACCAGTGGAACATGGGTTTCGTCGAAGGATTCACCGCAAGGTCGGCCGCTACGAAGAATTGGCCGGGCGCATCGAAGAAACGCTCTCCTTCATGCGCGCCTGCGGCATCACCAGCCGAGAACACGCCGCAACTCCGCGTTACCAGTTTCTACACGAGCCACGAGGCGCTGCTGCTTGGCTACGAGCAGGCATTGACGCGCAAAGATTTAACCAGCGGCGACTACTACGCGACCAGCGGACATATGATCTGGATTGGCGACAGAACGCGCCAGCCCGATCACGCGCATGTCGAATTCGCGCGCGGCATCAAGAACCCGATCGGCTTGAAGTGCGGGCCGTCGCTCGACGCGGATGGTCTTGTTGAAGCTGATCGACATCCTGAACCCCGCGAACGAGCCGGGCCGTCTGACGCTGATCTGCCGCTTCGGCCACGATAAAGTCGAAGCCCATCTGCCGAAGCTCATCCGCGCGGTGAAGAAGGCTGGCAAGTCGGTCGTGTGGTCGTGCGATCCCATGCATGGCAACACGATCTCGGCGGCAACCGGCTACAAGACGCGGCCCTTCGATCGCATCCTGCGCGAGAGCCTCGCGTTCTTCGAAGTGCACCGGGCTGAAGGCACGCACGCGGGCGGCATCCACATCGAGATGACGGGCCAGAACGTGACCGAATGCACGGGCGGCGCGACGGCGATTTCGGATCAGGATTTGTCCGACCGCTATCATACGCACTGCGACCCGCGCCTCAATGCCGACCAGGCTTTAGAACTCGCCTTCCTCGTCGCCGAGCAGCTCAAGAAAGAGCGGCTCGCGGATGGCAAGGCGGAGCAGAGGACGCTGATTGCGTAGCGTCTATGAACTTGGGGGAGATGGCTATGAGCGCCCGTGACGAGAGCGCTGCAGCGACATTTCGCTACGCCCGCGGCAAGCTGATATGGTACGCGCTTGGCAGTTTTGCATTCGTTGCGGCCTGCATGCTGATTGCCTACCTCGGCCTTGCGCCACACGGCAGCTTTAAAGAGGCAGTTATCTGGTTCGGCGTGCCGTTCTTTGCATTTTGCGGGGTCATGGCGCTGCGCGGGATGCGGGACACACGAGCAATCCTCACGATCTCGCCCGCTGGGATCAAAGATCTCCGGATCAGCAATGATCTCATCCCCTGGCGCGCGGTGCGCGGCATGCGGCTGCAACAAGTTCAGCGGCAAAGTTTCGTTATGCTGGACATTGATCCTGAAACCGAGAATCACTTGCGCCTCAGCCGTCTGGCGAGTTGGACAAGACCTATGAACGCGGCAATTGGGTTCCAAGGTCTCTGCGTCAATCCCGCTGGCCTAGACGGGTCGCTGGATGATATTCTAGCGGCGCTAGACCGGTTTTCCATCCCCTGATAAGAGCGGATTGGCGTAATGCGCGATGACTAGCACAAAGGTCGCTGAAAGGACCCTCCGCATCGCCCTTGCGCAATTAAACCCCGTGGTCGGCGATCTCGCCGGCAACGCGAGGAAAGCGCGCGAGGCCCACGTCAAGGCCAAAGCTCTCGGCGCCGATCTCGTCGTGCTGCCCGAGCTCTTCCTCAATGGCTATCCGCCCGAAGACCTCGTTCTAAAACCGGCGTTTCAGGATGCGACGCACGCCGCGCTTGAAAAACTTGCGCACAATTGCAAAGACGGCCCCGCCATTCTCATCGGCACCATCTGGCGCGAAGAGGGGCACCTCTACAACGCGGTTGCGTTATTGGACGGCGGAAAAATAGAAGCCGTGCGCTTGAAGCACGATTTGCCGAACTACGGCGTGTTCGATGAAAAGCGCGTGTTCGCAGCAGGCCCCATGCCGGGGCCGATCAACATTCGCGGCGTCAGGATCGGCGTTCCCATTTGCGAAGACATCTGGGGCGAAGAAGTCGTCGAGACGCTCGCGGAAACTGGCGCTGAGATTTTGATTTCGCCCAACGGCTCGCCGTTCGACTGGCCAAAGCCCGATCTGCGCATGAACGTCGCCGTCGCGCGCGTCACCGAAAGCAAACTGCCGCTCGTCTATCTCAATCAAGTCGGCGGGCAGGACGAGCTGGTCTTCGACGGCGCGTCGTTTGTGCTGAACAGCGACTGCAGCCTCGCCGCGCAACTTCCAGCCTGGCGGGAAGCGCTGGTTGTGACCGAATGGACGAAGGGTGCGAAGGGCTGGACGTGCGCGAAATCCGAGTTCGCGAAAATCGAAGAAGACGACGCCTCGGCCTATCAGGCTTGCGTTCTGGGGTTGCGCGACTATGTCGGCAAAAATGGATTTCCCGGCGTTGTACTCGGCTTGTCGGGCGGTATCGATTTAGCACTCGTTGCCGCAATCGCCGCCGACGCGCTGGGCCCGGATAAGGTCCACGCCGTTATGCTGCCTTCGAAGTTCACATCTGACGAAAGCCTCACCGACGCTGCCGCATGCGCCAAAACTTTAGGCCTTCGCTACGACAAAATTTCCATCGAGCCGGGGGTCGCGGGCATCACCTGGGGCTTGAAGGACGTGTTTGCCGGAACAGACCCCGGCATCACGGAAGAGAACCTGCAGAGCCGGGTGCGCGGTACGATCCTAATGGCGATATCGAACAAGTTCGGCGGCATGGTGGTGACGACCGGCAACAAGAGCGAGATGTCGGTCGGCTACGCCACGCTCTACGGCGACATGAACGGCGGCTTCAACCCGATCAAAGATCTCTACAAGATGGAGGTCTACCGGCTGTCGAAGTGGCGCAACGCGCATCATCCGGAGGGTGGGCTCGGGCCGAAGGGCATCGTCATTCCGGAACGCATTTTGACCAAGGCGCCGACGGCGGAGTTGCGCGCCAATCAGACCGATCAAGATAGCTTGCCGCCGTACGAGGCGCTGGACGACATATTGCGTTGCCTGGTTGAGAACGAGATGCCGCTTCACGAGGTCGTTTCGCGCGGGCACGCTGCCGAGACGGTCAAGAAAATCGAACGGCTTTTGTATCTCGCCGAATACAAGCGGCGGCAGGCGGCACCCGGCGTCAAAATTTCGATGAAGAGTTTCGGCCGCGACCGCCGCTACCCGATCACCAATAAGTTCCGGGAGGAGCTGCAACCCGGGGCGGCCGTGCCCGCGCCCGCCAAAAAGCTCCTCGTCAAACCTTCGGCCGATGGTGGCGACGGGGCTTGAGGACCGGGCAAAAGGGAGTTGCGGTCATGGCAGAGTATTTGTTCTTGATGCACGACGATGCCCCTCAAGTGGGACGCGAATTGCCGGAAGATTGGGAAGCCTATAGTGTGCGTCTCCAAGAGAGCGGTTGCTTCCGGGGCGGTAGCGCAATCGGCACAGGATATTGCGTGCGAAAATCAGGTCCGGTGCCCGCGATTGCCGCGCACTTGACGGGGTTTATTCGGGTCGAAGCGCCGAGCTTAAAGCAAGCCGAAGCACTATTGTCTGGCAATCCCGTTTTTGAGGCGGGCGGCACGGTCGAAATCCGTGAATTGCCTAAGGACGATTGAGGCTGAGACCGGACTGTCCTATCCTTCGTTAGGCCCAAAGTTTAATTGCGGCGATGGCCTGGATAAGAAGTCGTTAGTCCTTTGCCAATCTCTCTCTGCCAGCTTGACGCATCAAGTAACTGAGAAAGGGCCAGGGTCATGGGCAAAGACATTCTTGCAGCAGCGCGCCCGCCCATGTGGAGAATTGAGCGCAGGCCAACAGATCATGGCGAAGAAGCGGTACACTTCGGCCGCCATCGTATCGTGCTGTCGGATATTGCCGGTGTCTCGCTCGAAGAAATCCGCGACCGCAATATCCAGGGTTTGGTTCTCGGCAGCGCGGCCTTCGTGATATGCGCGACGATACTGACTTACCTGGTCTACGAAACGGGGGCGATGACCCGCTTTCTGATAGGCTCGGTTTTTCTTGCCGTCCTCGGGATGGCGGGGCTCGCCGAAACCACTGTGCTGAGATCCGTCAGCTTGTATGAAATGACCATCACATTGGCGAGCGGCGAGCGCATCAAATTCACCAGCACCGACCGCGCCGATATCCAGGCCCTGGCGTTGCGGCTGATGAGCGGGCGTGGCAAACAGGCCTAGTGGCGGCTTCCGGCCCTTGCCTTTGAAGGCGCGGACGCTAGGGTGCCGGTCAATCGCCACTGACACCCAGGATTTCCCAGGATTTCAATGACACCGTTCGTTCGTTTTGCGCCAAGCCCCACGGGCCGCATCCACATCGGCAACGTGCGCACAGCCACCTTGAACTGGCTCTATGCCAAAAAGCATGGCGGCCGCTTCATGCTGCGCCTCGACGATACGGATGTCGTGCGTTCGACTGAAGAACTGGCTGAGGGCATTCGCGACGATTTGAATTGGCTGGGATTAACTTGGGACTGCGAAGAGCAGCAGTCGAAGCGCACGGAAAAGTACGAGGCAGCCGCCAGCAAGCTCAAGGCCGCGGGTTTGCTCTACCCCTGTTTTGAATCCGAAGACGAACTCGACCGCCGCCGCAAGCGCCAGCTCGCGATGCACCGGCCGCCGATCTACGACCGCACTGCCTTGAAATTGACGGCGGACGAGCGGGCGAAGCTTGAAGCGGAGCGCGGCAAACCGCATTGGCGTTTTCGTTTGCCGAATACGGCAGCCGGGCAGGGGCTTACACCGCAGCCGACGATGATCTCTTGGCCCGATCTCATTCGCGGCGATCAGAATGTCGATCTCGGATCGCTTTCCGATCCC
Organism: uncultured Alphaproteobacteria bacterium; assembly: GCA_963741545.1. Classification (GTDB taxonomy): domain Bacteria; phylum Pseudomonadota; class Alphaproteobacteria; order Rhizobiales; family Hyphomicrobiaceae; genus Hyphomicrobium_B. The sequence continues at coordinate 552,868 of CAVUIN010000012.1, forward strand.
GTCATGATCCGCGCGGATGGCTCGTTCCTCTACACGTTTACGAGCGTGGTCGATGATATCGAGTTCGGTATTACGCACATCATTCGCGGCGAGGATCACGTCACCAATACAGGTGTTCAGATTGCGCTCATGGAAGCGCTGGGTGGCACGCCACCGGCCTTTGGGCATCACAGCCTGCTGATTGGCGCGGATGGTCAGGCGCTGTCGAAACGTTTAGGCGCGCTTTCGGTCCAGAGTTTCCGCGATGCGGGACTTGAGCCGATGGCGGTCCTAAGCCACGCCGCGCTCGTTGGCACGTCGGACGCGATTGAGCCGCATCGCCGCAGCGAGGAACTGGCCGCCTTCTCGATCTCGATAAGATCTCGACAGCGCCGGGCCGCTTCGACCTCGAAGACTTGAAGGGCTTAAACGCCAAGTTATTACACAAGCTACCGTATGAGGATGTAGCCGCCCGCCTCACGTCGATGGGGATTTCGGGCGGGGTGGCGTTTTGGGATGCGGTGCGCGGCAATCTCACGGTTCTGGCGGATGCTAAGCGCTGGTGGCAGGTCGTATCCGGTGACATCACACCCGTCATCGAAGATGGCGCATTCAATGCCAAGGCGGCGGCGGTATTGCCAGCCGAGCCATGGAATGCGGAGACTTGGGGTACATGGACCAATGCCGTCAAGGCGGCGACTGGCGCGAAAGGCAAAGCGCTGTTTCATCCATTGCGCTTGGCGCTGACCGGGGAAGAGGCGGGCCCGGAGTTAAAGGCGATTCTGCCGCTCATCGGGCGCGACCGGGCGCTCGCGCGGCTGAGCGGCAATCCGGGCCAACGAGCGTGATCTTATTTGAGGTTGAAACGCCGGGTCGGATCCAACTCCACTCTTCGTCGCGAAGCAATGCTCTGTATTGAGGGGCGGCGCGCGCCCGGCAGGTGGTTCCCGTTCAACCGGAAAATCTCTAAATCGGTTTCAGCAAAACGTGCTTTTTCTTGCCGAGTGAAAGCTTGATGACGCCACTCCCCGCCGCGTCCTGCATCGAGAGTGTGGCTTTGTCGTTCGAGACACCCGCGTCATTGACCTTCAATCCGCCTCCTTGAATTTGCCGGCGCGCTTCGCTGTTGGTTGCAACGAGACCGGCTTTGACGAAGGCTGCCAGCACGCCAAGTCCGGCGTCTAATTCGGCGCGGCTGATTTCGATTGTAGGCAGGTCTGCCGCAAGGGCGCCTTGCTCAAAGGTTTTCTTGGCCGTTTCCGCTGCTGCTTCCGCCTTGTCGCGTCCGTGAATGAGTGCTGTTGCTTCAGTCGCCAGCACCTTCTTGGCTTCGTTGATGTCCGCGCCTTGAAGCGCCGCAAGTTTTGCGACCTCATTCATCGGCAGCATCGTGAACAGCTTCAAAAAGCGCGCGACGTCGGCGTCTTCCGTGTTGCGCCAGTATTGCCAGTAATCGTAAGCCGAGAGCTGCGCCTCATTGAGCCAAATGGCGCCCGACGCGGTCTTGCCCATCTTGGCGCCGGACGCCGTCGTCAGCAGCGGGCAGGTCAACGCGAGCAGTTGTTCCTTGACGCCCATGCGGCGGCCGAGATCGATGCCGGTGACGATGTTGCCCCACTGGTCAGAGCCGCCCATTTGCAGGTTGCAGCCATAGCGGCGTGCGAGTTCGACAAAGTCGTAGGCCTGCAGAAGCATGTAGTTGAATTCGATGAACGAGAGTTCCTGCTCTCGCTCGAGGCGCATTTTTGCGCTGTCCATGGTCAACATGCGGTTGACGGAGAAGTGACGGCCGACGTCACGCAGGAAATCGATGTAGTTCAGCGGTGCCAGCCAATCGGCGTTGTCGATCATGATAGCGTCCGGCTTGCCATCACCGAATTTAAGAAAGCGCGAGAAGACTTGCTTGATGCCGTCTTTGTTGGCGTCGATTTCTTCAACCGTGCGCAATTGGCGCGTTTCGTCTTTTCCGGATGGATCGCCAACGCGCGTGGTGCCGCCGCCCATGAGCACAATCGGTTTGCCGCCGGTCTTTTGCAACCAGGCGAGCATCATGATGGAAATGAGCGAACCGACATGAAGTGACGGCGCCGTGCAATCGTAGCCGGCATAGGCAATAAGTTTACCGGCGGCGGCTTGCCGGTCGAGGGCCTCCATATCCGAGCACTGGTGAATAAATCCGCGTTCGGACAAGATGTTGAGAAAATCAGATTTGAGCTTGGTCATGGGATAACTGTTCGATATCTGGGCTAAGAGGCCTTGTGCTATGAGACACTGCGGCCTTGGTCTAGGGTCGTGCTAAAGGCAAGCGCTGTTTCAGGGTTCGAGGCGGCAGACATGAGCACGGGAAGGCTCTAGGGGCAAGGTCTGGATGAGCAAGGTTTTCCAAGCGCTGGGGTTGATGAGCGGGACGAGCCTGGACGGCATCGACGTGGCCCTCATCACGACGGATGGCGAAAGTCACGTCGTGCGCGGCCCGGCGATGACGTTGCCGTATACATTGGAAATCCGTGAGCTTCTATTAGCTGCCATCGAGGATTCCAAGGACATCAAAGATAGGCGCGACCGCCCGGCGCATTTGCCTCACGCCGAACGCGAACTAACGGAGCTGCATGCCGCTGCCGTTTCCCATTTTCTGCGCAAGCAGGGGATTACGCGCGATCAGATCGATGTCATCGGCTTTCATGGCCAGACCGTACTGCACAGGAGTGCGGCGGCCGAATTGCTTGTTAAGCCAAATGGCGCGCCTCATTTGGCCCCGAAACTTGGGATCACCGTACAACTCGGGCTCGGCGAAATGCTCGCCGATCTAACGCGCATTCCCGTCGTCTACGAATTGCGCGCGGCCGACGTTGCGGCGGGCGGTCAGGGCGCGCCTTTGGTGCCGGTTTATCATCAGGCGTTGACGGCGAAGTTGCCTCAGCGCCCGGTGGCCATCGTCAATATCGGTGGGGTCGCGAATGTCACCTGGATAGGCCGCGACGGGCGCCTGCTGGCGTTCGACACAGGTCCCGGCAACGCGCTGATCGACGATTGGATGCGCGCCAAAGTCGCTTTCGATTACGACGCCGATGGCGAGATGGCGGCACAAGGAACCGCCAACGCTCAAGCGCTGCATACCTATCTCAATCATGCGTACTTCAATGCGCCGCCGCCGAAGTCGCTTGATCGCAATTCCTTCTCGCTCGATGCCATTGCCGCACTCGGTGCTGAAGATGGTGCCGCTACCCTCACGGCTTTCACGGCCGAGACGATTGCGCGCGCGCGCCAGCATATGCCGGAAGAGCCGGAACTGTGGATCATTGCCGGCGGCGGCCGGCGCAATCAAACGCTCATGAGTATGCTTGCGGGCCTCGTGCATCATGCTGTGGTGCCCGCAGAAGCGGCGGGACTAAATGGCGACAGTTTAGAGGCCGAAGCTTGGGGATATCTCGCTGTGCGCAGCCTCAAAGGTTTGCCGATTACATTCCCAGGGACGACTGGCGTTGCCGTGCCGATGAGCGGGGGTCTTGTCGCTAAACCAAAAGCTAATATTTTCGCCACGCCCAAGCCGGCCAACGAGGATTGACGCATGACAATGTTCAAGGCCGGTTTAGCGGCCGCGGCAGTTTTTATCGGCGCCATTGCCGCGTTGCTCGGCGTGGTGATGCTAGTCAGCGCGCTCGGCAGCGGGACCATTGCCATGAGTTACGGAGCAGGTGCCGGCGCCGTTTCCGAAACGGTCTCGCAATCAACCGATCCTGATCGCTTCTGGCGGCTTGTTGCGGCCTTAGGGGCCGCTCCGGCTGTGATTGGAGCGGCGGCTGTGGTGTGGGGGATGCGGCAACTGCGGCGCTAGGCGTTTCGTATTGAGCCTGAATTGCCGCCCCAAGCCGCCCTCGTCTCGTCAGCTAAAGCGCGGATAAATTACTGCGGTTGCGGTTCTTGCGGTGCCCAGTCCAAGGTTTCGTCCTTGCTCGTCGAACCTGTGGTCACATCGCCGGTCGCGTCGGGCGCTGTTTCGGCGCGGCGGGCAGGGGCTGCGGATGTGCGCGGAATTTTCGCGTTGCCCGCGCCTTCGGCTTTCTGGTCGGCGGTCGCCGCCGGCACGAACTCGGCTTCCTTGCACGAGCAGCCGTTGACGTATTCCTTGCGGTAGCGGAAGGCGGATTTCAATTTTGTATAGGGTTCGTTGGATTGCAATGCCACAGCTTGATCCATGGCTCCGCCGGGATTGGGGTGGTAGTAGAGTTCGGTCGGTGCCGCACACTTCGACGAGCAGGCTTCCGCGTCTTGCGGGAAGTGGCTTGGGAGCGTCGAGAAGCTGACCGGGAAATAATAGCCGTCGCAGAGACGCACGCACACGGTCTTGAAGGTTGCCACGCCAGTGCCGCCATGCGGTGTCCAGGTATTTGATCCGAGCGCTTCTTCGTCGGCCCAGACGCCGCCGTCGCGGCGGCGCGCCTGATCGACGTAATTGGCGCCGCAGTTGTTGCGCGCGAGTTCCCGGACAATATCGTCCTGATAAGACCGGCCGGCCGAGCCCATCAGATCCTGGCGCTGGGCTTCGAGTTCGGAAAGGCGGCGTTTGGAACCTTCGACTTGACGCAAGAGTTCGCGGCATTGGGGCGAAGACTTGAATGTTTTGGTGAACAGAAACGTCTCATAACAGCTGCGGTCGAGTTGCGTTGCGCCAACATTGTACGCCCGATCGACACTGCGGATTTCTGCTTCAAGTTTAGGCATCTGGTCGCGCGATTGATTGCCCCTCTGGCCCTCTTGCAACAGGCGCTGCTCAAGCTGAAGGCAGATTGGGTTCTTGGTCGACCAATTGGCGGCACCCCCTGGCGCAGGTTGCGGGATGGGCGCGGGAATAGGAGGCGGCTGGCGCATGGGCTCGCGCGGCACAGGCGGGCGACGCGGTTCGTCGTTGCCGCCGAACGGCCACCAGCTTTGCGCGGAGGCAGGCGGCGCAGCGATGGCACCCGAAATGATGTAGAGCGCAATGGCACCGATGATGGCGAGGCCGATGTTGCGCACCACGCGCGAACGGGCACGCAACTTCGGGTCGCTCAGCCTTTCGGCGTCCGGATGCCAGCGTGTTCCGCCCAAACGTCACCCCTTAGAATTCATCAGCGCGCGGGCTCAAGTTAAACGGGCAGCGCGGCTGTTTTTTGGTGGCCAAAAGACTGTTGCAACTGAGGCCATATCCTTGATCACGGTAAACTCAAAACCCGGGATATGGTGAACTCTAAGGCCGCAGCCATAAGGGGTCAATGCGGAGCCTTTGTGTCTATAACAGTTTTCCTAGGGTGTTCAGCGCCTTGACGCGCTGGGTGCGGGCCCTCATAAGGGCCGCTTCAACAAGAGCCTTTTTATTCGCGGCGGATTTTTCCCCGCTTCCCCGCGCTGTGGCATGATGAGGGTGTTGCGGGCCTGGTCATTTCATCAAATGCCTGGGCCGGCGGGTAAGTTCTAGGACGACAAGAGGCTGAAGTGGTTTTGAGGCTCTACAACACGTTGACCCGCGACAAGGCGGAGTTCACGCCCATCAAGCCTGAGAACGTGCGCATGTACGTGTGCGGGCCGACGGTCTACGACTTCGCGCACATCGGCAACGCGCGGCCCGTGATCGTGTTCGACGTGTTGTTCCGGCTGCTGCGGCATATTTATGGTGATGATCATGTCACATACGTGCGCAACATCACGGACGTGGATGACAAGATCAACGCCCGCGCGCTTCGGGACTTTCCAGGGCTTCCGCTGAACGAGGCGATTGCGCGCGTCACGGAAAAGACCGCGAACCAATTTCACGCCGACGTCGCGGCGCTCGGATGCTTGAAGCCGACGGTTGAACCCCGCGCGACCGACAATATTGCGCAGATGATTGCCATCATCGAGCAGCTCATTGCCAAGGGACACGCTTATCAGGCTGCGGGCGAGGTGCTGTTCGATTGCGCTTCGATGCCGGACTACGGCCAGCTCTCAAACCGCAAGCTCGATGAGCAGCAGGCGGGCGCGCGCGTTGAAGTTGACGCGCACAAGAAAAACCCGGGCGATTTCGTTTTGTGGAAATTGTCGTCGCCTGAAGAGCCCGGCTGGGAGAGCCCGTGGGGGCGGGGGCGTCCGGGCTGGCACATCGAATGCTCGGCGATGAGCGAACGGTATCTGGGGCAAACGTTCGATATTCACGGCGGCGGCTTGGATTTGATCTTCCCGCACCACGAGAACGAGATTGCGCAATCGCGCTGCGCGCACGGCACCAACGTCATGGCGAACGTGTGGATGCACAACGGCTTCTTGCAGGTTGAAGGCGAGAAGATGAGTAAGATCGCTCGGCAATTTCGTGACGATCAATGAGTTGCTGGAGACGGCGAAGTTTGGCGCGGATAAGTTGGCCTGGCGAGGTCGTTCGCCTTGCTATGCTGATGACGCACTATCGCCAGCCGATCGACTGGACAGCCAGATGTCGCTTGAAGCAGGCTGATATTGCAACTTGGACGGCTTTGAGTCGACTGCCGACTTCGATTCCAGCGTGCTGCCAGATCGCCAGAGTTCCTGGCAGCAATGAATGATGATTTGAATACGCCGCGCGCAATAGCCGAATTCATCGGCTGCTTAACAGGCACGAAATGCATCAAGTGAACGATCTGATCGCATGGGCTGTCCTGGGCGCTGATAGGCAACGACGATTTCGCTGGTGCAAATCAAATGGCATCAGGTTTCTCTAGCGACGGTGTATGAGTTCAAACTTCATCAGATAGGTTGGGCTGACAAGCAGATCAAGTCGAAGATCTTGGCAGAGATGAAGCACGAATATTAGAGTTCATCGCCGCCCGCCTCGCCGCGCGCAAAGCCAAGGACTTCAAAGAAAGCGACCGCATCCGCGACGAACTCGCCAAGATGGGCATCGCGCTGAAGGACAGCAAAGACCCCAGAGACCGGCGAGATCGTCACCACCTGGGAGGTGGCGCGATGATCAAGGTGCCACTTGTCAAACCGTGCAATCCGCAACTGCTCCCCTCCCCAGCGGGGAGGGGTTGGGGAGAAGCTGCGCGACAGGTGTCAGCAAATTTAATGCCCGGACATACCGTACATCTCAATCGCAATTTGGAGATCACGCCAAGTTCGTCACCCCACCCCTAACCCCTCCCCATTCGGCGAAGGCGCGCCTCGGCCAGGGGGAGGGGGATCAGAGCGAGATCGTCACCACCTGGGAGGTGGCGCGATGAAAACTCATGTTGTCATCCCGGTCGTAGCGCAGCGGAGAGCCGGGACCCAGTCCGGCATGACGACAGAGCGCGATGCTGCACCCGATGCGTCTGGGTCCCGGGTCTTCGGGAGTGCGCCACGGCGCACGCCCTCCGCCCGGGATGACAATTGCGGCAACAACACACTCACAGCCTCGACGCCGGACGGCAACGCGCACTCGCGGGTTGCATCGCATTGGACGTATTCTTGAGGATATCACCGTGCCCGTAACCGCTGAACTCTGGACCCTTGACGACATGATGCCGAAGATTGCCGGAACAAGTTCCGGACTCGAAGTGCATGGCATGGCCCGGTATTTCGAACAGATGCACCGGCAGGAATTGGTTGAAGTCGTGAAGTTTCTGCGCCGGTTCGTTCCAGGCACGCTCGTTGGCGATTTGCGCGCGCTGGCGAACTGCTCGACGGAGCTCGCCGGGCTTGACCGCGCGCGAACGGCGGCCGGCAAGGCGAAGGACGTCAAGGAAAGCAATCGCATTCGCGGCGAACTCGAAAAAATGGGTGTCACTATGAAAGACACGAGCGACCCAAAAACCGGCGCGATCATCACGACGTGGGAGGTGCATGCTTCGGGCACGAGCGAGGTGTCGGAATGACGACTGCCGGCTTTCCGCTCCGTCCATTCCTCCCTGCCGACACCGCAGCACTGCAGGATCTCTTCGCGCAATCGATCGAGGAATTGACACAAGACGACTATGACGACGACCAACGCTTGGCCTGGATCGAGCAGGCAGTGGACGCGGAAGCTTTTGCAAAGCGGCTTGGGGAGGCAACGACGCTGATCGTCAATGTGGGTGGCGAAGCACTCGGGATTTGCCTCGCTCACCAAGGACAATAAAACCCTCGACATGCTGTTCGTCCACCCGCACCACGCGGGCCAAGGTGTTGGCACCGCGCTCTGCGATGCAATGGAAAAAATTGCTGCCGCGCGGGGAGCCGAAACGCTATCGGTGGACGCCAGCGAAACGGCGGTGTTGTTTTTTGAGGCGCGCGGGTATGCGCCCATACAGCGCAATTCCATTCCCGTTGGCGAAGAGTGGTTGACGAACACGACCATGACGAAGCAATTGAAAGGCGCCGCCGGCACTAAGACCGCTGGCAACCCGAGACCATCATGACCAAAGAGCGCCTTTACCTGTACGATACAACTCTGCGCGACGGTGCGCAGACGACCGGCGTCGATTTTTCGATTTCCGACAAGCGCCGCATCATGAGCGTGCTCGACGATCTTGGGATCGACTATATCGAGGGCGGGTATCCGGGCTCCAACCCGACCGACACCGAACTCTTTTCGGAACGCGCCAATTTGAAGTCCGCGCGCTTCACCGCATTTGGCATGACGAAGCGCTCAGGCCGCAGCGTCTCGAACGATCCGGGTTTTCAGGCGATCCTGCAATCGAAAGCCGACAGTATTTGTCTCGTTGCTAAATCGTGGGACTATCATGTGCGCGTGGCGCTCGGCATCACCAACGAAGAGAACGTCGAGAGCCTCAAGCAGTCGGTCAAGGCCGTGCGCGAGACGCAGCGCGAGCCGCTTGTCGACTGCGAACATTTCTTCGACGGTTACAAGGGCAACCGCGACTATGCGCTCAGCGTCGCCAAAACGGCGTACAACTCTGGCGCGCGCTGGGTCGTTCTCTGCGACACCAACGGCGGCACGCTGCCGCACGAGATCGACAGCATCGTCGCTGACGTCACTAAGCACGTGCCGGGCGCGAACCTCGGTATTCATACGCACAACGATACGGAAAACGCCGTCGCCAATACGCTGATGGCCGTGCGTGCCGGATGCCGGCAGATCCAAGGCACGTTGAACGGCCTCGGCGAACGCTGCGGCAACGCCAACATGACGTCAATCATTCCGACGCTGCTGTTGAAAAGCGAGTTCGCCAACGCTTTCGAAACCGGGGTGACGCCGGACAGGTTGCGTAATCTCACGCACGCAAGCCGCGTACTCGATGAAATTTTGAACGAAGCGCCCGACCGTCATGCGCCGTATGTTGGCGAAAGCGCGTTCGCGACTAAAGCCGGAATTCATGCGTCCGCGCTTTTGAAAGAACCGCAAACCTACGAGCATGTGCCGCCCGAAAGCGTCGGCAACGAGCGGCGTATCATGGTGTCAAAACAGGGCGGCAGATCGTCGATACTCTCGGCACTTGAGCGGCTGGGACTCGGACTCGACAAGGATGACGGCCGTGTCGTTGCGCTGCTCGACGAAGTGCGCGCGCGCGAGGATGCCGGGTATTCCTATGAATCGGCGGATGCGTCGTTCGAATTGCTGGCGCGGCGCACGCTCGGCACCGTGCCGCGCTATTTCTCGGTCGATAGCTTTCGTGTCACAGTCGAGCGCCAGCCGGGCTTGGGTAGTGGCGTTTCGGCTGCATCGCAAGCGACCGTCTCTGTCTCGATCGCGGGCGAAGCGCAGCCGCTCGTCTCGGTCGGCGAAGGCAATGGCCCCGTCAACGCGCTCGACACGGCCTTGCGCCGCGACCTTGGCCGTTACCAGAAGCACATCGAGAATGTCGAACTCGTCGATTATAAAGTGCGCATCCTGACGCAAACGGGCGCGCACGGAACCGAAGCCGTGACGCGCGTGCTCGTCGAAAGCCACGACACGGTCACGGGCGAACGCTGGACCACGGTCGGCGTCTCTCCCAACATCATCGACGCGAGCTTCGAAGCGCTGCTGGACGCGATCAACTACAAGCTGCTGAAAGACGGTGCGAAGGCAGGTTAAGGCGCACGCACATACAAGTTCAAGCAAGCTCAGGGCTTTTTCGTATAAACAGCAAATAGCGGGCCGAGCGTGACGCCGCCAACGAAACGATTGGCGCCGGGGATGAAGAGCTGAGAGACGGCACCGTCGAGATAGAGTGCGTTCGGGCATTGGAGCACGTCGCGAAACAGCCGTGCGAAGGCGCCGAACGAAACGGGTTCTTCCGAGATTGCGAAATATACTTTTCCGTCAGATGAGAACTCCCACCCCATTGCGGATGTAGCGCGACGGTCCATTAGCATCGAATTTGGGATGAAGCTGTCCGGCGATGACTAGCATGGGCCCGGATTGGGTTGCGAGGGCGGGTTTCGGATCGGCTTTGGCGTACTCGACGGTTTGGGTGACGAAGGCGCGGCCGTCCTTGATCCAGAAGACGCCATTGGGCGCTAAGTGAAAGTTACCGCCGCCATTACGCGTGTTGAGGGCGGCGGTTTGCTGTCCGTTTTCGACATAGAGGCCGGCAGGTGCGTAGGCGGGCGTAAACATGCCGGCGTTGACAGCAAACATGAGATTTTGGCCGGGGACCGCGTCGGGCCGCCCATAGGCCGATCCATCCGGTTTTTTGAGATGCAGGCGAACGTCATGGTGTGTCAGGTCTGCGGCGCAGACAGTGTAGCTTTGGCCTTCGAAGGCCGTGGCGTTGCAGGCTTGGCCCGCCGCATGCGCCGAGGTTGTCATGGCAGCTGCTGCGGCTACAGCGGTGACGGCAAGACGCAACGAGAATGGCAGCATGGCCCGTCTCACACGACATTCAGCGGTAACGTCTCGATGACAGTCGCGCCGCTATCGTCGGTCCAGGCGAACTCGAATGTGCCGGGGCCGGGCACGTTCAATGAGAAGGCTATAAACGGATTGGCAGAGATGCCGGGGCCAAGTTCGGCGCGGAAGACTTCCTTGTCGGCATACTTGGCGACGAACGTGTGCACGATGTCGCGCGAGATGGCTTTGCCGTCCTTGTCCTTGCGATTTCCCGTTTCCATCACGTGCGTGATGAGCGTGCGCACTTCGATTGTCTCGCCGGCCTTGGCGCTTTCGGGAATTTTGATGCGCGGCTTTGTAGCACCCATGATGCCGTCTCCTTAGCTAGAGCATCCGCCGATTGTGACTTTGACCATTATGCTGCCGATGGCGAGCGACCCGTCGGAGAGTTCGGCGACGGCGAACACGTCTTGCGTTTTGGCGAGACGCATGCGGCTTTGTACGCGGGCAATGCCGTTGACCGGCGACAAGTGGAACGAGGCGACGCGGGCGACTGGGTTGGCTGACGACAAGATATGGATTGCCTTGACGTAATTTTCGTCCGTCATGGGGCTATCGACCGCCACAGTCAGGGGCACGAAATTGCCGTTCTCGGCGATCTCGGGCAATTCCAGGGTAATCTTGCCTTCAACCGGCGTCCCGCCTTTGAGAAGGGCGGACATTGCCTCCTCGAACAGCTTCGAGCGCTCGACGACCGTCTGGGCCAACTCCTGGGCAATGGCCAACCAAGCTGGAAAGGCCAACACCGCTCCCGCCGCGGAAAGCAGCAGCGAACGGCGGTTCAGGACCGAAATGCCGGGTTTTCTACGCATGTGGACCCGATTGAGGCTGAAGATTGTGATCTTATATACGATAACAATTTGCCTCGCGGCTAGTTACAATGGATTTATTTCCTGACAGAATGACGCTGCGAGTGGCTTCCATACCTCATTGGGGCCGGGCGACAAAAATTTACAAACTCAAGAAACGGTTGGGCAGGATGCGCATTACACGCCGGGACTTTACGGTCGCAGCCGCTGGGTTGCTGGCCGGAGCAGTGTCGCTCGCGCGCCCGTCGCTAGCCCAAGGCGCTGCCAAAGTTGTGATCATCGGAGGCGGCCCCGCAGGTGCGACTGTCGCGAACCGCCTCAGAGCGTCGGATCCGGCTCTCGATATTACGCTAATCGAGCCAAAGGACGCCTACACGACCTGCTTCTATTCCAACCTCTATATCGGCGGCTTCCGCTCGTTCGCGTCCATCACACATGGTTACGACGGGCTGAAAAAGAACGGCATCAAAATCGTTGCCGACATGGCGACGGGGGTTGATACGGCAGCCAAGACAGTGACCCTTGCCAAGGGCGGCGCGGCCGTTCCTTACGACCGGCTTGTGATTGCGCCGGGTATCGACGTCAAGTTCGATTCAATTGAGGGCTATTCTCAGCAAGCGGCCGAAATCATGCCGCACGCGTGGCAAGGCGGTCAGCAGACGTTTCTCCTGAAGGAGAAGCTGCTGGCCATGAGCGACGGCGGGCTCGTTGTCATAGCGGTGCCGCCCAATCCATACAGGTGCCCGCCTGGTCCCTACGAGCGCGCTTGCATGATTGCGCATTTCCTCAAGACGCGGAAGCCGAAGTCGAAGCTCATCATCTTCGATGCCAAGAAAACGATCTCGAAGCAGTCCGTATTCGAGGAGGCGTTTGCCGAATACTACAAGGACATCGTTGAGCTGAATTTGACCAACGAAATTGATGATTATGCCGTGTCACGTGTGGATACAGCGACCGGGGATGTCTTCACCAAAGCCGGACGCAAGGAACGCGCGGCAGTCGCCAACATTATCCCGGCGCAAAAAGCCGGTACCATCGCAGCAGCAGCTGGATGTGTTGAAGGCGACTGGTGCCCTGTCAATCCAGAGAACTTTACGTCACCCAAAGTGAAAGACGTTTACGTTCTGGGCGACGCGGCTATTGCCGCCGATATGCCGAAGTCGGCTTTCACGGCCGCGAGCCAAGCGAGTGCCGTCGCAGCCGATATCTCGGCCGATCTGGCGCAGCGCCTGCGTTCACCCGGCAAATACCGCAATACGTGCTGGTCGATGATTGCACCCGGCAATAGTGCCAAAATCGGCGCGGATTACACGCCCGCTACCAAGGATGGAAAAGCCTTCCTCGAAGCATCTGGAAGTTTCGTCTCGAAACCTGGCGAGACGGCCGATCAGCGCCGCGAGACGTTCGACGAGAGCGCGGGATGGTACGAAGCCTTTGTCGCCGATATGTTCGCTAAGCCTGCAGAAACCGCCGGTAAGCCATAACCGGCGCCGATATTGGGCGTTGGCAACCCTTAATCCGGGGTTTCGGGCGCGGCTTAAACCATGTTTAGATAGCGCCGTGGACGCGCCCGGCAGGGCGGTTTGAAGGCTTGGGCAGGCATCGCCCGGCCTACAGTTAAGTCTGCGGCAAAGTGGAACCGGCGGCCGTCCGGTTCTGGTGCCAATTCTGGAGGCGCGCAATGGCAGCTGTCGTATTTCTAATCTTGGTCTTTGGCACGGTGCTGGTGCTGGGCATGCGCAAAGCGCCGATGGTGGCTTGGGCCGCCGCTGTGGGCCTTCTGACTTGGATTTGCCACTCTGGAATTCTCAGCGGCGGCACTGGCGGCGGATATAGCAGTATTCTAACGGCCATCCTGACCTGGCTGCCATTCACACTACTCGCCCTCTTGTCGGTGCCGTCGCTTCGCCGCCAATTCGTAGTCGAACCGGCGTTTGCCATGGTCAAAGGCATCTTGCCGAAGGTTTCAGACACCGAGGCGCAGGCGCTTGAGGCGGGCACTGTTGGTTTTGACGCGGAAATATTTTCAGGCACGCCCGATTGGAATAAGCTGCAGGCGATTCCGCCGATCCAACTGACGGCCGAGGAGCAGGCTTTCCTCGACGGGCCGACAGACGAACTCTGCCGCATGATCAGCGACTGGACCGTGCGCCATACAAACCGCGAGATCCCCGAGCCGATCTGGGATTTCGTGAAGAAGCATGGTTTCCTCGGCATGCTTATTTCGAAGGAACACGGAGGTCTCGGATTTTCCCCGCAGGCGCAGTCGCTCATTCTCGGTAAAATCGCGTCGCGCTCGCCCGATGTCGTCACCATCGTCATGGTGCCGAACTCGCTCGGGCCTGGTGAACTGATCGAAAAATACGGCACCGATCATCAAAAGCACTATTATTTGCCGCGTCTCGCTAAGGGACTTGAAGTGCCGTGCTTCTCGCTGACCGGGCCAACGTCAGGCTCGGACGCGGCGACGATGCGCGATATCGGAACGGTGACGCGCGGCACGCACGAAGGCAAGGAAACTCTCGGCATCCGGCTTTCGTGGGACAAGCGCTACATTACCCTTGGCCCCAAAGCGACACTCGTTGGCTTGGCTTTCCGCCTGTTTGATCCCGGCAACGTGCTTGGCAAAGGCGAGGATGTCGGCATTACGCTGGCGCTCATTCCGGCGAACCACCCGGGCGTTAATATCGGGCGGCGCCATTTGCCATCGGGCGCGGCCTTCCCCAATGGACCGAACTGGGGCAATGACGTTTTCATTCCCATGGACTGGGTCATCGGCGGCGATAAGATGGTTGGCAACGGCTGGCGCATGTTGATGGAATGCTTGTCGGCGGGCCGCGCGATATCACTTCCATCGTCCGCCACGGCCGGCGCCAAGATGATGTTGCGCGTGACGAGTGCTTACGCACGCATCCGCAAGCAATTCGGGCTCCCGATCTCGCGCATGGAAGGCATCGAAGAGCCGCTCGTGCGCATTATTGAGACGGCGTATGTCAATGAAGCCGCGCGCGGCATGACGGCGTCGATGGTCAGCAGAGGCGAAAAGCCGTCGGTCATCTCTGCACTCATGAAGTATCAGACGACCGAGAAGCTGCGCAGCGCTGTCAACGATGCCATGGATATTCACGGCGGGCGCGCCATTTGCGACGGGCCGTCGAACTACTTGCAGTCGGCCTATCTGATGGTGCCGGTTGGGATCACAGTTGAAGGTGCGAACATTCTGACGCGCAACCTCATCACCTTTGCGCAGGGGGCGTTGCGCTCGCATCCCTTTCTCTACAAGGAAGTGCAATCGGCGCAGGATACGGATCCAGCACGCGGGCTTGCGGCCTTCGAAGAGGCGTTCGGCGGGCACATTGCCTTTTCGCTTTCTAACGCGACGGGAGCGTTCTTCCATAACGTCACGGGGGGCGCGCTGGCCTCATCGCCGGACAACGCGCAACGCATGTCGGTTTGGTACCGGCAATTGGCGCGTGCTTCGCGCTCGTTTGCGTTCGTTGCAGATCTGACGGTTGCGCTTCTGGGCGGCGGCTTGAAGACCAAGCAAAAGATCACCGGCCGCATGGCAGACGCACTCTCCGAACTCTACATGCTGGCCGCCGTCTTGAAGCGCTACGACGACGATCAGCGGCCGCAAGGCGATCACCAGATCGTGGAACTGGCGGCCATGAATTGTCTCTACCGCTTCCAACAGGCGATCGGCGGCGTGATCGACAATTTTCCAGTGGCACTTGCGCGGCCATTGATGCGCGCAGTCGTGTTCCCATTGGGGCGCCGCTACAAGCCAGCACCCGACACGCTTGGCCGCGCCGTTGCCAAGCACGTGTTAGAACCGGGCGAAGTGCGCGACCGGCTTACGCGGCACATCTTCGTATCTAAGGACGTCAATGATCCGACTGGGCTTCTCGAAGTCACGCTGCTCAGAGTCATTGCGTCTGAGGCTGCCGAGAAGAAGCTGGAAAAAGCTATTCGCGATGGCGTGGTGCGGCGCTATCATGGGGTCGATTGGTTTGCAGACGCTGTCACCGCTGGCGTTATCACGGCCGCTGAAGCACAGGATCTCAAAGAAGTTGAAGCGCTGGTGGCACGCGTTATCGCCGTCGATCACTTCGATCCTGCGGAATTGAAGCCCAACTATGTTGATCTTGGACACAATGCGCGCGGTGCCGGACCGCTCGCAGCAGAATAATCGGACGAAGAAATTGAGGCGAGATATGACGGACACTGCATCGGCACTTAAAGACTGGCGGTTTTCCATCGATGGCGAGGGGATCGCATGGGCGACCTTCGACCGGGAAGGCGAAAGCGCGAACTCGCTGGGGCGACGGCCGATCCAGGAATTGTTCGCGATTGTCGAGCGCGTCGAAGCGGAAGCGCGCGCCAAGAACGTCAAGGGTCTGGTGATTATCTCGGGCAAGGAAAAGGGGTTCATCGTCGGCGCCGACATCCGCGAGTTCGAGAGCTTCGAGACCGAAGCGCAGGTCATCGAGAACCTCGGTCCCGTCAATGCCATGCTGGACCGGATCGAGCGCTTGCCGGTTCCGGTCGTTGCGGCGGTACATGGCGTTTGCGTCGGCGGCGGATTGGAATTGATCCTGGCGTGCCACTATCGCATCGGCACGCGCGACGATTCGACCCGGGTTGGTTTCCCGGAAGTGAAACTCGGCATTTTCCCGGGTTTCAACGGTACGGCGCGCTCGATCAAGCAGGTTGGCCCCGTGGCCGCCATGCAGAACATGCTGACGGGCGGCATGATACGCGCCAATGCCGCCAAGGCACTGGGCTTCTTCGATCAGCTGGTTGGAAGCCCCGGCGAACTCAGGTGGGCGGCACGAAAGGCCGTGCTGCAAAATCGCAAGTCGCAGCCGGCCGGCATGTTGAAAGCACTCCTGACCAAGCAGCCGGCACGCTCGTTCTTAGCCAAGAGAATGCGCGGCGAAGTAGCCAAAAAGGCTCGCGAAGATCATTATCCGGCGCCGTATCGCTTGATCGATCTGTTCGAAAAGCATGGCGGCAATCTCGACGCGATGAAAGCCGCCGAGACGAAAGCCTTCGCCCCGTTGATGGTGTCGGATACCTCACGCAATCTACGCCGTGTTTTCCGTTTGACGGAACTTCTGAAGGCTCAGGCGCCCAAGGGCCTTGGCTGGAGGCCGCAGCGCGTGCACGTCATTGGTGCAGGCACCATGGGCGCCGATATTGCTGGCGTGTGTGTAGCCGCCGGCATGGAAGTGACCTTGCAGGACATCAGTGCCGAACAACTCGACAAGGGAATGAAAGCGCAGGGAAAGCTGTTCGGCCGAAAGTTCAAGACCAAGGCTTTGAAGGATGCCGCCAAGTCGCGCTTCATCGCCGATCCTGACGGCAAAGGCATTGCCCGCGCCGACGTCATCATCGAAGCCATCGTCGAGCGGCTCGATATCAAGCAAAAGCTGTTTGCCGATCTTGAAACCAAAATCAAGCCGGGCGCGATTATGGCAACCAACACGTCGTCGCTGAAGCTCGAAGATATTGCCTCGCCGCTCAAAGATCCGGGCCGGTTGATAGGGCTGCACTTCTTCTCGCCCGTGCCGATGATGCCTTTGGTTGAAGTTGTGCAGGGCAAGTCGACACGAGAAGATGAAGTCAAGAAGGGTGCGGCCTTCGTCACAGCCATTGACAAGTTTCCCTTGATCACCAAGGACGTGCCGGGCTTCCTGGTCAACAAAGTGCTGACGCCCTATATGTTCAGAGCCTTCGAGCGGCTCGAGAACGGTGAAGACAAGGAAAAGATCGACGAGGCCGTGCGCGCGTTCGGGATGCCGATGGGCCCGATCGAACTCGCCGATAGCGTTGGGCTTGATGTCTGCGCGCACGTTGCCAAGATCCTGGGCGGCGGCGGCACGGAAGGCTCGCGCCTTGAGCGTTTGGTCGCCAGCGGCAGGCTCGGCAAAAAGACCGGCGAAGGGTTCTACGTCTGGAAGGACGGGAAGCCCGTCAAGAGCAACAAAGAGTTCTCAAAATCCGATCTTGAAAAATTGGGACGCGAGCTCGTCGAGCCGATGATCACGGAATCGCAGAAGGCACTCGACGAAGGTGTCGTTGCCAATGCCGATCTCGTGGACGCGGGAATGATTTTTGGCACCGGTTTCGCGCCGTTCCGGGGCGGGCCGCTGCACTACAAGGCGAGTTTTGCCAAACCCGGAACAGCTCAGCAGCGCACTGCGGCGGAATAGAAACGAAATGTAGGTTGGGTTAGGCGGCTCTGCACGTGCCGCCGTTACCCAACGGTCGAATAAGCTAGATGGAGATGTTGGGTTACGCGCGGATTGTAGATTTGACAAAGGCTGTAAGCATCGAGGCCGCGCTAACCCAACCTACAAGTGGGACGAACACATGACTCAAACTCTCAGGCGCGTTGCAATTATTGGCGGATCGCGCATTCCCTTTTGCCGTTCGAATACGCTTTATGCCGATCTCTCGAACCTCGAGATGATGGCGGCGGCGCTGAATGGCCTCGTCGACAAATACAAATTGAAAGGCGTGCACATCGACGAAGTCGTCGGCGGCGCGGTGATGACGCATTCCAAGGACTTCAATCTGACGCGCGAAGCCATTCTATCGACGAAGCTCGCGACATCGACTCCCGGCATCACACTAACGCAAGCGTGCGGGACTTCGCTTCAAGCCGCCATGGGTTCGGCCGCAAAAATCGCGGTTGGCGATATTGAGTGCGCCATTGCGGTTGGATCGGATACCACTTCGGACGCGCCGATCGTGTTCTCAAAGAAATTTTCCAAGCGCTTGGTCCAGCTTGGCCAGCAGAAGACGCCGATGGGGAAGCTGAAAGTCTTTAAAGGGCTGGCACCGGGCGAACTCGCGCCGCAGCCGCCAAGTGTGAACGAGCCACGCACGGGGCTCTCGATGGGTCAGCATTGCGAATTGATGGCACAGGAATGGAAAGTCAGCCGCACTGAACAGGATCAATTTGCATTCGACAGCCACAGAAAAGCAGCGGAAGCTTACCGCTCTGGCTTCATGGATGACCTTGTTGTGCCGTGTGCCGGTGTCTATCGCGACAACAATCTGCGCGAGGATATCAGCATCGATAAGCTGGCCACGCTCAAAAACGCATTCGAGAAATCCGATCGCGGGACGATGACGGCGGCTAATTCAACGCCGCTGACCGACGGCGCGGCGGCCGTGCTTTTGGCAAGCGAGGAGTGGGCGAAGGCGCGCGGCCTCCCAGTGCTCGCCTATCTCACCTATTCCCAACACGCGGCCAACGACTTCGTGGCGGGCGAGGGGTTGCTCATGGCTCCGACGATTGCCGTTTCCAAGATGCTGGATCGTGCCGGATTGAAATTGCAGGACTTTGATTTCTACGAGATCCATGAAGCCTTCGCCGCGCAGGTGTTGGCGACGCTCAAAGCTTGGGAAGACCCCGCCTATTGCAAGACGCACATGGGCAAGGACCAGCCGCTCGGATCGATTGACCGCAAGAAGCTGAATGTCATGGGGTCAAGCCTCGCCTTCGGGCATCCCTTCGCGGCAACGGGCGCGCGCATTGTCGCCAACCTCGCCAAGCTGTTGTCGATCCACGGTGGGCGCGGTTTGATTTCCGTCTGCACCGCCGGCGGCATGGGGGTTGCGGCGATTTTGGAAAGCGCGAAGGCTGCCGAAGCGCGGAAGGCTGCTTAACTGGAATGGCGACTAAGGAATCCAAACAAATCGAAGCCGCCCGCGCGCTGGTGCGGGAACTGGCGGCGACGCTCGATGTCGATGCTTTCGTCAAGCTGTGGGATGGCACGCGGCTGCCGCTCGGGCAGAATGCAACCGGTCCGTTCGAGATTTCCATCGCGGGGCCGGGCGTCATCGGCGCAATGCTCCGTAAGCCCACACTCGATACGGCCATTCAGCAGTACGTCGAAAAGGGCATCGACTTTTCAGGCGGTACGCTGGTTGACTTCGGCAAGCAGCTTCACAAGGGCAACAAGTCGGTCAAGCTGAAGCCGAAGGACATTGCCAAGGTTGGCTTGAAGTTGGCGCCGTTCCTGTTCGCCAAACCGGACGACGCGAAAGACGCGCACGGTTTTCGAGGCGAGATCACGGGCACGTCGCGCAAAACCGCGGACAACAAAGATTACATTCAATTCCACTACGATCTTTCGAATGATTTCTATGCGCTCTTTCTCGACCCCGAGATGGTGTACTCGTGCGCTTATTACACAGACTGGTCCAACAGCGTGGAGCAGGCACAGCACGACAAGCTCGACATGATCTGCCGGAAACTCGGTTGAAGCCCGGCGACCGAATGCTCGATATCGGTTCGGGCTGGGGCGGGCTCGTCTGTCATGCGGCAAAGAATTACGGCGTCACGGCGCACGGCTGCACATTGAGCGAAGAACAGCTCGCCTTCGCGCGGGCCAAGGTGAAGCGGCTTGGGACTCGAAGATAAAGTGACGTTCGAGCTGATCGACTATTCGAACGTCACCGGCACCTACGATAAGATCGCCTCCATCGGCATGTACGAGCATATCGGCTTGAAGAATATTCCAGCCTACATGGAGAAGGTGCGCTCGCTGCTTTCGGAAGATGGCCTGTTTCTCAATCACGCCATTTCGCGGCGTGCACCGAAGGAGAAATTCTTCAAAGGCCGCATGCGGCCGGAGAAGAAGGCGATTGCGAAATACATCTTTCCGGGCGGCGAACTCGACGATATCGGCAACTCTGTGCGAGCGATGGAGCGCGCAGGCTTTGAAGTGCACGACGTCGAAGGCTGGCGCATGCATTACGCGCGCACCTGCCAGCTCTGGTGCGAACGGCTGACGGCCAACAAGGACGAAGCCATCAAGCACGTCGGCGAAGAGAAATACCGCATCTGGGTTGCGTATCTCGCGGGCGTTTCTCTCGCCTTCTCACGCGGCACCTTGCGGCTGTTCCAGACGCTCGCCTCAAAGACCGCCAAGCGTCCGCCGCCGCTGCCGCCGACAAGGGCGGATTTGTATCGATAAGGCGATTTGTGTCGTCCCGGCCGCGAATCCGATTGCAACCGCGTAGAGCCGGGACCTCATAAGCACACGACGATCTGGGTCCCGGGTACTGGCGCGCGCAGCGAACGACCGTTTCCCCGGGATGACAACAGCTAAGTTTTCTTCCCCTTCGCCTTCTCTTCTGCGACGAGTTCTTTTTTCGATAATTTGCCGATCATGGTCTTCGGCAGCGCGTCGCGGAACTCGATTTGCGACGGCATTTCCATCTTGGAAATCTTGGGCTCCAGGTGCTTCATGATGTCGGCAGCGGTCGCTGTCATGCCGGCTTTTAGTTTGATGAAGGCTTTAGGTGCTTCGCCGCGATAACTATCCGGAATGCCAATAACAGTTACTTCTTGCACCGCTGGGTGTTCATAAATTGCGTCTTCGATGCGGCGCGGATAGACGTTGAAGCCCGAGCAGATGATGAGATCCTTGATGCGGTCGACGATGAAGAAAAAGCCGTTTTCGTTCATGATCGCGACGTCGCCGGTTCTGAGATACTCGCCGATGAACTGACCGGCGGTCTCGTTCGGCTTGTTCCAGTAGCCCTTCATGACTTGCGGACCCTTGACGCACAGTTCCCCGCGTTCGCCTTGCGCCACTTCTTTCGTGGGGTCGTCGAGATCGCGGAGTGAGACGATTGTGCCGGGCAGCGGCGGACCGATCGAGCCCGAGACCGGCGGCATATCCATAGGATTGCATGTGACGACGGGCGAGGCTTCCGACAGGCCATAGCCCTCAACGACTGACGATCCCGACAATTCTTCAAATTTCAGCTTCACTTCAAGCGGCAAGGGCGCGCCGCCTGAAATGCAGAACTTCAATGACGAGAGATTAAAGCTCTTGAGCTTTCGGGTGATTGTTCATGGCCGTGAAAATCGTTGGCACGGCCGGCATCATGGTCGGCTTTTCTTTGGTGATAAGCTTCAAGGCCTCATCCAATTGGAAGCGGGGCATGAGTATGATGTTGGCAGCCTTGGCGATGCCCATGTTCATGACGACGGTCATGGCGAATACGTGAAAGAGGGGCAGCACGCCGAGCACGCGCTCCTGGCCCTGGATGAGGCCTGTCGCCCAAGCGTTGATCTGCTCGGCGTTGGCGAGAAGGTTGGCGTGAGTCAGCATGGCGGCCTTGGGTGTGCCTGTTGTGCCGCCGGTGTACTGGAGGACCGCTACGTCCTCCAAAGGGTTGATGGCGACAGGGCGGAAGTCGCGCCCTTTGCGGCTGAGCGCAGCGCCCGGGATGACCTGGTCCTTGACCTTTGAAGCGGAGATATTTGCCATGTCCTTGCGCTTGAAGAGCTTGAACAGAACGGCTGTGGCTGCTGGCAGCATCGGCGCAAAAGGGACGACAATCGAGCGGGCTAAGACGCCGCTGCCAATCAAGGCTTCGACCTTATCGAATAGAACCTTGAGATCGTGGGTGACCATGATCTCGGTGCCGCTGTCGCGCACCTGAAAGGTGAGTTCTTCGAGAGTATAGAGCGGGTTGAAATTGACGACCGTGCCGCCAGCTTTCAGAATTGCAAAGTAGTAAATGATGAATGCCGGGGTATTGGGAAGAAATAGTCCGACGCGCGTGCCCTTGTTGACTCCTATGCTCTGCAGTCCTGCCGCGACTGTGGCAACTTGACCGGCCAGTTCGACGTAAGTCTGGACTTTGCCCTTGAAGCTGATGGCCGGGTTGTGGGGATAATCCCGGGCGGCGGTATCGAGCAGGTGGGTTAAGGGCCTCGGCTCAAGGGGCATCGCCCAGTCGATCCCCTCGGGGTAGGCCTTAAGCCAGGGCAAATTGACTGAGGCCGGGGCAGAAGTGCCAGATTTCGCATTCATTTTTGATCCTCCGGCGAGCCAGATCGGTCGTTAGGGCGCACGGGCGGGGCGCTTTTGTGCTCCGGCCGTAATGCCACGTTAAGATCAATTGAACACTTTTTCAGCTTCCATTGCCAGAGTGGCGGACCTCTGTATCGCTTATAAAATTCGCCCAATGCCAAAGATTGAGCGATGCGGGAGGCAGGACCGATGCGGCCGCAGTTAAGCCTGTTACACTGGGAGCAACCGGGGTGCCTGTGACCCTCCGTAGCTGGACTTGAATGGCGTTTAAGGATATGTGACGGCCCAGCTTGTTGAAACACCGGTCTTCCATTAGGTAGAGACCAAGCAAAGTGGCCTTCCGCGGAAGTCCCGCGAAGGTAGGAGATTGAAATGGACGAAGTTGCGACCAAGATTATCGATATCCTGAAAAAGCATATGAAAGAGCCGCGCGACGATATTTCGTTGGATACGGCGCTGACCGACCTAAAGATCGAGTCCCTCGATTTGGCTATGATCGTGTTCGACATCGAAGACGGCTTTGGCATCGAAATTCCATACAATGCCAACGAAGATGTCGAGGATTTCAAAACGGTCGGTTCGGTCGTCGATCGCGTCAAATCGCTGATGGCGGCCAAGGGTACCGCCGCCGCAAAGGCTTAATCCGGCGCGGACTTGGTGCGGCCCAGGCTGCACGCCGCAAGATGATCCCCGGGGCACGCATCGGATATTCGAAGCGCAGCCCTCGCCTTAATTGGAATAGGATAAGTACAGAGTATGACCAAAGCGGGCGGCGCACGCCGTGTCGTAGTCACCGGTCTTGGCGTGGTAACGCCCATCGGTACAACGGTTCCGGAATTTTGGAGCAGCTTGAAAGCTGGCAAGAACGGCGTGTCCGAACTCGGCGGTTTTCCTCTTGAAGATCTGAAGATCCTCATTGCCGCCCAGATCAAGGATTTCGATCAAAAGACGCGCCTCAAGCACTTCAAGCGCGACCGCATCATTACGCTCGCCGACCGCTACTCGTGGTTTGCCGCGGCCGCCGCCGACGAAGCCGTAACGATGGCCGGCCTCGAAGTTCCATTCGCCAAGCCATACCGCGCAGCCTGCATCATCGGCTCGGGCGCTGGCGGGCTTGTCACCTTCGAGAAGGCCTATCGCGACCTCTTCATCGAGAACAAACGCGCCACCCACCCGCTGACACTACTGCGCATCATCGGCTCGTCCGCCGCCGCCCACGTCGGCATCGAATTCAACGTCAAGGGGCCAACGTTTGCGACCTGTTCGGCGTGCTCGACGGCGTCCCACGCAATAGGCCTAGCGCGCGACTATATCCGCGACGGCGTTGTTGATGTCGCGATCGCGGGCGCGTCCGAATCCGTCATTACCTACGGCACCATGAAGGCCTGGCAGGCGCTGCACGTTCTGTCGCCCGAAGGTTGCTTCCCGTTCGCCAAGAAGCGCAACGGAACTGTGCTCGCTGAAGGGGCCGGAATCCTCGTCCTCGAGAGCCTGGAACACGCCCAGGCACGCGGCGCAACCATCCTCGCCGAACTCTCAGGCTTCGGCATGGCGTCCGACAGCCAGGACATGGTCAAGCCGACGGTCGAAGGCCCGAGCGTTGCCATGCAGATGGCGCTCGATGATGCAGGCATCGGCCCGGGTCAGATCGACTACCTCAACGCCCACGGCACCGCGACGACCGACAACGACATCAACGAAACCAAGGCCATCAAGAACGTGTTCGGCGAATACGCCGCCAAGCTCGCGATCTCATCGACCAAGTCGATGCACGGTCACGCGCTCGGCGCGGGTGGCGGTATCGAAGCGGTCGCTTGCATCAAGGCAATGCAGGAAAACTGGGTGCCCCCCACCGTCGGGCTCGATGAGCCGGGCGAGGGCTGTGATCTCGATTACATCCCGAACGTCGGCCGCGACAAGAAAGTGACCTACGCCATGTCGAATAGCTTCGCGTTCGGCGGTCTCAATGCCGTGCTCGTGTTCGGGCCCCCACCGGCATAGGTGCTAACCACGGGATTTCCGGCGCTCATTATCCTCACGGCTCCACCACCAAGTCCTTGTATCGTGTGGGCATTTCATGGAACTGTCTTAAATGGCTTGAACCTTGTCCATTGAGATGAGAAGGTGCTCCCTTCGCCGCTCTTTAGCTGACTGGGTTGGCTGACGGGCGGCAAGATAAAATTGGCGTAGCGTTTTGTGGGGCTGACATGCGCGAAGTCGTGATTTGTGCCGGAGGTGTGAGCGTTCGCGCCCGGCTTCTCGATACGCCGACAGCGGCGATGATTTGGGCTGCTTTGCCCATTCACGCGTCCGCCCAAACTTGGGGCGCGGAAGTTTATTTCCAGACCGATATTTCGGCCGGCCGCGAGCCCGGTGCGCGCGAGTGCGTCAAGGCGGGCGAAATCGCTTTCTGGCCGGACGGAGACGCCATTGCCATTGGCTTCGGTCCAACGCCCAAGTCGCGCACCAAATGCGAGATACGTTTAGCCAGCCCCTGCAACGTCTGGGCCCAAGCCCTCGACGACGTGAAGCAGTTTAAGGCTGTCCATCCGGGGGAAGCGATTAGTATTGTTGAGGCGGTGGGGTAGGGCGGCATCCTCACCACTCCCCCTCCTGAGCTTTCGCTGCCAGATCCGGATATCGCGCGATGACTCGCAGCAGCGCGAGCACATTGTCATCCGGTTCGCGCCCTTGCTCCCAGTTTTGCACGGAGCGTAGATTGAGGCAGTATCGCCGTGCGAATTCCTGCTGCGATAGTTGCAGCCGTTCGCGAATGGCCCGCACATCGACCGGTTCGCCGCCAGCCCGCGTGGCAGAAATTCCTGCGGCGGCAAGTGCTGACACGATGGCACGTGCGCTATTTGGGATCGATACGCGCGCTTCTCCGGTCTCCATCATGGCTTCGATCATGCGCTTGGCGACGAGCGGTTTCACGCCGTAGTGGGCAAGCGTGTGAACAGCATCGACGGATTTGACACCGCTTAGCTTGCCGGCAGGGCGCAGTATAGCTTCAACGGGTGAACCGGAGGCGGCGCGGGGTACGGCCCGGACCGGCCCCAGTCGTGCGAAGCGCGCCTTCAATTTCGATTGCGTCATAGCCTAGCCTTTCCGTAACAACTTGAGCGATCAGTCTGAGATTTGAAACGCCGACCATGTTCACCGCTTCGGCCTGCACGTGCGTTCCTTTGAGCAGGAGAACCGTTCCGCGTTCCTCAACTTCGGCCATAACCTTCAAAACGCCAACCGGCGTCGTGATAGCGATGGTGACAACTGGGTCATCGGTTTCGTCGGTCACGATCTCGAAACTAAGTTGATCCGCCGACCATTTCATGTGTCATGATATACGCTTTAAGCGTATGATTGTAAAGGGACCCGAGCCTTCCGGATTTACCGGAAGCAATGGGGAAATAGGGCTCGAAACGGTAAGCGTTGAAATTTCGCGCGAATTTGGCCTCGGGTGGCCCGCCTTCGCCAAGGCTACGGCTTGGCAGCCATCGCGACGATCCGGCGCTTCCGGCCGGCTCGAGGAACGAGAGTCGGAAGCGCCAAGCAAAAGGGCGCGAAGGCTGGTGGGCCCGCCAGGACTCGAACCTGGAACCAGACGGTTATGAGCCGTCAGCTCTAACCATTGAGCTACGGGCCCCCAATGGAACGGCCCTGATACCAGAGTTCGTTTCCCTCCGCAAAAATATCGCTTGGGTCCCCAAGGTCCGCCTTCATTTATCCGTCAAACGAGGGTATGCGGCCTACTTCAACTCAAAAGGGATGTCCCATGCTCGCCCCCGTGAAGAAAACCATTGCCCTTGCAACTCTGGTGCTCGGCGCACTGACACTTGCCATGGTGCCCGTCAACGCCGAGGAAAAGCCCATGGAAAGAACTGTAACTGTCTCGGCGTCAGGCAACGTCGCCGCGGAGCCCGATGAAGCGACGATCGCAACGGGCGTGACCAGCGAAGCCAAGACGGCGCGCGAAGCGTTGTCAAAAAATAATGAGGCCATGAAAAAAGTCATCGCCGAATTGAAGGGCAAAGGTATCGACGCAAAGGACATTCAAACCACGCAGTTCAACATGGAACCCATCTACGTCTATCCGAAGGAGGGTCAGCCGCCCGTCTTGAACGGCTACCGCGCGCACAACATGGTCGGCGTCAAAGTGCGCAATCTCGACAAGCTCGGAGAGGTTTTGGATCAGCTCGTCAGCGCGGGATCAAACCAGATGAATGGCATCACGTTTGATGTATCGAAAGCCGAGACGCTGAAAGACGAAGCCCGCAAGGAAGCCATGGCGAACGCACTCCGCCGCGCCAAGCTCTACGCGCAAGCGGCGGGTGCTGAGGTCGGCGAGATCGTGCAGATTTCGGAAGACGTCTCATACTCTGGGCCACAACCGGTGCATTTCGGCAAGGCGCGTGCGATGGCGGCGGAAGCGGCGCCCGTAGAACGCGGCTCGGTCGATCTTGAGGCGCGCGTCACGGCAACGTGGAAATTGAAGTGAAATGGGGCAGTGGGCAGTGGGCAATTGGCAGTAGTGACGAAACAAGAAATTCTACTGCCTACTGCCTACTGCCTACTGCCTACTGCCTATCTCAAATCCACCCGCTCCACCATGACCTTCGCCGCCGGTGCGCCAGGCTGTAGGTTCCAGTCGAAGCGATTGCGCATTTCGCCCGTCTCGCGCACACGCCGCAACCGCGCGAGATCGACCGTGCCCGTCACCCATTCGGCCTTGTTGAGTGTGCCTTCCGCGATGATGCCGGAGTTGGAGACGCCATGCTCAGAAGGCACGTAAATGCCAGCCGCGCCTGCGTTAAAATCGACGGCGGGGGACCACGGCGCGTCGCCGACTGTTGGGCTTTGCACAGTCGCAATGGTGTTTTCCAGCGCGCGGGCAAGCGATCCCGTGCGCACGCGATGATAACCGGATATGCGTTCGGTGCAGGACGGAACCAACACGACTTCGGCGCCCGCGTCCGCCATGGCATGCACAAGCAGCGGGAACTCGCTGTCGTAACAAATGGCGATGCCAAACGTGCCGATGGCCGTATCGAAGACGCGCACTGGTCCGCCCACTGAGATTCCCCAGTCGTGCTCGAACGGCGTCATGACGAGCTTTTCCTGCTCGCCGATATCGCCCTTTGGTGTCACAAGCTGCGCCGCGTTGACGAAGCGCCCGTCCGATTTCAGCGCGGGGCCTGAACCAACGAGAATGTGGACGTTGTGTTTCTTCGCGAGTTCGACGTGGAGTGCTACTCGGGCGCCCGCGAGTTCTGCAACTTTTTTGAGAGTGAGCTTGAGGTCACCGTAAACTTCGGGGCCAAAGGCAGCGGCCTGCTCAATCGCGGCATATTCCGGAAACACCAGGAGCGCTGCGCCCGTCGCCGCGCCGGACTTCACCCACAGGCAAATCTTGTCTTCCCACTCATGGATCGAGTGAGGCTCGCCGATCGGGTATTGGGCGCTGGCGACTTTGAGGACTGAGTTTATGGGCATGTGGTGTGATCCAAGGGCGGGCAGACTCCCTCTCCCCGTAAGGACGGGGAGAGGGGATTAGAGCGTCTTCATCCAGAATTGCATTTTGTGCGGGGTTTCGTTCGCCTGACCAATTTCTTTCCAGTCGTATGTCGCGATAATTCCATCAACGGGGAAATAGCCGCGTTTGTTCCAGAATGGATCGAGAGGCGCATAATCGGCAGGCTTCAAGGGATGATCATCAGGCCTCACGACCCGGCAGAACGTCGAATGGGTGAAGCCGCCGAGTTTATGAGCTTGGGCTTCGCGGCCGTCGAAGAAGGCGTGCCCCAAGCCATAGCCGCGATGACTTTTTAACAGCACGCTCTCGCCGCAATAGAAAATCTTCGCGAGATCGTATCCGGCCTTCTTAAACGGCTCCCCGAACTCGTCCGCGTGCTCGATCATGGGCGCGCCGGTTGATGCCCCGACCATCGCATCCCCGTCATACGCACAGATGACGACCGCGCCTTTGGCTGAGGCAAATTTGGTGAGATACTTCTCTTCATAATCGAGTGTACCGTCATAGAGATACGGCCAGTCGCGGAACACCGTGATGCGCAGACGCGCGAGATCGGGGAGGATTTTGGTTATGTCCTCGCCCGTCACGGATTTCACATCGAGCTTCTTTTTCACTTCCATTGCGCGCAGCGCCTCGCGATCAGCCCGCGACCTGCGTGATCCAGTCGGTCAAATTGTAGTACGTCGTCACGCGCGCAATTTTGCCGTCGCGAATGGCGAAGAAGGTGCCGGCGGGCAGCACGTATTTCTGTCCAGTCGCGGGCGGCAATCCTTCGTCGTTGTTCTTGTAGATCCCGTGCACGTTGAATTCGGCTGCGGCGCGTGTTGCGTCCTTTGAGACCATGACGACAACGTCTTTCAGCTCTTCCTTATAGTTGTGTGTCATGCGGGCGTTGAAGGCCCGGAACTTGTCTTTGCCCTGGCGGCGTTCGCCCTGGTTGATGTCATGGATGACATCTTCCGTCAGGTACTTGAGCATGCCTTCCGTGTCGCCCTTGTTGAACGCGGCGTAGTAGTCGCGAATGAGCGACGCGGCTTCCATGCGGGCGGCGCTTTCGATGGGGGTGTCTTCCATGGGGGTCTCCGGGTTCGGCATGAGAATCTCTGGCAGTCTCTCTAGCAGGTCGCCGTTATCTGTTCCATGCGGTGCGAACTTTCGGTAAACGCGGCATTTAGGTCTAAGTCCTGGTTTTTGCAGTGATCGTCGCAGAGATTGTCAATGGCGTAAATCTCAAGCCACTTCGTGACCAATTCAATTGCCGCTGGGGCTCGCATCCCGCCGGCGCGCACCCGTTTCCTGCACATTGCCGCCATGTTTAACAGCTCTGATGCGGCGGGGCGTCAATCGAAGAGGCAAACATGCGGTGGAATTTTAAGCGAGCTGCCCTGCTGTCCGCTGCGGTGTTTCTTGGACTCTTTGCCATCAGATTTGCGACGCTCGGCCCGAGAGGCAATATCGAGAACCTTGGCCTCGACATGGAACAAGCCATGCCGGGAGCGGCGAGCTTCGAACTGACGCGCAAGAACTATGCGTCGGGGCGCCAGAAAGGTATGCCAGCGGGCGACGGCTTAGGTGCGGTTGGACCGGGAAGCCCGGAGAACGAACGCTACGAGAAAATCGGCAGCCTGTCACAAGTCACGCGAACGTTCAGCGAGGACCGCAAGCATCTCCTGGATATGATTGGCGCAAACAAAGCAGTGCTGCAGATGGAGCGTGCTGTTGGCCTTGAAGGTGAGCCGGTCGTTACAACTTGGCATAGGCGTGCCGCCCGATCGCTTCGATGTCTTCGTGGAGGCCGCCCGGCTTGTCGGCAAGAACACCTCGATAGAGGTCGTCAAGAACGACAAGACGAATGAGTACCTTCAACTGAAGGCAAAGCGGCAGACGCTCGAGAAGGCGAGGGCCGCACTCGAAGAATTGCGCACGGGCGGCGGCTCGACTGAAGAGCGCGTCGTCGTACAGAACCGGCTGACTGAGATTGAACAGCAAATTCAAGATCTGGGCGTCTCGCTTGGGGAGTTCGATAGCCAGAACGAGCTTTGCACGGTTAAGGTTGCGTTGCGCGAAAACTTGGCACCCAAGCCTTGGCCAATACGCTATCGCGCTTGGAACGCGCTCCAGCACGCGTTCACGGACTATTTGATGTTGGGCATCGGCTTCGCGGCCCTGATGGCGGGCTTTTGGATGGCGGCTGCAGCGCTCGGAGCGGTGCGGCGCATGTTGCAATCAAGCGCCGCTGATTGAGTAACGTGAGTGAGTAACCTGAGTGAGCAAAGAGTGAGCCAACGTGATTGCCGGTTCAATGACTGGCACTCGGCGCGAGCAGATCGACGGCGCGGGCGATGCCGGATAGGACGCGCCAGATAGAGCCCGTACCGATAAACATTTCGGTCGAAGCCGCGTGCTCGTTGATCTGAATGATGTAGCCGTTCGGTGCGACCGTCATGGCGACGCTGATGCCGTCCGTCACAATTTGCGTCGATTGCGCACGGTAGACCGCTTCAACAAGACGGCGCGAGAGTTCGGCGCACTCTTGAACGTTGATATCGAAGAGGGCCGAACTCGCGTGCGCGTGGTTGAAGGCGTAGACGACTTCAAAGCGGATAAGCGACGGCTTGTGAACGAAGATCTGCAGCTGCGTCAGGCTTTTGGTTTGCGGAAACAGAAACGCGCGTTCGTCGAGGTCGATCTTGACGACGCCATCGGGCGCATTGCGCTGCAAAGGAATAGACGAAATCGCGGCCATGACATTGCCTCCTGTCAGCTCGTTATATGGAAGCACCAGACTGCAGGCGGCGCAAGCGGCATTGCGCCATGATGGTTTCAGTTAACAATAAAATGCACTGAAAATTGTGCTGGAAAAGCTGCATTTGGGCGTATCGGAAATAGGGTCTATACTTGGTTCATGAGCAGAGCATTCGTCAAAGACGACGATGGGGGCATGAGCAACGAAGATCTGCCAGACCGGCTGATCTCGGGGCACGCTAATCTTGTAACAATTGAGGGGTTGCAGCACATCGAGGCCGAGGTCGATCGCTTAAGCGCGGACTACGCAAGCGCACAGGCCGCCGCCGACAGAATAGCGCTGCAACGTGTTGCCCGGGACTTGAGATACTGGACCGCGCGGCGCGCAACGGCCGAAGTCCAGACCCTCCCCGGCGCGGACGGCGCCGTACACTTTGGATCGACAGTTGCAATCGAACGCGAAGACGGGCGCCGCCAAACGTTTCGCATCGTCGGAGAGGACGAAGCCAACCCAGCCAAGGGAACGCTTTCCTACGTCTCGCCGCTGGCTCAAGCGCTTTTGGGCAAACGAGAGGGCGACGACGTCCGCGCCGGAGCCGGCCGCGCTGTGATCGTGTCGGTCGCTTAAGGCCGCACGAGCGCGCCTGTGATCGCCGGTCTTATGCGGCCGGACATTTCTGCGGTCCATCCGGCGGCTCAGTTGCCAACCTCGTAAAGACGCCGCGAACTTCATCCGATGAGGCACGCTCGATCGCGCCCGCCGTCACCTGGTCTGCAGTCCACATCCAGCTTTTCGCCGGATCGTGCCGCATCGCCCATTCGGGAAATAATCGCGTCTCGATATCTCCCGTCCATAAGCTGATCACTTGTGTGTGCCGGTCATCGTGCAAAATGCGCGCGAATAACGCAGTTACGACGTCGCGCCGGCCTTCGAGCATTTGCAAGTAAAGATCCTCGCGGCAGATCAGGGCGCCTGTGATGCCGTCGCGCTGATTGTTTTTGCGGGCCGTATTCAAGATGCCGCTCAACGCTAGATCGTCAAAACCGAAAGGCTGGGACGCATAAATTAATTGGATTGTTTGCAAAGTCCGCTCCTTGTGCGCCGCAGCTGCGTCATGAATGCCGGGCCGGAGCCCTCGTCGAGCGTAACACGCTCGGGATCAAGCGGGGAGAAAATCCAGCGGGCTTGACGCCCTAGAGCGTTAAGGCGGCGGCACTTCCGTCAAGAAAGCCCATGATGTCCTTGCGCCTGATGAGCAGCACGTCGGGCCATTCGTTCTCAAACGTATCGAGCAGTCCGTCGCGGTCGTGCGGGCCGAGCGATGTCTTGAAATCTGGGTATTCGGTCTCAAAGGCCTGTGGCGCTACGTGCGCACGCCGCACGAGATGCAGCGCGGACGCCGTTACGACGACGTGAAATTCATGGGGCGTTTGTGATCTCTCCACGCGTTACACCATCGATCTCAGAACGCCGCCGTCAACGCGCAACGCCGCGCCGTTTGTGGCGGACGCTTCTTTCGAGCAAGTATAGACCACCATGTTAGCGACTTCCTCGACGCTTGCGAAGCGTTGGATGAGGGACGAGGGCCGGTGCGTCTTGACGAAATTTGTTGCCATATCGTCGGTGCTGATACCCGCTTGCTTGGCAAGCGCTTCGAGAAAGCCTTCGGCGCCGTCGGAGCGCGTCGGACCGGGAAGAATGGCGTTGACCGTGACGTTCGTGCCCTTGGTCAACTCCGCGAGCCCGCGCGACACGCCGAGCTGAGATGTCTTGGTGACGCCGTAGTGCAGAAACTCGGTCGGCAGCTGAACAGCGGACTCGGACGAGATGAAAACGACGCGGCCCCAGTCGCGCTTGAACATGCCGGGCATGAGCATGCGTGAGAGGCGGATACCGGAAAGCACGTTTGTTTCGAAGTAGTGCATCCAATCGCTATCAGGAATCTCAAAAAAATCCTTTGGCTCAAACGTCGCCGCGTTGTTGACAAGGATATCTATTTCGCGCGCGGGTTTGACAGCTGCCTCACAGCCTTCCGCGGTCGAGACGTCGCCGGGTGCCGCCAGAAATTTGCACCCTGGCATTAGGCCTTGTATGCGCGCGACGGCCGCTGCAACTTTATCAGCCTTACGGCCGTTGATCAGCACGGTTGCGCCAGCGCCAGCCAAGCCCTTGGCAATGGCAAAGCCGATGCCACCCGTCGAGCCCGTGACGAGAGCGGTCTTTCCAGTCAGGTCGATTTTCATGGCACAATTTTCATGGCACAATTTTCATGGGGTGAGACTTCCGGACATTGAATTTCAGTTCCATTTTCTTGGAGTATGCGCGAAGCTCCGGGCCTGTGGCAACCGTGATGATTGGGGAGAACTTGACTATGAAAATCGCATTCCCGGCCCTGGCGCTGTGCGCCCTCGTTGCGATGCCGCAGGCCTCGTGGGCCGAGGAGCAACCCAAACCGCCGGCCATCACGCAGGCTGCCCCCGGCATCAAGCGCACGATCCTGCAGAAGTTCGACGTGCCCGGCACGAACTACGAGACGACATTCATGAAGGTCGAGTTTGTACCGGACTATGTCGTCGACCGGCACACGCATCCGGGACCTGAAGCCAGCTATGTGCTCGAGGGAGAAATCACGCTCATTCTCGACGGACAAGACCCGAAAGTCTTGAAGCCGGGCGATACGTCATACTTCGCGCCGGGCATCATCCACTCCGCCAAGGTCGGGCCTAAGGGCGTGGCGCTGCTGAACAGCTACGTTTTGGAAAAGGGCAAGCCCTTCATGACGAAGGTTGACGCGTCGGGTGCGCCAATTCCGGCAGAGCCAGCGAAATGAAGAGTCTCCCATGCCGCCACGATGGCTCATAGCAATGCGATTTGCTGTTGGCGCCTTTGCTCTCGCTTTTGCGATTGCCCTTGCTGCCCGCGCCGCGGCGGGAGATGTGTCGCCCCAAGTAGCGCCGAAACTCGCGCAAAAAATCCTGCAGCGTTTCGACGTGCCGGGCACGACCTACGAGACAATCCTTCTGCGCGTTGAATTTCCGGCCAACTACGAGGTCTCGCGACATTCGCATCCAGGGCCGCAGGCGAGTTACGTGCTCTTCGGCGAGATGACGTTATCTGTTTGACGGCGAGGCACCCGCCAAGCGCGTCGCGGGCGAGAGCAAGGATCTGCCCGGTTACGCCATCCACGGCGGCAAGGCGGGACCAGATGGAACGATCCTGCTCAACACGTATGTCGTCGAGAAGGGGAAGCCGCTCTCGATTGCGGCGCCAGATTGACCAAAGCCGTTGGACATGCCGGGACATCGGGACTATGGCCGTGGCCTCCATTCATAGGTAAGTTGCTTTTGTTGGGCAACAGGGAGAGTTGCCATGCCGGTGCATAAGGGCGAATGTTTCTGCGGAACGGTGAAAATTGAAGTTTCGGGCGAGCCCCACGCGATGGGTTACTGCCATTGCAATTCGTGCCGCTCGTGGTCGGCGGCGCCAGTCAACGCGTTTTCGCTTTGGGAGCCGGGCCAAGTTAAAGTGACGGCGGGGGCGGAGAAGATCGCCACATTCGCCAAGACCGAGATCAGCGAGCGCAAGTGGTGCACGAAATGCGGCGGTCATGTCATGACCAACCATCCGACGTTCGGTCTGGTCGATGTGTACGCAGCCACAATTCCTACATTCCCCCACAAGCCGGGCCTGCACGTCTACTATTCAGAGAAGACGCTGCAGATCAAAGACGGCCTGCCGAAGTTCAAGGACTTCCCGACCGCGTTCGGCGGTTCGGGCGAGGAAGATGGCGGAGTAGGCTGCAATGACAAACTTTGCGCCTCGGAGCCGCGCGAAATTGCCCGCGCGTTACGCGCCCATTCTCGGGCTCGTCATTCTGTCTCTGTTCATGACGTGCATCGTGTCGGGGATTTCGACGCTGCGCAGTATCGGCTTCGCGCCAAATTTCTTTCGAAGTCTGGCCGGTCGCGTGGGCGATGTCGTGGTGCGTCGCCTTTCCGGCGCTGATGGTCGTGACGCCGGTGGTCAATCGGATTGTTGCGGGGTTGGTGGAGGGGGAACCTCCGGAGTAAGCGGCCGATACATTGCGGCCCTCGGCCCCATTGTCATCCTCGGCCTCGTGCCTAGAGCCTGCCCGGACCGCGTCATACATGACGCGAACCGATCCGGGATCCATCGCGCCTCATGCTCGAACGACAGAACAAGCGGACAAATGGATCCTAGGGACAAGCCCTAGGATGACACCGTTGCTTGTGGCGTGAACGATCTCCGGGGATGCACGTAACTGCGGGCGCGCAAACTACACTACCCGCGTTCCCGGCCAAGTGAATGCGCGGCACGCGCAGTCGCGCCGAGCCGGGATCACGTCGAGTTCAATTATCCAAGAAACTCCTGAGCTTCCTTGACCGGCTCGGATGCTTCAGCTTCCGCAGCGCCTTCGCTTCGATCTGGCGGATGCGTTCGCGCGTGACCGAGAACTGCTGGCCGACTTCTTCGAGCGTGTGGTCGGTGTTCATGCCGATGCCGAAGCGCATGCGCAGCACGCGTTCTTCGCGCGGCGTCAACGACGCCAAAACCCGCGTCGTCGTTTCGCGCAGGTTCGATTGGATCGCCGCTTCAATCGGCAGAATGGCGTTGCGGTCTTCGATGAAGTCGCCGAGGTGTGAATCTTCTTCGTCGCCAATCGGCGTCTCGAGCGAAATGGGCTCCTTGGCGATTTTCAGAACCTTGCGCACTTTTTCGAGCGGCATGGCCAGCTTTTCAGCCAACTCTTCCGGCGTCGGCTCGCGGCCGATTTCGTGCAGCATCTGGCGGCTCGTGCGCACGATCTTGTTGATCGTCTCGATCATGTGCACGGGAATGCGGATGGTGCGCGCCTGATCCGCGATCGAGCGCGTGATCGCCTGCCTGATCCACCACGTCGCGTAAGTCGAGAACTTATAGCCGCGCCGGTACTCGAACTTGTCGACGGCTTTCATCAGGCCGATGTTGCCTTCCTGGATGAGATCGAGGAACTGCAGGCCGCGGTTGGTGTATTTTTTCGCAATTGAGATGACGAGGCGCAGGTTGGCTTCGACCATTTCCTTTTTCGCTTGGCGGGCTTCGCGCTCGCCCTTCTGCACGGCTTTGACGATGCGGCGGAACTCGGGGATTTCAAGCCCCGTGTCGGTCGCAAGCTGGTGGATGTCGCCGCGGATGGTTTCGATCTGCGGGCGCTCGTTCTTGACGAACTGCGTCCACTTCTTGCCGTTGGTGCCCATGCGGTCGAGCCAGGTCTGATCCAGCTCGTTGCCGAAATATTCGTCGATGAACGATCTGGCGCGGCACGCCGTAGCTGTCGCCCAAGCGCATCAGGCGGCCTTCAAGACCGATCAGGCGCTTGTTGATCGAATAGAGCTGCTCGACGAGGCTTTCGATACGGTTGTTGTTGAGCGAGAGCGACTTCACGTCGGTGACGATTTCTTCGCGCAGCTTTTCGTAAGCCTTCTGCTGCTGGCGCGTGCCTTGTTCGCCCGCGACCTGCTGCTCAAGCTTCTTGTCCTGCTGCTTGCGCAGCTTCTTGTAGGTGCTGGCGATCTTGTCAAAGGTCTCGAGTACCTTCGGTTTCAGTTCGGCTTCCATTGCGGCAAGCGACATGGCGTTTTCAAACTCGTCGTCGTCCTCGCTGCCTTCGCCTTCAGCAGCTGGCGCGCCGGGGACGGGGATGGGTGCTGCGACCTCCATCTCACCGCCAACGGCCGGCGGCGATTTGGCTTCGGGCCCCTCGTAGGTCGCTTCGAGATCGATGATGTCGCGCAGCAAGATCTTGGCGTCGTTCAATTCGTCGCGCCAGATGATGATGGCCTGGAAGGTGAGGGGGCTTTCGCACAGGCCCGCAATCATAGCCTCGCGGCCGGCTTCAATGCGCTTGGCGATGGCGATTTCGCCTTCGCGCGAGAGCAATTCGACGGAGCCCATTTCGCGCAAGTACATGCGCACGGGGTCGTCGGTGCGCTCGGAAGGTTCGGCCTTGGCTTCGGCTTTGACGAGCGCGTTCTGCGAGGCGACAAGCGCCCGGCTCTCTTCTTCGTCAGGGGCGTCTTCGGCGCCTTCCTCTTTTTCTTCGCCTTCGTCGGTCTCGACGACGTTGATGCCCATGTCGGAGAGCATCGACATGATGTCTTCGATCTGCTCCGAGGACACTTCCTCGGAAGGCAGCACGGCGTTCAGCTGGTCGAGGGTGACGTAGCCCCGGGCCTTGGCCGATTTGAGCAGCTTTTTGACCGCTTGATCGGAGAGATCGAGCAGTGGACTGTCGCGATCAGGGGTTTCGCCCGCGGCCGGGGTCTGATCTTCGCTCTTTTGCGTTGCCTGCTGTGCGCGTGCCATCGCTATCCTTCAAAATCAACCAAGGGCTTCTACCTATAGGGTGGAGAAGCGGTTTTTGTGCTGCCGGTCACCTTCACCCCTGCCAGACCAGGTCTGGATCGGGCTGTAACCCTGCGAATTTCTATTAACTTGCGCGTTTCACCGTCTGATTCATTGTCTGATCCACCGTTTCAACACGGTGTTGTCCGGTGTTATCAAAATGTTCTGCGGCGGCCATGACTGCGATTTGATGCTGAATGTCCGAAAGCCGCGCCCAAGCTTCTTCCGTGCAGTCCTTGCACCACGCCTCTTCGGCCCCCTTGAGCATGAGCTCAAGATTGCCATGACGTTGGTGCAGCGCCAGGACATGGCGCCAGCCGGTTTCGACGTCAGTGGTGGACGCCTCTGGTTCGGCAAAACGGTCGCTTGTGTGCGTAATCGTTCGCGCGACGAGGTCCACCACTTTGGAAACCCCCGTTTTGCTCAATTGGGTGCGCAGAGTTGAAGTGTCAAGGGAATTCGTCGTTGCATGCAGATTGAGGATTTCGTCGCGCAGCGCTGCAAGGGCTGCGGCCGAGAAGGAAAGTTCGGCCAAAGCCTCGGAATACTGCTCGATCAGCCAGGGATGGTTAAGAACTGCCTTTAATATCAGTGCCTCCCGGGCGGGTAGCGCATTCATGATCCCGGTTAGCTCCGGGCTGGCGGTACCGGGGGGCGGGGCCGGGGGCTGGAAACGCAGG
This sequence comes from uncultured Alphaproteobacteria bacterium, assembly GCA_963741545.1. GTDB lineage: Bacteria > Pseudomonadota > Alphaproteobacteria > Rhizobiales > Hyphomicrobiaceae > Hyphomicrobium_B. Next base: position 590,644 of record CAVUIN010000012.1, read on the forward strand.
GGCCGGTCACTTAGCCGCTGGCGCTCTCGCTGGCGCCAATCGGGGGCGACCGCTTGCCTTGGCTGGCCGCCATAGCCGCCACGCCGCGCCTGGGTTTGCCCCTGGCCGCCCGAAACATAGGAGCCGACGTAGGTGCCAGAATTGCGCCCGCCCGGACCGCGGCGGCCGAGCTGGAAGAGGCGGTCGCGCAGCTCACGCTCGTAATGGATACGCACCAGCGGGTCGGCGATGCTGGTGGAAAGTGTCCTCAACCGCGCTTCAAGCGACGCGCGCTGTTCCGGCGTCTCGAGTGGCTGCGCGGCCGTCTCGCGTTCCCAAAGCACGTCAATCAGCGGTTTCGTTTTGTCGAGGATTGCCGACATCGCCGCCGTGCCCTGTTGGCGGATCAGATCGTCGGGATCGAGGCCGTCGGGCAGAAACGCGAACTTCAAACTGTGGCCCGGTTTGAGATGCGGCAGTGCCGTATCAACCGCACGGAACGCCGCCTTCTTACCCGCGCTATCGCCGTCGAAACAAAGCGTCGGCTCCGGCACCATGCGCCAGAGCAGCTTGACCTGTTCTTCGGTCAAGGCCGTACCGAGCGGCGCGACCGCTTCGTGGAAGCCGCCCTCGTACAGCGCCACCACGTCCATGTAACCTTCAACCGCAATAACGCGGTTCTTGTCATGCGCGACAGGCCGTGCGCGCGTGGCGTTGAAGAGCACGTGGCCTTTATGGAAGAGCGGCGTTTCGGGCGAGTTCAAGTATTTCGCTGGCGCGTCCTTTTCGAGCGCCCGTCCGCCGAACGCGATCACCCGGCCCTTAAGATCGAGGATCGGAAACATCACGCGATTGCGGAAGCGATCATAGGGTTCGGGGATATCGTCGCCTGCTATGAGCATGCCGGACAAGGCCATATCGGCGTCCGGGAAACCCTGGCTCTTCAAATGTGCTTTGAGTGCCGTGCGCGAATTCGGAGCAAAGCCAAGCCGGAACGCGGCAATCGTTTCGGGGGCGAGACCGCGCTTGTCGAGATAGCGGCGTGCTTCGCCGCCCAGGCCGCCGCGCAAACTTTCTTCGAAGTAGCGCGCGGACGTTTCCAACAGCCGGTAGAGCCGGTCGCGCTGATCTTCGCGCTCGGGGTTGTACTCTTCCTTTTTGGGCAGCGGCACACCGGCTTCCGCCGCCAGGCGCTCGACCGCTTCGGGGAAATCCAATCCCTCGGTTTTCATCACAAACGTGAAGATGTCGCCGTGCTCACCGGAGGCAAAACAGTGGTAGAAACCCTTTTGGTCGTTGACGAAGAACGACGGCGATTTTTCCGTCTTGAAAGGCGAGAGGCCGCGATATTCGCGTCCCGCTTTTTTGAGCGCGACTTTGCGGCCGACGACCTGGCTAACGGAAAGCCGGGCGCGGATCTCGTCGAGTAACTGTGGTGTAAACCGTCCACTCAAGTCGGCCGCGCTCCCGCAAACTGCGAATCACTCAAGGTCTGCTTTAAGTGATTCGGTCTGAGGTGGTGACGTGGAACAGTTGCCAAATGAAGGCTCTACCCGCTTTCCACAAGCTGTCGGGTTCACAGAGGCAAAATTTCACCTGTTGATGCCTACTTGAGTAGGTCTTTGACGGAAGCACTGGCTTTCTGGAAGTCCATCTGGCCCGCGTATTTGGCTTTCAAAACGGCCATCACCTTGCCCATGTCCTTGGGGCCCGCGGCACCTGACTCCGTGACGGCGGCAGTAATCGCCGCAGCAACGGCTGCGTCATCCATCTGTTTCGGCAAATAGGCTTCGATAATCACAATCTCGGCCTTCTCGATGTCGGCGAGATCGGCGCGGCCGCCGTTCGTGAACTGCTCGATGGAATCGCGCCGTTGCTTCACCATTTTGGTCATGACGGCAAGGACGGCCGCCTCATCGATGGTCTTCTTGGCTTCGATTTCCGCCGTCTGAATCGCAGCGTTGATCAAGCGCAGCACGCCGACTTTTGACTTCTCGCCGGCCTTCATGGCTTCCTTGAGATCGCTCGAAATCTTGGCGCGCATGTCTATTCTCCTTGAGCCTTTCGCGTGGGTGTAGGGCGTGCGCGTCTCCGGTTCAAGCCGATAGGGCTCAAAACACCGGGAGAGGCGCGCATTTGGGCGCAATTGACCTCCTTCCGGCCTTCGCCTAGGGTCCGGCCAAATTTCACCTCGGGACCACATTCTGAATTTGCCGCACGCGCGGACGCGCGGCACCACACCAACGCGGCCCGAACAACGCGAGATATGCCGTCGATGACCGATCTCAAATCCAATCCGCAATCTTCGCCAAAGCCCTGGAGCGATCCCGTCGCAACGGCCTGTCTCGTGCTGGACGACGGCGCGGTCATTCGCGGTATGGGTATTGGCGCAACGGGATCGGCGGTTGCGGAAGTGTGCTTCAATACTGCGATCACCGGGTACCAGGAAATTCTGACCGACCCGAGCTATGCCGGGCAGATCGTCACGTTCACGTTTCCGCACATCGGCAACGTCGGCGCCAACAGGGAAGACAGCGAAACATCGAATTTGGCATCGCGGTCCGGCGTGCGCGGTTGCGTGCTGCGCGCCGATATCACGGAACCTTCCAACTACCGCTCAGCAGAACATCTCGATGCGTGGCTCAAGGCGCGCGGCATCATCGGCATCACCAATGTCGATACGCGCGCATTGACGGCGCGCATTCGCGAAAAAGGCATGCCGAACGGCGTCATCGCGCACGAGCCTTCTGGCAAATTTGATCTCGATAAGCTGAAGAAGCAGGCCAAGGACTGGCCGGGTCTCGTCGGCATGGATCTCGTGCCCGACGTCACGACCGGACAATCGTACACTTGGGATGAAATGCGCTGGGCCTGGGGCAAGGGCCATGTGCGCCATGAGAACCCGGAGTTCCATGTCGTCGCCATCGATTACGGCTTGAAGACCAATATTTTGCGCTGCCTCGCGTCGTCCGGCTGCAAAGTGACTGTGCTGCCGGCCACCGCCAAGGCGGAGGATGTGCTCGCGCGCAAACCCGATGGCGTGTTCTTGTCGAACGGCCCCGGCGATCCGGCCGAGACCGGCAAATATGCCGTGCCCGAGATCAAGAAGCTCGTTGCCAGCGGCAAGCCGGTGTTTGGCATTTGCTTAGGGCACCAGATGCTCGGCATCGCGCTTGGCGGCACGACGAAAAAAATGCACCAGGGCCACCACGGCGCCAATCATCCTGTCAAAGATTTCACCACCAACAAGGTCGAGATTGTATCGATGAACCACGGCTTCGCCGTGGATCGAGCCAGCCTGCCCAAAGGCGTCGTCGAAACGCACGTATCATTGTTCGACGGATCGAACTGCGGGCTTGCGCTCGAAGGCAAGCCGGTATTTTCCGTACAGCATCACCCGGAAGCGAGCCCGGGTCCGCAAGACAGCCATTACCTCTTTACGCGCTTCACCAACATGATGCGCGCGGCTAAAGGCGAGAAGGCGATCAGGGAGCGATAGGCCAAGGTAAACGGCTTTAGCTCGGCCATATTTTGCGTTAGACTGGGCCCATGAACGAGATTCCTAAGACCCTGTTTTCGAGACAGCCGTCGCAGGCAGCAGAAGGTCTGCCGCGCTGGCGATGGACGCTTGCCGAATTCGATCAGATGGTCGAGGTCGGGCTGATCGGCGAGGATGATCGCGTCGAACTTATCGACGGAGAGATGGTGCCGATGCACTCGAAGGGTGGGCGGCACGAAGCCGTCAAGACTAAACTGCTTAATGCATTCATGCGGCGTGTGCCTGAGGATTGCGAAATCAGCATTGAACTTGGCTGGCGGCCGGGCGGTGACCTATATCTGGAGCCCGATCTTGTGCTTTATAAATTGGGCGCGTCTCCGAGTTACGTTTTGCCGTCCGACGCATTTCTCGTTGTCGAGATTTCGGATTCAAGTTTGCGCTATGACCGCGAGCGCAAAGCCAAGATTTATTCGTCGCTCGGTGTTCCGGAGTATTGGGTGATCGACGCTAATAGGCTGGAAACCACGGTGCACCTCGGCCCCGGAGCCGAAGGGTATGGGAATGTTTCAATCCATGGACCCAGCGAAACCGTTGCGCCAATGGCGCTGCCCCAGCTCACCGTCAGCCTGGGGGCGTTAAAGTTAAGCTGAATTGCGGCTAGAGTCGTCCGCTAAGCAATAGCGTCTTGTTTTTGGCAGGCCTGTTCACCCAATCTACCGCCACCAGACGCTCGTATCCCAGACACTCGTATCCCAGACACTCGTATCATTGCCCGGTCCCGCTTTTTATGGTCTTGAGGGGCTGAGCCAACACCAAGAGGAAATCCCGTGCGCGCTTTAACCCTTGTCCTCTCGTTCCTGTTCCTTCTGCCCGTCAACGCGATCGCCTGCGAATTCCCGCGCGGACCGGTCTTCAATCTACTGGCGGAATGGACCAAAACATGCGGGCATCCGCTCTGCGGACAAATCCACATTGCCGAACCGGGCCGCCTCAAGGAGAGCGCCAAGACGTGCGATGCCAAGGGCTGGCTGTCGATGCGTGAAGATATCCGCGCAACGGTTGTCGCGGGCGGCGCGGTTATGTTTGGAGAAGTGCACGACAACCCCTTGCATCACGATTTGCGCTCGCGCCTTGGCATGAGCAACTTTGCTTCCGTCACCATGGAACAGGTGAGCAATGACAAGTCCGCCGTACTTGACACCTTCTGGCGCGAGACATCGAAAAATTATAAGGACGGCGATCTCGATAAGCTGAAGACGGCGGTTGATTGGGAAAAGGGTGGCTGGTCCAAATACAACTATGACCCACTGTTCCTCGCCATCCTCAAAGGGGCACAACCGATCTTTGCCGGCGACGCTCCGCTTGAGACGGTCAAAACCGTGGCCAAGGGCGGCGAAGCGGGCGTATCTGCCGAAGACAAGACCCGTCTCGCGCTCGACAAGCCGCTTGGCGAAAAGCAAGACGCGGCATCGCTCGCCGAAATCGAAACGGCCCACTGCAACGCCATGCCGAAAGAAGCACTCGGCGGCATGGCGTATGCGCAGCGCTTTCGCGATGCAACACTCGCCGACGGGGTCATCACGGCTATCTCAAAGCGAGGTTCGACCCTCCTCATTGCCGGCAATAACCATGTCCGCAAAGACCGGGGCGTGGCCTGGTATCTGGCACAGCGCAAGCCAGACATGAAGACGTTGTCTATCCAGCTCGTCGAAGTGGAAGAGGGCAAGACCGATCCCGGTGCCTATAGCCCCGTGGACCCCGACGGCAAGCCCGCGGCTGACTACGTGATCTTTACCCCACGGGCCTCGCGCACGGACCCGTGCGAAGCCATGAAGGCCAAAAAGCCGGAATAGGGCCGAGGGGCGGGAGCGGGCGCGCAGGCGTTGCAGGCCGCTCGTAAACCTTTCGCAATTTTAAGATCGAAACCTGCCGGGTTACGCGTATAACCCCTCCGGAAGACATCTCTGGAGGACTGCATGCGCCGCTCGCTTCTCGCCCTTGCCGCGATACTCGCAACTTGGCATGCACCGCTCGCTCAAGAGGCTAAGCCCGACGAGAAAGAAAACGCCAATCCGTGCCGCGACGAGGTGTCCTCCGCCCTGCAGAAACTGCGCAAGTCGTCGTGGTTCCGCATGGAGACGAACATGATCACGGAAAACGGTCCGACGAACATGACCATTGATTATGTTCTGCCCGACCGCATGCACCAGAAAGTAACGGTGACGGCAACCAACGCGTTGCAGGAAACCATCCTCGTTGGCAAATCGGCATGGGGCTCGGAAGGCAAGGGCTGGCAAGTTCTCCCCGACGAGATCACCAATCAGATCATCTCTCAGGTGCGCGAAAACGTCCTCATCCAGCAAGACAGCGTTGGCAACTATAGCTGTAAGGGGAAGACGAAGTTCGAAGGCAAAGACGTGATGAGCTACAGGCTCGAAGACGAGCCGGTGAAAGACAGCAACGCGCCGAAGAACGAAGCCTATAGAATGTTCTACGTCGACGCGATTACCGGCTTGCCGGTCAGCAACGCCATTCTGTCGCCGGGACGCGAGGACAAGCCGCTATTTAAAACGAGCTACAGCTACCCGCTCGATCTCAGAATCGAACCTCCGAAAGACGTCGTTGCGGCTCCGGCACCGGACGCCGCTCCAGCCCCGGCGGTACCGGCTGCAACGCCTGAGAAGAAAGATCCCTGAGCGGGCTTGCCGCGCCCCGTCGCTTGTCCTTCGGTCGCGGTTGCGGCCCGCCGCACCGGGCGGTACACCAAAATCGTATTTTTACGTGTGGCATGGATGAAGTGTGGATTGGAGGAATAACAGATGACGGATGCAACGAAGCGTGCCGGCGGGTGCCTTTGCGGCAAAGTCCGCTACGAAGTCCCGCGCGAGATGAAGACGGCTGCGAAGTGCCACTGCCAGATGTGCCAGAAATCGACCGGTTCCAGCGCCATGACGGCGGCTGTTTATGCCAATGAAGACGTCAAGGTCACTGGCGACTCCAAATCCTTCACGTACACCTCTGATGGCGGACGTCCGGTCACAAATACATTCTGCCCGAACTGCGGTTCGTCCATCATCATGCTGTCGCCCGCGCTTGCGGGGCTCACGTTGATCCGCGCTGGAACGCTCGACGATTCGAGCGGACTTAGCCCCCCAGTTCGTGGTTTTCAACAAGCGGCGCCCGGATTGGGATGCGGATAACCCGGATATTCCCCATTTCCCCGAAATGCCGCCCGCCTAAAGGGTGCGGCGAAACGCTAAATATCGCTGTCATGGCATGACGTTAAAGGTCTGGGGACGAACGCTCCCAGACCTTTTTCATTGAACCGGCGCGTGGCTATAGCCAAAGCCACTCGCCTGCAATAGAAGTCGCCTTTGACATGCCCAAACGCACAGATATCAAATCCATCCTCATCATTGGCGCCGGCCCGATCGTTATCGGCCAGGCGTGCGAATTCGATTATTCGGGAACCCAGGCCTGCAAGGCTCTGAAGGCCGAAGGCTACCGCATCATCCTGGTCAACTCGAATCCGGCAACGATCATGACGGACCCGGATATGGCGGACGCAACCTACGTCGAGCCCATCACGCCTGAGATTGTCGCCAAGATCATCGAGAAGGAACGCCCCGACGCCCTGCTGCCGACGATGGGCGGTCAAACCGCGCTCAACACGGCGCTCGCGCTCGATGAAATGGGTGTGCTCAAGAAATTCGGCGTTGAACTGATCGGCGCCAAGGCCGAAGCCATCGACATGGCGGAAGACCGCAAGCTGTTCCGCGAGGCCATGGATCGCATCGGCCTTGAAAGCCCGCGCGCCATGATCGCGTCATCGACGCCGATCCGCGGTTCCGACGGACATATCACCGGATACGATCGCACGGCCGGTTTTGCCGAAGCCATGCGCGCCCTCGATACGATTGGCTTGCCCGCCATCATCCGCCCCGCCTTCACAATGGGCGGCACAGGCGGCGGCGTTGCCTACAACCGCGAGGAGTTCGAACTCATCGCCAGATCCGGCATCGACGCGTCTCCCGTCGGCCAGATCCTGATCGACGAAAGCTTGCTGGGGTGGAAAGAATACGAAATGGAAGTCGTCCGCGATAAGGCGGACAACTGCATCATCATTTGCTCGATCGAAAACCTCGATCCGATGGGCGTGCACACGGGCGACTCGATCACTGTCGCGCCCGCGCTGACGCTGACGGACAAAGAATACCAGATCATGCGCGACGCATCGATTGCGGTTCTGCGCGAGATCGGCGTCGAGACCGGCGGATCCAACGTGCAGTTCGCGGTGAACCCTGCAGACGGCCGCCTCGTCGTCATTGAAATGAACCCGCGCGTCTCGCGTTCGTCCGCACTCGCGTCAAAAGCCACCGGCTTTCCGATTGCCAAGGTCGCCGCCAAGCTCGCGGTCGGTTACACGCTCGACGAACTCGAAAACGACATCACGGGCGGGGCAACGCCCGCGTCATTCGAGCCGACCATCGACTATGTCGTCACCAAAATCCCGCGCTTTGCTTTTGAGAAATTTGCCGGCGCCGACACGACGCTGACGACGGCGATGAAATCCGTCGGCGAAGCCATGGCCATCGGGCGCACGTTCGCCGAAAGCCTGCAAAAAGCGCTGCGCTCGATGGAAACCGGGCTCTCCGGTTTTGATGATGTGCAACTCGAAGGCCTCGGCCAAGGCGACGACAAGAACGTGGTGCGCGCGGCTGTTGCGCGGCCCACGTCAGACCGGCTCTTGAAAGTCGGTCAAGCCTTCCGGCTCGGGTTCAGTCTCGACGAAGTGCATCAGTTCTCCAAGATCGATCCCTGGTTCCTGGCCCAGATCAAAGACATCATCGACACCGAAGCACGCGTCATCGCGCACGGGTTGCCGAAAACCGCGAACCAAATGCGCGCACTCAAAGCCATGGGTTTTTCGGACGCGCGCTTCGCTAAACTCGCCAAGAAATCGGAAGCCGACGTGCGCTCATTGCGGACATCGCTCGACGTCAATCCGGTCTACAAGCGCATCGACACCTGCGCGGCGGAGTTTGCCTCGCCCACCGCCTACATGTATTCGACCTATGAAACGGGACTTTTCGACAAGCCGGTTTGCGAAGCCGCGCCCAGCTGCAAAAGAAAAAATCGTCATCCTCGGCGGCGGTCCAAACCGTATCGGCCAGGGCATCGAGTTCGACTACTGCTGCTGCCACGCTTGCTTTGCGCTGACGAAGGCCGGGTACGAGACCATCATGGTCAACTGCAACCCGGAAACGGTTTCGACCGACTACGACACCTCCGACCGCTTGTTCTTCGAGCCGCTGACGGCCGAAGACGTTCTTGGAAATCATCCGCGTTGAGAACACGAACGGCACGGTCAAGGGCGTCATCGTGCAGTTTGGCGGGCAGACACCGCTAAAGCTCGCGAGTGCACTTGAAGAAGCAGGCGTACCGATCTTGGGCACATCGCCTGATGCCATCGATCTTGCCGAAGACCGCGACCGTTTCAAAGCACTGATCAAAAACTCAAACTTTCCCAGCCCGACAGCGGCATCGTCAAAACGCCGAAGGAAGCCCGCGCCGTTGCCGACAAGATCGGCTACCCGGTCGTCATCCGACCATCGTACGTCTTGGGCGGCCGCGCCATGGAAATCGTCCACGACGGCGCCGAAATTGACCGCTATATCGCGCGGCTTTCGGCAACGCTCGACAGCCCATCCGAACTCGTCGTCTCCGCGAAGCGTCCGCTGCTTGTCGATCGCTATTTGACGGATGCCGTCGAAGTCGACGTCGACTGCTTGGCGGACGGCAAGGATACGTTCGTTGCCGGCATCATGGAACACATCGAGGAAGCCGGCATTCACTCCGGCGATAGCGCGTGCTCGTTGCCGCCCTATTCGCTGGAGCCAGCGGTCATCAAAGAACTCGAGCGCCAGACACGCGAACTGGCACTTGCTCTCAAAGTCGTCGGCCTGATGAACGTGCAGTTCGCGATCAAGGACGGCCGCGTCTATATTCTCGAAGTCAATCCGCGCGCGTCGCGCACCGTGCCGTTCGTCGCCAAGGTTGTTGGCCTGCCCATCGCGGCAATCGCGGCCGAGGTCATGGCCGGTAAGCCGCTCGCGTCGTTCAAACTCAAGATGCCTCAGATCGATCACGTCGGTGTCAAGGAAGCCGTGTTCCCGTTCGCCCGTTTCCTCGGCGTCGATCCGGCGCTTGGGCCTGAGATGCGCTCGACCGGCGAAGTCATGGGTATCGACCGCGACTTCGCAGTTGCCTTTGCCAAGAGCCAGATTGGCGCTGGCCAGAAGCTGCCGCTCACTGGCACCGTGTTCGTTTCCGTCAAGGAGAGCGACAAGGCGCGCATCGTCGCCCCTGTCAAAGACCTGGCGGCGATGGGCTTCAAAATTATCGCGACGCGGGGAACCAAGCGCCACTTGGAAGCGAACGGCGTCGTTTGTGAGACGATCAATAAGGTCCTCGAGGGCCGCCCGCACGTGGTCGATGCCATCAAAAATGGCGAAGTCAACCTTGTTTTCAATACAACAGAGGGTTCAAAAGCGCTCTCTGACAGCAAAGACATCCGCCGCTCGGCCTTGCTTCAGCACGTGCCTTATTATACAACTTTAGCGGGGGCCGTGGCAGTGACGCGGGCGATCAAGGCTCTCAAGTCTGGTACGCTTCAGGTTGCTCCGTTGCAAAGCTACGCGCACCGGGACGAGTGACAGGTTAGGTTTAGCTTTCGAGTTCTGGCGAGTTCAGGATTCCCCCGGGTCAACTGCATTCTTCAGATGATTTAAGTGCTTGTGTCCGTGCTGCACGTTAGTGCGGGCTTGAAGGAGACGTTCGGAGATGACCATGGAACGAGTGCCCATGACGATTGCGGGCCACCAAAACCTTGAGGTCGAATTACAGCGCCTCAAGGCGGTTGAGCGTCCGCGCATTATTGCCGCTATTTCGGAAGCGCGCGCCCATGGCGACCTTTCGGAAAACGCCGAATATCACGCGGCCAAGGAACAGCAGGGCCTGAACGAAGCCCGCGTTGCCGATCTTGAAGATAAGATTTCGCGCGCCGACGTCATCGACACGTCGAAAATGTCGGGCGAAACCATTAAATTTGGCGCGACCGTATCACTTGAAGACGACGATTCCGGCGACAAGGTCAAATACACCATTGTCGGCGATCTCGAAGCCAATCTGCGCGATGGCAAGATTTCGATCTCGTCGCCTATCGCCCGGGCGCTCATCGGTAAGAATAAGGGCGACAGCGTGGAAGTGACGACGCCCAAGGGCTCGCGCTCGTTTCAAGTGTTGAAGGTCGAGTGGAAGTAGGGCGCGCTGCAGCTGCATGAAGCGCCGGCGCAACATTCAAAGTACGAAATCCGCGGCGGTGAGGAAGACGAACCCCGTCAACTTGATTACGAATTCTACCTCGGCGTCACCGTCGGTATCGCCAAGTATGATCGTGCGATTTTGTCCGCCTTCTACGGCAAACCCAAAAGTAATCTCAGGGGCCGCAAGCGTGAATAGTGCGTTGCCGCCGTTTAAGAATGCAAATAGAGGGTCGGCTATCCTGCCAACATCGATTTTGTCGGTGCCATAGTACAAAATCCGTAATCAAATCCGGTGCCGATGCCAATGTCTGCGTATCGCTCGAGAAGAGGAACGTGTCTGCTCCTGCGCGGCCCGTCAAGGTGTCGCTCCCTCCGCCGCCGAATAGAATGTTGTTGCCGGCATTACCTCTGAGTGTGTCGCTGTTGTTGCTGCCGCTGCCGCAATAAATGTTCTCGATACTGCTGTATGTGTCGCCGGCCGCCTCGATGCCAATATTGTTACTGGAGTTCGCGAGGTCGACGGTGACGCTGCCGAACAGACCATATTGGATCGAATCGGAACCGCTGCCTCCAATAAGTCTGTCGGCGCCCGCACCGCCTGTCAGCAGATCGTTGCCAGTGCCGCCATCAAGTGTATCTCTGCCCGTCCCGCCATCGAGGAAGTCGGTCCCGGTCCCGCCAAGTAGCGTGTCGTTGCCTGCGCCTCCGTTGAGAAAATCGCTGCCTGCACCGCCCGAGAAAGTGTTATTAATCGCCAACGTATCGCTGGCCTCGATGGTGTCGGAAAAAGCGCTGCCGATGACGTTCTCAATCCCGGTCAGGACTTCCCCAACGATGTTATTGCCAGGGTCGTCGAAAAACGCCGCGCGGCCAACGCCGGAGTCTTCGAAGATAACGTCGGTGTTCCCCGTCGCTGCGGAATAATCGGCGGTGTCCACGCCTGCGCCGCCGCGAAAAATGTCGATCCCGGCGCCACCGGCCAGGATATCGTTGCCGGTCCCGCCGTTGAGTATATCGTTGCCATTTCCGCCATTGAGTTTGTCGTTCCCGGACCCGCCGGCAAGTCTATCAACTCCATTGCCACCCAACAGGGTATCGTTGCCGGTGCCGCCGAAGAGGGCGTCGTTGCCACCGCGGCCAACGAGTGTGTCGTTGCCGCCTAGTCCGGAAATGATATCCGCCCCGTTCGTGCCGATCAGTCGATTTCGAAGAGCGTTCCCTGTGATCTTCGCCAAAATTTGGGTCCTTGCCGTAGTTTAAAAGTAAGGTCAGCGGAACATACGAGGCATGCCGCGTATTGCCAAGGCTAAAGTGCCTTTACCGCTTTTGAGCCCGTCTCTGCTGCGCGTATGGTTACGATTTATAAGTATGAGGAGCACAAGGCGGTTGCTTTGAAGGCGCTGAACAGTTCAAGGGTGTCCGGTGCCGCAAAGGGGAACGTCTAAAGGTGGAGTGGAAGTAGGGGCAGGTATGGCTGTTACGTTTCTTTTCCACTGCCAACTGCAATCGGTACGCCCACTTCGCGTTTTGCACATCGTCCGCTTGGACCAAGAAGCGGGTTCGATCTCGTCGCCTATCGCCCGGGCGCTCATCGGTAAGAATAAGGGCGACAGCGTGGAAGTGACGACGCCCAAGGGCTCGCGCTCGTTTCAAGTTTTGAAGGTGGAGTGGAAGTAGGGCAGGCTTTTGAGTGGTGCAATGGCGCCGCCGCCCCAAATCATGGGAACGGCGGCGCCAAATTTTATTAGAGAATGAAATCGACTTTGGTCAGGTTCAAGAGGCCATTCAACTGGATCTGGAAATCTGCCGTGCCATTGCCATCGACGTCGCCTGAGACAATGGTGTTGCCGCCGATTTTCTGGAAATGCAATTCGCCCGCGACGCGATGGAAGGCTTGCTGGCCGATAAATTTGAAGGCTTGATTGCCGGCGAGCTTGGTGTTCGCATCAATTGTTTTCAGATCGATATCATCGACGAGGTGCGTGAAGTCACGGATGATGTCCCGCGTTGTCGCCGTTTTGCCGGTCTCCTTGATGGAATTGAAGTCGAAGATGTCTCTCACGCTGACAGCGTCGTCGCCGCGCATGATATCGCGGCCGAGACCGCCCGTGAGCGTATCCGTGCCGTCGCCGCCAAACAGGAAGTCATCGCCAGCTAGGGCATTGATCTTGTCGTTGCCGGCACGGCCGTACATGCGGTCGGTGTCGGCCGTTCCGTTCAGCGTTTCGCTGTTTGTAGTGCCGTTTCCAGCCAGATAGTCGAGCGTGATGCTCCAGTTGTCCAACGTTCCGACGTCGCCGCCGGCGTCATCGACGACGACAAGGGTCCAAAGACCTGAGCCATTGCCAAAGAGCGTCAATAACGGTTGTTCGGGTCTAAAGTAACCTGTGAATGGGGCAATCGCTGAAACGATCGAGGTTGTAGCGTTATCGGTGAAAGTTGTGCCGATGTAGTTATTGGCGCTGCTGCCATTGTCGGTGCTCAGTTCGATTTGAACGCCGTTTGGACCTCTGAGAAAGATATCGAGATCGCCAGTGAATGTGTGCGTGATATCAAAGGATACCGTCAAGCCTGAGATCTGTGCGCCTGTCGGCAATGCGAGGGACAGACTGTTGCTGATGCCGGTCAGCATTGCTATCGGGTATCGCCTGCGACCCGACGAAAGTTCTAGTGATGCTTGCCATGAGTGATTTGCCTTACGCTGGTTTGATGTGCCGTCCAAATTTATGTCCGGGCCCTTTAAGCGATGGCCGGTCCGCAAATTCAATTGCGAACGTAGGCTGAGCACTGACGCTGTCAACGCCGCTCAGACCAAAGTCCGCCCACATACTGTTGTTCAGGTTAACGGCTGTTGCTGCCCGCGTCCGCCGCCGCAATCGGCACGCCCACTTCGCGTTTGGCGCGCCGGATGGTCAGGAACGTCTTGACGCTGGCGACGTTGGGTGCGGCCGTAAGATCGTCGAGCACGAAGTCTTGGAAGCTTGTGAGATCGCGCGCCACACAGCGCAGCATGTAATCGCTTTCGCCCGACAGCATGTGCGCCTCGCGCACGATGGGCCAGGCGAGCAAGCGGTTTTCAAAGGTGCGCAGATCCGCCTCCGCCTGGTTGTGCAACCGGACCATCGCAAACGCAGTCAGTGAGAAGCCAAGTGCCTCCTCATCGACAAGCGCGGCGTAGGCGGAAATCAAACCCGCTTCTTCCAACGCCCGGACGCGGCGCAAGCAAGGCGGTGCCGACAATCCGATTTTGGTTGCGAGAGCGATGTTGGTCATGCGGCCGTCGGCTTGAAGTTCCTTCAAGATGCGCCAGTCGAGAGCGTCGAGTTCGATGGGCATGGGGGAGCCTCCGCGCGGTCTAGGCCATGGTGAATTGCGGCTGTAATATCAGGAAAGGTTGAGGCTGTCGCGCATAGCATTTCTTTCTCCGCCGGCGGATTTCTTCTGGGCTCGACAGAGGCCCCTTAGGGCGTCACAACGAACCCATGCCACTCACCCCGCCACACGAGCCAAAAACCCGCGAGCGCCCTCTGGAAGGGCAGCGCGCGTGGATCATTTCCGACGGCAACGCCGGACATGAGGTGCAGTGCCTCGGCGTGGCCGAAGCGCTCGGCGTTAAGGTTGACATCAAGCGCGTGGCGCCGCGCGGTTTGGCCAAGGCACTGTCGCCGTGGGGCCCGGTTCCGGGGCGTGAAAAGTTCGGCGAGCCGGGAGCGCAGTTTGCGCCGCCATGGCCAGCGATCGCCTTCGCAACCGGCCGCTTGACGACGCCTTACATCCGCGCGCTCAAACGGATGGCAGGGCTGGCGACGTTCACGGTCATTCTGCTTGATCCGAAAACGCGCGCGTCGAGTGCAGATCTCTTCTGGGTACCCGAGCACGACACGCGGCGCGGCGCCAATGTGGTGACGACGTTGACGAGCCCGCACGCTTTTTCACCAGCGCGGCTCACTGAATTGCGGAAAATGATGCCGCCACAGATCGCAGCGTTGCCTTGTCCGAGGGTCGCCATTTTGATAGGCGGACCCAATGGCGATTATCGCTACACGGCCTCCGACGAAGCGCGCCTCATCGCGGGACTCACTCAGCTGTCACAAAGCGGCGCCGGTCTCATGCTGACGCCGTCGCGGCGCACGCCGCCATCACTTCTCGCCGCCATCAATGCAGCGACTACCTCCGCGCCACGCATTCTCTGGGACGGCACGAGTGATAATCCCTATCCGCAATTTCTCGCCCATGCGGACGCGTTTGTGGTGACCGCCGACAGCGTCAATATGGCGGGCGAAGCGGCGGCGACGGGGAAGCCAGTCTATATCTTCCACCCCTCGGGCGGCAGCGCGAAATTCGCACGCTTTCATGCAAGCCTCGCAGCCGCCGGAATAACGCGTGTGTTGCCGGATGGCCATTTGCAGGAGGGTCGCGGAATGTTGCAATCTTGGAACTACGAACCACTCGATTCGGCGCACGTCATCGCTGGCGAGATTGAGAGGCGTTGGAATCAGCGCGCGTCCATGCTGGGCGGATTGTACAGCGTGGCGCCAGACAATTAGGACTCAAGAAAGCATGCGGCCGCCAAGAATTCTCGGACTTCAGGGAAATCGCTTTGCAGCCACCGGCACGCTGCCGCGCGCGCCCCATGTCGGGCGTCCCGACGAGATGCGCCGTATCTGGCTGATCGGCGAACTTGGCATCCTCTTCATCGTCGCGCCGCTCTTTATGCGTTACGTCATCTACAACCATCAGGTGCCGCTCTACTACGCGCTGCCGCCGGTTCTTGGGCTCATGCTGGCGCTGTTGTTTTTCGACCCTACGTTCAAACTCGGGCGTGAATTCAAGACGAAGATCTCGCGCGAAACCTTGTTTTCCATCCTGATTATTTTTGTCCTCTTCGGAGGCGCGATGGCGGCATGGGTTGCCATAGCGATGCCGGAACGTTTTTTCGAGTTACCTCGCACCCGCTCGACCCGCTGGCTGAAACTTCTCGTGCTCTATCCTTTCACATCAGTCCTCGCCCAGGAGTTTGTGTATCGCGTCTTCTTCTTCCATCGCTACGGCACGCTGTTCGCCAATCAATGGACGCTCATCCTCGTCAACGGCCTCGCTTTTGCGTTCGCGCATATTCTCTTTCGCAACTGGATTGCGGTTGCGCTGACGATTGCAGGCGGCATGTTGTTCGCGTGGCGCTATCACAAGACCAAATCGTTCTGGGCGATCTGGTTTGAGCATACGCTCTGGGGCTGGCTGATCTTCACCGTGGGGTTGGGCGTCTATTTCTTCACCGGCGTCAGAAACCCGGCGTGGTGACGCGCGGCGAGACGTGGGTTGAGATCAGCGCGCCAATCGGCTAGAACGCCGTCAAATCACTCCTCACAAACAAACTCACGAGGCGCCATCCATGGCCGCAGCCCACCAGTACGTCTACCACATGCACAAGCTCTCCAAGACCTATCCGGGGGGCAAGACCGTTCTCAAAGATATTTCGCTCTCGTTCCTCCCTGGCGCAAAGATCGGCGTCGTCGGTCTGAACGGCGCGGGCAAGTCGACGCTGCTTGAAAATCTTCGCTGGCAAGATCGACGACTTTTTAGGCGAAGCCCGCGCGGCAGACGGCATCAAGGTCGGCTATCTCTCGCAGGAGCCGGAACTTGATCCCAGCAAAGACGTGCTCGGCAATGCCATGGAAGGTGTGGCCGAGAAGAAAGCCATCCTCGACCGCTACAACGAAATCGCGGCCAACTACACGGAAGAAACCGCCGACGAGATGACGGCGCTGCAGGACCAGATTGACGCGCACAATTTGTGGGATCTCGACACGCAAGTTGAACAAGCACTCGACGCCCTGCGCTGTCCGCCCGGAGACTCGTCCGTCGAAAAGCTCTCGGGCGGCGAAAAGCGCCGCGTGGCGCTGACGAAATTGCTGCTCTCGAAGCCGGACATTTTGCTCCTCGACGAACCGACCAACCACTTGGACGCCGAAAGCGTCGCCTGGCTCGAGCGTTACTTGAAAGAATACACCGGCTGCGTCATCCTCGTGACGCATGACCGCTACTTCCTCGATAACGTGACGGAGTGGACGCTCGAACTCGATCGCGGGCAGGGCGTGCCGTATAAAGGCAACTATTCAAGCTGGCTGGAACAGCGCGCCAAACGCGAGGCGGTCGAGAAATCGCAGGAGGAGAGCAAGCAAAAAGCTCTCAGCCGAGAACTCGAATGGATCCGCGCGTCTCCAAAAGCCCGCCAAGCCAAATCGAAGGCGCGCGTTTCGGCTTACGATAAGCTTGTTGAACAAGCCGGGCGTGAAGAAGTCTCGAAAACAACGTTTCAGATTGCGACCGGTCCGCGCCTCGGCGGCGTCGTCATCGAAGCGGAAGGATTGTCGAAAGCCTTCGGTGACAGGCTGCTCATCGACGATCTTTCATTCAAACTTCCCCCCGGCGGCATTGTCGGCGTCATCGGCCCGAACGGCGCCGGCAAGACGACGCTGTTCAAGATGCTCACCGGCGCGGAAAAGCCCGACAAAGGGACAATCAAGCTCGGCGATACGGTGAAAATTTCCTACGTCGATCAATCGCGCGCGCACCTTGATGATAAAAAAACCGTCTGGGAGGAAATCTCGGGCGGGCTCGATCAGATGCTCTTGGGCGGCAAGAAGGAAATCCCAAGCCGCGCTTACTGCGGCTGGTTCAACTTCAAGGGGGCGGACCAGCAAAAGAAGGTCGGGCTCTTGTCCGGCGGCGAACGCAACCGCGTGCATCTTGCCAAACTTTTGAAAGAGGGCGGCAACTTGCTGCTGCTCGACGAACCGACCAACGACCTCGACACCGAAACCTTGTCCTCGCTCGAAGCCGCGCTCGAAGATTTCCCCGGCTGCGCGGTCGTCATCTCGCATGACCGCTTTTTCCTCGATCGCTTGGCGACGCACATCCTCGCCTTCGAAGGCGACAGCCACGTCGAATGGTTCGAAGGCAACTTCCAGGATTACGAAGAAGACAAAAAACGCCGCCTTGGCGATCAGGCCGTCGAACCGCATCGCATCAAGTTCAAGAAGTTCGAGAGGTAGGGTTAGCCCAAAGACCCGCCCCCCCTGGCGCAAGAATTGCTTTAGTGAGTGCGCCTAGAGAACATTATTGAGCTCGGAGGCAAGCGATGTGGCGAATTTGGGCTAAGGCGCTCGGCGAAAAGAGCGGAGCAAGTGATGGCGAGGCCGACACGGTCGCGGTGATCCGCACTTTCATCGTGCTGTGCTACCTTGTTACGAACGCTGTGATCGTGGCGGGTGTCATTCGGCATTGGTAGTCGCGTTTCACCAGAACGCTCTCTGCCGCGCGGGGGCGAAGCTTTAAGATTTTCCCCGCAGTGCGGTGGTCATTTCGTAACCAATGCGCCGAACCCAATGTGGCGGCGAGGGCCGGGCTGTGCTATTTTGCCTGCAATGGAGACCATAGCCATGGCAGAGTCGCAACTCGACCGAATTACATTCAATCCCAATCAGTGTGGCGGACGGGCTTGCATTCGCGGCATGCGTATTCGCGTTAGCGATATTCTTGACATGCTCGCGGGCGGGGCAAGCAGCCAGGAAATCTTGACTGATTTTCCCTATCTCGAGGACGCTGATATTACGGCGGCACTCCAATACGCGGCCCGCTCCGCCGATAGCCGCGCAGTGCTCGCGGCTGAATAGCGATGCGCTTTCTGGTCGATGCGCAGCTTCCCCCAGATCTGGTGATTTGGCTAAAGTCGGCGGGACACGAGGCGTGGCACGTTGCGGATCTCAATTTGCGCGATGCTGATGATGTTGAGGTTTGGGCGAAGGCTATTGAGCTGCGCGCAAATCTCATCACGAAGGACGAAGACTTTGTCGCGATCCGCGAGCGGGCGTCATCTGGGCCGTCCGTTGTGTGGCTGCGCATTGGCAACGCAATCAATCGTGTCTTGATCGACTGGCTGGTCAAGTCTTGGCCGCGTGCAATTGCTGCGATCGGCGACGGGGTGGCAGTGATTGAAATCAAGTAAGTATGGATTAGCTTCAAGCGCAGTAATTTCGAATTTTGTATCTGTTTTTGCCTTCATCGAACCCCACCGCATCAAGTTCAAGAAGTTCGAGAGGTAGGGTGGCAGCAACTACTTCCTCCTGCGCTCCCCGCTCTTCTCCAGCGCTTCGACACAGCGCGGCGAAAGTTGATCGGCTACGCTGCGCATGCACTGGCGAATTTGCGTGCTCTCGATATCGTAGCGCGGGCAGAACGACTTGAAATCTTTTTTGCACGCGGCTTTTACATAGTCTGGATACGAGCGGGCGCTGGCGGGCGTGAACGGGACCGTGATGAGGGCGGCGAGCATCACGCCGCGCTGCGCGATCTTCCTGAGTTGTAACATGACACCCTCGCAATTTGAGTTTGAGCGGCAGACTACGACGCGTGTTGGTTCGAAATGTGGTGCAAGTACAACGCGACGGTGACGGCAAAGGCTGCGCGGAAGCTTTTGTTGCCGCCGCCTTGGCCGCCAGTGACGCGGCCGATCGAGCCGCTCCGCAATAATCCCCCACCAATAACAACTTCTTCGCACTCCCTAATGATTTGGAAATGTTAGCCGGGTAGCCTTATCCGGATACGACCCGTGGGCGGCATTGCGGACGCAGCAATATGGTAGAAGCAACTCGTATTGACGGCGCCGATTTCGCGCGCAAAGTTGGCCTGCGCAATCTGGCTTTGATTGCAGCCATGACGGCGCTGTATTTCGTTTTGCCCGCAACGTGTGCGCCGGGTGCGTGCACGCCAGGACAATTCTCGCTGTCCTTCGCAGCCAAGGCGATTGTCTTCCTGCTTTATATCGGCGCAATCGCACTTGTAATCCTGCCGCGCCTGCAAGACGCCCGCTTAACGCGCGCCGCCGTTGTGCCGGTCTCGGTCGCACTGCTGTCGGGCGTGTTGTTCGTTGCGGCGATCAGTCATGCGGTGCCGGGCTCTGCGGGCTTCGGTTTGGGCCGCGATATACCGCCTGCTTTTATTGCCGGTCTGGCGAGCCTTGTGTCGCTCGGTGTTTTCACGCCGGGTTCGATTACGGACGAGCGTAATGGCAAGTTGCCCCCTGCGGCGATGGCGCTTGTCATCATTCTCGCGCTGGCAGCAATAGGCGCGCTGTTTCTCGGGCTCGGGGCACTCCTGTCGCCGCCGCTCGTTACCTGGATGAGCGGACACACGGCTTTGCTCGCCGCACACAAAGTGGTGCTCTATGCCGCGCCGCTCATCATGGCGGCGCTCGTTTCAAGCGACTTGCGCAAGCTCTATCGCCACGGCGATTCAACCATCTGGCTGTGGCTCGGCGGCGTCGTCGGCTTGCTTGCCATGCTCATCGCGCTCTATCTGACAGTGTTGCATCTCATCTGGCTCGGCGCACGCGTCAACGGCTTGAACTGGCCGCCGCTGGTCGCCGGTCACAACCGCAGCGCATTGCAAGTCGCCGAGATGCTTGCTTTGCTGGTGCTGCCCGTGTTCTTGGCGCGGGTTACGTATGGCAGCGCGGCAAAATCAGAATTCCAGGCCCCGATCAACATCGCGGCACCTTGGCGTGCGCGTCTTGAAGTCGGCTCCAAGGCTTTTGGGCGGCGCACGGCGTAAGCGCTGGCTGTTACCCAGAAAGTACAGCGGATGCCAAACAAAGTGCCCGCATATTCATCCTGATTTTCGATCTCCTTGACGCCGCGCGTCTGTCCTGCTTGCTTGCCCGTGGAGCGGGGGCTCACGCATCGCAGGAAACGCCAAGTCATGAAAATGTCCCAGCTCCGTACGCAGCACTCAAGCTCGCAACATATTGGCGCTGTCGAGACGCCATCGCAAATTGCCATAGAGAGCGCGGGTCACGATAGGGGCGGGCGCGTCACGGCCGCTGTCTCTGCACTCGCGTTGCTGTTCTCAGGCTACAGCCTGTGGGATAGCACGCTCAAAGGTCCAGACATCAAAGTCTTTGTGCCCCCCGTCATTCAGTATGCGTCTCCCTACAACAACACCAACTTCGAGGTGATCGCCGTCCCCGTCACGTTCGTCAACGAGGGAGGGCGAGCCGGCACTGTGCTCTCCATCGAACTCGAAGCGTCGAACCCAAAGACCAAAGCTGTGAAGCGCTTTTACTCGGCGGATTTTGGCCGCTGGACGATGGATAAAACCCGCGCCAACGGCTACGAGCCTTTCGCGCCCATCTCACTTGCAGGCAAAGCCAGCCGCACCGAGACGGTTTTGTTCTATACAAAAGGCCCAGACGAAAAACCGGAGCAGCTCATTGTTGAGCCAGGTGTCTATCAGTTCAAGATGATATCTGGACGAAGCTGGCGCTGGGTCCGCCAAGAGTCAAAATCCAACTCAGCTCTCCTTTGACATGGAGCTGCGCAACTACGACGCTCGCGCTTTCCAGAACGGGACCTTGCCGATGTATTCGACCACCGGCCGCTCCACCAAGAGCGGCGATGCCCCAGCCCCATGATTTTAAGGCTACGCGCACAAAGTTGGAGCGTTAAAAAAAACGAGAAGGCCGCATCCCGGTTGAGATGCGGCCTTTGACGTTTCCGATCGTGGCGTAACTTAGCTCTTGCCGCCGCCGACTGCGGGAAGCTTGCTGACTTCGTCGGCCGTCAGCGACAGCTTCACGTTTTGGCCGCCGCTGGCGATCTTGTTGCCGGGGACGGACACGACGCCGGCTTTGCTCTGGACGTGAATTTCCGTGATGCCGCCAGACGCTTCGGTGCGCACGCGATTGACTGTGCCGACTTCCTTGCCGTCGGCGCCGACGACAACCGAGCCGAGCGAAACCTGATGCGCCGCTGATCCCGTTGCTGCATCGGCAGCCTTGGCGGGAGCTGCGGCCGGTTTCGCAGGGGCCGGGGCCTCGACGGCTTTTGCTGGAGCCGGTGCTGGTTCGGGCTGAACTTCTGCCGCGGGAGCGGGTGCCGCTTCGGCTGGAGCTGCTGCGGCTGCTGGAGCGGCTTCAGGTGCTACTTCCAGAGCTGTGTCGGGTTCTGCAGCGGCGGCGGCTGGTGCTTCTGGTGCCGCCTTGGCAGGTGCGGCGACTGGTGCTACCGCCTTTGCAGCGGGTTGGGTTTCTGCCATCGCGGAAAATGCATTGAGGCCGAGCGCTGAAGCCAAAGCAATAGCGGCGGCCACGTTTTTAGAATTTACAATAGTCATCCAAACAGTCTCCTAGGTTGCCTCAATCGTTCCCGGGGATGTGGGAGGTCGTTTCTTTCAGACAAGAAGCGGGCCGCAAGAAGACTTACTCATGCGGCCCGCCGTCGCGTGTCGACTATCAGCAAACGAGAGCGGCTTTAGCCCTGGTTATCGGCCAAGGCCGGCAACTTGCCGACTTCTTCGGTCGTGAGTGCTAGCTGAACAGCTTGGCCGCCCTTGGCGATCTTTGCACCAGGAATGACCACCACCTTGCCGCCCAATCCTAAGAAGCCACCGGTCTTGACGTGGATCTCCTGAATCGAGCCTGAAGCCTCAGACTTTACGCCTTTGATCTCACCGACTTTTTTGCCGTCGGATCCGAACACGGCAGCGCCCACGTTCACGTCTTTTATTGACGGAGCCGCGGCCTGAGCGCCGGTCGCACTCTTGTTTGGTGTTGCGGCATCAGGTTTGGCCGCAGGCGCGCCGGCACCTTTGACGTCGGCTCCCATCGGGTCATCGGCATCCGTCATTGTTGGAGCCTGCTTAGACTGTCCTGCGGCCGCCGCGGGCTGTTCCGCGTAGGCCATTGTGGCGAGGAAAGCAGGTGCCGCGGCAATCGTTACGGCCACGGCCAGATGTTGGGCCATCAGTCGGAGGTTGCTAATCGTGTTCATGAGTAAACTCCTTTTCCTTTAGGCGGGACCACCCTGCCGGCCGCTTCTTTTTTATCGCGGCGGACGGCACTCGGACCCAGCACCGATTAGAGTCTAGAAATCTGATCTGACTAGGGAATCTGGTTCACGATGGCGCGAGCGGCAAGCCTCACGATGCAGTGATTGCCCCAATCGTGCCTTTTTCGGACGTGGGCGGAATTGCCGCGAACGGTGCATGCCGGCCACGGTCCTGTGGCCCAATGCCGATTGCGCACCAATTGCGCGCAATGACGAACAGCAGGGCGCGCATCTTCACCACGCTCAGAGTTTTGCCGCCGTCTCGCGGACATTAGTCTTAACCCGCGCACCCTTGGCACATCGTTGGCACGGGGGTTGCTGAGTACATCCCGGCGACCGCTTTCCCGGCGCCGCGATGTCCACCGAAACGTTGCGCCCTTGAGGATGATCACATGATGGCAGATTTGCACCAGCTGGCGCTGTACGCATATGCCGCAACAATTTTTGCGGCACTCGTTGCGGAATTCTGTCCGGTCCGCCGCGTCGCATTGCCGTCGGCGGTGGCCTCGATTGCTTTTTCACTCATCGCCGGCGGCAGCTGGTGCTACACGGTCTACAAACAGAGATACGTGTTTGAGAACTCAGAGTTCCCTGCGCGCTCCGCAAAGCGCGCGCCGAAAGAGAGAACCGATCAAGGCGGCGGCGGCGAGGGAGGCGGTGCGCAGGCGCAAGCGGGCGCGGGCCAAGGCGGCGGTGGCGGCGAACCGGAAGATCTCGAAGACGGCGGCTCGGACGGCGCTTCTGGTGGCGGTGTGAGTGGTGTTGTCGCCGATGTCAATCGCGGCGTTCAATCAGGTGCCGATGCGCTGCTCGATCAAATTTTACCTAACCGGAAGTGGCGTAATCCTGAAAACGCCGGCCGCGATATCGAAGGCGACATTGTCCGCGATTGCCCTAGTTGCCCGGACATGGTGATCGTCGCCGGCGGTACGCAAATGATTGGCGCGAGCGCCACCGACCCTGCCGCGACGGAGGCCGAGCGCCCGCAACGGGAAGCGCGCTTCTGGCCGGGATTTGCTATGAGCCGCAACCCCATTTCTGCCTCTGACTTGGCGGCATTCCGCACGGATGCGGGCCTTGCAACGCCATCGTGCGCTGGGCCCGCCGGACGGCCCGCAACCCAGTCCGCCACCTGCCTTTATCCAAACGAAGCGGATCGCTATGCAGCATGGCTTACCGCGCG
This sequence comes from uncultured Alphaproteobacteria bacterium, assembly GCA_963741545.1. GTDB lineage: Bacteria > Pseudomonadota > Alphaproteobacteria > Rhizobiales > Hyphomicrobiaceae > Hyphomicrobium_B. Next base: position 614,515 of record CAVUIN010000012.1, read on the forward strand.
CACTGGAAAGCGCTTTCGCTTGCCGTCAGCGGTTGAGTGGGAGTTCGCGGCGCGCACCGCGGGTGTTACTCGTCTGGCAAACACCGGCACCGGGGCGATCTCCGCTCCCCTCGACGGAATTGGACAAGACCTCGCCGAGTTCACGTCCGATTGCTGGACGCCGTACATTCCTTCAGCCGGAAACGAGCGCCGGGTCTGGAGTTCTAACGTGTTGGCCTGTTACGAGCTTGTGCTGAAAGGCGCGCGGCCCGGCGAAGACCTCGTGCACCAGCGCTTCTCGGCGCGCCGTCCCATAGATATCGGCAAGCCTGACTGGGGCACCGGCTTTCGCGTGGTGCGGGACGCAAAATAAAATGCGCGCCGCTTTGGGGGCGGCCCGCAAACTTTAGGGGCGTTTGTGCCGGCTGCCGGCGCTACCTGTTCAGCGCCAAAACGAGCGCACGAGGATTGTTGCCGTTCTCGGTAATGTAGTTCTGGAACAGGTTATCCAGGAACGACGTCATCCAGAAGCCGACCACTTGCGCGTCGCGCACTTTGAATGTCTGTCCCGAACGCACGAGCTTCCAGCGTATGTCATAGGTCTCGCCAGTGCGCAGAGTAATGGTGCTATCGACCTCTGCGCCGCCGGCTGTTTCGGCGCCTTGGCCCGTTACCACGGCCTTGGCGACCGGATACTTAGGCGCTTCCTTGGCTGCATAGTTCGAGATGAACTTGATCATGCCGCTGTAATAGGCGGGCCGCTCGGTCTTGGGCAGGGTGCGTGCGTGTTCGCCAAGCGCCGTCAAGCCGATCGAGGGCACGTCCATGTGTTTGCGCAGTACGTTCTGAAATGCCGCCGACGAGCCGGAGCGCTGGGCTGCCATAAGCTCGTTCTGAACGCGCTGCATGTAGGTGGCCGGCGCTTCGGCGTAAGCGCTGGCTGATGACAAAACAAATGCCAAAATGAATGCGGGCAGGCCGCTAAACCAGCGGATCGTGGCGGCTGGCTTCGTTTTCAATCCAAGCAACATGGTCACTCATAACTCCCAACTCGTCCAACACGTTGTTCTATTGTCCCAGGCGGTCCCGTCAAAGGCAAGCGGCTGCAACTTTAGGCCTTCTGCACTTTAGGGCACCTCTCGGCAAGTGGCACCCAAATCTCGTCAAAACAATGCCATCCCTACGCCGCCTGCGCCATCGAAGCGGGAAGGGCCGTCTGAAAGCGGGTTTCTTGAATTTGCGCCGCGCGCTGGCCGCCAATAGGGCGCAGTGCCGGAATTTGCGGCAGACCCAGGAGCCTCGTAAACCGATGGATATCGGCGTCCGAGATATGCTCAGAGACCATTAAAAGAACGCTGCGCGCCTTGTCGGGGTGGACCAGAATGAGTTCATGCCGCGAACCCGAAAGGGACGCGCGAACTTGATGGGCGATGCCTGTGTAGGAAGCGAGTGGCGCACTCCATGTCACGGTCTTCAAGAGCTTATCGTCGCGCACGGCAACGCTCTGCCTTGAGATCTCGACCTGGCGGCGGCCATTGACGCGTGCGTGCAAGCGGCGGAGCGGCCAAGCAAAGAGACCAATCCAAAAAACCATTGCTATCGCGAGTTCCGCCGTCATCAGCGGCCGGTCGAGGATCAACGCGCGGGTTTCTGAATTAGAAAGCGCATAAATAGCCAGCGCGATTTGCGGCAGTACAATCAACCCGGCGAGTCCAGCGAGCAATGCTAAGCGGATGATCCCGGACCACCGTTTCGAAGATTGCGAGGATTGAATAGGAAATTCGCCGGCCGCAGACAGCAGCTCAACTCTTTCAAACGCTTCTGGACGCATGGGAATTCCTGAATGTCTATGTGAACGCCGCGGGAGCCTACGGGAGATATGGTTAAGACCGGGTTGCCGGACGTGCCATCACGCCAACTGCGAGACGCGCACTTGGTGACGCGCTCAAGGGGATGGGCAGCAGGTCGAAAGGGCGGCCAAAGGCGGTCAATACCGGGGACGAGCGCAAATGGCGCTTGACATATAAACATATCTTTATATCCATAGCCTATGGAAGTTATCGCGCACATGGAAACGGGAGACTTGGTGACGGCGCTCAAGGCGGCCGCCGAACCGACCCGTCTGCGCATCCTGCTGCTTCTTCAGGCCGGCGAATTGAACGTCAAGGATCTGACGCTCATTCTCGGCCAGAGCCAGCCGCGCATCAGCCGTCATTTGAAGCTGTTGAGCGAAGCTGGCCTGATCGAGCGCTTCCGAGAAGGCAGCTGGGTCTATTTCCACATCTCCGATCGCTCGTCAGGCGGGCGCCTCGCCCTGCGTCTCGTCGCCGATATTCCAGCCGCCGATCAGACGGCGAGACGCGACCGCGAGCGTGCCGAAAGCTTGAAGCGCGATCGCGAAACCGCCGCTCAGAGTTTTTTTGAAGCGCACGCCGCCGATTGGGATCGCATCCGCTCGTTGCATGTCGCGGAAGCCGACGTCGAAGCGGCGATGCGCGAGGCGCTCGGGCCCGGCCCTTTCAAATTCTTGCTCGATCTCGGCACGGGTACCGGGCGCACGCTTGAGCTTTTTGCCGATCGCTACGCACGCGGCCTCGGCATTGACGTCAACCAGGCGATGTTGACCTACGCGCGCGCGCGCCTTGCCAAAACTGGGCGCAACGATGCGCAAGTGCGTCACGGCGACATTTATGCGCTCTCGATTGCCGACGGGACCGCCGACGCAATCGTCATGCATCAGGTTCTCCATTTTTTATCCGATCCGGCACTGGCCATCCGCGAAGCTGCGCGTGTGCTGGCGCCGGGCGGCAAGCTGTTGATTGTCGATTTCGCGCCCCACGCGTTGGAGTTCCTGCGCGAGCGGGAAGCGCATGAACGGCTTGGGTTCGCCGGTCTCCAAGTCAACCAGTGGCTGGCGGAAGCTGGTCTTAAGGCGCGCGGCATGCGCGATCTGCGCCCACTGCCGAGCGAAGGCGAAGGCAAGCTGACCGTCTCGATCTGGCTTGCCGAGCGCACTGAGCAAAAGAAGCAGGGCCCGGCGAAGCGCGCCGCCCCATCGTTGGAGGAGGCTGATTAATGGCTGACGCAAAAGAAAGAAAAAGCCGCCTTCTTGGCGCCGGCGAAATCGCGGTCAGTTTCGAATTCTTCCCGCCCAAAACCGAGAAGATGGAAGAACAGCTTTGGGGCGCAATCAAGCGCTTGGCGCCGCTCGCGCCCGAGTTCGTCTCGGTGACGTATGGGGCGGGCGGGTCGACGCGCGAGAGAACGCACACAACGGTCGCGCGTATCGTCAAGGAGACGGCGCTGCGCCCGGCAGCCCATCTCACTTGCGTCAACGCCACAAAAGAAGAAGTGAACGAAGTGGCGCGCGCCTATTGGGCGGCGGGCATCCGCCACATCGTTGCGTTGCGCGGCGATCCGGCGGAAGGCGCCGGAGCAAAATACCAGCCGCATCCCGGCGGCTATCAATCGACCTCTGATCTTGTCGCAGGGTTGAAGAAAATCGCAGGCTTCGAAGTCTCCGTCGGCGGCTACCCGGAAAAGCATCCCGAAAGCCCGACGCTCGCCGCCGACATCGAAAACTTGAAAGCCAAGGTCGATGCAGGTGCCGACCGCGTCATCACGCAGTTCGGCTTCGACAACGCTTATTACCTGCGTTTTCTCGAACGCGCGCGCGCGGCCGGCATTTGGATTCCGATCATTCCCGGTCTCGTGCCGATCCACAATTTCCGTCAGGTCGCGGGTTTTGCGGTCCGCGCCGGCGCAACTGTTCCAGCCTGGCTTGCACGCCGTTTCGAAGGATTAGAGGAGGATGTCCAGACGACGCATCTCGTCGCCGCATCGGTTGCAACCGAACAGGCGCTCGATCTTGTCGACGAGGGCATCCGCCACTTTCACTTCTACACGCTGAACCGCGCCGATCTCGTCTACGCGATCTGCCATCTCTTGGGGCTGCGGCCTTTGAGGGTGGCACCGCTGGAGAAGAAGATGGCCGTTTAGTCAAAACGGGAAACGTAGGTTGCAACGGTGTCTGACCCAGCATGCCGAAGGCGTGTCTTCGACACGACGGGTCTGACACCGGGACATTCACGGCCGAACACGGGTGTCAGACCCGGAGGGTCAGACACCCAACGTAGTGAGATTGAGAACACCATGAAACGCAAACCAAGTTGGGCCGCCCTCGAAAAAGCTGCGGCTGAACGCATCCTCATTATCGACGGTGCCATGGGCACGATGATTCAGCGCCATAAACCGACCGAAGAGACCTATCGGGGAAAACGCTTTGCGGACTGGAAGCAGGACGTCAAAGGCAACAACGAGTTGTTGTCGCTGACCCAGCCCGACATCATTCGCGACATTCATGACCAATACTTTGCCGCCGGTGCCGACATTGCCGAGACGAATACATTCGGCGCGCAGGTCATTTCGCAAGCCGACTACGGCATGGAGTCTTTGGCTTATGAAATGAACGTGCAAAGCGCCAAACTCGCGCGTGAGGCGGCAGACTCTTGGCAAAAGAAGACACCGGATAGACCACGTTTCGTCGCGGGAGCCGTCGGGCCGACCAACCGCACAGCCTCCATCAGCCCGCAGGTCAACGATCCAGGCTACCGCAACGTCAACTTTGACGAACTGCGTGCCGCCTACACCGAACAGGTCAAAGGCCTGATCGAAGGCGGCTGCGACATCATCATCATCGAAACCATCTTCGACACTTTGAACGCCAAGGCGGCGGGATTTGCCACGCTCGAGGCCTTCGAGGAAGTCGGGCTAGAATTGCCGATTATGATTTCAGGCACCATCACAGACCGCTCGGGCCGCACGCTCTCAGGGCAAACGGGGGAAGCCTTCTGGTACTCGATGCGCCACTTGCGGCCGTTCTCGATCGGACTCAACTGCGCGCTCGGCGCCGAACTCATGCGGCCCTACATCGCCGATCTCGCGCACATCGCCGACGTGCGCATTTCCGCGTATCCCAATGCGGGATTGCCGAATGCCATGGGCGAATACGATGAGACCGGTCACGAGATGGCCTGCAAGGTCGAGCCGTGGTTTGCCGACGGCTTGATCAACATCATCGGCGGCTGCTGCGGATCGACACCCGATCACATCGCCCACATCGCCGAGCACGCGAAGAAATACAAACCGCGCGTGCCGCCCAAAATCGCCCCCAAGATGCGGTTGTCGGGGTTAGAACCTTTTGTTGCGGGGTAAGGTATGTGGCGGGGCAGCTTCGATCTTCGAGGGCAAAGAAATGAAGAGTTCTGAATTTGATCGGGCAGAAGGCTTGCTTGCTCATCGCCAGGAACTGCAGACCGATCTTCAATCGATTGAAGAAGCTGAGAAGCGCTGCGCGGTTGTAAGTGGTATCCATTTTTCGGATAACCGATGTTTGCTGGAACAAAATTACAGCCCAATGAATTGATCTCACCTCGAGCGACTATCGGGCGAGGTTCGCCACCTCACGCATGAGTATGTCGTGGCAGAGCTAGAAAAAGTTGAGGCAGCGCTGAAGGCGCTTGGCGTTGAGTTGGATGATTAGCATTGAGCAGGGAGTCATTTGGTCCAATTTCGTGCGTTCCACTATTTCTCCCTCCCCCTTGACGGGGGAGGGCTGGGGTGGGGGTGGTGCACAGGCCTCGCGGTTGGGGGACACCCCCCTCCCTAACCCTCCCCCGCAAGGGGGGAGGGAATTCCTCGCAAACTTTTCCGCTTGATCGCCAGCTCCGAATTCACCGTTCCGACGCATGATGTGCAAAGAGAAGAACTGATCAAATGACCACCACCAACGCAGACGATTCCCCGGCACTTAACTCTGCCGACTCCACCTCGCGCAGCTCCGCCGCGACAACGTTCATCAACGTCGGCGAGCGGACGAACGTCACGGGCTCGGCCAAGTTCCGAAAGCTCATCGAGCAGAACGACTATTCCGGCGCGCTCGTGGTTGCCCGCCAGCAAGTGGAAGCCGGCGCGCAGATCATCGACGTCAACATGGACGAAGGGCTTCTCGACTCCGAGAAGGCCATGACCACATTCCTCAATCTCATCGCCTCGGAACCGGATATTTCCCGTGTGCCAGTGATGATTGACTCATCCAAATGGACCGTCATTGAAGCCGGTCTCAAGTGCGTGCAGGGCAAGGCCATCGTCAACTCGATCTCGATGAAAGAGGGCGAGGAGCAATTTCTGGCTCAAGCGAAAAAGGTTCTGCGATACGGCGCTGCCGTTGTCGTCATGGCGTTTGACGAGAAAGGCCAAGCCGACACCATTGAGCGCAAAGTCTCGATCTGCGAGCGCGCCTACAAGTTGCTCACCGAAAAAGTCGGCTTTCCACCCGAAGACATCATTTTTGACCCGAACATCTTCGCCGTCGCCACCGGCATCGAGGAGCACAACGGCTACGGCATCGCCTTCATCGAAGCGACGCGCCAAATCAAAGAAAAAATGCCGCTCGTCCACATTTCGGGCGGCGTCTCCAACCTGTCGTTTGCATTCCGCGGCAACGAACCCGTGCGCGAAGCCATGCATTCAGTCTTCCTCTATCACGCCATTCAAGCCGGCATGAATATGGGGATCGTCAACGCCGGGCAGCTCGCGCTCTACGACGACATCCCGGCGGAACTCCGCGAACTGTGCGAAGACGTGGTCTTAAACCGCCGCGATGACGCCACCGACCGCCTGCTCGACGCCGCCGCAAAATTCAAAGGCGGCGCGGGCGCCAAGGCCAAAGAAAAGGACATGACCTGGCGCGAAGCCTCAGTCGAGGACCGCCTGACGCACTCACTCGTCCACGGCATCACGGAATTCATCGAAGCCGACACCGAAGAAGCGCGTCAGAAACTGCCAAAACCGCTTCACGTCATCGAAGGTCCGCTGATGGCTGGCATGAACGTGGTCGGCGATCTCTTTGGCGCGGGCAAAATGTTTTTACCCCAGGTCGTCAAATCGGCACGCGTGATGAAGCAAGCGGTCGCGTATCTGCAACCCTACCTCGAAGCAGAAAAGCGCGCGTCCGGTCTCGTCGAAATGCCGCCCAAGGGCAAGATCCTGATGGCGACCGTCAAGGGCGACGTGCACGACATCGGCAAGAACATCGTCGGCGTCGTGCTCCAGTGCAACAACTACGAGGTCATCGATCTCGGCGTCATGGTGCCGGCCGCCAAAATTCTGGAAACAGCCAAGCGCGAAAAATGCGACATCATCGGCCTCTCGGGTCTCATCACGCCGAGCTTGGACGAGATGTGCTTTGTCGCCGCCGAAATGGAACGTGAAGGCTTTGCATGCCCGCTGCTCATTGGCGGCGCGACGACCAGCAAGGTCCACACCGCCGTCAAGATCAACCCGAATTACAATCGCGGGCAGGCAGTCTACGTGTTGGACGCCAGCCGCGCAGTCGGTGTCGTCTCGAACCTGCTCTCTGAGACTGAAAACAAACCCTATATCGACGGCATCAAGGCTGAGTATGTGAAAGTGCGCGATTTTCATCTCGCGAACGAACTAAAAAAACAGCGCATCACTTTGAAGACCGCGCGCGACAACGCCATGAAGATCGATTGGAAAACGTACACGCCAGTCAAGCCCAGTTTCCTCGGGCCGCGCGCTTACTCCAATTTCGATCTCGCGAGCCTCGTGCCGTATATTGACTGGACGCCATTCTTCCAGACCTGGGAACTCTCAGGCCGGTATCCTGCGATCCTGAACGACAACAAGGTTGGGGTCGAGGCGCAAGAAGCTGTTCGACGACGCGCAGGCGCTGTTGAAACAGATCGTCGCTGAGAAGTGGGTGACCGCGAACGGCGTCGTCGGCTTCTGGCCGGCCAACAGCGTTGGCGACGACATCGAAGTATATACCGGCGAACCGCGCCACTCGAAACTTGCAACGCTGCACACGTTGCGCCAGCAGATCGCCCGCGATCCAACGCGCAACCGGGCGCACACCGCGCTCGCCGACTTCATCGCGCCCAAGGATACCGGCGTTGCCGACTACATCGGCGGCTTTGCCGTCACGACGGGCATCGGCGAAGAGGACGCAATCGAAAAGCACATCGCCAAAACCGACGACTACAATCGCATCATGGCCAAGGCCCTGTGCGATCGCTTGGCGGAAGCGTTTGCCGAAGCCATGCACCAGAAGGTGCGCAAAGAACTCTGGGGCTATGCGAAAGACGAAAAGCTGTCGAGTGACGATCTCATTCTCGAAAAGTATCAGGGCATTCGCCCGGCGCCGGGGTATCCGGCCCAACCCGACCACACCGAGAAGGCGACGCTCTGGAAACTTATGGACGTGCGCGACAAGGCCGGTATTGAACTCACCGAGAGCTATGCCATGTGGCCGGGCGCGGCAGTCTCAGGCCTCTACTTCGCGCACCCCGAGAGCCACTACTTCGGCGTCGGCAAGGTCGAGCGCGATCAGGTCGAGGACTACGCCCGCCGCAAAGGCTGGACGGTTCAAGAGGCCGAGCGGTGGCTAGCACCAGTGTTGAACTATGATCCGGTTTCAGCGGCGAAGGTAAAAGTGGCATAGGCAAAAGCGGCGGAGCGACTTTAAGGGCGCCTCGCGCTCGTGCCAACGGCTTGCTATTGTCCTCGTGTGTTCGCGCATGTGCGAGCAGGGGGAGGGGACACTTCTATGCTGAGCTACCTAATTCTAATTGCCATCCAGTTCGCCGTCGCATTTCTCGGCGCACCGCAAGTCTTGGCGTTCATTCCCGTCTCGGGCGACATGCGAACCTTCGCCCACGCGGCCGTGTTCGCCGTACTCGTGTGGCTCGTTGGCCTTCTTGGCTCGTTCGTTCTGAAAGACGTGCGCCAGCCAGGAACCGGATCGCTGCTGCTCGCCCTCGTGTTCGCGTTGTTCGGCGCGGCCATCATTATTTTCGCGCCACAAGCGCTCAACGCCATTCCGCTCAAATTTCCGCAGCTCTATGTGCCGCTCTTCGGCGCCATGCTCGGTTATCTGATCAGGCGCTGAACCTTGAGACAAAGAAAGAGACGCGGACCTGAGGGACAGGCCGCGTCTCGATTTAATTTCTCGTCACAGGTTCTTTTAGCGATAGTACCGCTTGAAGTTGGCGGGGCGCAGCGCTGCGCCTGCATCCAACTCCGTATGACTTTAAACAGTCCGGCTCATGAGCCAACCATCCCGAACACGATGGCCGCCACAAACCCGAAGGACAAACAGGCCGCCAAAACATTCAGTCTCATACGCAGTTCCATCAGGGCCTCCTTCTGGAAGCTTCAACTATTCGATGGGAGCCACATCCCACCGGCCGGGAAGCTATGTGCGACCAAGGTCGGATGCCAAGCAAAAAAGGTATTGCAGCGCGGCGCTTGTCCCTAACATGCTCGTGCAACGCAGGCTGCGCGGGACGCGGGGCAACAGCGCTGTGGCCCGAAACCCAAAAATAGACACTCAATGAGCAGATGAAGCGGAACCGCGAAAGATCTTGATAGTCCTGCAAACATTTGCAAATCAAGAGGCTCTACAATCTTTCGCGCGGTAGGAAAGTCACAATGCAACCCACGCCATTGCGGCGCACAATAAAAATATAGTCTTTACGCTGGGAATAACTTTCAAGGACCTCCAATTATGGCAACGTTCAAGGCTTTGCTGCTGACGAGGGTCGAAGGCGGCCTCAAACTCGTGCCATCCGAATTGACGGACGCAGACTTGATGCCGGGCGATGTCGATGTTGCCGTCACGCATTCGACCGTCAATTACAAGGACGGTCTCGTGCTTTCGGGACGGCTGCCGTTGAAGTCCTATCCGCTCATTCCGGGCATCGATTTTGCCGGCACCGTGACGGCGTCCACGCATCCGCGTTTCAAAACAGGCGACGATGTCATCCTCAACGGCTATGGCGCGTCCGAGCGTCATCACGGCGGATACGCCGCGCGCGCGCGTGTGCCCGGCGATTGGCTCGTCAAACGTCCGGCGGCGTTCTCGCGGGCCGAAACCATGGCGGTCGGCACGGCCGGATATACGGCGATGCTGTGCGTGCTCGCGCTTGAGGACCACGGGGTGACCCCGGACAAAGGTCCGGTTGCAGTTTCGGGTGCGGCAGGCGGCGTCGGCTCGATCGCGGTCTCGGTGTTGTCGAAGCTCGGCTATCACGTCATTGCGTCCACAGGCCGGCGCGAGGAAGAGGCGTACTTCAAATCTCTGGGCGCAGCTGAAATCATCGACCGCGCGGAACTCTGCGGGTCCCGCCAAACCATTTGGCAAAGAACGCTGGGCGGGCGCCGTCGACGTCGCAGGCTCGACCACGCTGGTCAATCTCCTCGGCGCGACACAATACGGCGGCTGCGTTGCCGCGACGGGATTGGCGCAGGGTAGCGATTTTCCCGGAAGCGTCTTGCCCTTCATCGTGCGCGGCGTGACACTTGCAGGGATCGATAGCGTCATGGCGCCGATGGCGAAACGCGAACGCGCCTGGGCACGGCTGGCACAGGATCTCGATCGCGCGAAGCTCGCGTCCGTCACGCACACTCACCGTCTCGACGAAGTCCCGCAACTCGCGACGGACATCCTTGACTGGCAAAGTACGCGGCCGGGTGGTGATCGAGATCGCTTGAGCGTCACAACTTCTTGCGCAACAGCACTTCATCGCGGCCGTCTGAAACCAGGTTGTCGATGAGTGCGACGCGCTCGAAGCCGTGCCGCTCATAAAGGCGGATCGCGCCAGCGTTGAAGTCTGAGGCGGCCACCCACAGGTTGCGCGCTTTGTCGGCGCGGGCACCAGATTCCAGCCACGTCAAGGCAAGGGCGCCGATCCCTTGCCTTTGAAAGCGGGGCAGGGTTCCAAAAAACTGCAGGTAGGGGCCACTGAACCAGTTGAGCCTGAGCGTCATAGTGCCTGCGGTCTCGAGTTCTGCACGCAAGACGTAGCGCGGCGCGCCAATTTCTATCGTTCCAAGATGAGTGCTGAGCGCCTGTGCCGTAAAAGGATACCGCGCCCACGGATCTATGGCCGAGAAAGCCTCGCCCAACGTCCCTGCCGCCTCCGGCGTCATCGGCGCGAGAACAATGGGCGTGCCGTTTGTGGAAGTGCCAATCTCAGTTGGTTCGGAAAGGCTCAACATGCGGGTTCCAATCGCCGCCGGGCGGCACTTTTTTCTTTTTCGATTGTGGTGCTGGCGGTTCTGAAAAAGTGCTCGTCGGCAGCCAGCCGCTCTCCGCGACAGGCTTCTTGGCAAACAGAAAGTCATAACGGTCTGTGTCGCCCGGGCGGCCATCGTAACACGTCGCGGCCACGACGGGTTTGCCGAGGTCCAAAAGCTCGCTCACTGTTACGAATTCAAACCCTTTCGCTTTGAGTTTCGGAATGGCGATGCGCAGCGCCTCTGCCGTATGCCAGCCGCGTCCGTTTGCGTGTGCGATGATGATTGATCCTGGCTTTGTGTTGCGCACCATGCGCGCCGCCAGAACGATGGCACTCGATCCCTGGTCCGCGTCGCCGATTGAGACGTCCCATTGTACGGCGGCCAGACCCGCGTCGTTGACGGCCTTGAGGGCCGCGTCGTTGCACGCGCCGAACGGGAATCTGAAGTTGGCGATCCGCGGCGCAACAGACTGCATGGGAATTTCAACGCGCTTGGCGCATTGTGTTTCCGCCAAACCAGCGCGGATCGCTTCATAGGCACGCTGCGGCCCGAGTATTTCTTCGGTCAACTGCTCGCCCTCAAGCTTGCGCACGTTGCGATGTGCAAAGCCGTGGCTCGCAATCTCGAACAAGGGATCGGTCATGAGCTGCTGCGCGCGCGAGAGATGCGACCGCATCCACTTGCCCCCGGCAAAAATTGTCGCCTTCGCGCTCTCGCTGCGCAAATAATCGAAGATATCGCCATCGTAGCCTGAGACTTCGCCGCGTATTTCGCAAATATCCAACGTGAGCGCGATGGCCTTGCGCCCGCCCGCAATCTCCACGCGCCGGATCGAGCCGCGCCGGTCAACTTTAAGTTCTGCGAATTCGTGAAGCGTGCGCGGCTTCTCGGATTGGTCGAACTGCCGGTTGGCTTTCACGGTATTGCGCTCTCCGCGCACGGCCTTCAGGGTTTCTGGCGGAAAGCATGCGTTCTGAACTGCGCGCTCGTCGGCGTGTAACGGAGCGCCGGTCAACAAGGCGGCCCCTGCAATCAACGCTCGTAAGATATTCAAAGGCGCTAGCATTTCACTTGCCCTTGAAGACCGGTTTGCGCTTTTCAAGAAATGCGCGGCGGCCTTCGATGTAGTCCTCGCTTTTGAAACACGCCTCAACCGCAGCATCGAGCTTCGCCATGCCGGGTGTTTCCGGATGGCGCATGATTTCGTCGATCACGAGCTTTGCCGCCGCGACCGTCATTGGCGCATTTGCCGCAATATCGTCAGCCAGCGCGCGCACCGTTGCTTCGAGGTCCGCAGCCGGCACGATGCGCGAGATGAGCCCCATCGCCTCAGCTTCGCTGGCCGGATAGCGCCGCCCTGTGAACAGCAACTCCTTGGCGCGTGCTGGCGGCACGGCATTGAGGATCGGGCGCACCCAGCGGGCGTTATAGCCAATGCCGAGCTTGGCGGCCGGAATTGCAAACTGGCTCGCTTCGTCCGCAATGCGCATGTCGCAGCACAGCGCAATGGCGAGCCCGCCGCCCATGCAAAATCCATGGATCATGGCGATCACGGGTTTTGGACACGAGACCAGCGCCTGGAATGCCCCCTCATTAAGCGCGTCATAGGCGGCGGCATTCTCCGCCGTGCGGGCGCTTTCAAATTCGCTGATATCGGCGCCTGCGCAAAACGCTTTATTGCCCGCCCCGCGCAACACGATCACGCGCACGTCATCGTCGGCAACGGCATGTGCCACGAGACCCGGAACTGCCTCCCACATGGCCGCCGTCATGGCATTCATGCGCGCTGGATTATCAAGGGTAATCCAGCCGGCGCTGCCATCCTTGTTAAACCTTAAACTGGGGGCAGCCGCCGCTGTCATTTCTTAATCCTTGCCGGTTGGGTTCGCCCGTGTGTACGGGCCAAGCAATGCCCTCGCAACCCTGAATGTGGACAAGGTTTGAGGGCCGCTGAAACCAATGGTATAAGATGAACAGGTCGCGCCGGCCCGCGGAGTTGACCCAGTGGCCTGATGCCGCTAAGCGGGCGGGAGATTGCTGACGGCTCGCTGTCCGAACGATGCTCGAAATACTGTCTAAACCCACGAGGCTCACGTGTCGAAATCAACACCAGCACACGGCCAAGCACTAGGCCCAGCACATGGCCCAGCACATGGGAAAATCCAATCCCTGGACCCCATCTGGACCGAAATCCGCAAGGAAGCTGAAGCGGCCATGGCTGCCGAACCGGCACTTGGCAGCTTCATCTTCGCGACCATTCTGAGCCACGGCAAGCTCGAAGAGGCCGTGTGCCATCGCCTGGCGCAGCGCCTCAACCACACAGACGTCGATGCCGGCCTCATCGCCCAGACGTTTCAATCCACGCTCGAAAAGGATCCCAATCTCGGCAACATCTTCCGCGCCGATCTCGCGGCCGTTTACGATCGCGATCCCGCCTGCACGCGCTATCTCGATCCGCTGCTTTATTTCAAAGGCTTTCACGCGCTCGTCACCTACCGCTTTTCCAACGCACTATGGAAACGCGGTCGCCGCGATTTCGCGCTTTATCTGCAAAGCCAATCCTCGCGCATGTTCGGCGTCGATATTCACCCGGGCGCGCGTTTTGGCAAAGGCATCATGCTTGATCATGCGACCGGCTTCGTTGTCGGCGAAACGGCGGTCGTCGGCGACAACTGCTCGTTCCTCCATGCCGTCACGCTCGGCGGTAGCGGCAAGGAAACGGGCGACCGTCACCCCAAGATCGGCGACAACGTGCTGGTCGGCGCGGGCGCTAAGATCCTCGGTAACATCAAAATCGGCAATTGCTCGCGCATTGCGGCCGGTTCCGTCGTTCTTGCCGAAGTCCCCCCACAAGTCACGGTCGCGGGCGTTCCGGCGCGCATCGTCGGGCCTGCAGGGTGCTCTGAACCGGGGCGTTCCATGGACCAGACATGGGTTGACGATTTCGGCGGACTCTAACGTCACAACACTCAGGAGAAGTCACTTGAAGAAAGACGAACTCGCCAAGCTTCAGGCATATCTAAAGAAGACGTTCGGTGCGGCAACACTCGAAGTGCGCCCTCAGCCCAAAAAAGACGACATGGCCGAAGTCTTCATCAACGGCGAATTCGTCGCCGCGCTATATCGCGAAGTTGAGGACGGCGAAACGTCTTATCAGCTGCAGATGGCGATCCTCGATATGGATCTTGAAGGCGTCTGACGCGCGTGCGGGCCTAGGGAATGCTCATGGCACTTTTCGAACTCAACGGCGTCAGAGTAGAGACCCCTGGCGAGGGTAAGTTCTGGGTCGCGCCCAATGCCGTCGTCATGGGCCGGGTGCGCTTGGAAGAAGATGCCAGCGTCTGGTTCGGCGCGGTTGTGCGCGGCGACAACGAATTGATCGCCATCGGCCGGCGTTCGAACGTGCAAGACGGCTGCGTCCTCCACACCGACCCCGGTTTTCCGCTGACGATCGGCTCCGATTGCACCATCGGCCACATGGTCATGCTGCACGGTTGCACAATTGGCAGGGGCACGCTCGTCGGCATCGGCTCGATCATTCTCAATGGTGCGAAGATCGGTGACGAGTGCGTGATCGGCGCCAACACGCTCATCGCCGAAGGCAAAGTCATTCCGCCCCGCTCGATGGTTATCGGTTCGCCCGGCAAAATCGTACGCGAGTTGACGGACGAAGAGGTCACACGCTTCTCGGGTGGTGCTGGCCGCTACGTTGAGAACTGGAAGCGCTTTAGCACCGGCTTGACGCCGCAAACCTAAATCGCTTCTCTCGATCAAAGCCCCAAAATGCACCGAGCCGGATGCGGGGGGAGCATCCGGCTCGATTACAAGCCCGGTCTTGGGTGAGGATGGCAGGGTGAGTCCCGGACTTGATTCAATTCCTGTAGTTAAGACGGCGTGATACCAACTTATTCTTTTTCGCGATTGGCTTGAACGCCGGCCAGCGACGACGGGGTTGCCGCGTCCGACGGATCGAGCGAAACCCAAACGCGCGGATTGATGTACGACTGGCGCATCACGAAATGATACGGCGTTTTATTCCAAATGCGCACGTCGTCCGTTTTATTGTCGAGCACGAAATCGCCTTGCGACGTGCGCGCGGTCAATATCGCGTGGCCTTCGTTCTTTTCGTCGCGCACAACTGTCAAAAGCAGCGCGCTGGCTGGCCAGCCGCGCTCCATGAGAACGTGGCGCTTTAGCAAAGCGAAGTCTTCGCAGTCGCCTTTTGTTTCAGGCAACGTCCAAAGTTCGTTGACGCCATAGACTTCGAGATCGGTGGCGGGCTCAACTGCCTTGTTGACAGCACGATTAACTTCGTCGAGCTCGCTCAAGCGCTCTGGCGTTGCCGAGAAGCGCGCGTCGTTGCTGGCGTTGCCGCCGGCGCAATCGTCGGGCTGGCCATCGCAGAACCGGACAAATCCATAAGGTGGTTGCGCGTTGCCGAATATCCGCATGAAGACGGGAGAACGGGTCGCCGTGTCCAATGCCGCAACGCTTTGTGCTTCAGCCGCGCTTGCGACTGATGCCATACCCAAAAAACAAACAACGCCGACGCAACTCAACTTCATGATACGCCCTCAAACACTGACGCGACTTTACACGACTTGCCTCGATTTACCGTCAACGCTTCCGGCAGCATTTGAGCCGAAATAAAGTCAAATTTTAAGTGTCGGATTTGGGCAACACAGCGGGATTTTGGGGGCATGGCACTACCGGCACTCAAACTCGACTGAAAGCGATCACATAAGCTGTTGGCGTAATTGGTTTACGTCTTGGTTTTCAATGAACTGCAGCGCGATGCCCGTCTCATGATGACGTTTCACAATCGCTTTGACAGTTCCGAGCATAACAATCGAGCCGATCGGCGGGCGGGCGGTCGTCGCCAAGTTCGCGCCCGAGGCAGAAATGTCGATCACATCGGTATCGATGATGATTTTTTCATCGAGCTTGAGCCGAACGCGTTGCCCGCTCGCGCCGACACGTTCGTGCTGGCGTCCGGCTTCTCCAGGGAAATCGCCGCGGTTAAAGAGCCACATAATCTGTGCCACGAGCTTTCTCGCGTTTGTGCGCAGAAACCTTGAATTGGATGGCAAAACCATCGCTGTAGATGCGCGTGACATTGCCGTCGAGGCCGCCGAGAACATCGAAATATGCGATGATGCGCTCGTTGATCTGGACCTGGAACTCGGTTGATGCAATGCCGGCGCCGCCAACTGAAATATCCTGCATTTGGCAGGGAAATTCTTCACGCGACTCGCGCATGAAGCGGCCCGGAAGGGCCAACGGGACCCGGCGGTAACGGCGCAAATCCGGAACGATGCGCGGCTCGTTGAGCACGGGCTGGCGCTTCAAGACTTGGGGCTTTAAGGCTTGGGTATGCAATGACATAGGCGGCCCAGACTCGTTGGTTTACTCGTTGAATTTGGAGCCTGTTGCAAACCTGGCCGCAAACGGCCGGCCTATACGGACCCCATCATCCGAGAACTATGCCGGGTGGCCACTTAATGAAGGGCTAATTTGCGCCCCATTTTCGTAAGTATCGGGATTATTGTGTCTGGGAGCCGGACCGGTGTGCCTGCGGCTTCGGCCTACCGCTCGCCGGGCGGCTTCTGCAAACCACCTTCGTAGACGCGGAATTGGCGCCGGTCGACCCGGACAACGCGGGCGGTGCGGATGTGCGGCAGGAACGGCGATTGGCGGTTCATCGCATCGACAAGAGCATGCGGGCGCCCTTCGGGCCATATGAGTTCTGTGTGCTTCAAGCGCTTTTCGACGAGCGGTTCATAACCCAGCCAATCGGGTTTTTCGAGCGGCGCGATCGAGCCGAGGAACCTGTCGGCCTGCTCGCGCGTGTGAATGAGCGGTGTCAGCAGAATTTCGAATTGAGCGCAGCGGCCGCTGGCGGTTTTGCCTTCGATTGTGAATACGCCGACCGCACCTTGGGTCGCGATTGTTGTGACTTGGGCTTTCAGTTCGGCACGGTCGGCGATCGCAAACAGTTCAAAGAAATTGGTGCCGCGGAATTCTTCCGAGAAGGCCTCGCAAATGCGCGTGCCGGCCAAGCGAAAGCGTGCCGTCGCGGCGTCGATGGCCTCGAGAATGAATGTATCGGGTAGTATCGCGGCGATGCGCGACGGTTCGATCTCGAAGCGTTTTGGCGCCATGCGATCGCCGCGCACGCTATTCCAATAGGCGTAGAGCTGTTGGCTCACTGGTTCTTTCATTTTGTCTTTCGCCTGATCCGTCGCAAATGCGCGTTTTCGATGTGCCATCGCGCGACACAACCAAAATTCCGCCGCCGGTGATGGGATTGACTGAGCATCGTTCATGCCAACGCGCTTTCCTCAGCGTTAACGGTTGCGGCACTAGGTTGGGATCGTTAACAAGGCTGCGGACGGCCGCTCACGGTTCGCTCCGTAGAGAAGGTGCCGCCTGGTGCAGGAACAAGCGCAAGAACGACAGCCGATTTTCAACGTTCCAGGCGCTGTGATTGCCATCCTCCTGGCGATGATTGCCGTCCATGTAGGGCGCCAGTTTCTCGACGATCAGTCGGATATGTGGTGGCTCGTCGCGCTCGCGTTCATTCCAGCGCGCTATGCCGGGCTCGCGGGCGAATTGCCGGGCGGGGACATTGCCAGTGTCACATCTTGGGTCACTCACATGTTCGTGCACGCCGATAAGGTGCACTTGATCATTAACAGCGCCTGGCTACTGGCATTCGGCAGCGTCATCAGCCGCCGCATCGGAGCGTGGCGCTTTTTCGCTTTTACAATTGCGAGCGGGATTGCCGGCGCTCTGTTGTTCCTCGTTATCCGTCCCGGATTAGTCGCGCCGGTCGTCGGTGCGTCCGGTGCCGTTGCCGGATTGATGGGTGGCGTGATGCGCTTCCTGTTCAGCGCAATCGATCTTGGAGAGGGAAGGAGACTAAGCGACCGGCCAGCCGAAATCCCGGCGATGGGCCTCAAGACCGCACTCACCGACCGGCGCATTCAGATAGCAACAGCATCTTTCGTCGCTCTCAATCTCCTCGCCATGATTGGATTTGGTGCCTTAGGCACCGGCGCGACGATTGCCTGGGAAGCGCACCTCGGCGGCTACTTCTTTGGCCTCTTATGTTTTGGACTTTTTGATATTGCGCCGCAGCATGCTTCACCACACGAAGCAAAAGTCGAATAAGGCGCTTGCCTCGGCACGTGAATTGGCTCACGATTTAATGTGACAGACGTCAAGGTTTGAGATTGGCGTCGTGTGGGTAGAAAATGCACTTGCTGCCGGCCTCAGGTCTTATTGATCACTGACGCGTCAGATCGCTGTGATTGATCCTCAAGCCTTGAGTTTTGCGCGCGGCGCCAGAATGGAGGCTGATGCTTTGATTATTAGCAACATACTCAAGGTCAAAGGCCGCAACGTCACGACCGCCCGTCCTGACGATAGCGTGCAGGAAATCGCCAACCGGCTGGCGCAACGGAAAATCGGCGCCATCGTCATTGTCGGAGATAATGGGGCCGTAGATGGCATCATCTCGGAGCGCGACCTGATCCGCGTCATTGCCCAGCATGGGGCCCAAGCCCTGCAGATGAAAGTCACCGATGTCATGACGCATGAGGTCGTGACGTGCAATCTGTCGACGCCTGTCGATGAGACGATGGAACAGATGACCCGCGGCCGCTTCCGTCACTTGCCGGTGATTGAGGATGGCGCACTTATCGGCATCGTCTCCATTGGCGATATCGTCAAACACCACATTGCAGAAGTGGAGCTCGAAGTTTCCGCCATGCGCGGCTATCTCGCCAGCGGTTGAGTTTCAACGCCGGATGCTGAGAGACGAGAGGTGATTAGACGCCCGATGCCAAAGTCAATTTGGCGGTGCCCGGGCTTTTTCCTGCCGTGCGCTTTAAGTCGCGCGCATCGATCTCGCGCAGGATGTCGTCGATGTGACGGCTTGCCGCCTGCTCGCCACGTTGGATCAAATCCTCGGCGCGATGGAAATCAAACAAACCGAAATCGTTGAGCCGCGGCGAAATCATCGTGTCCGGCGGGTCGCCGGCGAGACGCGAGCGCGCAATGCGGTCTTGCACGATATTGAAGGCATCCATCATCACGGTCGAGATGCCAGGTGCGCCGTCGCCGCGTCCAAGAAGCTGGCGCCGCAGAAGTGCGCGAACGCCGCGTCCCTCCGGCTCAACGGCCACTTCATAAGCTGCGTCTTCCTGTTCGTCGCTGCCGTAGTGCATGTCGGGTGACGGCAAGACTGTGCCGCGTCCCAGGATGTCGAAATTCAAGTTCACCGCGATCACGTAGCGCGCGCCGAGTGCCCGGCACACCGAGACCGGAATGGGGTTGACGAGAGCGCCATCGAACATCCAGCGGCCGTTGATGCGCACAGGCTTGAAAATTCCAGGGAGCGCGTAGGATGCGCGCACGGCCTCAACGAGCTTCCCGCTCGAAAGCCAGTGCTCGTGCCCCGTGCCGATTTCGGTGGCAACGGCCGTAAAGCGCGTCTCGAGTTCTTCGATGCGCTTATCGCCGAGATGCTTATCGAGGCGTTCGCACAGCCGCTGGCCGCCGATGAGGCCGTTGCCGGCGAGATTGAAATCGAGATAGCCGAAAATGCGCCGCGGCGTGAGTTCGCGCGCAAAAACTTCGAGACTGTCGAGGTGGCCTGCTGCGTGGCAACCGCCGACGACCGCGCCCATCGATGTTCCGGCTATAATGTCAGGCTTGATGCCGGCCGCATTCAAGGCTTTGAGCACGCCGATATGAGCCCAGCCGCGCGCCGCGCCGCCTCCCAATGCCAACCCTATTTTCAGTCCCGCCATGCCTTCGCTCCCGACCCTGTCTGTGGTCTTCCGCAACATGCCCTAAGGGCGGCGGTCACAGGCAAAAGGTCTATGAACACGTTTAATGAGGCTACGCTTGGCCCGTTAAGGCTGTGCTACCGATCCCTAAAATATGGGTGAATGTATGCGCTTTATAAGGAGTGGGCGCAAATCTACGTCCCTCTTGAGGCCGTCAGAGCTGGGTCGGATGCCCCGTTACCGTGTTTTTTGCGGCGCAATAGGTGCCAGAGCGACAATGCCGTCCGCACCGGGCTTCGGTGCCAGCCGCCGGTAAAAACAAGATTTGGCGCCGGTATGACAGGCAACTCCATCGCCTTCGACTGCAGCAGCGATCAGCAAAACGTCCTGATCGCAATCGGTGCGGATGTCCGCAACGCGCAGCAGGTTGCCACTCTCCTCGCCCTTTTTCCAAATCTTCGCCCGCGAACGGCTCCAGAAATGCGCAAGCCCCGTCTCAAGCGTGAGATGCAAAGCCTCGGCGTTCATGTGGGCGAACATCAAAACCGCGCCGCTTGCAGCGTCCGTCACGATGGCGCCGATCAAACCGTCAGAATCGAACTTCGGCTGAAACACGTTGCCTTGCTCGATTGTCTTCGCGTCGCCGCGGCGCGCGAATAACTCAGAAGGTGATTTGGTCATGACTGGTTCGCTCGGTGAGACGGGTGAGGGGAGTTGCTATACGCCCCGCGGCTTTTCAACCTGCGGGACTTGGTTGTGCGATTAGGTTGCGGGATTAGGCTGTGGAACTAGGCTGCGGAATTTGCACCATCGACAGGAAGCGGTTGCGCCAAGCGTCCTCTGTTTCAAACGCTCCGAGCAGTCGCATCGTGATGGCTTTGACGTCATGCTGGCGCACGCCGCGCATGCTGACGCACTGATGCTCGGCGGAGAGCATCACAGCCACACCTTTGGCATTAAGCCCGTGCATGATAGCGGATGCAATCTCGCTCGTGAGCGCTTCTTGCGTCTGCAGGCGGCGCGCATAGATCTCGACGACCCTGGCAAGTTTCGACAAGCCAACGATTCGGCCAGAAGGAATGTAGGCGACGTGGGCCAGCCCAAAAAACGGCGCGATGTGATGCTCGCAGTGGCTCTCGAAGCGAATATCCTTCAACAGCACCATATCGCCGTAGCCGGCAGGATCCACGAACGTCGCCGCAAGTTCGGCCGCTGCGTCCGCCTTGTAACCCGAGAAGTACTCGCCATAAGCGTCCGTCACGCGGGCGGGCGTCTCGCGCAGACCGGGGCGCGCGGGATCGTCGCCGGCCCAGGCAAGCAGCGTTCGCACGGCGTCCTCCGCCTCCTGGCGCGTCGGGCGGCGCCATGGCTTGATAACGGGCAGGGCCTCGACCGGCGGGGCCAAAACGGATGCAGCAGGGCTTTTCTTCATACCGCCTCGAACATTGGACCTCTAAGCTGGGTCACGAACGGTCTCCGGAACACCTCGCGCCGGACCTGATCACCCCTTATATACGCAACGTGAAGCGTTTGGACGAGTGTGCATCGAACGCGTTAATGTTGGGGCGACATCACGATAGGGGTGACATGGCCGATTTAGACGACATCTACAACACGCGCATTATCGAGCTAGCGGGTGCCATGACCCGGGGGACGCGCCTTGCCGCGCCAGACGCCAGTGCCAGCGCGCACTCCAAGATGTGCGGGTCCAACGTTACGATTGATCTCAAAGTATCGGCCGGCCGGGTCAGCGACTATGGGCAAACCGTCAAGGCTTGCCTCTTAGGTCAAGCGGCTGCTTCCGTCATGGCCCGCGAAATTGTCGGCTCGACGCCGTCCGAACTTCACGACGTCGCCGCCAAAATGCGCGCTATGCTCAAGGAAGGTGGCCCGCCCCCAAACGGGCGCTGGGCCGATCTCGGCGTGCTTGAACCTGTCCGGAATTATAAAGCGCGGCACGCGTCTACGCTGCTGATCTTCGACGCCGTCGAAAAAGCACTGGAGGAGATCGCGGCCAAGCAGGCAGCGGCGCCGTGATCGACGCCATTGCACGGGCGCTCGTTAAAGCCCCCATCTATCTTTACCGCTACACTTTCAAAGCCTTTGCCGGGCAGAACTGCCGGCACTGGCCGACGTGTTCGGAATACGCGCTTCAAGCCATCGACTTGAACGGCCCGTGGCGCGGGTTCTGGTTGATGATTTCGCGTATCGTCCGCTGTGGTCCGGGCGGCACGCATGGCGTTGATCCGGTCCCCGATATCAGAGACCAGCATCACACCTTCGCGCCGTGGCGCTATGGTCGGTGGCGTTAGCGCGCCGTTACGCCGCCATTTCGGCAGCCAGCGCTTCAAGCTGGGCGACCGCATCATCGGCCGAGAACACCATCGGGGGCACGGCAGCAGCGCCTTCATAGACGAGATCGCAATTCAGCTCGGTCGCCATCGCCGCAATCGCCAAGAAGTTCTCGAACGCGAGTTTAGCGACCAACTCGAAGCTCATCATTTCCCAGGCATTGGCGCCTTGGTGCAGCTGTCCCTGCAGCAAATTCTTGACCGTGATTTCTGGACAGGCGTCGTTCTTCAGAAAGTTGTTGAGCGAGGGCGCAAGGGCCGCAGGGATGGCGAGCGCGCCTTCTGGCCAGAACTGGGCATATGCCGCACGCTTAAACAGCGGTTCGTTCAAGAAGTGTTCGTCGAGGACGGCGCGCAGTTCCGGCTCGACGCTCGCTTGCACCCAGCAGCACGGGCGCACTTTGCCCTGAATGAACTGCATGCGCTTGCGAATGACGAGCTTTGGCGCGGCCATGAAACGGCTTCCCACAAATGAAACAACAACCCTGAACCGGCAACCTAGCGGCTCAAGGTTTCCAAACAGCGCCGGAATTGCCTTCAATTTTACGGATTAGGGGCCGCGTCTCGCCTCAACCCTTGACTAAACGGCCAAATCCCGCGATTTCCTCTCCCCACATCGTCTTACGCCGCATCTGGTACGCGGCGAGTGAGCAACAGGAGGCTTTGAATGACTGACGTCACGATTACGTTCCCCGATGGCAAGACCAAACAAATAGCTGCCGGAACCACCGGCCTCGATATCGCCAAAGCCATCTCGCCGCTCGCTCGCCAAGCGCACCGTCGCCATGCAACTCGACGGCGTCTTAACGGATCTTAACGATCCGATCGTCAAAGATGCGGCAATCAATTTCGTGGCGCGCGACCAGCCCGCAGCCCTCGAACTCATTCGCCACGACGCCGCCCACGTCATGGCCGAAGCCGTGCAAGCGCTGTGGCCCGGCACGCAGGTGACCATCGGCCCCGTCATCGACAACGGCTTCTACTACGACTTCGCGAAAGCCGAGCCGTTCGTGCCCGAAGACATGGCAAAAATCGAAAAGAAGATGCACGAGATCATTGCCAAGAACGCGCCCTTCACAAAGGAAGAATGGTCGCGCGATAAGGCCAAGAAATTCTTTGCCGCCAAGGGCGAGACTTTTAAAATCGAACTCGTCGATGCGATCCCCGAAGATCAGACGCTCAAGATCTACAAGCAAGGCGAGTGGCTCGATCTCTGCCGCGGCCCGCACATGACGGCGACGGGGCATATCGGCAAGGCATTCAAGCTGCAGCGGTTCGCGGGCGCATACTGGCGCGGCAATTCAACCAAACCGCAGCTGCAGCGCATCTACGGCACGGCCTGGGCGACCCAAGAAGAGCTCGACGCGTACCTCAAACAAATCGAGGAAGCCGAGAAGCGCGACCACCGCAAGCTCGGGCGCGAAATGGATCTATTTCATTTTCAGGAAGAGGCACCCGGCAGCGTGTTCTGGCACGCCAAAGGCTGGACGCTGTTTCAAACCTTGATCGACTACATGCGCCGCCAGCAGCAGAAGGCTGGATACCAAGAAGTCAATTCGCCCGACATGATGGAAAAGCATTTCTGGGAACTCTCAGGCCACTGGGAGAACTACGGGGAGAACATGTTCACGACCACGCTGCCCGACGAGCGCGTGTTCTGCTGCAAGCCGATGAACTGCCCGGGCCATGTTCAGATCTACAAGCACGGCCTCAAAAGCTATCGCGACTTGCCGCTCAAGATCGCCGAGTTCGGCAAGGTGCACCGTTACGAGCCATCGGGCGCGCTGCACGGCATGCTGCGCGTGCGCCACTTCACGCAGGACGATGCGCACATCTTCATCACCGAAAACCAGATCATGGAGGAATGCCTCAAGATCAACGATCTGATGCTGTCGATCTACAAGGACTTCGGCTTCGAGGACATCTTCATCAAGCTCTCGACGCGGCCTGAAAAGCGCGTCGGCGCCGATCACTTGTGGGACAAGGCCGAGAAAGCGTTGGGCGACGTGCTTGGACGAAGTGAAGCGTCAATCGAACGGGCGCGTGAAAACCGCGCTGCAGCCGGGCGAGGGCGCGTTCTACGGCCCGAAACTCGAATACGTGTTGAAGGACGCGATCGGGCGCGAATGGCAGTGCGGCACGACGCAGGTGGACTTCAACCTCGCCGGCCGCCTTGGCGCGTTCTACATCGACGAGCACTCCAACAAGGTGACGCCGGTGATGATCCATCGCGCCATGTTTGGTTCGCTGGAACGCTTCACCGGCATTCTGATTGAAAACTTCGCCGGGCATTTTCCGCTGTGGCTGGCGCCATTGCAAGCCGTCGTCGCCTCGATCACGTCGGACGCCGATCCCTACGCCAACGAAGTCGTCGCGCAGTTGAAGGCGGCGGGCCTTCGCGTCGAGTTGGACCTTCGCAACGAAAAGATCGGCTACAAAGTGCGCGAGCATTCGCTTGCCAAAGTCCCGCTCATCCTCGCCGTCGGCATGCGCGACGCGGAAGGGCGTCCGTCTCCGTGCGGCGGTTAGGTTCGCAGGATCAGACGGTGATGAAGCTGGATGAGGCGGTTGCGGCGTTCAAGGCAGAGGCGAAAGCGCCGGGGTAGGGTAGGCCTCCCTCTTCCCTTGGGGAGAGGGTCGGGGGTGACGCATGGTGTCTGACCCTCGGGTCAGACACCGTTCAAGTATCGCGTGGCACCTTGACATAACTACGGGATACCCGTATATATGCGTAACGACCGTTTCGAGTGGGACGACGACAAGGCTTGGCTCAATCTTGCCAAGCAAAGGTCAGTTTTGAAACCGCCACAGCTGTCTTTGACGATCCCAACGCCGTCATAGACGCCGACGACGAACCGGACGAAGAGCGCTGGCAAACGATTGGCCTCGCATCAAACAACATTCTTTTCGTCATCTGGACGGAGCGCCATGGCAACATCATCCGCATCATCTCGGCTCGCAAAGCCAACCACCATGAAGAAGATTGTTACTACCGGCAAACGCGTCCTTAAAGAAGACGGTTGGTACGATGACAACGGCAAACTGCCGGTCTCGGAAGCGGAATGGGATCCGCCGATGACGTATGAGGAAATCGACATTGCTGCCCGCTCCGATCCCGATGCGCAGCCGCTGACGCAAGAGCAATTGTCGCGCATGCGGCGCATCCCGTACGCGCGCCACGTGCGCATCAAACTCGGCCTCTCCCAAGAAGACTTCGCCAAACGCTTCGGCATTCCCATCGGCACGCTGCGCGATTGGGAGCAGCACCGCTCCAAGCCGGACGCAGCGGCGGAAAGCTACCTCAAAGTCATCGCCAAAAATCCCGAAGGCCGTGATGAAGGCGCTAGAAAAGGCAGGGTGATGGGCTGCTCGAGCGGCCCTCTCTCCCCACGTACTTCGCTTGCGTGGGGAGAGGGCCGGGGTGAGGGGCGGCAACAAGTTCGAGCAAGCGGCCGCCCCTCACCCTAACCCTCTCCCCGTAAAGGACGGGGAGAGGGGATAAGTGCCGCTCGCCGCCGCCATCGCCGCGTTCAAGGACGAAGCCAAAGCGCCTGGCTGACTTGCAACTGCATTGATTTTCTGTCGGCGGATGATCAAATGACACTTGCAACTCATATTGCCACGGATGGTTCCGTCGGCGGGACAATGGTCGCTAGAGGAGAATATTATATGACTGCTCAATCCGAGCGGCCTGCTGGCCGCGTGCGCTTTTCCTACAATAGTCTGAGAAATATCAGCTCTCCGGAGGATACGGAGGCTGGAAGGCGCGTGTACGCAGGCAGCGCCCAAGCGACTTCATTCATCAATCTGCCAGAAGACGACAATGTGCGTGCCTACATTGTAACAGCCGAAGGCAAGAAGCGTCAAAGATTGACTGACGTGCATCGCCAAATCCGCGACACATTGCAGAATAAGCCCAACGATTTTGCCATTCTCAACAGCGGCATAGTAATTGTCGCGCGGGACGTGGAGATCGATGAGAAGGGAAAATTTGTTGAACTTGTTCATCCCAGCATAATCAATGGTTCTCAAACAAGGGGGGAACTGGAACACTATTTAACGGGCGCATCAGGAGCGCCGCTGTTTCCCGTGTCATGCAAGTTCGAACTTGTCGTTACTGACGATGACGACTTGATTGCCGAAGTTTCGATTGCAAGAAATTTCCAAAACGACGTCGCAACCCTCTCCATTGTTGGGCGTAAGGGTATTTTGGACGAGTTGGAAGCGAGACTGCAGAAGCAATTTCCGGAGCTTCAGTTGCGTAAATCGGAGACGCAAAGGTCCGACGACTACTATGATACTGAAAAATTGCTCCAGGTAATTGCTACGCTGACACCCGCTGAAATTTGGCCAAAGCCAAAAGAAAAGGACGACCCCAAGAAAGTATACACGTACAGCATGAAAGCGAAGTGCCTGAAGGAATTTCAATTAGTTCATGATGCCGCGAAGAATCCAAATTCCCCTGATCATTCGCATTCAAAGTTGCTTTACGAATTCTATCTTGACATCGCGCCTGAGGCCCACCGACTTTATGAGGTCTGGAAGAAACATCCTGGATTTAAGGGCACCGGGATAAGATCGATTGAGCGCGATGGTCAGGAAATCGTAGAAGTGCCCGACGGAATAATCTTTCCAATTCTGGCATCGCTTTCAGCCTTTGCCAAAAAGGTCCGGGGCCATTGGAGGATTGAGGCTCCACCCCTATTCAAAGATATCGATATAATCCAGGCCGCTGCGGCACAGTACAAAACAGCGGGGCAACACAACCCCTGGAATATGGGAAAGAACCCAGCGATATATTCTACACTATATCAAATCACCAATATTTATAAAAAGGCTAGCGGCGTGTAGAAGTTGGTGGGGCGGTGCGCGCACCACACTATCCGCCCCACCCGCATTCCCGTGCGCGACGCGGCATTCTTACGCCGCTTCGCAGACACGGGACCTTTACTCGCAGCTCGCATTCCCCAAACCCGCAACCGCGAAAGGTCCCGGATCTGCGAAGCGCCGCTCGCGCGCCGCGCTTTCGGCCGGGAACGCGGGTGGAGGGAGTTGCGCGCCGCCCACTGCTGCTTCCCCCTTGAGGGGGGAAGAAGTAACGCCACAGTTTGTAGGTCGGGCCAGGCGGCCTTTGCACTTGGAACGCCGTAACCCGACGGACCATGCCGTTAGAGCTGTTGGGTCACACGCCGGTTCCCGGCAGTCATTGCACAATGTGAAATCCGGGACGGCGCTGACCGCGAACCTACAGGCCGCGACGTCGCTCCGCGTCCCTCCTTCGTCCGGGAATGCGGGTGGAGGGAGTTGCGCGCGCAACTCCGCTCCTGTTGCCTGCTGCCCACCTCGCAACTTCCCTAACCCAATTGCCTAACGCCATTTCCCAACTGCCCAATCCAAAAACCCATCAACCAAACCTCGACGTTCGTTTTCCCTGCACACGCATTTGCTGGCATACTCATCTCACCTCGCCTCGGTTAGCGGCGGACAGTCTCGAGAGCGTCTCGATCTGGGGGTGGGGGCAGCGTGCGCGATCAGCACATACAAGGGCGTAACGTGCCCGAGTTTTTTCGCGTAGCGAACCGTATCCGGTGCTGTCCAGTTCATGACTGGAACATCCGGACCCGCCGGCAGGAGGAGTAAGGTGCCTCCCATTCGGATACGGCCGGCAGAACAGCTGTCGTGGAGCGCGTCAAGGCGCCCGTTCATCTTAGGATCGACAGGCACCTGGTGCCGGCGCGCTCCACATCCGTTTTTTATATCGCCGGAGCGTCCGCTCGCGGCGGCATTGGCACCGGGAATGTGCGCATTCAACGCGGGAAAAACGGACATGACGGCGTGATGAAACCGCGACCTCAATTGTCAACCGCAGCGGGTTCCCCCGTTGGTTCAGCGGTGCTTGGCGCACCCGATGGTCCGCTGCCGTCCCAGCGGCGTTTGCCGGTTGGGGGCGGCGGGTTACCTGCACCGGCGGTATCGGGCGAAGGCGTTGCACGGCTCGCGCCTTGGCCGTTGGGTTTGGGGTCGTTGGGTTTGGCACCCGCAGCGCTGGCCGCCGCGCCCTGATCGGGGTTGCGCCAAATTCGTGGTGGTTTGCCATTCGGTCCTGTCACCGGGCCATCTACCGTTGATGTTCCCGATGGCGATGTAGACGGATTGATGATGACGGGTTCCGCAGGCTTCCCCGTTGACGCGGGCGGCGTTGCAACGGGGGTAGGCGTTGGCGGCGCCTTGTCAACTTCGCGCTTGTCAACTTCGCGCTTGGCCTCAGATGGCTTGCTCTCAGACGGCTTGGACTCAGGGGGCTTGGCCTCGACGGGTCCGCGCTCGAAGCGCGGCGGCCGTGCGACCGCTATGGCGGGCTTGCCGCCGGGGTACATGCCGGGTGGCGCGGGTTTCACGGGGGGGCGTGTGGTGCGGGGCGCAGGCGTATCGCTATTGCTATCGCGTGCCACATCGGCCCCTGAACCGGGTTGCGATTTGCGAAACTTGCGCACGGCCTCTTCGGTGCGGCGCCGTTCGGGGCGGAAAATTTTCACCTCATTGCGCGAGCGCGCACGCCAATCGTCGAAGCGTCCCGGACGCCTCAGACCCGGATCATCAACCGGCGCAACGCGGATGCGCGGCACGGGGCGGTTGGACAAGCGTTCAACAACTTCGGGGAGGAGGCCGCGATTGCGCATCTTGTGGTCGCGGCGTTCGAAATCCGGATTGCGGTGTGCTGCGCACCACGAGATCGTTGTTCCAGGAGGGCGGGCGCACGTAGCGGCGCATCTCGGGCCGTGCGAAATAACGCGGGCGCACAAACACCCAAGTGCGATTGAAGCGCTCGTTTTGTGCAAAATCAGTGCCGCTGGAATTCTGCCCGTCGCGCGCTTCGGCGTCTGGCGGCAATGGCGCCCAGCCGATGGCGTCTTCGCTCTGGCGCCACGCGACCCAAGCCGGGGCCCACTCGGTGCCGGGAACCCAAAGCCAGCCGGAGTCGCCGTCATAGCTCCAGCGGCCATAGTGATAGACGGCCCAGCCGAACGGTTCGTCCGAAACCCAAGTCCAGCCATAGTCATCCGAGTAGGCCCAGCGGCCGAGCGTATAGGGCCGCCAGTTTTCATCAACGTAGGGCTGCCAGACATCGCCGTAGCGCGGGTGGTTCATCCACACGCCGCCCTCGTCGAGGGCTTCGTAGAAATAGGATACGTCCGCGATGCCGCTGGATTTGCCGCCGCGTTGATCAACATCGAAGTCGTAGGAGTCTGACGGAGAGCGGGGCGGGCGCGGGGCGCGCTTACGGCGCGGTTCGTCGCGCTCGCCGTCTTCGCCTGTGAAGTATCCATCGCGGTCCCATTGCGCATGAGCGGGTGTCACGATCACAGCGAGCGCGGCGAGCAGAACCAGTGCACACAGCGCGTGCGCGGACTTTATTTGTCGAACACAAAATCGCAAAGGCATTGGCCTCCCGCCTCTGGACATCATTCCCATGTGAAAAAGCGTGCCAAATGCGACGATGGCAAGGCAAGTGGCAAATGAGCGCTGCAGACGCCTTAAAACTTTGCCACCACCGCGTGATCGCCGTTGAGCGTGCCGAATTTGGCGGCAGCCAGCACGGCAGGGAGAATCTTTTCCGGCGTGTCGACGACGGCGAAGTGCACGTCGAGACCGGCGCGGATAAAAGTCTCACCTTTCATGTGGGCGAGTAGGTCGAGGAACGGCGTCCAAAAGCCGTCGATGTTGGCGACCACGATCGGTTTGGAGTGGCGTCCGAGTTGCGACCAGGTGAGCTGTTCGACCAGTTCTTCGAGCGTGCCGATGCCGCCTGGAAGAGCGACGAAGGCGTCCGAGCGCTCAAACATGAGGCGCTTACGCACGTGCATGTCCTCGACGACGATCAGCTCATCGACGTCCTGGAGCATCTTTTCCTTGGCGCCGAGAAACTCTGGGATGATGCCGGTGACCTTGCCGCCAGCGCCGAGGCAGGATCTGGCGACTTCGCCCATCAAGCCCAGGCTTCCGCCGCCGTAGACAAGGCGAATATTGTTGTCAGCCAAGGCTTTGCCGAACTTCCGGGCGGTGATGGCGTAGGCCGGGTTCACGCCTTTGCCCGAGCCGCAATAGACGCAAACGCTTTCGACGCGCCTTGGTTGGGCGTTTGGCTCGGCCTGAATTTCGGCCTGATTAGCGGGCGGCCGGGCGTCTTTGGTCTTTTTTTGCATGGGTCTCTACATCTTGGAGGACTTGTGGCCTTACGGCACTCGATAGAACTGCACGCTTAGCGCTACACTAAGGCAAGGACGCAAACGCCGCATGAACGGCGCTAAATCGCCGCCTCTGCCAAGTCGGCCCTAGAGGCGCTGCGTTCGCTTGGCGTTCGCGGGGAAGCTGTGCTTATTTGGGGTTTGAGTTGTGAGGCGTTCTGATGAAAAGCCGCCAAGATGAGACGGGCCAAGGAAAATTCTGTGCGGATGCGAGATAAATTGTGGCCGCCGGCTGCCGGGTGGCTGGGCTTCGGCGCTATTGTTCGGGCTGGGCTGTGTTGGAGCGCTTCCCCCGCGTTGGCCGCGAGAGCGCCGTTTCTCGATAGACCAGACGCACACCGCGATCTGTCCCCGAACTTGCAGCCCCGCATCAGGCGGGCCCACTTCAGCCGGGACTGGTCACCGGGCCGGTTATCACGCGGGTCTTGACGAACGCTTCGGGCGCGATCCGTATTGAGGGGCGGGCCACGCCCTACGCCTCCATTTTTGCCGATATCGATGGCGTGGTCGCGGGCCCCATTGCGGCGGGAGCGGATGGACGCTGGCAATTGCGTACCGCGATTGAAAGCCGTGCAGGGATATAGGCATCGAAACATATGCGCATAGCGCTGGCGCGTTGTGGCCGGTTCCAGGTCAAGCCGTGCGAGTTACACTGCCTGCAGTGTCTCTCGCCGCAAACGAGCAGGCACAGCCCTCGCGCATCTATGAATATGCACGTATCGGTTTACTTTCCAACACACCGGAGACGATCGTAACGCGTGTGCGCGTCGCCGGCGATGTGTGGAGCGTCGTCAATTCATCTCTGCGAAATGGAACGCTAAAGCCGTTCAATTTGGCGCAAGCCGAAACATCACCTGCCACCGCACAAGATCAAACCGGGCCCGCAGCCGGTGCGCCCGCAGCAGCAGAGCAACCACCTGCAGCCGATGCCGTCGTGCCGCCCGTCAAGCGTGAAGCACCGAAGTCGCCCGAGGTCGCGGAGCCCGCGGCAGCACCTGCTGCAACGCCTGCCGCCGCCCCAGAGGCGCCTGCAGCGTCACCGGCTCAGCCAGCTGCGGCACCTGAGAAAAAATCACAACCGGCTCCTGCGCAATCGGCGAATAAAACGCCGCCACCGCCGCCTGATGTGGGCGGCATGTTCTCGCGCGTTCAAGATTGGCTGGCGCGTGCCAACCGAGAATACCAGGGCACAATCGTGAAGGAGCTTTCGCGTCCTTCGACGGGCGGCGACGGACGCTGCGGCGAAGCCAAGCGGAGTTGAGAAGACGAAAAGAAAGCGCGCCGAAGCAGGCCAAGGCCGAGGCTGCGAAATCTGAGGCAGCAAAAGCAGCCGA
The DNA here is from genome assembly GCA_963741545.1 of uncultured Alphaproteobacteria bacterium. Lineage (GTDB taxonomy): Bacteria > Pseudomonadota > Alphaproteobacteria > Rhizobiales > Hyphomicrobiaceae > Hyphomicrobium_B. The sequence continues at coordinate 646,323 of CAVUIN010000012.1, forward strand.
TGCCAAGAAGAAGGCCGACGAATTGAAGCAGGCGGCTGAGAAGAAAGCTGCAGACTCCGCGAAAAAGGCCGAAGCTGCAAAACCTACTGAGGATCAGAAGGCTACCGAAGAGGCTAAGAAGCAAGAGGCCGCAAAGCAAGCCGAAGCCGCCAAGAAAGCCGAGGCAGCAAAGCAGGCCGAAGCGGCCAAGAAGGCAGAGGAGGCCAAGAAACAAGAGGCCGCAAAACAAACCGAGGCGGCGAAACTGGCAGAAGAGCAAAAGCGCGCTGAGGAAGCGGCAAAGGCCGCGGCGGCTGAGAAAACCGCAGAGCGCCATAGACATCGAAGCGGAAAAACTCCGCGCCGCCAATGAAGCGTCGCGCCTTGCCGAACAAAAGCGCGCCGACCAGTTGCGCGAGCTTGAAGCCAAACGCAAATCGGTCGAAGAAGCGCAACGCAAGTCCGACGAAGCGCAGCGCCGCGCGGATGAAGCCAAGCGGAATGCCGAAGCGAAGTCGGCTGCAGAGGCCAAGGCTGCTGCTGAAGCCAAGGCCGCTGCCGAAGCAAGGCCCAAAACGGAACCGCGCGCAGTTGAACCACGAGCGGCCGAACCGCGCGCCGCCGAGACGGCCGCCGATCCTTCCAAGCACCGCCGCCTGACGATCACGATCAATCCCGAGCCGATTGTGCGGCCACGCGCTGAGCCAACCGTTGGCCGGCCGGAAGTCACGCCGCCCACTGCTGAATTGGCGGACCAGACATTGGTTGCCGACCGGAGCGGCGCGGAAGACGGAGTTTATGTGGGCGGTTCGCGGTTGCGCCAGCGCATCCGGGTTTATCGCGAGGCGACCTATCGCGATTCGGGCCGGTATGCGCGCGGTCCGGCAGTTAGGCGCTGGGTGTGGCGCGCGAAGTACGGAGCGTGCCGGGCAGCCGGGCGCAAGACGTTCGCACCGCGCCGTTATGTGGTGGCGCGCGGCGACAGCTTGTGGCGGATATCGTCGCGCCACTACAAGTCGGGCCGTCACTATGGGCGGATTTACCGCGCCAATCGTGACCGCATCGGCGATCCGGATTTGATTTATCCGTGTCAGCGGTTCCTGGTGCCGAGGCGTGCGTGAGGGCTTGGGGGCGTAGTCCAAAGAGCGTGGGGCGCGCGTGGCAACGCCGCATCCATGGCCCATTGGACAATCTCGCCGCCGCACCCTAAATACGCATCCATGATGCAACGCGCTATGACCGAGGCGCGCGCGGCGGAGCCCAATGGCTCTGCGGCGCGCTTTCAATTATCTCCCGAACAAAAACGTGTTCTGAGAGGACTGTGGCCGCATGTGTGGCCGCATGACAGGCCAGACTTGAAGCGCACCGTGCTGTGGTCGCTGGTGCTGATCCTGATCGCCAAGGTCGTGACGGTGATGGTGCCCTACACTTTGAAGTGGGCAACCGACGCGCTTGTGGCGGCCGGCGGCGGCAAGGTGCTCGAGAACGAAAGCGTCGGCTGGCTTATCGGCGCGCCGGTGCTGGCGAGTATCTTCTATGGCGCCTCACGCATTTTGATGACACTGCTGGTGCAGACGCGCGAAGGCATGTTTGCCAAGGTCGCGATGCACGCGGTGCGCAAGCTGGCGCTCAACACGTTCGAACATATGCACCGCTTGTCGCTGCGCTTTCATCTCGAACGCAAGACCGGCGGACTAACGCGCGTTCTGGAGCGCGGGCGGGCGGGAATTGAAAACATCTCGCGCATGGCGCTTGATGACGCTGCTGCCGACGATTGTTGAGTTTCTGCTCATCATCGGCGTGTGCGCGATCGAGTTCGATTGGCGCTATATCGTGACCATTGTGTCGATGATCGTCATCTATCTCTGGTTCACGATTCAAGCCACCAATTGGCGCGTCGCCATCCGCAAGACCATGAACGATAGCGATACGGACGCCAACACCAAGGCCATCGACAGCCTGTTGAACTATGAGACGGTCAAATACTTCGGCGCCGAAGAACGCGAGGCGAGCCGCTACGACAGATCGATGGAGACTTACGAAAAGGCGAGCATCAAGACTTATACCTCGCTCGCCGTGCTCAACACGGGGCAGGCGATAATTTTCACGATTGCTCTGACGATCTGTCTCGTCATGGCGGCGCAGGACGTGGTGGCTGGCAAGCAGACGGTGGGGCATTTCGCCATGGTCAATCTCTTGATGCTGCAACTCTTCATGCCATTGAATTTCATGGGCATGGTGTACCGCGAAATCAAACAAGGCCTGACCGACATCGAAAAGATGATGGAGGTCTTGGACAAAAATCCAGAAGTCGCGGACCGGCCGGATGCCAAAGATCTTCACGTCAATGGCGGGGCGATCCGCTTCGATCACGTGAAGTTCGCCTACGATCCCGAACGCGTGATTTTGCAGGACGTCTCCTTCGAAGTGCCGGCTGGGAAAATGTTCGCCATCGTCGGCCCGTCGGGCGCCGGCAAATCGACCATCAGCCGCATCCTGCTGCGTTTCTATGACGTGACGGGCGGGGCCGTGACCATCGACGGCCAGGACTTGCGTGCCGTAACGCAGAAATCGCTTGCGCGCCGCGATCGGCGTCGTGCCGCAGGATACGGTGCTGTTCAACGATACGATTTTCTACAACATCAAGTATGGCCGGCCCGAAGCCTCGCGGGCAGAAGTCGAAGAGGCAGCAAAGCTCGCGCAGATCGACGGCTTCATGAAGGCGCTGCCGGATGGCTACGATACGATGGTTGGAGAGCGCGGCTTGAAATTGTCTGGCGGGGAGAAACAACGCGTTGCCATTGCGCGCACGATATTGAAGGGCCCGCCGATCCTTATTCTCGACGAGGCGACGAGCGCACTCGACAGCCATACGGAAAAGGAAATCCAAGACGCACTCGACCGCGTTTCGAAAAATCGCACGACGCTTGTCATTGCGCACCGCTTGTCGACCATCGTGCATGCAGACCGGATTCTGGTGCTTGAAAAGGGAAGTCTCGTCGAACAAGGTACGCACGCGGAGCTGATTTCCAAGGATGGGCTTTACGCCAGCCTCTGGGCGCGCCAGCGCCAAGCCGAGAAGGCGCGCGAAGAATTGGCGCATGTTTTGGAAGAAGCGACGCGCTCCGGTGCCTTGCGGCCAGCGGATGCGATGATCGAACCGGTCAAGTAAGGTACGCGCGTGGACGGCAATCCAAAAGGCATTCTAGAGATGCTGTGGCGCTGGATGCTGATCGCGGTCTGGTCATTGCGCCAGATCTTGCGCACCGCGTGGTCCATTGCGCGCGGACCCATCATTGCGGCACTGCAGGTTCTCGCGGCGCTCATCGTGCTGTTCGAGGAGTGGGGCTGGAAACCGCTTTCCGAACTTCTGGCGCGGCTTGCGAAATTTGGCCCCATAGCAATTCTCGAGCGTTGGATCGCAGGGCTCGGTCCCTATGGCGCGCTTGTCGTGTTCGTGCTGCCGACGACGTTTCTTTTGCCGCTGAAGTTTTTGGCGATGTGGCTTTTGGCTCAAGGCAAGGTTTGGACGGCGACCGGGCTTTTTGCGGGAGCAAAGATCGCCTCGACAGCGCTTGTGGCGCGCATTTTCACGCTGACAAAACCGGCTTTGATGCAACTCGGCTGGTTCGCGCGAACCTATAACCAGTTTGTGCCTTGGAAGGACGCGCTGTTCGCACAGATCCGCAGTTCCAGGGTTTGGCGCTATGGGCGCATGGTCAAGTCAAGGGTGCGGCTCGAAGTCAAGCAGGCGTGGGCCCGATGGCGGCCGCAAGCGCTCCAGTTGCGCGATCAGGCACGCGGTTGGTTGCGAACGATCCGAGCCCGGATTTTAGGAGGTGACCCCGGTTAGATGACAGCCGTAATGGGCCGCGTTCCAAGAGTTGTGCCGGTGCGCCATTAGAGGACCAACACATCCCAATCCCGGGATCGAGCAGTGCAGAGGCCCTTGCGCCGGTTTACAACGCATCAATGACGCGTTCGAGTTTTTGAGCAACCAAATCTGCTTTTTCAAGAAGCGCGGGGTTATCGATTGCGCGCATGGATGCCACGGGATTGATCGCGGAGACTTCGACATTCCCCGGCCCATGCTCCTGCACGATGACATTACACGGCAGCATAGTGCCTACTTTGTCCTCAAGTTTCAGCGCTTCGAGTGCCAACGCCGGATTACAGGCGCCGAGGATACGATAGGGCCGGAAATCGGCACCGATTTTGGATTTCAACGTTGCGGACATATCGATATCGGTCACGACGCCGAAGCCCTCATCTTTCAATGTTTGAGTGACGCGATCGATCGCAACATCGAATGGCAGGCTTAATGTTCTTGTGTAGTAATAGCTCATGGGTCCTCACATCATGCAGCCGCCGCTGCCAAGCGACTGATCTGCCTTTTTCTTCTGATCGTCATCCAAGGTGCCATACAGCGCGGCTGTGGCCGGTTTGAGTTCCTTGAGGGCATCCACAACGGTTTGCATAGCCGTGATGTGACCGTCGAGGCGCTGGATCGCATCGCCCGATTTCATGGTTTTCATGTGCGTCTCGTGCGCCGTCTTCATGGCGTCGCCACGCGCCTTGGCGGCTTTGATGTAGGCGTCCCAGGCGGGGGACTGGGCTTCGGTGATTTTAAGTTCCGTCTTGAGGCGAGCGAACTGGCTATCACCCATCATCATCGCACCCATCTTGTGGTCTGCGCCTTGGCGCATCATGTTGCAGCCGCCCATGCCACTATCATGGCCACCTTTGCTGTCTCCCTCCGCCATTTCGTGCGTCTTATGATCCATATCATGCGCACGCCCGGCCGCTGCGGCAGTGGCGAAGAGCGAAGCCAAAAGCGCTGCTGCGGCGGCGGCGATCACCGCCTTAGTTGAGTGTTTCATGAGCCTTTGCCTCCAGTCTTAAGGAGAACCACCGGTGCACGGTGTTCGCGGGGGAATTTAATGTTTAGATAGCAACGCGCTCTTTGGGGCGCACTGACTTCGATCAACCCGAATACACATGCCGGGCCCGCACATATGCCCATGCCGCCGCCACTGAAACCCATCTTGATTGCAGGGCCGACGGCCAGCGGCAAATCCGCGTTGGCGCTGGAGCTTGCGGAGCGATTGGGCGGCGTTATCATCAACGCCGACAGCATGCAGGTGTATGCGGAATTGCGCATTTTACGGCGCGGCCATCAGCGGCGGAGGAAGCGCGCGCGCCGCATGCTCTTTATGGGTTTGTGCCCGCCGGTGAGGCCTATTCTGCCGGCCGCTTCGTCAAGGATGCGGCGGCGGCGATTTCGGGAGCGCACGCAAGAGGGTTGCGGCCAATCATCGTTGGCGGCACGGGGCTCTATTTCAAAGCGCTGACGGAGGGTTTGTCGCCTATTCCCGGAGGTTGACCCTGTCGTGCGTCAGTATTGGCGTGACGAAGCCGCTTCGAAGGGCGCTGGCGAACTCTATATCCACCTCGACGATGCAGGATCCCGAGACGGCGGCGCGGCTCAACCCAAGCGACACCCAACGCATTGTTCGTGCGCTTGAGGTCTTGCAATCGAGCGGACAAGGGCTTGAGCTATTGGCAGAGCCAGAAGGGCATGCCCGTTGTCGATCTCGGGGCTGCTCATGCATTCGTGATTGTGCCCAGAACGCGCCTCGTCTGCATGCACCGTGCCGATGCCCGCTTTGATCAGATGATGGCGGAGGGTGCGATGGAAGAGGTGTGACCGCTTGGAGCGCCTAGCTCTCAATCCCGAATTGCCCGCCATGCGGGCGCTGGGCGTCGCACCGCTGGTGGGCCATCTGAGATGGCGGCTACCCGGGCTGGGCGAGGCCGTGGCGGCCGGCAAGGCGGAGACCCGGCAGTACATCAAACGGCAGCTAACTTGGCTTAATCGTTATATGATTGCGTGGAAAGTCAATTAAAACGAAAGAAAAGGAAATAAATGCGACTGAAGTCATGTCGTTTATTCAAAGTTAGCGTTGACCAGGGTAAATGGGCCCCCTACATACTAAATCCGCAGAGGCTTGCGGCATGCGCGGGCAATGGTGAGGAGTTTACCCATGGCACGGACGATGACCGGCGCGGAGATCGTATTGACGGCGCTGGCTGATCAGGGCGTCGAGGTCATTTTCGGATACCCGGGCGGTGCGGTTCTCCCCATCTACGACGAACTCTTTCAGCAAGAAAAAGTGCGCCACATCCTTGTGCGCCAAGAAGGCGGCGCGGTGCACGCGGCAGAGGGTTATGCGCGCTCGACCGGCAAGGTCGGCGTCGTGCTCGTGACGTCGGGCCCTGGCGCGACGAATGCAGTCACGGGATTGACGGACGCTCTCATGGATTCCATTCCGATCGTGTGCATCACAGGGCAGGTGCCAACGCACTTGATCGGCAACGATGCGTTTCAGGAATGCGATACGGTCGGCATCACGCGGCCCTGCACGAAGCACAATTGGCTCGTGAAAAACGTCAACGACTTGTCGCGCATCATGCATGAAGCGTTTCAGATCGCGAAGTCGGGCCGGCCGGGTCCGGTCGTCATCGACATTCCGAAAGATGTGCAGTTCGCGACAGGGAATTACATCGGCCCCTCGAATATCCAGCACAAGACATACAAGCCGAAATTGAAGCCGGATCAGCAGCCGGTGCGCGATGCGGTCGATCTCATTGCCTCTGCCAAGAGGCCGCTGTTCTATACCGGCGGCGGCGTCATTAACTCGGGCCCCAAGGCCAGCCAGTTGCTGCGCGAATTCGTGCGGCTGACGGGTTATCCGATCACCTCGACGCTGATGGGGCTCGGCGCGTATCCGTCATCCGATAAGCAATGGCTCGGCATGCTCGGCATGCACGGCACTTACGAAGCCAACTTGGCAATGCACGACTGCGACGTGATGATCAACATCGGCGCGCGCTTCGATGACCGCATCACCGGGCGGATCGACGCGTTCTCGCCGGGCTCGCGCAAGATCCACGTCGATATCGATGCTTCCTCGATCAATAAGAATGTGCACGCAGATATTCCGATCATCGGCGATTGCGCCTACGTGCTCGAAGACATGCTGCGCATCTGGAAGGCGAAGGCACCGCAAGTCGATAAGGCCGCGCACAAGACGTGGTGGAAGCAGATCGAAGGCTGGCGCGCGAAAAAGTCTCTGTCCTACAAGAATTCCAAGGACGTGATCATGCCGCAATACGCGCTTCAGCGGCTACAAGACCTCACGAAAGATCGCGACACTTACATCACTACGGAAGTCGGCCAGCATCAGATGTGGGCCGCGCAGTTCATGCACTTCGAAGAGCCGAACCGCTGGATGACGTCCGGCGGACTTGGCACCATGGGCTATGGATTGCCGGCTGCTATTGGCGTGCAGATTGCGCATCCGAAATCTCTGGTTATCGATGTTGCGGGCGACGCCTCGATCCTGATGAACATTCAGGAATGCTCGACCGCCACGCAGTTCAATCTGCCGGTGAAAGTGTTTATTCTGAATAACGAGTACATGGGTATGGTGCGTCAATGGCAGCAGCTGCTGCACGGCAACCGGCTGTCGCACAGCTACACGGAAAGCCTGCCAGATTTCGTGAAGCTTGCGGACGCCTATGGGTGGAAGGGCATGCGCTGCGAACACCCGGCCGATCTCGATGATGCGATCAAGGAAATGATCAATCATAAGGGGCCGGTGATGTTCGATTGCCGCGTGGCGAAGCTTGCGAATTGTTTCCCCATGATCCCATCGGGCAAGGCGCATAACGAGATGCTGCTTGGCGAGGACGTGTCAGACGAAGAAGTTGGCCGCGCCATCAGCAAGGAAGGCAAGGTGCTGGTGTGAGGGTTTTCCCGCACCAGGTCCGGCGCATCGTGTTCAGCGTCTTGTTGGCCGTGAGTGTCATGACTCCCGCGCACGCCGCCAAGCCTGCCTGGGACCAAGCCGCCAACATCAAGGAAGCGGCAAATCATCTGGCTAAATTGCATCGCGCGCAGGGTTCTCAAGGCGTGCTCAAGTTTCTCGACGCCTGCTATCGCACGCATACACTTGCGAGCGAGTTCAACCGCGGCTTGGAAGCCTGCATGGCGCAGGACTACATGCACTCGCAGGTCTTGGCCGTGATCTATGCCCGCCTTCCGGAAGTGGCACGCGCCAAAAGCAATATGCCTTCGCCCGAATTCATCGCCAAATCGATGGGCGCGCGCTTTGGGTCGATCTTTTCTCAGTACAAATTTACGCCAGCACAGTCGGATGACTTTAAGAAGTCAGTTGATAGGCATGGTTTTCCGGTTTTTCTGAAATCGGTGTTCCCGAAAGATCCGGCCGGCGAGGGGGATAAGAAATAATCTCCATGCTGCGTCTGGTGATCGCCAACAAGCTCTATTCGTCGTGGTCGCTCCGGCCGTGGCTCGTCATGCGCGCGCTCGGAATTCCGTTCGAGGAGACTGTCATTCCGTTGAAGCGGCCGGAAACGAAAGAGGCAATCGCGAAGTATTCGCCCTCAGGCAAGGTGCCGGCGCTGATCGATGGCGATCTTTCGATTTGGGAAAGCCTCGCAATCATCGAATATCTGGCCGAGAACAAAGTCGATAAACACATCTGGCCGCGCAATCGCGAGGCCCGCGCCCACGCCCGCGCCATCTCGAACGAAATGCACGGCGGATTTCTGGCCCTGCGTCAGGCTTGCCCCATGAACCTCGCCAAGCGCTTCAAGACGCCGCCCTTGAGCGGCGACGCGAGCGCCAATGTCGCGCGCATTGAACAGATTTGGCGCGATGCGCGCGCCCGCTTCGGAGCCAGAACGCACGACAGCGGGCCTTACTTGTTCGGCCAATTTACAGCCACTGATGCCATGTATGCGCCCGTCGTCACGCGCCTCGACACTTATCAAATCCCAGTGGCATCCGACACGCGCGCCTATATGGATGCGGTTCTCTCGCACGCCTCCTTCTTGCAATGGAAGAAGGAGGCGCTCACTGAGCCTTGGACAATCCCTGAGTACGAAACCGGCCACACGGCCACCGAAACCTTCCGCTGACACAACGAAAGTCAACCCATGGCCGAACACCCAACCCAAACGCATTACCCGAGCCCTCTGAAAGCCCAGGAAGTCGTGTCGCGCACCTTGTCGATCATTGTCGATAACGAGCCGGGTGTGCTGGCGCGCGTCATCGGGCTCTTCTCAGGGCGCGGCTACAACATCGACTCGCTGACCGTGACCGAAACCGAGCACGAGAAGCATATTTCACGCATCACCATCATGACGCGCGGAACGCCAGCCGTGATCGAGCAAATCAAGCATCAGCTTGAACGGCTGGTGCCTGTGCATCGCGTGCGCGATTTGACGGCAGAGGGTGCGGCCATCGAACGCGAGTTGGCGTTGATCAAGGTCTCCGGTAGAGGCGACAAGCGGATCGAGGCTTTGCGTTTGGCTGAAATTTTCCGTGCCAAGGTAGTCGATACCTCGACCGAGCATTTCGTGTTCGAAGTGACGGGCAAGCCCTCGAAGATCGAAACCTTCATTCAGATCATGACTGAGCTTGGCCTCGTCGAAGTCGCGCGCACAGGCATCGCCGCGATCGGGCGCGGGGCGGCAACGCTTTGACACCCGACATCCTCTTGTCCGCAACGGCGTTCGCGATCGTGGGCAGTTTCACGCCCGGTCCCAATAACGCAATGCTGCTGACCTCCGGGGTAAACTTCGGGTATCGCCGGACCCTGCCGCACATCGCCGGGATCGTGATCGGTTATGCGGTGATGTTCGCGGCAGTTGCGCTTGGGTTAGGGCGCGTGTTTGTTACCGAGCCGGCGCTCTACACCGCGCTCAAGATTGCGAGTTCCATTTATCTGCTGTGGCTTGCCTGGCGCATCGCGACGGCTGCAAACCCTTCAGAAGGTGCGGTGGAAAAGGCTCCGTTGTCGTTTCTGCAAGCGGCGCTCTTTCAGTGGGTCAATCCTAAGGGTGTCATGCTGGCTCTAGCGGCGGCTGCCAATTTTCTCGATCCAGATAATCCCGCCGCAGATCTGCCCATCATGCTGGCGCTCGTCATCGTGATGTCGTTTGCGTCGGCCTCGACGTGGGCCTTGTTCGGGCAAGGGGTGCGCCGCTTTCTCAATGAGCCCGGCCGGCTCAAGGTTTTCAACATAGCGATGGCGCTGGCGCTTGTTGCATCGCTGTGGCCGCTCTTCAGCGCGCACGCGGTTTAGGCACGCCGCGTAGCTCGCGGGCGCTTTAGTTCTTTTTGACTTTAACGTTCTTGGCGATCTTGGCGTTCTCGTGGGCGACCTGGAGTGCCGCGTTCGAGACGGTAAAGGCGTCGCTCAAGGCGTCGATCGCCGCTTTCTTATCGTCGCGGAAGCCGATTTTGCCGCCGGCCGAGGGGTAAAGCGGCGCGGCGGTAATGGGTTTGCCGAATGAAATCTGGAACGCCTGAAGGCGCATGCGGTAGGTGCCGGTTACATCGTTCTCGCAGCGCTCTAGGCCAGCCGCTTCTTCGCATGAGCGCAGGCTTTTGAACGAAGGCGCGTTCTTTTCGTGCAGCTTGACCGCCTTCTCGATCAGCACGTCGCATTCTTCGGCCGGGAGCTTGCCGCCATCCGCGCAATCCGCAGACGAAATATAGATCGCCTTATCGACGGCGGCCGCGACGGGCTTTTCTTCGGCTTTGCCGCCGCAACCAGCGAGGGCGAGAGCTGCAGCAAGGGCAAGGAGCGGTGCGGAGCGTATCATGACGGGTGCCTGAGGGTTTGGTGCCGTTCAATTGACGGGGTATCAGCCGCCAATGTGCCCGACACCCGGTTAGGGTTGAGTTAATGGATCTAAAGAATTGGCCTCTAAAAGACCCGGCAACACCGGGTCCACCCAGCTATGAGTGCCAAAAAGCCGCCCTGAGGAGGCGTTCTGGGCGTTGAAACCGGCAAGCGATCTCGGTAGGTTCCACCCAACTCTTCGGGGGGATAGGCTTGTCCGCCCCCCATTTTCATCAGCAAGCCCGAACGTCGAGTTTCGACCGGGGAACCCGAGAGGCCGCCCATGCGCGTCTATTATGATCGTGATGCCGATATCAACCTGATCAAATCCAAGAAGGTCGCGATTGTTGGCTATGGCAGCCAGGGTCATGCCCATGCGCTGAACCTGCGCGACAGCGGCTGCAAGGATGTCGTCATTGCGCTGCGCAAGGGCTCGGCCACCGCCGCCAAGTGCGAAAAGGAAAATCTGAAGGTCATGGAGGTGGCGGACGCCGCCAAGTGGGCCGACGTCATTATGATGCTGACGCCGGATGAATTGCAGGCTGATATTTACCGCGATCATTTGCACGCCAACATGAAGAAGGGCGCGGCGCTGATGTTCGCGCATGGCCTCAACGTTCATTTCAATTTGATCGAGCCGCGCGAAGATCTTGACGTTGGCATGGTGGCGCCCAAGGGCCCCGGCCACACGGTGCGCGGCGAATACCAAAAGGGCGGCGGCGTGCCGTGCCTCATCGCCATCCATCAGGACAAGAGCGGCAACGCGCACGATCTTTTCTTGTCGTACGCGTCCGGCGTCGGCGGCGGCCGCTCGGGCGTGATTGAGACGACCTTCAAGGAAGAGTGCGAAACCGATTTGTTCGGCGAGCAGGCCGTTCTATGCGGCGGTCTCGTTGAATTGATCCGCGCAGGATTTGAGACGCTGGTCGAAGCCGGATACGCGCCGGAAATGGCGTACTTCGAATGCCTGCACGAAGTGAAGCTGATCGTCGATCTGATCTACGAAGGCGGCATCGCCAACATGAACTACTCGATCTCGAACACGGCCGAGTACGGCGAGTACCAGACCGGGCCGCGCATCGTCACGCCGGAAACCAAGGCCGAGATGAAGCGCGTGCTTGAAGGACATTCAGATGGGCCGATTCACGCGCGATTGGATGCTGGAATGCAAAGCCGGCCAGCCGAACTTCAAGGCGACGCGGCGCATGAACGACAAGCATCAGATCGAGGAGGTCGGCGCCAAGCTGCGGGCCATGATGCCTTGGATCGCTAAGAACAAGATGGTCGATAAGGCGAGGAACTAAGTCGCGGCGAATGCCTCGGAATTTTCCTCAACTTCAGCACATGTGAGCGATGGCGGCAACGCCGTCGCTTTTTCTTTATTGCCATGATGGATTGAAGCCGCTGTGAGGCGTTGCTGCTCTAGTCCGCACACATCCATCGGTTAATAATGAGATCTACAACCCGGGGAAGCGGCAGACGGAACTGCTGATCATTGGTTTTCCCGGTGAGAATTGAAGGGGCTCGTGCTGCCGTTCTCTTGGGGAGGGTTATGGCACAGCAGCACGAGCGGTCCTGTTAGCGTTCGGTATCCCGTTGTCGCGGGAATAGAGCGTGACGCCAACACGGGCGGTGGAGGAGCGGGGACCTCCACCGCCCGTTTCCGGCACTGCCGAATGCACGGCATTGCCGAACCGGGTCCCGGTGTTTGTGCGTCCCACAGCCTTATGGCGTATGGGAAACTCACCGGTAAAACTCCGTTCCTCATGCGCCTGAGCGCTGGGACGATATTCTTGCTACGGCCGGACAGAGACCGGCTTCTTGTGCCGTCGGGAGACTTGACTGTCGCCCCCCGGCGACTGCGTCGATGGATGCGAATAGACGTTTTGATCGTGTCGCTCTCATGACGAAATGCGGTGGAAAATAAGACGAGCGAATTTTTTCCACTGCGCTAGTAATTGAAATCAAACAATATATAGCCTGAGTGAGCATTTGGTCTGAGTGCGCGCCGCGTAAGGGTTGTGGCGCATTGTGGGCGGGATTTTGCTCGTGCAAGAACGCCATTTTTTGCGTTGCACGCCTTGCGATGTGATTGAGATGCGAGAGGCTAATGATGAGGGCCACAGGCAAGTGGGCAGAAGCTGATCGCGTGGTGCGCGTCGCATCGCTGTCGCTCAGGGTCTCGTCTGGCCATTGGCAATATGCCGACCATCATCGCGACGCCATCGACGCTCATTGGAAACTAGCGGTCAAGGCCAACCCATCCTTTTTTGATGGCGTCATTCATGTCGTGGATCGCCTCGAAGCCGGCGAAAACTACATCGAAGCCCGGCTGATCGCCACTGGCTTCAAGAATTTTCTGTATTGGCGCGACGAAGGCTTTCCCGCCGAAGGCGGTGTACGCGACGGCTTTGGCTCTGCCCTCATTCGCTCATGTGAAGGGCACGTCCTTCTAGGGCGTCAGCGGCCAGGCAATATCAATGCAGGCCTCGCGTATCTTCCGGGCGGGTTCATCGATAGCCGCGACGTGAAAGCTGGCGGAGTTATCGACATGGCCGCCAGTATCGAAAGAGAGCTGCGGGAAGAAACGGGTCTCGGCTTGGACGATCTCACCGCGGAGCCCGGCTTTCATCGTGACGCTAACAGGTGCGCAGGTGTCGTTCGCTGGGCCTATAACTCCTCGACTTCCTGCCGAAGCCTTGTCTGCGAAAGCTCACGCGCATATTGCTGCGGAGAATCGATCCGGAATTGGCTGAGATGGTCATCGTGCGCAGCGACCGCGGATATTGCAGGGATTGCCCACGCCGCATTATGTGCGAGTGTTGTTAAACTCGCCGCTCGCGTGGGGCAATGCACGATAGGGATTGCGGTTCATCCGGTTGAGGGTCCAGCGTTGGCTGCCTCGGACCAATCCAGGCCCGGATCAAAAGTTTGCTTCCTGGAGAATAGAAAGCTTGGTGGGCGATGCAGGATTCGAACCTGCGACCCGCTGATTAAGAGTCAGCTGCTCTACCAACTGAGCTAATCGCCCGCCGGCCACCTGCATTGGCTTAATCGAAGTTGTAACGATCGGTGCCGCGACGATGGATGGCAAAGGGGCCCGCAGAAGTTTGGGCCCCTAAGGCGTGCCTCTAGCATTGGTGCTGGGGCTTGTCCAGTGTTCTACCGGTTGGTGCTCAGTTGGCCGCGGAGGCGGCACCGTTCCTCACCAGAATAGCCCGATTTCCTTGCGCCGGATGTTCTCGTCACGATGCACATACGCCGACATGGCAAGGCCCAATCCGATCATCAGCGTCATCATCGACGTGCCACCGTATGAGACGAGAGGGAGCGGGATGCCGACCACAGGGACGAGGCCTGTCACCATTGCGACATTGATGAACACATAGACGAACAGCGACACCGTCACGCCGGCAACAAGCACGCGGCCGAACCGGGATTGGCAGCGCCAGGCCATAGACATCAGCATCGCAAGTAACAGCGCATAGAGCCCGAGCAAAACGATCAATCCGGCAAAGCCCCACTCTTCGCCAAGAATTGTCAGAATAAAATCTGTGTGCTTCTCGGGAACGAAGTCGAGCTGACTTTGCGTGCCCTGCAGAAAACCCTTGCCCGATACGCCGCCAGAACCAATGGCAATCTTCGACTGGGCAATGTGATAGCCGGAGCCGAGGGGATCGAGATCTGGATCGAGAAAAATCTCAACCCGGCGGCGCTGATAGTCGTGCAGGTTATTCCAGATAAGCGGCATCGCGGCAATGACGCCCCCTAGTCCTGCAAGGAAATAAAAAATTGAAACGCCGGCCAAGAACATGAGCGCCAGTCCTAAGACGGCAAACAAGACGGCAGAACCAAGATCGGGCTGGCGCAAGGTTAGGACAACCGGGACGGCAATCATGACGAGCGGCACGAGAACCCAGACCGGGCGCGATAGCCGCTCAAAGGGCAGCCACTGATAATAGCGCGCCAAAGCGCCAATAAGTGCGAGCTTCATCAATTCGGATGGCTGGAATGTCATGCCGGCGACGCCAATCCAGCGCTTCGCACCAAGTGCTTCAATCCCAAAGACGGGCACGAGCGCAAGGGTGGCGAGCGCTAGGGCATAAGCCGGATAGGCGAGGCGCATCCAAAATTCGGGGCGCACCATGGCCATGGCGAGGACGATCGCGACTGCGATAAGGAAGCGCAAGGCATGACGTTCGGCCCAAGGTTGAAACGATCCGCCAGATACTGAAAAGAGCGCCGCGGCACCAATGGATGCAATCGCGGCGGCCGTGAGAATGAGCGGCCAATGTACACGCCAGAGTTTGTCTCCAAGGCTGAGCGGTCTGACAGAGCCGAATGCGTACGACATGATGCGGCCTCAACCTGGTTTTTCTGGATGGGGCGCGAGCGGTGCATTGCCTCCGGCATCGGGCAGAGCGGCATGGGACGCAGGATCGGATTGCAACACAGCTTCAATCACGTCGCGCACAAGAGGGGCGGCCGTCGCGCCGCCGCCGCCGCCATGCTCGACGATCGCTGACACCGCGTAGCGTGGAGCGTCGGCCGGAAAGTAGGCGACGAATAGGGCGTGATCGCGCTCTGCCCATGCCAGTTCTTCTTGGGCGGTGTCGCTCGACGCGCGGCTGACTTGCGATGTTCCGGTCTTGCCGGCGACACGCACATGTCCCTCGCCAAGGCTAGCGTTGGCGCCCGTTCCGCCTTCTTCGTTGACGACAGCAACGAGCCCGCGGCGCACCGCTTCGAGTTTGTCCTCATGCAAGGCAAGCGGCGTAAAGTCCGGAGCGGCACCCGTCGCGTAGCGCCGGACCAGGGTCGGCGTTACATTCTTTCCGGTGGCCACACGCGCCATCATGACAGCAAGCTGCAGTGGCGTCGCGAGCACATAGCCTTGGCCGATGCCGGCCAGAATAGTTTCGCCGGCGAGCCAACCCGCATTCCAGCGGCCGCGCTTCCAGTCGGCGTCTGGGACGAGACCCGCTTTTTGCTGGAGCAGTCCGCAGTCGAAAACCTGTCCGAGCCCAAGCGAGCGCGCCATGTCGGCTATAGCGTCTATGCCAAGCCGCTTCGACATTTCGAAGAAATAGACGTCGCAGCTTTCGCGCAGGGCCTGATGCAAATTCATGCGCCCGTGGCCGGAACGCTTCCAGCAGCGGTAAGTCTGATCGGCAAGTTCGAAGCGCCCCTCGCAAGTGATGCGTTCGTTGACGTCAACAAGGCCCGCATGAAGGGCCGCGAGAGCCGTCACCATTTTAAACGTGGAGCCCGGCGGATATTGCCCTGCGGCCGCGCGGTCGAGCATAGGTTTGTCGTCAGCGGTGGTCATCCGCTGCCACATTTCGTCGGTTATTCCGTCGGCGACCTCGCTCGGATCGTAACCCGGCGTCGATGCCATGGCGACGACCTCTCCGGCCTTCAATTCGATGACAACGCAAGACGCGCGCCGCTCTTGCTGTAAGCGTTCGAGGACGCGCCGTTGCAGCGCGGTGTCGATTGTGAGTGTGATGTCGCTTCCGGGTTTGGGGTCGTGCATTTCCAGGTTGCGCATCATGCGCCCGCGCGCATCCACTTCGATTTTCTGAGTGCCGCCCTGGCCGCGCAGAATGGCTTCCATCCCGGCTTCGACGCCGCTTTTTCCGACGCGCATGCCAGGCATTCGCATCAATTGATCGTCATTCACGCCGATGCGTTCGACGCTGCCGACATAGCCGACGACATGACCGACGGCGGCACCTTGGCGGTATTTGCGTTTCCAGGCGACTTCGGTACGGATGCCGGGAAGGTAGGGGGCCAAGAGGCTAATCTCAGCCACTTGTTCGAACGTTAGGTCGCTCGCGACCGTAATCGGTGTGTTGCGGCTTTGCTTCTTGGCGCGTTTGGCAATGGCCTCGAGATCCTCTTGGCGTAATGGGATTGGCAGCCGTAGTTGCTGCAAGACACTTGGCACGTCGCCAGCCAGTGCTGGCGTGATCGTCACGCGGAACGACTCTTCGTTGTCGGCGAGGATCAGTCCTCTGCGATCGAAGATGCGGCCGCGCTTCGGCAATACCACTTGCAGACTGGTACGGTTTTCGTCGGCTAAGGGATCGTAGCGCCCTTCATCAAGCACCTGTAGCTGAAAGAGCCGCCAGCCAAGTGCGCTAAAGCCCAGCATTTGACCGCCGCCCACGATGAGCGCGCGCCGCGAAAATTTGCGCTTGGCTTCCCGCTCTTCGCTATCGTGATCGAACATGGCTCAAGTTCTGCGCATAAGGCTGCGGTTGCCGGACGCAACTTTGCGGCCGTCGAGGACGTAGAGCAAAGGCACGATCAGAAGTGCGGCAGCGCCAGCGAGCCCCACTCCGCGCGCGAACGCTATCCAATCGGCAAATTCAACGAAATACAGCGATGCGGCGGCCCAAGCGGTAAATGCGACCGCGAGTAGCGACATGACGAAGAGACCTGTCCTGGCCATAAAGCCATTATTGCCGAAGGGCTGGCTGAGGACGCCGAATGCGTAAGCGGCCAGATAGACGAGGGCCCAATATCCCAGTGGCCCGTGCGTCAGTGTGTCGAGACAGAGACCTGCCATAAACACGAACCACTCAGGCACGAGTTCGGGGCGGCGCAACCCCCAATAGTAAATGACAACGACCGGGAGAAACGGCAGAAAGAAGCGATCCTCCGAAGGGAGCCCCCAGGGAAGCGCCGCAATCAGCGTCAAGAGAATGATCGACGTCAGCGGGACGATGTATCTCAACGCTGGCATCAAGCCCCCCCGCTGTAAGTTCTGAGAATGTGTGTGGCGATTTCAGTCATCGCGTTCCGCTTTTTCCGTCTGCGTTCTTCTGCGAGGTCTTCGAAGACTGGCCGCGCGGCACTGGCAAACTTTGTTCGCCCATGACGTCAAACGCCGGATTGTCGAAAAAGAGCACGCTTAGGTACTCAAGCTCGTCAAGTCTGGCGCGAAGTTTGACGCGCGGTGCCGCGAGTTCGCCCGTGACTTTGCCGATCCTTAAGCCCCGGGGAAAAATCCCCCCGTTCCCGACGTGGCGACATCTTCACCAATTGAGATTTTCGCGTCGGGCGGCAAGAAAATGAGCCGGGGTTCCGATCCGTTATCGCCAGCCAGCACGCCGCGCACACCCTTGTCGCCGACAACGACCGGTATGCGGCTATTGAGGTCCGTCGATAAAAGAACCCGCGCAGACGACTTGCCGGTTTCGACGACGCGTCCGACAAGGCCATCCGCACTGATCACAGGGAAACCGGTTTTGATATTTTGTTCCGAACCCGCATTGATCATGACGCTGCGCACAAAGGCGCCGCTTGAATCGGCAATCACGCGGCTGGTCACAAAATTGATCTTGGGCTCATCGACGACCTTCGACAGCGCTTCGAGGTCGGCGAGTTTGCGTTCAAGTTCCTTGGCGCGCCATTCCCAGCTGCTGAGCGTTTGGTTCTCGCTTTTCAAGCGCTGCAGCTCTTCGGTGATATCGACCTGCGCCGCGATCTGGCGGCCGACGTGCCGCACCGGCTCCAACGGCACCATCGCGGCTTGCAAAATGGGGCTCAGCCATTCGGCGATGCGCCATCGGGATTCTGCAAGTGCTGTGTGATTGAGCCGGCTCAAGAGCATGAGGCCAAGGCAAAGCAAGACGAGGAACGGCACGATGACGCGCACGCGCCCGATACGCACCGAGCTATCGCCCCGGCGGGTTAGGTTCAGCTTGTCGTCTTTGAGGCGGACCATACGCTTACGCCAAACTCCGTCTGGTAAACTACGGCTTGATGAGCAGATGCTCGCGTTCTTTGAGGTTGGCGAGGATGGCCGCCGATCCGGATATCACGCAATTCTGAGGGTGTTCCGGGATGATGCATGGGATTCCAATGCGGCGTTCAAGTTCGGTGTCGAGTTTTGCGAGGTTCGCTCCGCCACCCGAAAGTGAAATGCCGCGTTCGCAAATGTCGGTCGAAACCTCAGGCGGCAAGTCCTCAATGGCGCGCTGAATGAACTCGGCGATTTCTTCAACTGTATCTTCAAGGGCCTCGGCAATGTCCTGCGGCCCCAGGACAACGGTCTTGGCTTTGCCCAGACGCAGATCGCGGCCGCGAATGAAAATCTCGGCCGTTTCGCCGTTGACGACGCGGGAAGCGGAGCCGGCTTCGATCTTGATGCGCTCGGCGTTGGCTTCGCCAATCAACAGCTGGTGCTTGCGCCGGACATAGCGGACGATCGCTTCGTCCATGGCATTGCCCGCGCAACGCAACGAACGGGCTTGCACAACGCCACCGAGCGAGAGCACGGCGATGTCGGTCGTGCCGCCGCCGATGTCGATGACCATGGAGCCTCGCGGCTCATCTACGGGCAATCCGGCGCCGATGGCGGCCGCGACAGGTTCCTCGATCAGGAAGACTTTCCGCGCCCCGGCTGAGAGTGCTGTTTCATAGACGGCGCGGCGCTCGACGGGCGTGGCGCCTGCCGGAACGCAGATGAGGATGCGCGGCCGGATGAATTCCAGCATGTTCTTGGTGCGCTTGATAAACTGGCGCAGCATCTCTTCGGTGGCCACGAAATCGGCGATCACGCCGTCGCGCATGGGCCGGATGGTTTCGATGCTTTCCGGTGTACGCCCGACCATCATTTTGGCCTTGTGGCCGACGGCAAGCACATCGCGCACGCCGCCGCGCGAGCGGATCGCAACGACGGACGGCTCATCGATGACGATGCCGCGCCCGGCCACGTGCACAAGGGTATTGGCCGTGCCGAGATCGATGGCGATATCGTCGGACAAAACGCTACTGACACCGAAACCCAACATCACTCGTAACAAGGCCCCTGTTAACTCTACGCGCTGGGCAAACCAATCCCCGCGCTAGACACGCTGAGCACATGTCTAAAGCAAGGCATATGCCGTAAGTTCGCCGCTCGTTGCCGGGCGGCGGTTAGGCCGCCCGAGCTTAGATAGCATTTGTCCCAGCCCCAATCATAGCTTTAAGCCTATGATGCGCAAATACAAATGCTATCGGAGCCGGGGCGTCGGATATGTGGCGTCCAGTCAGCATGGCGTAGTAAAAACTCAGACACCGCGCTGGGTTTGTGCCGATTTTTGACGTTTGACGACGAGCTTGCTGAGGGCCGCGACATATGCCCGAGCCGATGCAACCATCGTGTCGGGGTCGGCGGCCCGCCCCGTCACCACGCGGCCGTCTTCCTCTAGGCGGACGGAAACCTCGGCCTGAGCGTCGGTCCCCTCCGTCACGGCATGCACCTGGTAGAGATCGAGCCGGGCTTCGTGGGGAATGAGCAGCTTGATCGCATTGAACGTCGCATCGACGGGACCGTTGCCGGTGCTTTGCACGGTTTTGGCATTTCCAGAGATATCAAGTGTCAGCGTCGCAGACTGCGGTCCGACAGTGCCAGCGATGACCGTCAGTGCCAGCACCTTGATGCTGTTGTGCATGTGCGCGACACCGTCATCGACGAGCGCTTCGATGTCTTCGTCGTAGACGTGTTTCTTGCGGTCGGCCAGAGCCTTGAACCGGTTGAACGCGTCTTCGAGTGCGTTCTCGCCAAGTTCGTAGCCGAGTTCTTTCAGTTTGGAGCGGAAGGCGGCGCGGCCCGAATGCTTGCCCATGACCAGCGATGACTTGCCAACCCCGACGCTCTCCGGCGTCATGATCTCGTAGGTTTCGGTGTTTTTCAGCACGCCGTCCTGGTGAATGCCGCTTTCGTGCGCAAAAGCGTTCCGGCCGACGATGGCCTTGTTGTACTGCACCGGGAAGTTGGTCACGGCCGAGACGAGTTTTGACGCCCGCGCCAGCATTTCGGTTTTGATGCCGGTGCGATAGGGCAGGAGATCGTGGCGGGTACGCAGAGCCATGACGACTTCTTCGAGCGCGGCATTGCCAGCACGTTCGCCAAGACCATTGATGGTGCATTCGATCTGGCGCGCTCCGGCGCGCACGCCCGCCAGCGAGTTGGCAACGGCAAGTCCGAGGTCGTCGTGGCAATGGGTCGAGATGATCACCTTGTCCATGCCTGGAACGCGTGTTTTCAGCATGGTGATGAGATCGAAATATTCCTCCGGCGTCGCATATCCAACGGTATCGGGAATATTGATCGTCGTGGCACCCGCGCGGATAGCGGCCTCGACCACGCGGCAGAGATAGTCGTGCTCGGTGCGCGTTGCGTCCATTGCGCTCCATTCGACATCGTCGGTATAGCCGCGTGCGCGTGCGACGGACGCGACGACGCGCTCGAATACCTGATCCTGGTCGAGTTGGAGCTGGAATTTGCGATGCAGGGGCGAAGTGCCGATGAACGTGTGGATGCGGCCGCGCTTTGCCGGTTTGATGGCCTCGCCCGCGCGGTCGATATCGCCGAAGCTTGCGCGCGCCAGTCCGCAGATTACCGAATGCTTGGCTAGTTTGGCGATTTCGTTGACGGCTTCAAAGTCGCCGTCGGAGGCGATCGGGAATCCGGCTTCGATAACATCGACGCCCATTTGGTCGAGGAGTTCGGCGACTTGCAGCTTTTCTTCAAACGTCATCGTCGCGCCGGGGCATTGTTCGCCATCGCGCAGCGTGGTGTCGAAGATGATGACCTGTTCGGAGGCCGAAGCAGCTCTTGGTGTGCTCTTTTCGCTCATTGGTTTTGATCCCTGCCGGGGCGGACGCGCGCGCATCTCATGCCCACTCTCATTCCTGGCTCGACGGTCGGCATGATCCCCTGAACGCGCCCCGGATTTAAGCCGCGGGCGTTGGCTCAGGGGCCTGTAAGCAACAGCGCAAAAAACCGCCCGCGCGCGAGGCGCGGTGAGGTAATCCTCAGAAGTGGCGAACGGCGGGTCATGGGCGCCCTGGAAAGGTGTCGCAAGTGTTTCTTGCCATAAACATATGCCACTGCGGCCCGGTCTACACAATAGGACAGTCGACGCAATGGACCGCTGGCTTTGACAAAAATCAAGTCGCGCCGACGGGTCCGGCCTGGCCTCCCGGTGCCCGGCCTTACAATGCAGGTCTCGCCCCGGCCACATGACGTGCGAGCTCTAAGGGCACGCAACTTCGCCGCGGCGCCGGATTGACGCAGACTTGATCTGCGCGCCGGAAAACGTGGCCGCCGCCGTCTTTTTCATCAGCGATCTGTCATCTGGGAACAGTTATAGATGCTCGCAAGTAATCGCATGCCATGCCGGCTAGCGCTGGAGCGTAGCAAACAATTCAGGAGCTTCAGCATGACAGGCCTCAGTGTCACCCAAGGACAGTCAAATCTCCAGAACGCGCGACGCGAAACCTATAGCTCGCAGCCTCATGTTGCTCCATTGGGTGACGGCTTGCTCATCGTTGCCGTGTTCGCTGCGATCGAGTTACGAGAGTTCTTCGAGAAGGGTAGCGCGCCGCGCGAAAATTTGAAGTCGCTGCACTTCATGCTAGGCCTGAGTGTATTCGCGCTTACACTTGTTCGGATTTTCATCGCACTACGGACGCCCGTGCCCGCCATTCGTCCCGCACCACCTGCATGGCAGGCGTATGCCGGGAAGTTCATGCACTTCGTGATCTACGCTATTTTGATTGCACTACCTGTTTTGGGCTGGCTGACGCTCAGCGCAGCAGACAAGCCGGTCCCGTTCTTTGGGCTGACGCTACCGCCGCTGATTGCAGCCAGCAAAGAGACCGCTGAATGGCTGAAGGAGATCCACCACGAAATCGGCCAGATCTTCTATTGGATCATCGGCCTGCATGCCGCCGCCGCACTTGTTCATCACTATGTGTTCAAGGACAATACGCTGAAACGTATGCTTCCGGAACGCGTCACACGCTAATCGTACCCTGCATCACGCGTACGCCATTGCCGCCAATACGGACGCCATCCAGGCGTCCGCGCGACACGTTCATAACCAGACCGATGGCGCTTGGCCGGCCCATTTCTAAGCCTTGCTCTATTGTCCGTTTGTGCGTCCCGTCGGTTAGGCCATCGAAGGTATGGATGACGCGCGCAAATCCGATGGCAGCAGATCCTGTTGCCGGGTCTTCGGGTACGCCCAAGTCGGGCGCGAACATGCGCGCGTGGAAGGCTGACTGCGCACGGACGCATTGGCGCGTATAGATATAAACCCCATCGATGGCGCGGTCGGTGAAGGCGCGTGCCCAATGGCTCGGCGCGATATTCGCTTTCGAAATAGCTTCGAGATTCGAGACCGGCACATACGCGAAGACGCTTGAGCCGCGCAGCAGCAGGGGCTTGTGGTTCTCAAATCCGATCTCGTTCGGATTGAGCCCGAGTGCCGCCGAGGTTTCTTCCGGCAGCGATAACGCTTCGCCGAAATCTGGAAGTTTGGGGGCGTCGAATTCGCCGTAAGCCGCACTCCCGCTTCTGTGGCGCACGCCGACGCGGACACTGCCGACTTCCACTTCGAGGACGACAATGGCGTCGCTCTCGCCATTGACAGTCGTCGCGCGGAGATCGGCGAGCAGTAGCGCGCAGCCAAGCGTTGGATGCCCCGCAAAGGGAATTTCGCGCGATGGCGTGAAAATGCGTACGCGCGCGGTGTGTCCAGGGGCCGTAGCCTTTAAAACAAACACTGTTTCAGAGAGATTGAACTCGCGCGCGAGCTGCAGCATCTCGGCGGCCGATAGCCCGTCTGCGTCAAGCACGACGGCGAGCGGATTGCCGCCAAACGCGCGTTCCGTGAAAACGTCAATGATATGGTAATTCAAGCCCATGCGCCGCCGCTCCGGCACGCTTAGTGCCGCCCCTCATTCCAAAGCGGCGGCACCATGGGCCAACGGCCGCTTCGAGCCAAGCGGAATTTAAGGGTAGTGCGCGGCGCGCGGTCTTTCGGAGCCGGTTACCATTTCAGGAGGCGGCTTCCGACGAGCGCTCCAAGCGCCGATACGATCGTTATGCCGGCGACGTACCAGATGGCCAGGAACATCGGGCTGTCGTCCACGCAGAACGTCGCGTAAAGCGCAGCACCAATGGCACCAGACAGCAAGCCTGCCGCCGCACCGGCTGCAACAGGATTAGACGATGCGCCCTGGCGCAAAGCAAACAGGATGGCAACGAAAGGCGCAAGCGACAGGATAGGGATGTACTTCATGCAGGCGACCGGCATGCTGCCAAGTGCGCTGACCGCCCAGTGATCGGCCGGCACGGCCTGCATCTCGAGCGCGACGGCGCCAGCAAGCAAAAGAGGCGGGATCAGTAAAAGCCACTTGGTCCAACCGGCGGTGCCGTCTGGCCGTGCCAAGCGCAGCACAAGAAGTGCGGCCGGAATAGCGAGCCCAAGGGTGAATACGAACTTGAACATAAAGCGCGGGTCGTGCGTGATTGCGAAGGCGAAGTCCGAGCGCACGCCGAGCAAACTGAAGAAGTGCGCCGTCGCAAGAAGCAGTCCGGCACCGAGTGCCAGCCACACCGTGCGCGAGATCGGCGCTTTGACGCTGGCGTTGTCTGCAACCACGGCCCTGATGAGATCGTCTGTTTTCATGTCGACGTCTTCTCTTGATAAGTGTCGGAGAGTGTCTTCAGGCTGCGGTGGAGCGAGACGCGGACGGCAACTTCCGTCATTCCCAAGCGGTCGGCAACGTCCTTGGCAGTGTGACCATCAATGGCGATGGCTTGCACGATATCGCGGTTTTTACCCTTAAGTCCGTTCAACACGCGGCCCGCATCGTAAGCATGCATCGCATCGTCCTGGCCACCGGCCTCGAGGAATTCCAGCATGCCTTCGATCGGCACTTCGGTGCGCCGGCCGCGGCGGCGGATTTCATCAATCATTTTGTTGCGCGTAATGGCCATGATCCAGGGCCCTATGGGCTTGGACTGGTCCCACGTGTGGCGTTTCAGATGAATGGCCAAAACGACTTCCTGCACCACGTCCTCCGCGTCGCTGGAAGCGATGTCTGCGCCACCAAATCCCCGGCGCACAGACGCTCTCAAAACCCGCGACAAATCATTGAGCAGCCGCTGGTAAGCTGCCCCATCTCCGTTAATTGCGGCCCGCATCAGTTGCGACCACTCGTTTTCGCGTGCTCGTCGGTCCTGCATCGTGCCTCGTACTTGGGGAGTTCGGCGGGATAGGCGCAACTGTTACATGACTGTGTGATCGGCTGTGACTTTTTGCACTCATGCGGGACTGCATGGGGACTAAGCGGCCGGTCGTGGATGAGAGGTTGGCAACAAGTGGCGGGACACTGCCCCGCTCGCCGCGCTGGGGCAAGGCAAAAACGAGCTGTTTCAATCCCGCTTGCGGGCAGTTCACCCATGTGCTGCGGCAAGCCCCAGAGCCAGCCAAACGAGCCCAACGTAGGTCAAGCCATGCAGTAGCTGGTCGATCCCGAGGGCCCACCAAAACGGGGTATCGCGCGACGTCCAGTCGTTGCGGCGCACGATCTGCTCTTTGGTCCAGTCGATATGGTAGTGCAACACGAACTCCGCCGCGAGTAATGCTGCCACGATGGCGGGCCCTGTCGCCGGTAGGAAGGCGAACACGGGGACTGTCAGGACAATGTGGGTCAGGCTGTGCGTCAAGCCGCCTGTCGCGCCATAGACGCCTTTTTCCCGGCGCTGGCTCTCGGTTTGCAAAATGAAGTCGGCGGCTGCGTGTTTGACCAGCAGATATGCCATGGCCAACAGCACCATCGCCGCTTCGCCGCCGATTTGGACGGGGAATGGCATGTGTCGGGTCTCCTCCCCCGTGTCATCTTTCAAAGTGCCGCGCTCCCACGCGCTGCAAGCCGGGCAACATAACGGATTCTGATTGGTCTGTGCTGTTCCCTAGGGAACAGGGCCCAGGGAGGGGCAGGCAGGCAGGGGCCCGGTGAGGGTGTGGGCATAGCCACCCCCTTTCCCCAGAACCCGCCCTGGTGTAGAAGCCGCCTCTAATCCTTCCATTCCGGCTTTGAAAGGCCCTGCCAAATGGCCAGTACTGTCCTTCTCGTTATTCACCTCATGATTGCGGCAGCCCTCGTTGGCGTAGTGCTGCTGCAGAAATCCGAGGGCGGCGCGCTTGGCATCGGCGGCGGCGGTGGCGGCGGATTTCTCACGGGGCGCGGCACGGCGAACTTGTTGACGCGTGCGACGGCCATGCTGGCGGCCGCGTTCTTCGTGACGTCGATTTCTCTCACTCTACTGGCGCGCAATACGCAACCCGCCGGTTCTGTGTTCGACGGGTCGAAGCCGGCAGCGGGTGCGCCGGCAGTTCCGGGCACGACGGTTACTCCGGCCGATGGGACGAAACCGGCCGAAGGCCGTGGCGGCATTTTGGATAAGATTCAGCCGCCGAGCCAATCGCCGGGTCCGGCTCCTGGTCAGGTTCCGGGCGGGCAGTAAGCTCGATTAGATTTGAAAACAGGAACGGCGCGGATGATCTCCGTGCCGTTTGTGTTTGTGGGGAACGGGTTAATGTCATTCCTTCCCCCAACAACTTGAACGGACTGGCTCAATCCCCCGTGGATGAGGCAAATTTGCCGCTTGGAGATTCGGGGTGGGCTCGTGCGAGACCCAAATCCCATGCAACGGTACATCTTCATCACCGGCGGCGTGGTCTCCTCCCTTGGAAAAGGCCTCGCGTCCGCCGCCCTCGGCGCGCTTCTGCAAGCGCGCGGATATTCGGTCCGCTTAAAAAAGCTCGACCCCTATCTCAACGTCGATCCGGGCACCATGAGCCCGTATCAGCACGGCGAAGTCTTCGTCACCGACGACGGCGCCGAGACCGATCTTGACCTAGGGCATTACGAGCGCTTCACCGGCGTTCCGGCCAAGAAATCGGACAACATCACAACGGGACGCATTTATCAGGAGATCCTCGCCAAGGAACGGCGCGGCGATTTTCTCGGCGGCACGGTGCAAGTCATTCCCCACGTCACCGACGCCATCAAACAGTTCGTCTTGAACGGCAACGAGGACGTGGATTTCGTGTTGACCGAAATCGGCGGCACGGTTGGCGATATCGAAGGCCTGCCGTTTTTCGAAGCTATCCGCCAGCTCGGCAACGACTTGCCGCGCGGGGCCTCGGTCTACGTTCATCTGACGCTGATGCCGTACATTCCGTCGGCGGGCGAATTGAAAACCAAGCCGACACAGCATTCGGTCAAGGAGCTGCGCTCGATCGGTATTCAGCCCGATATTCTTTTGTGCCGTTCGGATCGCGAGATCCCGGCGGGCGAGAGGAAGAAGATCGCTCTGTTCTGTAACGTGCGCCCCGAGGCGGTTATTCAAGCGCTCGACGTTGCGTCGATCTACGATGTGCCGCTCGCCTATCACCGCGAAGGCATCGACCGCGAAGTGCTGGCTGCGTTTGGCATTACGGGTGCGCCAAAACCGGACCTGACGCGCTGGGAAACGATCTCCCACAACATCGCTGCGCCCGAAGGCGAAGTGACCATTGCCATCGTCGGCAAGTACACGGGGCTGAAGGACGCCTATAAATCTCTGAGTGAAGCACTCGTGCATGGCGGCATCGCCAACCGCGTGAAAGTGAAACTCGAGTGGATCGAATCGGAAGTGTTCGAGCACGAAGATCCCGCCCCCCACTTGGAAGGTGTGCACGGCATTCTCGTGCCAGGCGGATTTGGCGAACGCGGCGCGGAGGGAAAAATTCTCGCTGCCAAATTCGCGCGCGAGAAGAAGGTGCCGTACTTCGGTATTTGCTTTGGCATGCAGATGGCGTGTCTCGAAGCCGCGCGCAATCTCGCTGGCTTCAAGCGCGCAAGCTCAACCGAGTTTGGCGATACGCAAGAACCCGTCGTCGGCATGATGACGGAGTGGATGCGCGGCAACGAATTGGAACAGCGCCGTCAAGGCGGGGATCTCGGCGGCACGATGCGTCTCGGCGCATTTGCAGCAACGCTCAGCGAAGGCAGCCGCATTGCGCAAGTTTACGGCGAAACGCAAATCTCCGAGCGCCATCGTCACCGCTACGAAGTCAACACGCACTACCGGACGGCGCTTGAACGGGCGGGCTTGCGTTTCGCCGGCATGTCACCAGACGGCTTGTTGCCAGAAACCGTCGAATATACCGATCACCCGTGGTTCATCGGCGTGCAGTATCACCCGGAACTGAAGTCGCGGCCCTTTGATCCCCATCCCCTTTTCGCGAGCTTCATCGCGGCGGCGGTGGAGCAGAGCAGGTTGGTTTAAGAAACCTACTATTGAGCCTCCAAAAATGCATGTGAACTAGACAATCTTTATGGACTCGGCATATTTATCAATGAAGTCGGTTCATGTGGAAAATTGGCATACCGGTGCTGGTGGCGTCACCATATCGAATCAGTGACTTGACTGGAAAGGTAGAGTTGCCAGGACGTTAGGCTTCACGTCGATTTCGACGTGTGTCCACATGGATCGAATCATCTCCTTGCGGCTACGTTACGGTTGCCAAAGAAGCTCGCGTAACTCGCTCCGCTGCTTGCGGTTGAACGGCCGAGGACGCCAAGAGCGAAGCCCTGGAGAGAGAATTCGAAGCCTGCCAGGCAGGCCAGTATGGTGCAGCGGATCGCGGTAGTCGAAGCATTCCCAAGTTGGGTCGGCTAGCCTCAGGCTGAAAGGTCGGTCTTTGTTGGTGCGATGGCTCAACTGGAATATTTGGACTATCTGGTAATTGGCAGGCTCGTTCATAGCTCAGATCAGCTGTAGTTAGTTGCGGATGTCGTATACAGCGCTCAAGATCATAGAGCACGAAAGAGCTTAGGAACAACGTTAAGGATGATTCTCGTCCACTCATTGGCATTTTATTTTCGCCTTCCTGGGCGTGGCTAACATATTCGCTGGAAGCCGATCCTTTACTCTCATGCGATGGGCGCGAGTGGCTCTTCGCAAGAGTAGCGGGTCGCGAATGCCGATAATAGGGCATGCGGTGTAGCGGCATGATTATAGTCTTTGTATTTTTTGCAATTATCCAGTTATCGTTGAAATTGCTCATGTACTGTGGCGACATTTTGAAGTCGCGATCTCGCAAAACGTTTTCGACGTCTAAAGAACATCCGATCGGTTCCCAATCTGGTTCAATGCCATAACGAGACACATGGCTTGCAGCCCGCACTCTGCAATAAAATCTCCGCTCTGTGTTGGGCGTCAATAGGCGCGCACTTCACTCGGGGCGCGACCGAGGTTGCGAAGTCCCCTATCGGGATCATTGAGCCAACAAGGCTTACATCTGCAACCTGCTGCCATTCAGCGCTTCACTTTTCCTCCAACTTGAGGGGGAGTCGTAGGCCTCGGTTAGGCGCGCTTCGATTCTGTCGGCGTAGGTTGGCCCACCCGCACTCCGCAGGCGCGCCGTAACCCAACAGACCGATGTTTTAAAGCCACTATTCGTAACTGCCGCTCTGATTGTTGGGTTACGCACCGGATCAACAGCCGTGTTGAATATCAATATCGGGGGCGGTGCTAACCCAACCTACGCGACACCCCTACCTAAACACCCTCGAAAATGCGACGCGCGTGTATTTCGCAACGTAGGGCTGGCGATGCCGGTGCCGCGGCGGATGTGTGCCGCGACGCTGCGCCGGGGTCCATTCTGGCGATGCTGCGCAACGCGCCGCGAATTTTTGCTGGAAGAATATTTGCGCGCAGAATTTTTGGATGCCGCCGCATGTCTAGCTTTCGCGGTGCGCGTGGCGGGCTTTGTGGCTGTGGCCTTGGGCATCCCTCGGCGCCGCTCTGCTCGCTTGCCTGAGCTTTCGCAATCTGTTGGCTCTGCTGTTCTACAAGCGGACTGTCGAGGATCGCCGTGACGCACGGGTCCGACAGCTTTTCGAACGCGTGTGCCATGCAGTCACGCGCCGCCGCGCCTTCGGGCGCGTGCGCGATGCAATGTTTCTCGTAATCGTCCTTGCACGCGTCCATGACGGCCTGCGGGATCTCTCCGGCGGCAGCGGCCGCAGCAGGGGCCTCCCAGACTGCGACACGTCCTGAGCCATTGCGGGTGACACAACAGCCGAAGTGAGGGTCGCGCAGATTACAATCAACTTGAGCATGGAACCTCCCGAGGCGTCGTCGCGAGCCAGGAAGGCTGACCATAGACCGCTGCCCCACCCCGATACAACCCGTGCGAACGAGATGTCGCGGGCAGGCGCGAACCCAACCTACGGCTCAATCACCACCGAAAACGCCCCACGCAGGTCACCGGCTTTGAATCCGGTCGCTTGGTCTTCAGGATAAAGTTTTGAGAGTTCGGCTTTCACGTCGTCCTTCAAATCCGATCCGTGGCACGCAAGGCAAGGCTCGGCGGCGGTTGGAATTGCCTTCATGTAGCGGAACGTGGTCTTGCCGTTGTCCGTGACCGTTTCGCCGTGATCGAGCGTGGCGGGATCGGCGCCGGCCGTGATCTTTTCAGCGAACTCGGCGAGCACGCGGGCCTCGAACGCATCCGGCTTGTTGCTCTGGTTGCGTACCTTCAATGCCGTGCGCCGGACAGTCATCTTGTGCTTGTTAGAGGCTTCAGCCGCGAGTGCGGGAGCAATGGTCTGGCAAACAGGAATGGCCGACGCGACACCGCCCGCCTTGATCTGGGTTACGAGCGCCGTCTTCAACGCTTCGCCCATGTCTTTGATCGCAGTCCGCGCCGCCGCCACACGCTCGGCGTTGCCGGGCGGCACTTCTTCAGCGTTGCCCAAGAAGGATGTTGTCAGGATGGCTATGGCGGTGCACGCTGCAAGTGCGCCTAAGGTGCACAACCGGCGTGATCGCTGAGACAACGTCGGGGCAAGACATGATTGCAGATGACGGCGTGACATGACTGCTGCTCCTATTGCAGTCACAAAGGCTACTGGAGGAACGGATGTGCGTCTAGTGTTTGGGGAAACTCTTGGCCGAGGCATGTAACGAGCGGTGTTCCACCAGCGTATGACAGCGCAGCTGGCTGTCTAATCTGCAGATAATAAAATGCCATACGTGAACTGGGGAGTTGCGACCATGCCATCACGACGTTCGATGTCTCTATGGGCCGCCGCAGCTGGGCTTGTTGTTTCGGCGCTCCCTGCTCTCGCCATGGGCTACGACAGCTTAGCCTGCCCTGAACTCGCAGAGCGGCGCATCGAGTTCTTCACCAACAATGGGTTTTGTAATCCGGCGAAAGCGGACGCGAAGGACTGCAAACCAATAGCAAGCGGCTCAGAGGCTGAGCTTCCAGAAGCGGCCCGCACGCAAGTCACTTTGATTGTACGCACGGAAACGCGCAAGGAATGCCCAGCGAAATAATTTCCGCGCGCGCCATCACCGGCTTTCAAAAACAAAAAAAACCATCCCGGCACTTGGCCAGGATGGCTTTTGAGTTTCGTCTGTTTGACGACTAAATTAGTTCGCCGGAGCCGGTGTTGCTGCCGGTGCTGCGGCTGGCATTGGAACAGCCTTCACGTCGAGCTGAACGATGCCAAAGTGAATGAGCGAACCAAACAGCACCGCGAAAAGAAGTGCCGTGGTCAACGCGTTCACGAAGCGGTTCGAGAACGACAGCATGTTGCCGATGAGGTCGAGAAAAAATACGACGGCCGCGCCGATCAGTACGGGCTGGAGCCATCCGAGTTCTGCGAGCATGAGACTTCCCCAAGTGGTTGAGAGTTGTGGTTGAGTGTTGAATTTCGTCAGTTTGCGTTGACGAGCTGACCCTGTTGTAACGGAGGAAGTATAGCACGTATTCCCGGCTCAATCGCGCGGCATATGGTTAAAGCTAACTATATGAGAGGGATGGTGAAATTGGCGGCCTGATGCGGGAGGTCTGCGAATCGCATTGGCGGGTTTGGTGCGCAGCGTAGCCCTGTGCCGATGCTGATGGTCCCAACCTAGCGTGGACAGTCAAAAGCGCCTCCAGCGCCCCGTATGGGGCATTAAACCCTATCCCACCGACGCTCCGGAGAAAGGGGGAAGCAATTCCCTCACCGCAGCAACTCAGCTTCCACGTATCTACTGTTATGATATAACAACCCACTGATTTCGATCACAAAAAGTTTGGTCTCCGTGAAAGAAAAGCTATTGGCTATTCTTTTCGCGAGCAGTTACACACCACGTCAACAGGGGTTCCCTGTGATCTGAATTTTGAGGAGAGACATCATGAAGACCTGGATGAAACCGGAAGTTCGCGAAACCGAAGTCGGCCTGGAAGTTACGAGCTACCTCCCAGCTGAAATCGACATGATCTAATTCGACTTCGAACCGCAAGGTTCTAGAAACGGCGGCCTTTAGGGCCGCCGTTTTTGCGTTTTGGGACTGTCCCCAGGATTGACTGTCCCCAGGATTGGATGAGGCTCAGGCCTCGCCGGGCCCGTCCGGGCCGGTTATAAGACCTCATGACCAAGCACGAATCTCTAAAACCCAATGCCCGCGTCACCGCCGGTAATGTGACCTTTGCCAACGATGCGCCTATCGCGGTGTTGGCGGGCCCCTGCCAAATGGAAAGCCGCGCGCACGCCCTTGAAATGGCATCCGCGTTGAAAGAGATCGCGAGCCGGCTCGGAATAGGCCTGGTTTTAAGGCTTCATTCGACAAAGCCAATCGCACGTCGCTCGGGGGAAAGCGCGGTATCGGCCTCAAAGGTGCGTTGCCCATTTTCGCCGAGATCAAGGAAACGTCTTGGTCTGCCGGTCGTCACCGATGTCCACGACGTCAGCCAATGCGCCCCGGTCGCCGAAGTCGCCGATATTCTGCAGATCCCGGCGTTTCTGTGCCGTCAGACGGATCTTTTGATCGCCGCCGCCCAGACGGGCCGGGTCATCAAGATCAAGAAAGGCCAGTTCCTCGCGCCGTGGGACATGAAAAACGTCGTCGCCAAAGTGACGGGAAGCGGCAACGCCAACGTGCTCGTGACAGAGCGCGGCTCGAGCTTTGGATACAACACGCTGGTTGTCGATATGCGCGCGCTGCCGCAAATGGCCGAAACTGGAGCGCCTGTGATTTTCGATGCGACCCACGCGGTACAGCAGCCGGGCGGGCAAGGGACGTCGTCTGGCGGCGACCGGCGCTTCGTGCCCGTGCTTGCGCGGGCGGCCGTTGCAGCCGGAGTGGCGGGGCTCTTTATTGAGACGCATCAGGATCCCGACAACGCGCCCTCCGACGGGCCGAATATGGTGCCGCTGAAAGACTTCGAACGCTTGATCCGCGAACTCCAAGCCATCGATGCAATCGTCAAAAAGCAGAAGAGCGCAGGCTAGCAAGGCCTGCGCTCTTTCTCTTTTGCTTTGGACCGGGCGAAGCGGCGGGGAGTGCGCCCACTGTTCAATCGGTCCAATCGCTTGCTCGTTTCGCGGCGAGCGCTGACGCCGCGGCAAGTCACATCATATTTTTTTGGACCAGAGGATCGCTGCTACCGCTTCAACATGGGCCTTGCTTGTCAAACCGCCGTAGGGATTAACCGGCGTCTTGGCAGCAAGGGTCACACAGGCAACCGGTCCGCAATTGGCCGGAGACCTGATCTTTCCGACGCTGACGGCGGCCATGGCCATCGTCGTCGCAAAGAGGCTCATCGTTGAAAGGCAAGAGACATAGGCAAGGGCACGCGAGAGTACTTCATATTGCATCGGACCACCTCGATACGCTTCACAATGGGTGACGACACTTCCACTTGCAGTTCACCGGAACCGAGGAGGAGGGAGTGGCCTCCGAGGTCCGGCATGCGTTGATGATGCCGCAACCTTGGTAAACGAGGCGTTAAGCTTACCTGAGTGTGAAATTTATATTTTGCGAGGGGCTTGGGATTGCGCGGGGCCTAAAAAGCGGCCCTTGCGATCCAATTTACGATTTTGATCGTTAATGGACCTAATGGGGATAGGAAACGTTTGAGTGAAGATTGCGGTTGTAGGGGCGGGCATTTCGGGACTGAGCGCCGCTTGGCTGCTCGGCAAGCGTCATGATGTGGTTTTATACGAAGCGGAAGGGCGGCTAGGCGGCCATTCTAATACCGTCGATGTTGAGGCTCCTGAAGGCCGCTGCCCCGTCGATACCGGTTTTATCGTCTACAACACGGCCGCCTATCCCAACCTCATCTCATTCTTTGAGACTTTGGGTGTGCAGACGGCGCCATCCGATATGAGCTTTGCGGTGTCGATGGATCAGGGCGCTTACGAGTATTCGGGCTCAGGCCTTGGCGGGCTTTTCGGTCAGCCCCAAAACATCGGCCGGCCGGGCCATTGGCGCATGGTTCTTGAAATTTTCCGTTTCTTCCGCGAGGCGCAGGATGCGCACGCGAACGAACCGGCGAACGCCACGCTCGGCGAGTGGCTCGCGGCGCGCGGCTTTTCGCAGGCATTCATTCATGGGCACATTGCGCCAATGGCTGCCGCCATTTGGTCGGCGCCGGTCGACGAGATGCTGGAATTTCCCTTCGCAGCATTCGCCCGCTTCTTCGCGAACCATGGCTTGCTTCAAGCTTTCGGCCGGCCTGCATGGAGGACGGTGCGCGGCGGGAGCCGGCTTTATGTCGAACGGCTCCGGCAAAGTTTCACCGGACGCGTGTCCCTTGGGGACCCTGTGGTCGAGGTCAAAGGCTCGTCCGATCACGCATCTTTGCGCACGAAGTCAGGTTCCGAGGCCAATTATGACGCGGTGCTTCTGGCGTGTCACGCCGACGATGTGGTGCCGCTACTGTCGGATGGCGAGCCTAACGCGCGCCGTTGTCTGTCAGCATTCCGCTATCAACGCAATGAAGCCGTGCTGCACACAGATCAAACGTTCATGCCGCGCCGGCGGCGGCTCTGGTCGAGTTGGAATTATCTCGGACGGCGTGACGACATCGCCGAACAGGGCGCCGGCGATATGTCGGTCACATATTGGATGAACCGGTTGCAGCCTCTTGCGACAAGGGCGAACTATTTCATCACGCTCAATCCGCATCACGCCATTGCGGATGAAGCGGTTTGCGGCCGCTTCGTCTATCATCATCCGCTCTTTGATTCACCGGCACTTGGCGCGCAGAGGGACTTGTGGACGTTACAAGGACAAAACCGGCTCTGGTTTGCGGGAAGCTATTTCGGATATGGCTTTCATGAAGACGGGTTGCAATCTGGGTTAGCGGCGGCTGAAGATTTGAGCCGCCGGTTGGGCGGAAGCCGCGGTGCGGTGCAACGGCCATGGACGTGGGACGAACGTCAATCGCGCATTACGAAGCCGGTGGTTGCGGCGGAACTGGTTCGTGAGGTGGTGTCGTGATGGCTCCAGGCTCTGGCGTCTACTGCGGTCATGTCGTGCACAAGCGCGTCAGACCAACTGCACACGCGCTTGACTATAAAGTCTTCTCGTTTTTGCTTGATCTCGATGAATTTGCATCGCTGGCAAAGCGGCTGCGCCTCTTCTCTTACAACGCTTGGAATGTTTTCAGCTTCCATGACAGCGATCATGGACCGGGCGGGCAGACCACTATCCGCAATTGTGCGCTTGAGGCTCTCGCAGATGCTGGACGCCCGAGCGAAGGGCGGCGAATTCTGCTCCTCGCGTATCCGCGCATCTTTGGCTACGTCTTCAATCCTTTGAGCGTGTTCTTTGTCTACGCGCCCTCCGGCGATCTCGAAACCTTGATCTATGAGGTCAGCAACACGTTTGGCGAACGGGTCAGTTACGTGGTGCCGGCAGGGCCGCGCCAAGCCAACGATGTCTTTGTACAATCATGCGCCAAGGAGATGTTTGTGTCGCCGTTCGCTTCGGGGCATGGGAAATACGGCTTTGTCGTCAAAGATCCGGTTGAGGAGGCTTTCGTCGCCGTCAACTTTAGCGATGGCGATGGGCCGCTCATCAAAACCTATTTTCGTGGCCGCCGCGCAGACTTGAGTGACGCTGGGTTACTTAAATTGCTGGTCAGGTACCCGCTCTTCACTTTGAAAGTCATTGCCGCCATCCACTATGAAGCCGCCAAGCTTTGGTTCAAAGGCGTGCCGCTCACGGAGCGTCATGTTTCGCCGCGATACGCAATCTCTCACAACAAATCTGTCGAAAGTTAATCACTCATGCAGGACAGCAGCGCGGTTGCCCAAGAACACAGCAACGTACCCTATTCCGGACTTGGGCTGGAGGGAGCGGCGCATCGCCAGCGCGCTGCGGCAAGCGTTTGGATCGTCGGCGCACGGGAGGTTGCACGTCGAGTTCCCGTCTGGGGCAAGTGCCGCCGTTGGTGGCGGCACAGGACCTACTGCGCGGTTGAAGCTTGCGTCGTTTAAGCCGGTTTGGAGGCTCCTGACGCGCGGGAGCCTGGGGCTTGCGGAAAGTTACATGCGCAGTGAAATCGATACGCCCGATCTTGGCGCGGTGCTGCGCTTTTTGAATATGAACTACACGGCGCTTCAAAGCGCGAGCGGCGGCGTTTCAAAGGCGCGGTTATCCGATATTTGGTGGCACAAGAGGCGCGAAAATACGCGCCGGGGAAGCCGTCGCAACATCGCAGCCCATTATGACTTGGGGAACGATTTCTATTCGCTGTGGCTCGATCCCGGCATGACCTATTCGAGCGCCATCTTTCGCGCTCCGGACGTTTCGCTTGAGGCGGCTCAAGAGGAGAAATATCGCGTTGTACTTGATGCCTTGGATTTGAAGGCCGGCGATAAGTTGCTTGAAATCGGCTTCGGCTGGGGAGGCCTGGCGGAACGCGCGGCCCGAAACGGCGCTCGGGTTACGGGTCTCACATTGTCCAAGGAACAGTTGGCTTACGCGGGTGCGCGCCTTCAAGCGACCGGCCTTGCAGCGCGCGTGGATCTGCGGCTTGAGGATTACCGTGATTGCTGCGGCACGTTTGATCGCGTCGCATCGGTCGAAATGATTGAGGCGGTCGGAGAAGCGCATTGGCCGCGTTATTTCGAGACCATTGCCGCGCGCCTGACGTCTGGGGGTAAGGCCGTCATCCAATCCATAACTATCGATGAGCGGTATTTCGAAAACTATCGCCGCCAGGCCGATTTCATTCAGCGCTATATTTTCCCGGGCGGAATGTTGCCGACGGTGTCACGCATGAACGTAGAAGCGGCAAGGGCCGGTCTCGAATTCGAGACCATCGAACGTTTTGGCTCGAGTTATGGCACGACGCTCAGCACCTGGCGCTTGAGATTTCAGGAGCGCTGGCCGGAAATCCAGCGCCTTGGTTTTGACGAGCGGTTTAGACGGATGTGGATCTATTATCTGACCTACTGCGAGGTCGGGTTTGAAAGTGGCGACGTGGATGTCGGGATCTACCGGCTGACGAAAATATGACCCGCACGTGCGCCTAATCCTCTGAGCGTGATCCTGTCTCAGCTGACGCTGCGCGTTCGTCAGTGCGTGCAATCAACCAAAAGAAGATGCGATTGGGCACGATACGCAGTGTCTTCATCAGCAACGCCATGCGCCATGGAAAAACGATTTCGTACTTTCCGCGCGCCAAGCCATCCGTGATCGTCTGAACCGCCTCCTCGACAGGCACAATGAAAGGCATGGGGAATGTGTTGACATCGGTCATCGGTGTTTTGACAAACCCCGGATTGATGACGCTCAACTTGACGCCCTTACGCTTAAGACTTGGATAAATTGCTTCACAGAGGCTAATCAGAGCGGCCTTTGTTGGTGAGTATGCAGCGCCCTTCATCAGGCCGCGATATCCGGCAACAGAAGATACAACGGCGATGTGTCCGCGCCCGCGGGTTGTCATGGCACGCATGACAGGTTCAAGTGCATGTAGAACGCCGAAATAATTGACGCCCATTGAGGTCTTGGCTTTGTCAGCGCTGAAATCCGAAACCAGCATGGGTTGCCAGATGCCGGCGTTGAGAATTGCAAGGTCTACGGGCCCGTGGTCGCGTTCGATCGCCGCGAACACCTGCGCCGTGCGTTCAGCGTCCATCACGTCGAGTGGAAATGGTTTGATTGCGGGGTGCAGCGCCTGCATGTCTGCGAGCTTGTCTTCGGAACGAGCAGATACGGCGACTGTCACTCCATCCCGCGCAAGCGATAGGGCCAACTCACGGCCAATGCCGGTGCTGGCGCCTGTGATCCAGACGCACTTCCAGGGGTAATTGACCCTCATCGGGGTGTTCACATTCCGGTAAAGGGCTGGACTATCCTAGCCAATACCGACTTGAACCGGATTTTACGATCCGAAGCAATAAGACAGATGCATCCCTCAACGGGATCGGCGACCGGCTGATGTTCCGTGTTTTCGTCGAGATCTGCAACGTCTCCAACACCATAACGGCCCGTCTTGTCCGAATACGATCCGCGCAAAACCAACGTCAGCTCTGAGCCGCCATGGCTGTGCTCGGGAAGCGAACGTCCCGGCGCGACTTTCACAAGCCGGAGATCGCCGAGCCTCTTTGAGAGGGAGAACTGGTAATGCATGAGGCCGGGGGCTAAGCGCTTCCAGGCAATGTCATCGAGATAATCGCCAGCGAGTGGTCTCAAGGGCGAGGGCATATCGCCAGCAGACGGCACCTTCGAGCGTGCGTCAATCGTGGCTATATCGGCCTCAGCCCGGCGCACCGCCATCACCGGCGCTTCGCGAGTCATCGGCGAGGGCGACATATCCTTAAAAAGGGTCACTCCGATATCTTCCATCAGTGCAAGTTCCTTGCGGCAATGCGGGCACACATCGATATGTGAGGCCATCACAGCGGCAAAGGCTTCCGGCATGCTGCCTGCTGAGCAGCTCATCAAACTTTCAGGGCCAGGATGGTGGCAGATGGTC
Organism: uncultured Alphaproteobacteria bacterium; assembly: GCA_963741545.1. Classification (GTDB taxonomy): domain Bacteria; phylum Pseudomonadota; class Alphaproteobacteria; order Rhizobiales; family Hyphomicrobiaceae; genus Hyphomicrobium_B. Next base: position 684,637 of record CAVUIN010000012.1, read on the forward strand.
ATCTACTTCAAGTCCTCTACGGCTTCGCGTATCTTCAGGTACGCAAGGCGCATGCGCGATTTGACGGTCCCGAGCGGCAACCCAAGCCGGTCGGCAATTTCACTATGAGACAAGCCCTCAATGTACGACAACGCGACGACTTCATGCTGGTCGGCCGGCAATTCCGAGAGCGCGCCTTGAACTCTTTTGCGCCGCTCGTTTTCTTCGTACAACTGGTCTGGGAGCGGGTCGTCGGATGCTTCTTCGTCGCGCCCCTCGGGCAACTCCACCCAAGTCATCTCTTTACGCAGCCGGTCGATCCTCAGATTTCTCGCGATCGTAAAAATCCAGGTTGTCGCACTTCCGCGGTCATCCGAATAAAGCCCGGCCTTGCGCCAGACTGTTAACAGCGTCTCCTGCGCAAGCTCTTCCGCTGTGTTGGCGTCGGTACCTTGCCGCATCATGTAGGCTTTGACGCGGGGGGCATAAATTTCAAAGAGTTCCCGGAACGCCTCGACGTCGCCACTGGCTGCTACACGATGGAGGAAATGGGCCATTGATGTGGGGCTCGGCAGGGTCCTATACCGGCTCAATGTCCGGCTATTGACGTGTTGTGCGAGCATAGCGGAACCTCTGCAATCCTGCCAGTGATACGATCAGTGCCAACAAATGGATCGATGGGTGGCGCTCTGGGCCAGCGAACACGCTAGCCAGGAGCCTGGCGAAGCGGCAAAAGGAGCGTGAATTATGGGAATTGCCGAGATCGCGATCATGCTGGCTGCTTTAGTGGTGGCGGCAACCCTGGCGCGACTCATGGGAATTGCGGCGGTGCTCGGCTACGTGGCAGCCGGAATTCTCCTCGGTCCTTTCAGCCTCGGCGTCGTTTTTACCGCCCACGACGCGAAGGAAATTCGCGAGGTTGCGGAGTTTGGCGTTGTGCTGCTTCTGTTCCTTATTGGGCTGGAACTTCGCCCGAAGCGGCTGTGGTCCATGCGGCACGCTATTTTTGGCGCAGGTTCCGCGCAGGTCTTGTTGACGGCCGCCGTGCTCGGCGCAATTGCAATCGTGCTCGGGTTTAATTGGAAGTCGGCACTTTTTGCAGGAGCTGCTCTGGCGCTGTCGTCCACGGCCTTCGCGCTGCAAATCTTGGAAGAGAACAAGGAACTGGCGACGCGGCATGGCCGGCTCGGATTTGCGGTACTGTTGTTACAAGATCTTGCGGCGATCCCGCTGATCGCGCTCGCGCCATTCTTTGCCGTCTCGGCGGCCACTGCGACGGCCGAAATCGATTATCTTGCATTCGGCAAGGCACTGGCGACGATTGCGGCGGTCGTGATCGTTGGCCGGTACGCACTCGATTTTTTGCTGCGTCTTGTGGCTCTTTCAAAAGTGAAAGAAGCCATGACGGCAGCAGCGCTTCTCACTGTCGTCGGCGTGACGCTTGTGATGCAACAGGTTGGCCTCTCGGCGTCGCTTGGGGCCTTTCTGGCGGGCGCGCTGTTGGCCGAGAGCAGCTACCGGCATCAACTCGAAGCCGACATCGCGCCGATTGAAGGCTTGCTGCTCGGCATGTTTTTCACCGCGATCGGCATGTCGCTCAATCTCAAACTTCTGCTTTCTCAGCCGGCTTTGATTGCGGGCCTGACAATTTCTCTGATGCTTATTAAGGCCGTCATTCTGTTTGGGATCGGGCGCTGGCAAGGGCTTGAGGCAGGACCTTCGCGGCGTCTGGCGCTGGCGCTGGCACAGGGCGGAGAATTTGCGTTTGTGCTGCTTTCGGTCGGCCAAGCGAGCGGTGTTCTCGGCAAAAATCCGGCAGAACTGCTCGCCGTTATCGTGACGCTGTCGATGGCATTGACGCCGCTGCTGCTGGTACTGGAGCGAAAAATCTTTCGACGCAAAATCTCACCGGTCGCGGCTTTCGATGCCATGCCAGATCACGACGCGCATGTGGTCATTGCCGGTTTCGGCCGCTTTGGTCAGATTGTGGCACGTGTGCTGCGCGCCAAAGGCATAGCCTTTACTGCTCTCGATATCTCGGCCGAGCAGATCGAGACGGTGAAGGCGTTCGGCAGCAAGGCGTTCTTTGGCGATGCGAGCCGGCCCGAAGTTTTGGATGCCGCGCAAACCGGTAAAGCGCGCGCGTTCGTTCTGGCCATTGACGATATTGAAGCCTCGATGCGCACTGCTGAAATTGTCAAAGCGCGTTACCCTGACGTGCCGGTTTTCGCTCGCGCCCGCAATCGCACACACGCACACCGTTTGCTCGATCTTGGAATCACCGCGATCCAACGCGAAACATTTCTATCGTCGCTTGAGACGACACGGCAGGTGCTGCTTGGGCTTGGGTACACTGACAGGGTTGCTGCGCGTGCTATTCAAACGTTCCGCACGCACGACGAGCGCCGCCTCGTTGAGGATTACAAGTTCTCGTCCGACATGGAGAAACTGCAAGAGAAGGCGCAAAGTGACCGTCTGCGGCTTGAAAATCTTTGCCGAGGACGCGGCGGAGGAAGCAAGGCAGGCGCAAGGCGAGCCTCTTCGAGGGACGCTAAAGTAAAAGTATGAGCGGTCAGTGATTTTGTCCCTTATAGCCGCCAATTTGCAGTGCTGAGGTACCGTTCCCGCCTGCGACGCGGCGATTTGCTGTTCAACAAGGGTCTCGCAAGACGGTGGGCGGTCAGTCGATGACCGTAAAAAAGCATGGCGGCGTGCGGGTCAATAACGCACGGGTCGTCTCGGCCGATGTGAAGGCGTCTAATGGCGTGATACACGTCATCGACAAGGTGCTTTTGCCGCACTAATCGAGCATCGTTCGATATCGAATGCGGCGTCCTGGCAGCCGGGGCGCCGTTTTCCGTTTGAAACGGTCGTCTCGAATGGTAGACGGGGCCGGAAACCCCCGCTAAATGTCCCGGGACTTTGACCGCGGGCGCGGCTGCCTGCCCCCTCAAAACCTGGGCTTTTCAAAACATGAGCAAGGTCGGAGACGAAGGCGGCCCCGCGCGGCGGCGAACCTCAAGGATATGGCGAACGCCATCCGGGCCTTGTCGATGGATGGGGTTCAAAAGGCAAACTCTGGTCATCCGGGTATGCCGATGGGCATGGCCGACGTAGCGACTGTGCTTTTCACCGAAGCCTTGAATTTCGATGCCGCAGATCCGGCATGGCCAAACAGAGACCGCTTTGTCCTTTCGGCCGGTCACGGCTCCATGCTGCTTTATTCGCTGCTCCATCTCACCGGCTATCCGGGCATGACAATGGACGAGTTGCGCAACTTCCGCCAACTCGGATCGAAGACGGCAGGCCATCCCGAATACGGCCACGCGGCCGGCATCGAGACGACGACCGGACCGCTGGGGCAAGGGCTTGCCAACGCCGTTGGTATGGCAATTTCGGAACGCTTGCTTGCCGCGCGCGTAGGGCACGACCTTATCGACCACAATATCTATGCCATCGCCGGCGACGGCTGTCTCATGGAAGGCATCAGCCACGAAGCCATCTCGCTCGCGGGTCACTTGAAACTCGGCAAGCTTATCGTGCTCTGGGACGACAATTCAATTTCCATCGATGGCGCAACCAGCCTCGCTGTATCCGACGATCAGGTGAAGCGTTTCGATGCGTCCGGCTGGAACACGATCCGCGTCGATGGCCATGATACCAAGGCAATCTCCGCCGCAATCAAAAAGGCAAAGGCCGATCCGTCGAAGCCATGGCTCATCGCCTGCAAAACCATCATCGGCTACGGCGCGCCAACGAAGCAGGGTAAATCATCGACGCACGGCGAACCGCTCGGCGCGGATGAAATTACTGGCGCGCGAGAAAAACTCGGCTGGCCTTATCCGGCGTTCGAAGTGCCCGAACCCATCCTCGGCGATTGGCGTGCAGCGGGCCGTCGCGGCGCAAAAGCTAATGCCGAATGGAAGACCCGGCTCGCCAAGGCGGATGCTTCAGTTAAAGCGCTCATCAACGGCCGCGATGCGGCGGCCGCAGCAAAGGGTGCGTTTACCGAAGCTAAGGCGGCATTCGCCACTGACACCACTAAGCGCGCAACCCGCGTCTGGTCGCAGATGACGCTTGAGCGTATCGTTCCGGCGTTGCCGGAGCTGCTTGGCGGCTCGGCGGATTTGACGCCGTCTAACGGCACGCGCACCAAGCATCACACGTCCATAACGCCGGACGATTTCGCGGCCAATTATCTCCATTACGGCGTGCGCGAGCATGGCATGGCCGGCGCCATGAACGGTATCGCATTAGCGGGCTCGTTCATTCCTTATGGCGCGACGTTCCTGGTTTTCACCGATTATTGCCGCCCCTCGATCCGCCTGTCGGCATTGATGAAGCAGCGCGTCATCTATGTCATGACGCACGATTCCATCGGCCTTGGCGAAGATGGGCCGACGCATCAGCCGGTCGAGCATATTGCCTCGCTGCGCGCGATGCCGAACGTCAACGTGTTCCGTCCGTGCGATGGTGTTGAGACGGCGGAATGCTGGGAGTTGGCGTTGCAGGACACCGGTACGCCGTCCATTCTAGCGTTGTCGCGTCAAGCCGTGCCAAACCTGCGCACAGCGCCGGGTAAAGAGAATTTGTCGGGCAAAGGTGCTTACGTTCTCAAGGATCCCGGCAAGTCGCGCGATGTCACTCTGATTTCGACGGGCTCAGAAGTTGGCCTCGCCGTTGAAGCAGCAGATGCGCTTGCAAAGGACGGTTTGAAAGTCGCTATCGTGTCGATGCCGTCGTTCGAATACTTCGCCAAACAGGACGAGGCCTATCAGATGAGCGTCTTGGGAGAAGCTCCAAGAGTCGCCATCGAAGCGGGCGTTGCGCAATGCTGGCACCAGTGGCTGCGCAAGAAAGACGCCTTCGTCGGCCTGTCCGATTTCGGCGCTTCGGCCCCCGCGCCCAAGCTATTCCAGCACTTTGGATTGACGTCCGAGGCGGTGGTTGCCGCTGCCCGCCGCGTTATCAAGGACAACAACGCCTGAAACTTTTGAGGCGCTGCGATCGTATCTCACCCGGCATGTGAATTGGACGCCCCATGAATCTCGACAAACTCAAGACCACGCAAGGCATCGACGTGAGAGGCAAGCGCGTACTCGTGCGCGCCGACCTCAATGTCCCTGTGAAGAATGGAAAAGTCACGGATGCGACGCGGCTCGAGCGTTTGGTCCCGGGCCTGAAAGATCTCGCAAGCCGGGGCGCGAAGGTTATCGTGATTTCGCATTTCGGACGGCCGAAGGGCGGGCCTGATGCTGAGTTCACGCTAAAGCCTGTTGCGGAAGCGCTCAGTCAGTTGATTGGAAAGCCGGTCGCATTTGGCGCGGATTGTGTGGGACCAGCGGCTGCCTCGGCCGTCGCAGCGTTGAACGACGGCGATATCGCGGTTCTTGAAAATCTGCGCTTTCACAAAGGCGAAGAAAAAAACGATCCCGCGTTCGCCGCCGAACTCGCGAAGCTCGGCGATATGTTCGTTGGCGACGCGTTTTCCTGCGCACACCGCGCACACGCGTCAACCGAAGGGCTCACGCATCACTTGCCGTCATACGCCGGACCGCTGTTGATGGAAGAGATCAACGCGCTGCGCACGGCGCTCGAGAAGCCGCAACGGCCGACGGCCGCGATTGTCGGCGGCATGAAAGTTTCGACCAAAATCCCCGTTCTGACCAACCTCGTCGCCAAGGTCGATAAACTCATCATCGGCGGCGGCATGGCGAACACATTTCTGCAGTCTATGGGTAAGATGGTCGGGCAATCGTTTGCGGAACCCGAGTTTCACTCGCTCGCGCGCGAGATTATGGCGGAGGCCAAGCAGAAAGGCTGCGAGCTCATCCTGCCCCTCGATGCCGTCGTCGCCGACGAATTCGCCGAAAACGTTGAAACAAAAATCGTCAGCATTCACAAAGTACCGATCGATAAGATGATCTTGGATGTCGGTCCCGAAAGCGTCGCCAACGTCGCCAAGATCTTAGAAGGTTGCAAAACCGTACTCTGGAATGGTCCGATGGGCGCGTTCGAGATCGCGCTTTTTGGGCAAGGCACGTTCCAGCTCGCGCGCCAGGTCGCAAGCCTGACTAAAGCCGGAAAGCTCGTCTCCGTTGCCGGTGGCGGCGATACGGTTGCGGCGTTGAACGCTGCTGGCGTGGCCGATGATTTTACCTATGTCTCGACGGCAGGCGGCGCCTTCCTCGAGTGGCTTGAAGGCGTTGAACTGCCGGGTATTGCCGCATTAACGCGCTAAGACGTGCGTGGTGGCAAACACGGGCAGTCTTGAAAATGAGAAAGTTCACTGTCGATGTTTGCTGATCTCCACGTCTACTTCGGTGTCGCGCTCGCGGGGCTCGTAAGCTTCCTCTCACCCTGCGTACTGCCGCTCGTGCCGCCCTATCTCGGTTATATCGGCGGTACAACCTTTGAGGAACTTGCGGGCGAAGACGGCATTGAAGATCACGTGTGGCGCCGGGTCGTAACGGCGGCTGTGTTCTTCGTGCTCGGGTTTACAACCGTGTTCATGGCGCTGGGCGCGGGTGCATCGGCCATCGGCCAGTTCATTCAAGCGTATCGCGGTCCGCTAGGTTCGGCCGCCGGCATCGTCATCATTCTGTTCGGTTTGCATTTCCTCGGGATTTTTCGCATTCCGTTGCTCTACAAGGAAGCGCGTATGGAAGCGGCAAACCAGGGTGCCAGTTTGGTTGGCGCCTATGTAATGGGTCTCGCTTTTGCCTTCGGCTGGACGCCCTGTATCGGGCCGATCCTGGCGACGGTCCTGACATTAGCGGCCAACGAATCCAGCATGGGCGCGGGCGTCAGACTGCTCTTCGTCTATTCGCTTGGGCTGGGCATTCCTTTCATTCTGGCCGCGGTGGCGATTGGGCCGTTTCTTGCCTTTATGCGGCGCTTCAAGAGCCATTTCGGAACGCTCGAAAAAGTTATGGGGCTGTTGCTGGTTGCGACGGGTATCCTGTTCCTGCTGGGCGGCCAGAATTGGTTTGGCCAGTGGATGCTGGAGACGTTCCCCAGTCTCGGGCGCATCGAGGATTGGGTGACGTCAGACAGCTTAAAGGGCGAAATTCTCAAGCAAGGCGGCCCGTAGCGGCGGCCCTGCTTTGAGGTTATGAATCCAAGAATGACGACCAACCGCCCCATCGCTTTGACAATCGCCGGCTCCGACCCATCCGGGGGCGCCGGCATTCAAGCCGATCTTAAAACATTCACCGTCCTTGGCGCTTACGGCGCCAGTGTCATCACGGCCTTGACGGCGCAGAACACGCGTGGCGTCATGGGCGTGCATAAAGTACCGGCAGACTTCATTGCTGCTCAGTTCAATGCCGTCACAAGCGATCTCTCAATTGCGGCCACGAAAACCGGAATGCTCGGTGACGAGGAAACGGTTCGCACCGTGGCGCGGCTCATAACGTCTGCCAAGCTGAGCCCTGTTGTCGTCGATCCCGTCATGGTTGCAACCAGCGGCGATGTTCTGCTCGCGCCCGAGGCCATCGCTGCCGTGCGGTCCCTCATACTGCCGCTTGCGACCCTCATCACGCCCAATCTTCCGGAAGCGGCGAAACTCCTCGATCAGCCCATTGCCGCAACAGACGCCGATGCCGAACGCCAAGCAGTAGCCCTGCTTCAATTCGGATGCGGCGCTGTTCTGCTCAAAGGTGGGCACGGGGAGGGCGCCGAGTCTGTCGATTTTCTGGTGAGCCGCGCCGGCTCCATCCGGCTGTCAAAACCGCGCATCGCAACGAAGAATACGCATGGCACCGGATGCACGCTTGCGGCCGCCATCACGGCGGGACTTGCCATGGGGTTGACCCTCGAAGACGCCGTGCGCCGCGCCAAAGATTTTGTCTGGGGGGCGCTCGAATCGGGCGCGAATTTGCACGTTGGCGGCGGTACAGGCCCTGTCGATCACCTGTTCGAAATTCTACCGCAGTGCGGAATAAAATAGGAAATCCATGATCCTGCGCGTGCCGGGCGTTCGATCTGTTGCGATGCTGCACCAACACAGCACTTTGTGACCTTGAATTGTGCATGATGCTTGTCAGCTGCCGAACAATTTGGCACTTATCACGTCGATCAGTGGCGGTCGTTGCCACAACGTGCTCCGGGGGGAGTGTCAAGCTCGTTTCGAGGGGATTTGGAACTGAGCTTGGCAAAAAACCGGTCCGTCGCAGAGACGGGCCGGTTTTTTATTTTCGAGTTTTCTTTGGCCTGATGATTGTGCTGCGTTGCCTAGCAGGCACAACTGATTGAAGTTTCTGTGACAAACCGGCTGTTTTGCGCATTCCCATGGTTGAGTGTGCGGCGCATTAATCGTTACACTTGAGACTCAGGAAAATACACATTGACTGAGGGGGCCGCACGAAGCGGTCCGGGGGCAGAAATGGCAAGATCATTCGGGACAGTAACTGGCAAGAAGCTTTCGACGGCAACGGCGTTCGTCGCGCTTGCAGTAACAGCGACCTCAGCCTTTGCAGGCGGGTTCGCTGTCCGTGAGCAGTCGGCATCACTGATGGGCGCGGCTTTTGCTGGCGCAGCCGCGGGCGGTGATTTGAGTTCCGCATTCTGGAACCCGGCGGCGTTCGGTGTTGCCGAAAATGGTTTGACGACCCAGAGCGCGTATTCGGCGATCTTCGCCGATACCGAGCTTTCGAATGGGGCGACGAACATTCCGATCGGTGGCGCCACATCGACGGACATCGACAGAATTGGCCTGCTCTCTGCAAGCTACGCGGCCTATCGCATGAGCGACAAGATGGTGCTCGGTGTATCGGTCAACGCGCCGTTCGGGTTGGCGACAGACCCAGACAATGGCAACTGGGTTGGTCGGGTTCATAGCCGCGAAGCCGAAATGATGACGCTCAATGTGGCGCCGACGCTTGCCTATGAAGTTGCGCCCGGTGTGCATGTCGCGGCCGGCATTCAGCTTGAGTACGCAAAACTAAAGCTTTGGTCGGCGACAAGTCCGCTCATTCCTTCTCCGAGTGCTTCGATCAAAGTGGACGACACGATCGGTGTGGGCTTCACCCTGGGAATTCTTCTGAAGCCTGCCGAGGGAACAAGCGTTGGCTTGGGTTTCCGCTCGTCGATCGAGCATGATCTTGAGGGACGCTTCAATAGCCCGCTAGGCTTCTCTCTGCCCGTCAGCGCCACGTTGGAAACACCGGAAATGGTGACATTCAGTATCAGCCAAGCCGTGTCAAATGCGATGCGCATTATGGGCAACGGTCGAATGGAGCAACTGGAGCCGGGTGGCAACGGTCCCGTTGGTCGGCCTTCCGGTGGTGCTGTTATCGACGCAAATTGGGATGACGGCTGGTTCGTGTCGGGCGGCCTAGAATATGACTACATGCCGGGTCTCACCCTCCGCGGCGGCGTCGGCTACGAGAAGTCTCCTATCCGCGAACCTGCGCAGCGTCTCACACAACTTCCCGATAGTGACCGTATTTGGGTTAGCGCCGGTGCAAGTTACCGCTACTCTGAAGCAACCACGCTGGACTTCAGTTTTGCTCACATCTTTTTTGAAGATGAGCATTTAACCCGCGGTGCGCTGACAAATCCCGCATTCGTTCTCAATGCAGACGTCGAAAACAGCGCCAACATCATCTCGGTTGGCATGCGCACGCGCTGGTAATTTGAGGCGAGTTCTTAAAACACAAAAGCCGGGCACAACGCCCGGCTTTTTTATTTGATGAAATATTGGCTGCGAGATTGCAGTGAATTCAGCGCGTCATCGCGCCGGCATCGACCATCCGTTCGTGTTCGACGGTCTCGAGAACGGCATCAACCCGGCGCAGTGCTTCTGCGATGGCATCCGCAAGTACAAGCGTGCGTTCGGAGTGCGTGGCCTGTTCCTGGCTCAATGTGTAGAGGTGCGCTGCGTTGCGGGCAATTTCTTCGCAGCCCTTTGGATCGAAGGGATTGGCTTGGAGCGACCAGGCAATTTCGTGCAAGCTCTCGGCCGCCTTGAGAATGGAGTGTGTTGCCCCGCCAGCCGCGTCCGATTGGCCAGTGGCGCGCGATGTTGGTTTGGAGAGAAGATTATCGCGGACCGTATTAAGGTGCGATTTGAGTTCCGCGAGCTCGCCCTGCAATTGTCCGAGAAGCGCGGGCGGTTGGCGCAATGAGGTTTGCAAACGGCCAATCGCGTCTTCGAGCAGCGCACTATCGAGACGCCGGGCCCGCCGCCCGTGCTCAGCCAAAAACCAGCGGCCGCGCGCACTCTCAAGCAACGCCGCCTCAATGGCGCGGTACTCGTCGTCTGGTTCGGGAGAGGCCGCGTGTGATAGCCGGTTCATAGCCGTCCAATTTTATCCACAGAATTTCAAATTCATACGCGATTCGCACCCTGGGGTAACAAGTGTATTCGACCTGCAGCCGCTACGAAGATGCCTCTGTGAGTCTTCGCGGTATCTATGTGTTGCGATAGGGGACGATAAGGGACACACTATGACGGAGGGGAGCGCTGCCGCGCGGACGTTCGGGTTCAAGCTCGCGCTGTTTTACGGCGCTCTCTTCGTCATCTACGGCATGCATGTCCCGTTCACGCCTGTGTGGCTCGATTGGCGCGGGCTGACGGCCGGCGAAATCAGTACCGTGATGGCCGCGCCGTTTTTTTTACGCTTGCTTGTGACGCCTGCCGTCGCGCTTGCGGCAGACCGCGCAGGCACGCATCGCACCTCGTTGATCGTGCTCGCATGGATGAGCCTGGGACTCGTTCTGCTGCTGAGCCAGGCCGCATCATTCTGGCCCATCCTGCTCCTCATCGTGCCGCTGATTATCTGCAACTCGACCATCATGCCATTGACGGAAACGGTGGCGGTGAAAGGCGTGCGCGACGCTGGGCTAGATTACGGGCGCATGCGCCTTTGGGGATCCCTCACATTCGTTGCGGCCAGCTTTGCAGGCGGTTTCGCAATTGATCACTACGGAGCGGGTGCGGGTATTTGGCTGGTCGCATTGGGCTGCGCGGTCACTGTCATTGCTGCGCATTTTTTGCCGCGAATTTCGACAAAGCCGGCACATGGGGCGCACGCGGGCCGCCCGCTCTGGCACGTGACAGAGCCACGGCTGCTGCTCGCGTCGAAACCTTTCATAGCCTTCTTGTTGGCAGCGGGACTTGTCCAGGCCGCGCACGCAACGCTGCTGACATTTGGAACCCTCATTTGGCAAAAGCAGGGGTTGAGCGCCGGACTATGCGGTGTGCTTTGGGCGATAGCCGTTTTTGCCGAAGTTGCTTTGTTTGCGTTCTCGGGAAAACTCATCGCGCGCTTCGGCGCCACGCAGCTGCTAATTCTCGGAGCCGCCAGTTCGGTCCTGCGCTGGGCGGTCATGGCTTTTGATCCGCCGCTTAGCGTCCTCGTGCCGCTGCAGATCCTGCACGCCTTCACCTATGGAGGAGCGCATATCGGCGCTATCCACTTCATTCATCAAGCGGTGCCTGTTGGCATGCAGGGGAGCGCGCAGGCACTTTACGCGACGATCGCGTCGGGCCTGGCTATGGGATTTGCCACGATCATTGCTGGCGGGCTTTATGCCGGATACGGCGGAGGCTCCTATTGGGCCATGGCCGCAATTTCGCTGGTGGCCTTGGCGGCGGCGATCGTCCTGCACCGGATATGGGATCGTAAAACCCTTGTTGAAGCAGCCGTCTCGCAGGACAAAAACCCGCGCGCTTCCGCGCCTTGACCAAATTTGCGGGCCGGGACATCGTCCACTCCATGACCGTAACTGTCGCAGCATTCTATAAGTTCGTAACCATCGACGCGCCCGAGACGTTGCGGGACAGCGTCGCGGCAGCATGCGAGCAAAACGGCATTCTGGGAACGGTTTTGATTGCCCGCGAGGGGATCAACGCAACAATTTCCGGGCACGAGGATGCGATCGAAGCATTCCTGGTTTGGCTGCGTGAGGACGCGCGGTTCGAGGGGCTTGCCGTCAAGATATCCTATGCCGAAGCCGATCCCTTCAAGCGCATAAAGGTCAGGGTCAAGCCCGAGATCGTGACATTTGGCGTTCCGGATATCAGCCCGGCGGAGCACGTTGGAACTTACGTTGCGCCGGACGCGTGGAACGCACTCATTCAAGATCCGGACGTCGTCGTCATCGATACGCGCAATGCCTACGAGGTTGCGATCGGCACGTTCGAAGGCGCGGTCGATCCCAAGACCGATGCGTTCAGCGACTTTCCTGATTACGTGGCACGCCACCTGAACCCCGCGCGGCACAAGCGCGTGGCCATGTTCTGTACCGGCGGCATCCGTTGCGAGAAGGCATCGGCTTACTTGCTCGCGCCAAGGGTTCCCCGAGGTCTATCATCTCGAAGGCGGAATTTTGAAGTACCTCGAAACGGTGCCGCAAGAGACAAGTCTTTGGCGTGGGGAATGTTTTGTATTCGACGCCCGCGTCGCGCTTCAGCATGGCGTTCAGGAAGGCTCGCACACGCATTGTGCGGTGTGTGGATTTCCAGTTCCCAAAGCGGCGGAAAAGGGCGCGAGCTTAGGGGTGGAATGCCCCAACTGCGGGGCGCATAACAGCGGCCGCTAAGGGTAAGCGCTCAGCCCCAAAGCTCCGGTTCTGGCGGCGACATGATGCCGGAATTTATGACGATTGCGGGTGAGCGGTCGCGGGCAAGTAGCAGCGGTCCGTCGAGATCGGTCCACTCGGCTCCTTGGGCCAGCAGCATGGCAGGCGCCACTGCCAACGACGTCGCGACCATAGATCCGATCATGATGCGAAAGCCTAGGGCTTCGGCTTCGCGCTTCAAGCTGAGCGCCTCGGTCAGGCCGCCGGCCTTGTCGAGTTTGATATTGATGGCATCATAAAGCCCCTGAAGCTGCGGCAGGCTTGCGCGCGTATGCACGCTCTCGTCGGCGCAGACGGGTACGATGCGTTTGATATGCCGGAGCGCTTCATCTGCGCCGGCCGGCAAGGGCTGTTCGATAAGTTCGATGCCAGCATCCGCCGCAGCAAACATAAGAGCCTCTAGATGAGCTTCATTCCAGGCTTCGTTGGCGTCAACGATGAGGCGCGCATCAGGTCGCGCCTCACGAACGGCGGCCATACGCGCAGCATCACCCGGGCCGCCGAGCTTCAGTTTCAAAAGTGGCAATTCGCCAACGGAAGCTGCCTTTGCCGCCATGGCGTCCGGCGTATCGAGGCTCAAGGTGTAGGCGGTGAGCACAGGCTTGAGTGGGGAGATCCCGGTCAGCCTTGCGGCGCTTGTTGCGGAGCGTTTGGCCTCAAGATCCCAAAATGCGCAGTCAATGGCGTTGCGTGCAGCGCCAGCCGGCAGCGCCGATTGCAATTCGTGCCTGTTGGCGAACGGGCCCAGTCTGCCGGCCAGTCCGTCGATCTGCTGGAGCGCACTCTCGACGGTTTCGCCATAACGGCTATACGGCACAGCTTCGCCGCGGCCTTTGCACCGGCCGTCGTCCAGCGTGACGATGAGTACGTCAGCGCTGGTCTTGGAGCCGCGGGAAATTGTGAAAGCCTCGCGCAGCGGCCAGCTTTCGCGGCGGACGGCCAGCGTCAGTGAAGCAGACTCGGAGCCAGTAATGGAGCCGGAAGAGCGCGGCACGGTTGGTCTCGAGCCATAAGGGGTTTTCAACTGCGCCGGTCTAGATAGCCCGCCCTGCGGCATGTGCGAGGAACAGATACACGCGGCCCGTATCTGAAACCAAGTGTGTGTGTGCCAAGCGCCCTGTTGGGTCGCGCCCGTCGGCTTCGCGAATGATGCGCTCGAAGTCGGTCAAGTAACGTTGCACCGTCTGCGTGAGCTCTGCATCCGACTTGATGCGGCGCGACACCTCATCAAACACGATACGTGTCTCTGGCGAGTAAATGCTGCGCACCATGATATTGCGCTGCCCGGCCCGGAAGCGGTTCCAGATAGCGGACGCAGTCGCCGGATCGATCGAGCGCGCAATCGATCCGACATCGAGCCGGAACGGAGTGGAGGCCGCTGGGGACTGCCCATCGTCGTCGCTCGTCTCGTGGGACGCGCGCGCCAAGAGATCGCCGAGCGACCATCCTTCGCGCGCATCAGCCTGTGGGGCGCGCTGTTGAGCAGGGCGGCCGCGCGACGTTTCAGATGGTTGGATCGCAGGCGGCGGCGAACTTGAGCGTACAGCCGGAACGGGTGCGGTCTCCGGCGGCATGACATCGCGTTGTGCAACCGTGCGCGCCGAAATATGCGTGAGCTGATCGAGGGCCTTCAGCTGATCTTGCAGAGCGCGGCGCATGGCTTCCGCCGTTTCGCGGGTAGCGGCGGGAAGGCGGGCCGCCTCTTCGCGAATGCGGGATTGTTCGAGGGCGAGTGTGGACGCCGCCTCAGCCGCGCGCTGGCGCGCGTCATCGGACGCCGACGACAAGCGCCCCGTCAGAGTTTCAAATTCCCGAGACATCTCCCCGGAAACCGTGCTGAAGCGGTTTTTCATGTCGTCGAAGGTGCGCCCGCTCTCGGATTCTGCGTGGCTCTTGGCGCGTTCGAGTTCTGCGAGCAAGGCGCGCGTGCGCGTTTCCGCTCCGGACTGGAGTTCGTGTGTGAGCGCGCGCGTGCGCGTCTCGATTGTCGACAGGGAACCTTCGAGGTTCGAGGAGTAATCGTTGAAGACTTGGCCGATTTCGTCGGCTTTCCCCGAGAAGCGTTCGAGTGTGCGGGAAATATCCTGGTGGCGTGCCTGCAGGGTCGAATCGATTTTGTAGTTGGCAGATTCAAGCGCATTGGCGGCTTTGAGAATGGCGTGGCCCTGGTTCTCGAACCGGTCGGTGACGCCATGAATTTGGCCTAGGAGATTTTCAGATACGTTGCGTAGCATATCCGACTGATTGGCGAGGCCTTCGATGGCCTTCAGCGACTGGCGCGTGATGTTCTCGCTCGTGCGGCGAACGGCGTTGATGCCGTTCATGACGAACTCGTCGAGTTCGACGGCCTGGCGCGCGATCAACTCGCGGAACGTCCCCGCATGTGTGTCGAGAGCCGTCGTCAGCAATGCCGCCTTTTCGCTGACCGCGCTATCGATGGCAGACGTCGATCTCACGATCTGCTCGTCGAACAATTCGAGGCGGCGCTGGAACGCGTCATCCAGCGACTTCGTGCGCTCGACGAGTTGGATGTCGAGAGCCTGGGCGCGGTTTGAAAGCGTGGTATCCAATGCCTTGGCGTATTCTTCAAAAACCGTTTGAAGATTTTCCGTGCGGTTGCCAAGCGAGGTGTCGAGCGTGTGCATGTAGTTGTCGAACTCAACTCGCATTTGTTCCGTGCGGCTGCCGAGTGCGTTTGAGAAGGCGCTGGTGTAGTCTTCTAGTACGGTTTGCAGTTGCTGCGTGCGCGAGCCGAGAGACGTCTCGAACCGGTTGGTTTGCACCGCCAGAGAATTTTCCAGACTCGACAGGTTCTCTCCGGCGCCCTTGATGATACCGGCCAGCGTGACCTGCTGCGTTGAAAGCTTCTCGATCAGTGTCGGAATTTCGGTGCCAAGCGTCTTGAGCGTGTCGGTGACGCTTGTCGATGTGTTGAGCAGGGCATGGCGCTCGCCGGTCAATTCTTGGATGAGACCGCGAATGCGCCGCTCGTTTTGCTCGTAGGATCGTTCGAGATCGGCGACTTGATTATGGACAAGGGCTTCCAGTTCGCCTGCGCGCCCAAGCGCCCGGCTGACGGCGTCGTTCATGAACGAAACTTGGCGGCGCACGGCTTGGCCGAGGCTGGCGATCGACTGCTCGGCGGCGCGGTCCGGCTCCGCTAGCCGGATGGCGACTTCCGTCATTGTCGACGATTTGAGCGCCAGTGAAGCCACGTGCCAGTTGAGCACCGCGAGTAGCCACATGATCGCCACAGGTACGACGATGGCTGAAATGGTGTAGTAGGTCACGGGCTTCAGCAGCAGCGACCCAATCGAGGCACCTTCGACCCATTCAGGTGCCAGTGTGAATGCTGCGAACGCAATACCGGCAACGGCCCACATTACGCTGGCGATGGCCGCCATGCGGAACGACTTGGATGAGGGCTTCTGCTCAAGCGCGTAAATCAGACCGCCGATACTCGGCACGTCGTCATTGGCGGCGATCTTGCTGCGTACGGGACCTGCAGGACGGCGGCGCGCAACGCGGCGGGGCGCAGCTTCGGTTTCAGCGTCGGCAGAATTGTTTTCGGCAACTTTGCGCGCAAGCGGTGGCGGTGTTAGGCCGGCGCTTGACGGACCCGCATCATCGTCGCCCGGCACGGCTGCATCTTGCGCACCGCCGTTAGCGGCAATTGCCATGAGTTTCGTAATCTGGTCTTGCGGCTTCGCCATTCGCACGTCCCCCACGCGCCCTCGAGTGGCCCCAGCCCCCTGGGTCCTCAAGTTCGTCGAACCAGACTAGGGCATTTCTGTCCGTTGCTCAAAGCACAAAACAGCCTTTTCAGCCAAAAAAGACTATTTCCTATCAGCCGGTTGAGAAAGGCGGGAGAGTGTCATGCGGCCTTTAACTGGGGCGAGTCGCTTTTACAGCCTCGGATCGTGGAAATAGCATGTGTTACTGCAGTATTGCCCAGATCCATGCAATCCTAAGGGTTGGTTTTACTTACAATTAGACTTGACGTGCAACGATGCCAGCAAGCTTGAGGTGATCGACGGCGCGTTTACCTTGTTATTTCGATTAGGCACTCTGGACAGGCTCATGGATACGATTTCGGAACCCCGGGTAGTCGCAGAGTCTGCGGCCGTTGAAGATAATCTGCAGTTGAGCCCAGTCGATCTCAAGCATCTCAGGCGATATACGCTGGGCGATCGCGCCCTTGAGCATGAAGTCTTGGAGTTGTTCTTGGCGCAGTTGCCGGCAACGATTGCCTCACTCGGTTCGGCAGCGAATGACCGGGATTGGCGAATGGCAGCCCATACGTTGAAGGGTTCAGGACGGGCGGTTGGTGCTTGGCACATTGCAAGGCTTGCCGAGCAAGCAGAGCGGACCACGCCTTGGAAGGACCCATCCCAGCTGCGGCAAACGCTGGCCCTGATTGAAAACGCAGCGGCAGAAGCGCGAATCTATATCCAAGGCGTCTACGGAAAGCGCTGATTTAAGTCGTGTTACGGCAGACCTCGCGCCTGACGAATTCGGCTATGTGCGGCTTATCGCCAGCAATCACGCGCTGTCTTGAATTCCAAGGCCGTCCCAACTAACTCTTCGGCGCGCGTTGGACCGGTTCGATAAGCCGCTTCAACATGCCGATTACCGGCGCTTCCGCCCGGCCGCTTCAAACAGGTAAACCAACAGGCATCATGGCCAAAATCACATTCATTCAGCCCGATGGGGCATCCCAGACCGTTGATGCCGAGATCGGATTGACCGTCATGGAAGCCGCGAAGTTGAACAACGTCGCGGGCATCGAAGCCGAATGCGGCGGCGCATGTGCGTGCGCGACTTGCCACGTCTACGTCGATGAAAAATGGCGTGCGGCGACGGGTAAGCCCGCTGATATGGAAGAGGATATGCTGGATTTCGCCTTTGACGTGCGCCCGGAAAGCCGGCTGAGCTGCCAAATCAAAGTCACAGTAGCCCTCGATGGACTAGTGGTTAGCGTCCCGGGAAAACAGTTTTAAGGCGCTAAGGCAGCCTGGAACTACAGGAAAGGTGAGGCGATGACGCCCGCAGATCACGCTGCATCGCAGAATACCGGAATCATTGAAACCGACGCGTTGATCATCGGCGCTGGGCCGTGCGGCCTCTTTGCCGTATTCGAACTTGGCCTGCTCGATATTAAAGCCCACGTTGTCGATATCCTCGATCGCGCCGGCGGACAGTGCGCCGAGCTCTACCCCGAAAAGCCGATCTATGACGTCCCGGCACTTCCCATTGTCACGGGCCAGGAATTGACCGACCGGTTGATGGAGCAGATCAAGCCGTTCAACCCCGTCTTTCATTTCTCCGAACGCATCGATGCACTGAGCCGCGAAGCAGATGGCCGTTTCAAGCTAACGAGTGACGATGGCAAAACGTTTCTCGCGAAGATAATTGTCGTTGCGGCCGGAGGCGGATCGTTCACACCCAAACGCCCGCCGCTCGAAGGAATAGAAAGCTACGAAGGAACGTCGGTTTTTTACGCCGTCCGCAGAATAGAAGCCTTGCGCGGACGCGATGTCGTCATCGTTGGCGGCGGTGATAGTGCGCTCGACTGGACTTTGAACCTGCAACCGGTTGCCAAGAGCCTGACTCTCATTCATCGCCGCGACGATTTCCGCGCGGCCCCGCACTCCGTTGAAAAAATGCGCACCCTTGTGGCGGAGGCAAAAATCCGCCTTCTGATCGGCCAAGTCACGTCACTCGCAGGCGACGGCAAATTGCTTTCCGGTGTGAACGTGAAATCCGCAGATGGCCAAGAATTGATCGCTTGCAATGCGCTGCTGCCGTTTTTCGGATTGACCATGAAGCTTGGTCCCGTCGCCGATTGGGGTCTCAATTTGCACGAGAACCTCATACCCGTCGATACCGAGCGCTTTGAAACCAGCGAAAAAGGTATCTTTGCGATCGGCGATATCAATCACTATCCGGGCAAACTGAAGCTCATCCTTTCCGGTTTCCATGAGGCGGCTCTCATGGCTCAAGCCGCGCACAAGATCATATATCCGGACAAGAAATTGCTCTTCCAGTACACGACGTCGTCGTCGAGTTTGCAGAAGAAGCTCGGCGTGAAATGATGCCGCGTTCAGCCGATTGCGACGGCATGCGTCCGGCTGTTTGAGACAATTTTTCTAAGCGACTGGGGCATGGCTTCAATCATGGCTTTCATGCGCGGGCGCACAAGTCCGAGATAAAACCGCGCATAAGTCTGGCCAGCTATTGTCAACGGTCGGCACCAGTCCAGGACTTCAACCGTCGCATCCGACCAATCGAGCTTGTAGTTATCGCCCGGCGCCAGCATGTCGTAGGTCGATAAGCCGTCGGCAAATCCGTCCCGGATGCTTTGCTCCAGGAGCAGAACTCCGGCACCTGATTTTTCATAGGCGAGATTAAAGACGATCACATGCATGGCGAGCCGGCCTTTGCATGTGAACGAGACTTCCAGCGCCGCGGGTTCGCCTTTGCACGTCAATGCTGCGACGACGCTGTTTGTCGAACGCTGAGTGTCGGCAACGGCGTCCCTGAAGAAGCGGCGCATGCGCGGGTCTGCAATCGCATGCGATACAAGCCCCCTATCACTGAGCCACGCGGCTTTGAGATCGAGGGCTTGAACCGCAAATGCAGCGGCTTCCGCGCCGCCTTTATGACGCACAAACTTTACGTCACCCGTCTCTTCGAGCCGCCGGGCCAAACGGCGCCGGTTACGGCGGCTTCGCGACGAATAGCGTTGCTCGTAAGCGGCGAAATCCGGCGCGCTCCCAAGATCCAGAAACGGGGCGACCTGCTTGTTCGATGCGAGGGCCCCGATTTCATCAAGGAGGGGGGCAATAATTGCGTCGGCTCTTACGCGGCGCAGGCGCACAACATCGCCTGTCGTGTGGGACTTGAGAAACTCCCAGCCGGCCCTCAAACACTCGAGCGCATCGGCACAACTATCGATCAGGACGTCGCCGTATTGGCTGACCGGTTCACCCATCCAGAAAATCTGCGTGATCCCGCGTATGCGCTCGGAAACGAGAGGCCAGACCATAATCAGGTTGCCGTTTCTGCGGCCTATGATGATCGAGAGTTTAAGGCCTTTTATTCCGCCCGGTGCGTCATGCAGGTAGTTGTTGGCCCAATGCCAATTCCAATTAAAGGTTTGGAACACTTGAGCAGAATGGCCCGAGCGCCGAAAGAGCGCGTTCCATTCGTCTTCGAGCGCATCGAATGCGTTGCGATCCCTAATCAGCTCGAAAGTGAGGTCTGCCGCTGATGCTGCACATGGGCGCGCATATTTTTCTCCCGCGTCATAGCTTGGGGTGGAAGTGCATTGAACGGGGGCGTGCTGTGCCGGTGTTGTGGCCATCATTGGTCATCGCCTGATTAACACATGGGATCGCGAGCGACCCTTGCCACAAATCTAGCAAAGCGCATGCCATGGTTAGAAAGTGTTCCGACCCTCGATTTTATAGCACATTGGCGGGGTCAAATAGCGTTAAGGAGACGGCCGGTTGCCAAAATGAGAAAATAGCTGCGCCGGGATGCCGGAATGGAGCGGAAGTCTTGGTGCCACCGAAGTCTTGGCGCCACCTGCGCGTTATGGCTCGATTGGCGGCTTGGTTACTGTCAAGCCGTGCCAAGGTGTCGAGCGCGGCGCGGCGCTATTCCAAAAACTGACGTGCTCGTAATCCGGCCGGTGCGGCGGGTTACCACTCGTTCACAGGCTTTTGGAACTTGCTCTGTCCTTCTGTTCCGCCGCTGGATCCTGAGCCGAGGCTGCTGAACAAACCTTCTTCTTCTGGTTCAGGCTCGGGGGGCGCAGGTGCAAAATCACCAGCCATATGGCGCGTCAGTGCCGCTTTGATCTGGGCCACCTTGCGCTCGGTGCAATAGCTCTCGCCCTGGGTGGCCACGGCCCGCGTGACGCCCCTAAACGCCGTATCATAAATTTGCGTGATTTTAGCGCCATCTGCGGGGTTCGCCGCCGTTTCGGACGCGAGGAACTGCGTTCTCATCTTTACCGGATCGATATTAAACCCGCATTTGAGGGCGCGGGCCGACGTCGTGCCAACCTGAAGCGCGCGCGCGACCGGATCGTTTTGCGCCTGCACGGGATCGGCAGCCTTCGCAGTCTCGCCGCCCATCAGCGCGCTGGTCGTCAACGGATTGCCCCCGGAGCAGGCTGAAACGAGCGCCGAACCGCATAGTATGAAAATGATTTGATATTTCATGGCCGTGTGAACCCCATCCGGCTATTCCTTCCGCACGATTGACCCTATTGCGGCTTCGGGTCAACAGCCCCGGCACGTTGTTCCCACGGCAAACAGCCGTTTTTGCGGCGAGTGCGGCCGTCAGGCCCTAGCGCATGAGTTCGCGGGTGGCCGCGTCCAACCCTTGTAACGTTAATGGGTACATGCGGTTGGCGAGTAACCGGCGCATCAGCCCTGTCGACGGCGTCCAGTCCCAATGGTGTTCAGGTAAAGGGTTCAACCAGACACAATGCCGGTAGATATCCGTGACGCGTTTGATCCAGAGCGCACCCGGCTCCTCGTTCATGTGTTCGACCGAACCGCCGGCGACTGTGATCTCGTAAGGGCTCATCGCCGCGTCGCCGACGAAAATAACTTTATAATCATGCGGGTAAGTGTTCAGAACTTGCCACGTCGGGGTCTTATCGCTGTAGCGCCGCGCGTTGTCCTTCCAGACGCCCTCGTAGAGGCAGTTGTGGAAGTAGAAATATTCAAGATGCTTGAACTCGGATCGTGCGGCGGAGAAGAGCTCCTCCACCTCCTTTACGTGATCGTCCATGGAGCCGCCGATGTCGAAGAACATGAGCAGCTTGATTGTATTGCGCCGTTCCGGCCGCAGGTGAAGGTCGAGATAGCCCTTCTCGGCGGTGCCGCGCACGGTACCAGCCATGTCGAGTTCCGAAGGCGCTCCGGCGCGGGCAAAGTGTCTGAGGCGTCTCAGCGCAACCTTGATGTTGCGCGTGCCGATTTCTGCGTTGCCCGAAAGGTCTTTGAATTCGCGCTTGTCCCATACTTTGATCGCGCGCCTATGGCGGCTTTCCTTCTGCCCTATGCGCACGCCTGCCGGATTATAGCCATAGGCCCCAAAGGGTGAGGTCCCGCCGGTTCCGATCCACTTGCTGCCCCCTTGGTGCCGGCCCTTCTGTTCGGCAAGCCGCTTTTGCAACTCCTCCATGATTTTTTCCCAGCCGCCCAGCTCGGCGATTTTCTGCTTATCCTCGTCCGAGAGGTTCAAGGCTGAGATCTTGCGCAGCCACTCTTCGGGAATCTCTGCGGTGCCAGCGTCAGCGAGAAGATCCAGACCCTTGAAGACGTGGCCGAACACTTGATCGAAGCGATCCAAATTGCGCTCGTCCTTCACCAGAGCGGCGCGTGCGAGATAATAGAATTCCTCGACACGCTGCCCGGCAACGCCAGCCTCAACGGCTTCCAAAAGTGTGAGGTATTCTTTCAGCGTAACCGGAAGCCGGGCGGCTTTGAGTTCATGGAACAGAGTTGTGAACATCAGGCCATTCTAGAGACTCTGCACTGCTCTTCAATGGCTCGCGTCGCGTGGCGACGGCCAAAAAAAGAAGCCGCCCATAAAGGGCGGCTTCCTAATCGTTTCGTCGCTAGATAGCGGTCTTAGTAGAAGATGACTGCGCCAGCGAGGAACATGTCAACGTCGTCTGCCGAAAACGCTGCGCCGTCGGCGAGGTCTGCATCAAATTCGTGGTGACGATACTTGACCCAAAGTGGACATCGCAGCGGCGTCGATTTCCTGCACGATGCCCACGCCCTAGCGTGTCGCGTCAGAGTCCGTGATGGCGATGGCCGTTCAGCGTCAGACCAGCGTCGAAAGCGTCTTCGTTCTTGCCGTATTCGCCGTAGAAGTGCGTTGCGCCGAGCGAGTTGAACTTGTTCGACCAGCCAGCTTTCAAGTACCAGCCAATGATGTCGTTCCGGCTGATTGACGTCGTCAACTTCGTTGATGCCGTACGTACCGTGGACCCACAGACCCGAAGCAAGGTGCTTCACCATACCGCCAACCTGGAAGTACTGGCTGTCGAGCTGTGGCGGTTGCACCCGAACGATGCCGAGGATGTCTGCGAGTCGGTGCTTTCAGAGTAGGCGGTCGCCAACGAAATCTTGATGCCGCTGAATTCGCCAGAGTAGCGAGCTGCGATATCCCAGTAATCGTCTTCACCCCACGAAGCCGAGAGCGAGAAGCCCGCGAACGTCGGTGTGTCGTAGCGTACGCCGTTCAAGCGGCCGCCTGCGCAGTCGTTGGCGATGCCAACGCCAGCGTGTTCGCACCAGAAGCGCGACATTCAACCAAGCGGCGCCCGTGGCAACGCCGTTGTATGCGCAACGAGGCCAAGAGAGCCGCCGTCGAAGGTCACGCCGTTTGCCGGGAAGAGTGTGCCCGAGAAGTCGGTGCCGAGTGCTGCGTTATCAGCAGCCAAGCTCTGCTTGCCAACCGACAACTTACCAAGCTGGTCGGACTGGATGAACCAGTAGGAGTTTTCAACCTGCAAGACCCCAGACTTGCCGCCGGTGCCGTGCTTCGTTCGAACCCAGCGAGCTCGGCCCGGTTCGTGTAGATCCACAGGCTGTAACCGGCCTTCCAGCCGGGCGAGATCGTGGCCGAACCCGTGAACTTGAAGTTCGACGACAAGTCGTTGTCGTTGTCGACAACGTAGACGTTGCTTTCAGTTGCCGCTGTCAAACCAGTACAACTGGCTCGAAACCCAACCCGTCACTGTGAGAGAAACCTTGCGGTTGCCCTTGCGTGCGGTCGTGGCTTCAAGTTCGGCAATGCGCTCTTCGAGATCGGCGCAGCAGTTTCCGCCGAGGTCGGCAGCAGAAGCGCTCGTGGCAAACGTGCCAGCGAGTAGGCCTGCAGCGGCGAGTGCGCTAAGGCTATATCTGTTCATTCGTACTTCTCCCGTCTTATCTGTTTGGCCGGCGTATGCGAAACATAAGCCTGTGCCGGGTCGGTTGTGCCGCTTTTCCCAAAACGACTGTCGGCCCCGCAAATATTCATTGCGTTTACCGGCTGGGGCGCAAATTGGTCGATTCCCAGCGATGCAACAATCTCGGAATTGATTCTCGCAAAGACAGCTGATCCTATGTGGCGCTGAGGCAACTATTCGACGGGTCCAGAAAAGCCCTTTTGAAACGCATAACACAATGAAAAAACATAATAAAATGAGCCAAGCGCCCGCTGCGCTTGTTAGGCTTATTTTGGGCTAAAGCCATCCCCCATCATGACCGCGAGCAGCCTCACAACCCTGTGGATAAATCGCTGTTTGCCGAAATATCCCGCAATTTGCAGCGCGGACCCTGGCTCGGCCCCAGCGCAGCCAAAGGCCGCCGCGAGGGTTTCAACTTCGAGCATATCTGCAAGAATTTCGGCGAATTTCCGCGTCCCGGTACTGGCAAACTTGCTGTCCTCAGTCATGAGGCAGATGAGACAGCGGCACCGCCGCGCGCCGTCGAGATTGGATGAACCGGCGCGAGGCAAAAGCCAACAGTACAACGACCAACGCCATGGAGTGCGTCATCAGCACCATCCCGGGCCTCGACTTAAAACTTGCCAAGACAAATTGCTCGTAAAAACTTGGATGGAAGCGCTCCACCTGTCCGAAGCTCCAACGGTATTGATCGAGCATGGCGTCGAGCAGCAGATAAGCGTTGGACAAAGCGTTGCCATTGATCCACTCGAACGCAGCAATGCCGGCCGCTGCAAAGGACCGGGCAATCCAATTCAGCCCTTCAACAGCATAGTCGTATATAAAGAGCATCGCGAAAATCGCGATGTGGACGGTTACGAAGAACTGCCAGAGAAAGTCGATCTGACCGCGTGCGGCCATGATGGCCTCGACCAAGGTTGGCTCATCGAGTGACGTCATGCGCACGCTGCTCCCAACTTCGCCAATGCGGGTCTGCCGGTCTGGTCTCCGCCCTCAGATCCGTCAATCCTTTGGACGAGCGTATAGACGATAAGGATTGGACTGCCAAATATTGAGCGATCCTAGGCCGATTGGTGCTGAAAAAACCAGCAGCGTGGCGTCGATACCCAACGCGCCAAGTGATGTTTGACCGGCAATCGTTAACGAGGAAAATTCGCCACAATCGGCTGCTAGCCGCCGGATTGGGGATTGCATCGCTGTTGCGGACTAAACGCCGGATGATTGCGATGGAAGAGGCTTCGAGGGGCATGGGTATCGACAAGATGGATCGCAGGACGGTCCTCAAGACGAGTTGCGCGTTGGCATCGGCCATCGTGACGGCGCGCGAACTGGCGTTTGCCGGGGCCGCCCTTGCCGCACCTGCCGGCAGCACACCGCAAAAATTCGCCAGCGAGAGCGTTAAAGATTTAGCTAAGACTTTGGCCGCAACCGATTTCGTCAAGCCGGTTGTGGACCTCCCCGAGCCTTTCAATAAACTATCTTACGACCAGTATCGCGATATCCGCTTTCGCCCCGAACAATCCGTCTGGCGCGGCGACAAGCTCGACGCCGAGCTACAACTTTTCCCAATGGGCTGGCTGTACGAGACGCCGGTTGAAATTTGGCTGGTCGATAATGGCGAGGCGAGTGCCCTCACAGCCGACGGCCGGCTATTTTCGCTTGGCCCCTTGATTGGAAAAGGCGCCGACGCCGCGCCCTATGGTTTCTCGGGCTTCCGGATTCACGGGCCGCTCAATCGCGCCGACTATCTCGATGAGTATGTCGTGTTCCAAGGGGCGAGTTACTTGCGCGCGGTCGGGCGCGGCCAGAATTACGGTGTTTCGGCGCGCGGCCTGGCGCTCAACACGGCGCGCGCGGGCGGAGAGGAGTTTCCGTTCTTCCGCAGTTTTTGGATTGAAAAGCCGAAGGCGGCCGCGGGGGGGATCGTTGTCCACGCGCTCCTCGATAGCCCATCTGTAACCGGGGCCTATCGGTTCGTTATACAGTCGGGCGAAGCCACCGTCATGGATGTCGAGGCCTCGATCTATCCGCGCAAGAAGCTTGCTCACGTCGGCATCGCGCCGCTGACGAGTATGTTTCTGCATGGGCCTTCGAGCGCGCGGGGCTCCAAAGATTTCCGTCCCTCGGTGCATGATAGCGAAGGGCTTGCCGTTTTGAACGGCAGTGGCGAACGGCTGTGGCGGCCCCTCAACAATCCGAAGATGCTGCAAACCAGTGCCTTCGTGGATAAGGACCCCAAAGGCTTCGGCTTCGCCCAACGCGACCGCGCATTCCGCAGTTTTGAAGATCTCGAAGCGCACTACGAGCGCCGCCCAACCGTCTGGGTGGAACCCAAAGGCGCGTGGGGCGACGGCTTTATCGAACTCATCGAAATCCCGGTCGAAGACGAGATCCACGACAACATCGTTGCCTTCTGGAAGCCAGCGCTGCCACTCGAGCCGGGTGGTCTCTATGACTACACGTACCGGCTTCATTGGAGTGGAGACGTTCCGGCTGCGTGGAGCGGCGCCCGCGTCGCTAAGACGCGTATCGGGGCCACAAAAAAAGACGGCATCAGCCTGTTTGTCGTCGATTTCGAAGGAACGGCTGTTAAAGAATTGCGAGACCTTCCGGTGGCCGAATTGTCAGTCAATCCGGGCTCTAGCGCTAATGTTGTCGTCCAGCGTAATCCGGAGATTTCGGGTGTTCGCGTGTCGTTTGAGTTGAATCCGGACGGCGCCGAACTCGTCGAGCTTCGCTTGGCGCTTAAGGCTGGCGATCAACAGATTTCAGAGACGTGGCTGTATCGATGGACCAAGCTCTAACCGGAGCCGTGAACGAGAATTTTAAAGGCTCCCTCCCAGGGCGGCCTTCGCGGGACGTTGGCTTCGTGCTTCTCCCGCCGCCCGCGCCGCTGCAAATGCCGGAGCAGGATTTTGCAACGCGTATCCGTCTTCAGCCTGAGCCTCGCCGCCGCGGTTATTGGGTGCCGCGCGCCGCCGTCTTCGCGGGTGCCGGAGTTTTGACCGCAGCGTTTGCTTACGAACTCTATGGCATTCTGGCATTTGGCTACATGACGCCGCTGCAGTTTGTCTTCTTAGTTCTCTCAACGATCACGTTCGGATGGATCGCGCTTGGATCGCTTAGTGCGGCGCTCGGTTTCTTGCCTCTGTTCGCCGGAGAAGAGGCAAACTCGGTCATTCCCCGTAAGGCCGGAAAGCCGCTCGTGAGCCGGAACGCTCTATTGTTTCCGGTTTATCACGAGGATCCGGCCCGAATAGCGGGCACTATCGAAGCGGTTGCGCGCGAGCTAGAGCGACTGGACGCCACAACCGCATTTGACGTTTTCGTACTTTCCGATACGCGCGGCCAAGCAGACGGCGCGCGCGAGGATCTCGTATATACGGCCCTTACATCCCGGCTCGCTGAGACGCTGAACATCTTTTACCGCCGCCGTCAGGACAATACGCATCGCAAGTCCGGCAATATCGCAGATTGGATTGAACGTTTCGGCGCGGGCTATGAGCACTTCGTTATCCTCGACGGCGATAGCGTCATGTCGGGTGAAACGCTCGTTGCGCTTGCCGGATCCATGGAAGACGATATCAAAGCCGGACTTATCCAGACCGTGCCGCGCCTCGTTGGCGGGCGGACATTGCTTCAGCATCTAACACAGTTCTCGTCGGGCACTTTCGGACCTGCGGTCGCCTCCGGTATTGCCTTTTGGCATCGCGACCAGGGGAACTACTGGGGCCACAACGCCATCATTCGCACACGCGCGTTTGCGTCTGCTGCGGGCTTGCCGGAACTCACGGGCCGCAAACCGTTTGGCGGCCACATCCTTTCGCATGACTTCGTGGAAGCCGTGCTGCTGCAGCGGGCCGGTTGGGGCGTCCACATGATGCCGTCCATCGAAGGCTCTTACGAAGGCCAGCCGCCCAACATCATCGACGTTGTTGTGCGGGACCGGCGCTGGGCGCAAGGCAACCTGCAGCACTTAGCGCTTCTGTCCCAGCCGGGTTTGACGGCGATGGGGCGCGTGCATCTCGGCATGGGCGCTATGGCGTATCTCATTTCCGGCATCTGGGCGCTTTCGCTCGCTGTCGGCATGGTGCTTGCCATGCAAGGCGGACAAATGATCCCGAGCTATTTCCAAGATGCCAAGACTCTGTTCCCGATTTGGCCGATTATCGATCCCGGTGCCGCTTTGCGATTGTTCATGGCGACGCTTGGCGTGGTGCTGCTGCCCAAGGGGCTCGGACTTATCCTAGAGTGGCAGCGCTCGGCCAAGGCACGCGACTGGCGCCGTGCCATCCGCAGCACTGTGGGCGTTGCTTACGAGACGGTGTTCTCGATGCTCATAGCGCCGATCCTGATGCTGACGCAAACCGCAGGATCGATCCAGATTTTCGCAGGCCGCGACTCCGGTTGGAGCGCGCAGAAGCGCGACGATGGCGCGCTCGGCATCCAAGACGCCATGTGGTTTGCGCGCTGGCATACGGCCATCGGAGTGGTCATGGCGATCATCGCCTGGAAAGTTTCCCCGGGATTGCTCGGATGGATGGCGCCGGTTATCGGCGGCCTGTTACTAGCAGGTCCCGTCAGTTGGCTGACGTCGCGTCCTGCGGATCGCTTCTCGCGCTGGGCGCTCGCTACAAAAGAAGAACGCAACCCGCCCGCGATCGTGTGCCTTACAGATGTCACGACTGCTGAGTGGTCGGGCCGCTTTGCAGCCGATCTTGCGGCAACGCCGCTATCGAAGGCCGCTTAGGTGCCGCCGGATACTTTGTTCGGCGCTTGCGGCGAAGCCGTGCCACCGCTATCGCCGCTCTTGAGCGAGCGGTACAACTCTTGGAAAATTTCGCGCACGCGCACGGGGTCGCTGTCTAGGAAGGGCAGGGGTCGCGTCACCTCGATGGCGGCCACGCCAAGCCGTGCCGTCAACGCCCCGTTGAACGCACCTTCTCCAAGCCTGCGCGACAAGCGCCGCAGTGCATCCTGTCCTAAGAACTGGCCGAGCAAATCGTCTGTCAATGCAACGCCGCCGGTTGCGATAATGTGCGTGACGACGAGTCGCCCAAGGCGCAGTGCGCCAAGCACGCCCGGCCGCCCGCCATAGGTTCCGGCAAGCGCTCGAAACATGCGCACGTTTTCGACCAGTACAAAGCCCATGGCGATCCACACGATGGGCGAGAGCGCCGTCACTGTTGCAACGCGCTTGGCTGATTTCAGAATAATGCCGCGTGCTTGGGCGTCGAGGGGGACGAGCATTTCGCGTTCGGCCAAGCGCATCAGATCGCCTGGAGCTAAAACATCGTTGGCGTGTTCGGACAAGCGCGCGAGGCCCCATTTCATATCGGCGCGTCCGCGATAATGCCGCGCGAGAAGGCTAACCGCTGTGCGTTCTCGTTTGGGGTCGTTGGCGGCAATCGCGTCTTTGACAAGTTTACGCAGGCGCGAAAGCCGCGCGAGACTGCGAAAACCTAAAAGCTCGCGCACCAGCAAAACGAGTCCGCACAGGGCGATCACGCTCATCAATACAAAGCTCGTCCACCCGACCCAGTCGTTGCGTTCCAGCGCGACAGATACAAAGCGCGTGAACCACAATCCCGCCGCTAGAGACGCGAGTGCCGCCATGGCCGAGAGCATGAGGCTGCCCCAGCGGACGCCGCGCTGCAGATCGTTTGCCGTAAAGGAGCGCTGTGGCGGTGCACTCTGGCGCGCCCTCTTTTCCTCCGGCGTTTTCCCTGGCGGGGTTTCGAAAAGCTCGTCGTCTTCGGGCTTAAAACCCGGATCGTCGATCTTGAAAACGCGGGGCTCACGCGGCGGCGGGCTTTGGCTCGTCATGCAAGATCCTCCGCGATCAGGAAGTCGAGCGCCCGGTCGAGGCGGATATGCGGCAGCGCCGGGGCTGCTGTATCCGTGCCCTTTGCCTTCAGGCGCGGCGGGGCAAAGCGCACGAGCTGCAACGACCCTTCCTTAGCATGGCGCGCCGCATCAAGCGCGGCCGCGGGGCTCGTTGGCAGATCGCCGGGAAAGATAGCGGCCTCTGTTTTACCATCAAACACAGTGCCGCCAACGCGTTCACCCACAAGCGGTGTGCCTCTCAGGCAGGGGAGCAATTCCTTGCCGCTCTTGATTTCGCTTTCGCGCGTCGCACGCAACGCCGCAAGGGCGAGTGCTGAAACGCCGGCCCCTTCCGTTTCGGCCCGTTCCGACGCCGTATCGACAATGAGCCTCAAAATAGCGGCAAGCCGGTCGTGGCTGGATGCCGGCAAGTGATCGGCCTTAGTCGCGGCGAAGAGAACCTTCTCAATGCGCCGCCCCATGAGGAGCGACAGCCAGCTGTTGACGCCCGGCCGGAACGCCTTCAATACGCCTTCCATGGCCCGGTCGAGATCGGCGAGTGCGTCGCCGCCTTTGTCCAACGCGCCGAGCACATCGACGAGCACGATTTGGCGGTCGAGACGGCTGAAGTGTTCATGAAAAAACGGCCGGACGACTTGGCTCTTATAACTCTCAAAACGGCGGATCATCATGGCCGCCAGCGACCCCTTAGGCGGGGCCGCAGCCGACGTCAGCGGCATCGGAAAGAATGTCAACAGGGGCGAACCGTCAAGATCGCCTGGCATCAAAAACCGCCCCGGCGCCAGTGTCGATTGGCTTTCGCTCTCGCGCACAGCGCGGAGATAACCGGTGAAAAGTTTAGCGCCATGGAGGGCGGTGCTCTCGTCCTCGCCCGCGCCCGGATCGGTGCCGGCCAGAAAATCGAGCCACGGCTTGGCAAGCCCTGCACGCCTCGGATCGCGCGCCAACCTCAAGGCCTCGGCTGAGAACGCCTCATAACTCTGAGTGAGCAACGGCAAATCGATCAGCCATTCGCCGGGATAGTCGACAATATCGAGATGCAGCTTGGATAACCCAAGCGCGCGCTTCAAGCGGCTCTCAGACCTATACTCAATCGTCACGCGAAGTTCAGAGACGCGCCGCGTGCTCTCAGGCCAGGTTGGCGGATCGGCTTCAAGGCAGGCCATATGCGCTTCATAATCGAAGCGCGGCACGGCGTCGTCGGGTTGCGGCTCGAGATACGCGCGCACGATGCGCCCTTCCGCGTCGGGCGTGAAAAACGGCAGCCGTCCGCCGCCCACAAGATTGCGCACCAGCGCCGTGATAAAAACCGTTTTGCCCGCGCGCGCCAATCCGGTGACGCCAAGGCGCACCGAGGGCGTCAGATAATCGGCGAGACGGCCGCGCGCATCTTTGATGAGATCGGGCAAGCGATCGGGAATGAGCTCTGACAGGCGGTCGTTGGGATGCGGATTTTGCAAGGGCGCGCCACAAAAGCGAAAGGGGACCGTTTGGGTCCCCTTAACTGACGCAACTTGACGCTGAGAGCAAGGCGCGGGCCGACGCCGCAAGGACGCGTGCGCCGCCGCCGATTGGCAATTAGCCGAGGACGACCACGGCGATACCCGCCGCCACGACGGTCAATCCCATCAGCATAATCGCGCCGCTTCTGAAGAACTCTGCCATGACCCGCTCCACTTGTGGCCGATAACGGCCATTAAAAGCTTCACCACTACGTTTCACACTAACCCCCTAGCGTTGAACGAAGGCTGAAGCCTGAATTCATCTCCTGTTCATGATACGGGCGCGCGCCTGCCATAGTTTCAGGGGGCCAAGTTTCAGGGGCCACAGTTTCAGGCATCACGGCCGGAAGGGCCCGAAAAAAAAGGCTGACAGCCGTTTTCCCGCGAAGTAGCTGTCAGCCCGTAGTGCCCAATGGAGGAGTGCTAAAATTCACGTCCACCGCCTAAGCAGCCTAGCCGTCACCGCCCGCAAAAATTGGGCACTGAACAGCGCTTCAAGGGATTTGAGTTTCGGGTGGGCGAGGGGAGTGGGGCGGGTGCGAGTGGGTATCCGAAGCGCCGCTAAAGAGCGCGGATGCGAGTGGGCATCCGAAGCGCCAGCAAAGAGCGCGGATGCGAGTGGGCATCCGAAGCGCCAGCAAAGAGCCGGCTTGCACTGCAACTGGCACCGGCATGTAGCTTGCCCCGGACCGCGTCGCAGCGCGCGACGCGAAATGATCCGGGGATCCGACCCTCGGCCGCTACACGCAGCCCGATCCGCCCGGGTTTGTTGATGGGTCGAGTGTTTACGGATACGCGAGTAATTCGCCGTTGCGGACTGTCGATAAGGATGGTCGAGACCCAAAACCACCCGGTCCTACTGATCCGCCCAGCCCACCTCGGCCCGGTGAGGTTTGTCCTTTGCAAAATTACAATCAGTACCTGGGACTGTGTATATATCGGTGCCCTTTGAGTGGCGCCATTGTTTCACAACCACCAAACTCAGACGGCGAATGCCACAAATACATCATTATTATTAAGGGGCCTGATCCTACGAGTTATCATCCGCCCGGCAACCCAACTCGCCCACAACAATGCAGCGTCCGGTAATGGTGACAAAGCGAAGAAAGTGAAGCCAGGAAACTGCAATGCCAAATCATACGTCGCGATTCAGGTGCGGCGCCGAAGCAGTCCGATGGCTTCGCGAATACTTGAATTCTGGTGCCTGTATGTCCGCATTGGCGATGGAGGACGCACTGGTGCTGGAGGAGCGGCACCGGATTCGCTTCCGCGCGTACCGAGAGATCGAAGGTACCGGTGAGGTTAGTAAGTACCACCACGAAGCCGATGTAAGTCTATTAAGAGCGGAGTTCTTGCGCATCGATTTGGATGGCGAGACTTTCGGAACTATTTCTAGCGCTGTGTTCGAGGAAGGAGACACAATGAGGCTTGAGATTTTACTCGCGGCAGGTGGCCTTTCAATAGAGTTCGATGCCCTCCAGGTTTCCGAGCGGCTAGCACCCGTTTACGAGATGAAGAGATGACAGACCCCGATGCACAGTCAGTCGTTGGCGCAAAACTTACGGGATTTCACATTTCGCAGACGCGAGTGGTTCACTTGAGCTTCCTTCAGCACCAATCGGAACAACTTGCCGCCCGGCCTGAGCGTCTTCACGCGCAGATTTGGCTCATCCGGCCAAAGCGGGTCGTATTCAAGCTGACGAAACAAAACCGAATATTGGTGAACGTGAGATTTGAGGATTTACCGATAGGCATCACAAGCATGTGGTCATTTGGCGACGATGAAATGTTGACAGTCGAATGCAAGTCTATTTCACATGTTTTTTTTCCAGTTGTTACGTGGATCATCTGACATTGCCGCGCGCCATCCACCAACTCCGTCATGCCGGTGTAGACCGGCACCCACGACAAGTTTCAGCACGCGTAGCCCGGAATAGGCAAAGCGAAGAAATGTAGGGCGCGAATAGCTTCGCACTCTGCTCTTGTGCGAAGCGTATTCCGCCAACCTCACGCACCGGCCCCCGATGAAACGAGACGGAGCATGATTGCCAAATCTTTGCCTTCCGCAATTCATCCACTGCTGCTTTATTTGCGACGCGCCACTATCGCGTCGCTCGGGCGCGATGGACCCCGGATCGCTTCCCGCCGCGCTACGCTGCCGTGCCTTCGGCACGAGGCGGCCCGGGTCCCGGGCAGGCATGCTGCAGGCCTGGACTTTGCCCCCGGCTTATGTTATCTTTTTGTATAACATATTATACGTGCTGCTGGAGGTGCCTATGGCAACCGCAAAACTTCGCCATGTCGGTGGCTCGACCGTGGTCGCGATCCCTCCGGCGCTTCTGAAGCAGCTCAAGCTTGCAGCTGACGCGCGCGTTACCGTGAGCGTCGAAAAGGACCAGTTGGTCATCCGGCCGGAAGCGCGCCCGCGCTACAGTCTTGCTCAACTCATGGGCCAATGCGACCTGACAGTGCCGTTGCGCCGCTCAAAGGCCGAGCGCGCGTTCATGGATGCGCCACGCGCCGGCAAAGAGGAAATCTGACGTGGAGCGCGGCGACATCTACACGGTGTCTTTGGACCCCACCTCGGGCAGAGAGCAACAGGGCCAAAGGCCGGTGCTCGTGATCTCTAAGGCAGAATTCAACCGGCTTGGCGTTGCCGTTGTCTGTCCGATCACTCAGGGCGGTGCTTCGGCGCGCATCGCAGGGTGGGCTGTGCCATTGGTAGGGGCCGGAACCGATACGCAAGGCGTCGTGCTCTGCCATCAAATCAGGACGCTCGATCTCAAGGCGCGGTCGGCCAAGCGGAAGGAAAAAGCACCCGACTTCATTTTGGATGAAGTGCTGGCCAGAGTGCAGGCGATCATTGATTAGCCGAGTGCAATGTGCGTCGCCCGTATGAGCCGGCGCGGCTATTTGAACACCCGCCCCGCCAGCCCCTCCGTCACTTCGCCCAATTGCACTGCTGCGGCTCCCGGCGCTACGGTCTACGTCACCTCGTCCGCATGAGCCGCCGCATCAAGGAAGGCCAACACCCCATGACCCTGCCTTCAGCTCATCCCCAGCGTCTCGAATTGAACGACGAGGTGCACGCGCGCCCGCCGCCTGCGCTTGCCGCACCCTGCCAGATCACCTACATCGCCATGAAGTCGGAGCCGAAGAACCGCAAGGCCGAACGCGCTCACCTCGAAGCACTGTGCGCTACATACGGGCTGCAAGGCCCCGCGCCCGGCGCCAATCACTTCAACGCGGCTTTCGAGCATGTCGAACTTTTCTGGGAGCGCCACACCGAATTCGCCCGCTACATGTTCGTGTCCGCAACCGACCCGGAAGCGCCGGGCACCGTCGCGCCGCTCACGCATTTGCCAGACGACTGGCTCAAAGCCTTGCCCGGCGAACTTCTGGTCGCAACGCAAGTTTACGTCCTTCCCTACGACCGCTTTACCAGTGACTCGGACGCGCTCGCGAAACGCTATTTCGGCGGCAACACGTTTGTCGGCTCCGGGGTCTCGGGCGGACACGGGTTCGCTGCCACCGACTTCAAAATCCGAGAGGATGGCTTTTCGCGCCTCGTCATTTGGGACCGCTCGATGACGCCGCGGCAAGCCGGGCGCACGCTGCAACGGCTGCTCGAAATCGACAGCTACCGCATGATGATGCTTTTGGCTCTGCCGGTCGCGCGTGGGCTCTCGTCATTCATGTCGCAGTGTGACCGCGACTTGACCGATGTTGCGGCACGCATGACGACGGCCGCGCCCGCCGACGAGCCGGAGCTTTTGCAGATCCTGCTGCGGCTTGAGTCTGAAATTCAAAAGCGGCTCTCCGACCATCATTTCCGATTTAGCGCTGCGTCTGCCTATTACGATCTGGTCGCGCGGCGCACGCGGGAATTGCGCGAAGACCGCTTGGAAGGCATGCAGACGTTCGAAGAATTCATGGAGCGGCGCTTGGCGCCTGCAAACAATACGTGCCGCTCGGTGTCGGCGCAGCTTGAAGGCTTGTCCGAGCGCGTCAGCCGCGCCACGCAGTCGCTCGCGACCCGCACAGCCTTAAACCGGGAAGCTCAGAACCAGGCGCTTTTGGAAGCCATGGCGCGGCGCGCGAAATTGCAGCTGCGCCTGCAGCAAACAGTCGAAGGCTTGTCGGTTGCGGCGATCACGTATTACGTCGCCGGTCTCGTCAATTATTTCGCAAAAGGTTTGAAAGCGGCCGGCGCACACTTCGAGCCCGAAACATTGACCGCGCTCTCCGTGCCGCTGGTTTTCCTCGCCGTCTGGTATGGGCTCAAACGCACGCGCGCGCGCTTAGAACTCGATCACGACGAATGAGGGGCGGGCGAATTTACTTTTCGACAAACGCCTTCTCGATCACAAACTGACCGGGCGTGCCCGAGTTGCCTTCGCGAAAGCCGCCGGCGTCGAGGAACACTTTCATGTCGCGCAGCAAGTCGGGGCTGCCGCACAACATGACCCTGTCGTACTCGGCGGTGATCGGCGGGACGCCGATATCTTGGAAGAGACGGCCTGAACTCAAGAGGTCCGGAATGCGCCCGCGATTGCGGAACGGTTCGCGCGTCACGGTCGGGTAATAGATCAGTTTCTCGCGCACCATCTCGCCGATGTAGTCGTCGGCCGGAAGCTCGCGCGTGATGCGTTCCGCGTAGGCTAGTTCGCTGATGTGGCGGCAGCCGTGCACCAGAACAATCTTGTCGAACGCCTCGTAAGCCGCCGGATCGCGGATAATGCTCAAGAACGGCGCGAGCCCCGTACCGGTACTCAAGAGATAGAGGACATGCCCGGGCAGCAGGTTCGATAACAGCAGCGTGCCAGTCGGCTTCTTGCCGACGAGGACTTTGTCGCCCTCTTTGACGTGCTGAAGCCGCGATGTCAGCGGCCCCTCTGGGACTTTGATCGAGAAGAACTCGAGTTCATCTTCGTAGTTCGGGCTCGCCATGGAGTAGGCGCGTAACAGCGGCCGCCCATCGGTCGCGAGACCCATCATCGTGAACTGGCCATTTTCGAAGCGGAAGGAGGGTGCGCGCGTGGTGCGGAACGAAAAAAGGGTCTCCGTCCAATGACGAACGGAGACAATGTGCTCTTCGTGGAACCCTTGCATAGAATGGAAACCTAGTATGGACGCTTTTAACTGTCAATGCAAATAGACGATAGTTCAGGTCGATTTGTGTACCGAGGGCGCGACCCGGCGAGCATGCGGCTGAGAGCATTGGGTTGCGATCAAATCCAGCCGGCAATTAGATCAAATCGCAGGCAGGTTTCTTCCGGCTCTCCCTTGAACTCGCACCGGATCACAATTTGCTTTTCAATTCCCGGCTTTGGCCAGCCAATCTTCTGCTTCTTGAAGCGAGAACGAAAACTCGGCACCTGGAACTTCTGAACGCACGCGAGAGCCCTCGGCTTTATTGATGATGGAAAACCGGCCGTGGTGGGCACCCTTGCCCACCTTCTCCAAAATATAGCCCTTGCTCAGGGCGATGCGGGTTGCGTGCTTTTCCTGAGTATTTGACATGCTCTCACTCCGCCTCAGCAGTTCAATTTCGTTCTTCGTGTGAGTGTGACACCGATAAATTCTGCAGACAACGGCAAAGACTGACCCTTCGAACGTGATGCGTTTCTCATCAGGGTGCACCTACAAAAGCAAACAGGCGGATCGCTCCGCCTGTTCGATGGGTGTTTAATTGACGCTGGCCTCAGTTGAGCTTCTTGAAGAAGTTCGGCTTGTTGAATTGAATTGATGGCGATTTCTTCTCTATGCGAGGTGACTGCGAGGGCCCATCGCCTCTGGTCCCCTTATTGGGCCGCGACGGCACATCTTCGTACTTCGGCTTCTTCGGCTTGATAATAATATCGGGAATTTCAATCTTGATCTTCTTGCAGTTCGGCTGTGTCCCGTAGGTTCCGGGCGGGCACTTCTTAGGCTGAGGCGGCACGCAGCGCTTGCCATTCCATTCCCAACCTTCTTTGCAATCGTCGGCGGGGTTCGACGGCGGTACGCAGCGCTTACCGTTCCACTCCCAGCCTTTCTTGCAATTGTCAGCGGGATTGGATGGCGGCACGCAGCGCTTGCCCGTCCAGCGCCAGTCCTTCTCGTTGCACTCGTCCTCTGGGCTCTTGGGGGGCACGCACTTTGAACCGGTCCAGCGCCAACCCTTTTCCTTGCAGTCGTCTGCCGGGTTGGATGGCGGCACGCAGCGCGAACCTGTCCATTCCCAGCCCTTTTCCTTGCAGTCGTCAGCCGGATTGGATGGCGGCACGCAGCGCGAACCTGTCCAGCGCCAGCCTTTTTCCTTGCAATCTTCGGCTGGGTTTTCTTCGCGCACGCAGTTGCCTTTGCTCGTGCGTTCGTAACCGCCGTCGCAGACGCAATTGCCCCTACGGTTGCGATGTTCGTTCGGGCCTGGCTGGCAAAGTTCGACCACCGGACGGCAACGGCCGTTGTCGTCGCGCTGATAGTCCTGCCTGCAAACGCACCGGCCTTTGGAGTTGCGCACTTCGCCTGGACCCGGTTCGCATTGCGGCTCGGGACGGTAGCATTCGCCGTCATCGCCAAGTTCCATGCCCGATGGGCACTCATCGACGATCTCGACGCACTTCGGCCAGATGCCGGTTGTTCCGCGCGGGCACTGCTTTACAGGCGGAATTGGATCAGGATCGCTCTCCGGCCGGTCACATTGGCGCGTATCGACGTTATAGATGCGGTTCGCCGGGCACGGGCAACGGCCAGACTTAGGCACAGGCCGGCCGTCTGGGCAGACTTCAGGACGCTCGTCCTTTTTGCACTGGGACGAGGCAATCGTTGCGGTCGCACTTGCCGCGTCGTCCGTGCCGATGCGGTTTGCCGCCGTCCCCGCATTGGGGAACGTCAGCTTGGCCGTGTTCGGCGCTTCGCAACGGCCGTCGTCGGCAAACGTTGCCTTGACTTCAAGCGTCAGCACTTGGTCTTTGACAGTTTCGACGTGTGGGTTTTCGCAAGTGTAATTGGCGCCCGCGCCGACGCAGGTGAAGGGGCCGGAGAACGACACGTTCTTTGGCGCCGTACCAAAAGTTTCAGCAAGTTTCAGCGGGCCCTTGTAGGGATCGGGTCCGGTGTTGGTCACCGTCACGGCATAGGTGCACTGCCAGTCGCTGCCATCTTGAACGCACGGCCCTTTGACGGTTTTTTGCACCTTCTGATTGGTCGGATCGCACAGCACGTGGACTACGCCGCCGCCATCGACCCACCACAGCCCGAATGTCCATGCGTTGGCAATGGCCGTGTCGTCGGCGGGATTGAGGTTTGGTGCCGCGCCCGCGACCGGCAAAGTCAACTTGACCTCGTTTGGTACGTTGCAGCCCAAGGCTTCGACGTCGGTTGCTTTGATGTCGATCACAGCCGGGATCGTCACCGTGCCGCCCGCCGGAATGTTGACGGCAGCGAGACTATCGCAGGCGTAGTTGGCAGGACCGCCGACGCAATTCCAACCCGGCCCGACATGAAGGGCTTGTGTCGTGGCCGGCACTTTCTCATCGAACTTGATGATGCCGTTCACGGGCACGAGGTCCTGGTTGATGATGGCGATGTCGTAGGTGCAGCTCAATAAATCGCCAACTTTGTTGCACAGGCCCGCACCTGCGCCCGTTGCCGTCTTGGTCACTTTGAGATTGTGCGCTGGTACCGGAACGTCAACCCAGACGCACGCAGGGTTACCGCTCGGTCCTGCGCCACCCATGAATAACGGCGGGGGCAGTGGGCCAGGCGGCAGCAAAGCGGGATCGAGCACGCCGAAGCAGTTCTCGGCCACGTATCCGCCGGGTGCCGGCATCGTCACGTCAACCCAATGGATGTGTTCTTCACCAGGGGCCAGGATGAGCGGCGTGATGCACGTGAATGGCAGCTGGTTCATGTTGCCAACCGTGCAGGCGATCGGCGGATTGACGGCCGTGATGGGCGCGTTGACGACCGCACCACCGACGAACATCGCGTCAGCCAGAAGCACGTCGCCGGCATAGGGCATCAGGCCAGCATTCTTGATGCTCAGACCGAATTTGCATGCCAAGCCCGGCAAGCATGTCCCTGGACCGATTTTCTCGACCACGATATCCGTGCCGCCTTCGGCACAGGCTTTTGCCCAACCGGCCGCGTGATGGAGGACCGCGCAATTGCGGAAGCCCATGTTGCCGCCAAGCGCCAAATCAAACGTATTGATCCACACATCGAACGACGCGACGTCGCCCGGAAGCAGCAACGCGACTGGGATGTTGCAAGCGAAATTAAGTGTTGGTGTCGGCGTGCACGTGATGCCGGGGTGCGAAACGCTGGACGCAATGATCGGCACGATGCCGCCCCAGCCCGGACCCGCCATGATTTTGGTGACGTCGGTAATTTTGACGTCTTCGGTCAGCACGGCTGTCGAGACATTGCGCACCGAAATCGTGCAGCGGATCTTGCCGCCGATGGCGCCTGCATAGCAGCGCTTGTCGAGCAACAGGCCGGCTTCATCTGCCGGGTACGGCAATTCGGGATTGATGTAGTGCGGCTTGTCTTCAAGCAATTCGACCGGTGCGCTGGTTCCTTCGCACGGCGCATAAATCGCCACGTCGCCGACATGGCCATAGGCGTCCGCATCTTCGTGGCGGCCATCGTAATCGACAAACCAGGATTGATACGGCGGCTCGTTATCGGGGCGCACGCGCGATTTATAGTGGCCTTGCAGCCCGTGCACGATTTTTGCGCCTCCGAGCGAGACGCGTTGCACATCTTCGCCTTCGCGCAAATGTTCGCCCGTGCTCCAGAGCGTCTGGCGGCATGACCCGTAGTTGATGTTGCCGTTTTTATCGTAACCGTAGTTGAGCGCGATGCCGCCGACAGTCGCGTTGTGCTCTTTGGCAAGGCCAATTGCATATTCCTGCGGCTTTGCAGCCCAGCGGCCTTCCTTTTCGTCCCAGCCATAACGCACGACAAACGCCTGCTGGGGAGTGGCAAACTTCGCGTAATCGTAGCTGCCGGAGGCAACGCCGCGCTGCGAAAGATACATCATGCCGTTGCCGTCGAAGACGATGTCGGTGATATTGGTGCCGGGATAGGCCTTGCCGATTTCAAGTTCGATGCGCGCGTCGCCGCCGAAGTCGCCTTCGTCGTCGATCGAGACCGACCAGACGGATGCGCCTTCGGCCACCGAATAGTAAAGCCGGCCGGCGCTGACAGCGAGGCCGAATACGCGGCGGCGTTCGTCGGCAAAGCCCCAAGTGGCGATGTCTTCCGCGTTAAAGGCGGGGCTTGCGATGTCCATGCG
This sequence comes from uncultured Alphaproteobacteria bacterium, assembly GCA_963741545.1. Classification (GTDB taxonomy): domain Bacteria; phylum Pseudomonadota; class Alphaproteobacteria; order Rhizobiales; family Hyphomicrobiaceae; genus Hyphomicrobium_B. The sequence goes on from CAVUIN010000012.1 coordinate 724,823, forward strand.
GCGCGAGGAATCGTATGGCACAGGTTCCAGCTTCTGTGCCTTACGGCCAACCATGCCGTGATCGAAGACGTCGCGTTCCTTGCCGTCCAGCGTGATGCGATGGATCAATCCCGTTTCGAGATCGGAAACGAAAAACTGCTGGGTTCTCCGGTCAAACGAGATATTGCCGAGGCCCGGCCCGGCGTTGTCGCGATCATCGAATTTCACGTTGGCGAAAAGCGAAACAGCGCCGGTTTTGCCATCGATCTTGTAGATCGCGCCCGGTGTGCCGTCCTTATCCAATCCGAACTGGCCCGGCATCCACTTGGCGCCGGCCGCGCCGTTGACGAGCCGCTCAAGTTTTCCGTCTTTGCCATCTTTGACGATCTGCAAGCCAAACATCGAAGTCGATGTCATGTACACATTGGGTGTCTTGGCCGCGCCGCCATCATCCAGAGCCACGCCAAAAACCTGACCCGTGTCGCGCGCCTTGATCTGCAATTTTGAAAGGGCGTCCGAAACCTGCCCGCGCGGCCCCGTGCCCAACACCGACAAATCGAAAATCTGTAGAGCAGTGCCATCGACGTTGATAAACGTCCGGTCGAGCGGGTGTACGTCGGCGGGAATGTCTTTCTCGGCCTTGGTGCCCGAGAACCCCGTCACGGCGGCGTCGCCCCGCTTGATGATCCCGTCGGCGGCCTGTGCGCCCGAATTGAAGATGTCACCAGGAAGTACGGTCACCACTGATAGTGCCGCAGCAGCAGCTGCTAACCGCAGTCCGCCGCCGAATATTGCGCGTGCAACCCAATTCATTGTGCGGCCCTTGGTGCCACAAGCGGGCCGGCTCGAATTGCCGCCTTGGGAGGCACACCGATGAAAACTAGCATTAAACATATTTGATCTCCATGGTCTCGATCAGTCCATTATCGACGGAATACTCCGCCGCTCGAGACTTGGGTCGCAGTTCGCCTCACGTTGGTTCAAGTGTAACCCCACCAGACACCCCCGGGGAAAAGAAACCCGAAAAAAACCTCCCTGGCGGGAGTTAGGGTTATCGGTCTATTTTCTAGTATGACAGGGGTTAACCTTGGCTATGAACCTTTTGCGCGGCTCCCGCGACCAACCCTCCAAGAGTGGCAGAGACGCCATGGACCAAACCATAGACGATCGCGCGCTCATCAAGGCCATTGCGGCAGGTGACGCCAAAGCCCTGGAACGTCTCTTCACGCGAAACCAGACCCGAGTTTTCCGGTATCTCGTCCGGGTCGTGCGCAACGAAGCAATGGCGGAGGAACTCTTGAACGAGGTCTTTCTAGGAGTTTGGCAAGGTGCGGGCCGATACGAAGGCCGCTCGGAGCCCACAACTTGGCTGCTGTCGATCGCCCATAACAAGGCGGTCAGCTCGCTTCGCAAAAAACGCGAAGTCTCGGGCTACGACGAAGAGACGGCCGGACAAATTGAAGACGAGGACGATACGCCCGAGGTCACGCTGCAGAAAGTCGACAAGGCCGGACAGATCCGTCAGGCCATGAAGGGATTGTCTGCCGAGCACCGGGAAATTCTCGATCTCGTCTATTACCAGGAACAATCCGTGTCAGAGGTGGCAGAGGTTCTCTCCATCCCCGAAGCAACCGTCAAAACCCGCATGTTCTACGCGCGCAAGAAGTTGGGAGAAATTCTCAAAGAGCGCGGCGTTGACAGAGGATGGCCCTAAATGAGCAAGCCCATGACAAACGAAACCGAAGTCCTCTCCGAGGCCGATGAATTTGAAGCACTCCTTCCCTGGTACGTATCGGGCAAGATCAGTGCAGCCGACAAAGCCAAAGTCGACGCATACGCTGCGGCGCACCCCGAGGTCCGGTCGCACATGGTGCTCGCTCGCGACGAAGCTGACGATATCTTTGCGGCCAACGCCCAAATCGAAGCACCGCGCGATGCCCTCGACAAACTGCGCGCGAGCCTTGCTTCGAGCCCAAGCGCACGCCTGCATTCTGTTAAAGCCTCGCTGATCGACAAACTCGGATTGTTTCTGAGCGGACTTGCACCACGCCAGTTGGCCTACGCCGGTCTATCTGCGGCCTTCGCCTTCGCTATCCTTGGGGGCTCACTCGGCTCATTGTTGTCCGGCGGGGAGCGTGCGGGATATCAAACCGCAGCCGGTCCTGGTGCCTCGATGGCCAAGGGTACTTTCGCGCTTGTCGCATTCCAACCAGCCGCACCCGCTGGCACATTGTCGGCATTCCTCGCCGAGAATAAGATGACGATTGTCGAAGGCCCTAAAGCGGGTGGTATTTTCCGCGTGCGCTTGAGCGACGATGTGCTGTCGAAGGATGCGACGGACGCCTGCGCTCGCAAAACTCAAAGCCCGCGCCGATTTCGTGTCGTTCGCGTCATCTGCATCTGAAACTCCGTGAGGCGTGTCATGAAACGTATGCGCAAACTCGCAGGCCTGACAGTGATTGCAACTTTGGCGCTTCCGGCGGCGGCGTTCGCGCAAGCGCTGCCGGATGCGCCATCGGTCCTCGATCTTCTGCGACGCTTGCCGAAGTACAAGCCCGGCCCAGCGGCAGGCTCGGCCTTTACGCGGGCGCCTGGCACGAATGCCGTGATCGGCGCCGTCGTGCCGGAAATCCTTGATCGCGAAATCATCATCACGTTTCCGGCGTCAGTCAGCAACGCCGAAGTGTTCGCCATACTGCGTGCGCAAAATCTAACTGGCGAAACGCTCTACGTCTCGACGCTGCTTAATCAGCGCGTCGTGCGCATTCGCATCCCGGATGCGCGGCCTGTTGAAGCCGTACTGCAAGCGATCTCAGCGGACGTGCGCATCATCATCGCGCAACCGCACTATCTCTATATTGCAAACGGCGCAGCCAAGGCTTTGCCCGTGCCTCAATACGCGCCGGCTAAACTGAAACTCACCGAGGCCCACAAAATCGCTTCAGGCAAGCGCGTGAAAATCGCCGTCATCGACACGCAAGTCGATACAACGCATCCCGCGTTCGGCGGATCGATCACCGAAACCTTCGACGCGCTCGGCGAAAGCAAACCCGTTGCGGAAAACCACGGCACCGCCATCGCCGCCATCCTCGGCGCGCGGGCGGAATTGACCGGCGTCGCACCGGGCGCAAACGTGCTCGCCATTCGCGCCTTCGCGGGTAATGCGAAAGGCCAGCCGCAATCCTACACGCTTGCGATTTTGAAGGCGCTCGACTTTGCGGTCGCAAGCGGCGCACGCGTCGTCAACATGAGCTTTGCAGGCCCGAGCGATCCGATCCTTGGACAAGCCATCGCCGCCGCTGAAGCGAAGGGCGTGACAATGGTTGCGGCAGCGGGCAACGGCGGACCGGACGCGAAACCGGCATACCCTGCGGCGTATCCGGGCGTTATCGCTGTGACCGCAACCGACAACGCCGATCAGCTCTACAAAAACGCCAACCACGGCACCTATATCGCGGTCGCGGCCCCCGGCGTCGACATCATCGCAGCGGCAACCAAAGGCGCGTACGATATTTCATCTGGCACCTCGATGGCCGCTGCGCACGTCTCCGGCATAGCAGCGCTGATGCTGGAAAAAAATCCGAAACTCATCCCAAAAGATATCCGCGCGTTGCTGCTTTCGAGCGCGCACAAAACGTCTGGCCAGTCCGCCGATCTTGGCGCCGGGATTGCGGATGCGGCTGGCGCGCTTGCGGCAGTGAAGTAATCTCCGATGCCGAATGGGCTTCGCGCTATTCTTGGGTTGATCATTGCGGCTGCTTGGCCCCACAATGACATAGTACCTTAAGAGTGCAGTATTGCACCGCTCGCCATAGGTTGCGTACCCGGGAAGGTATGTTACAATTTCCAGATGACAGAACTGATGCAAAAAGCCCTTGATGCCATTCGGAAGTGGCCTGTCGAACGGCAGGACGATGCCGCGGGGATATTGCTCGCAATGGATCGCCTGGGGCCTGGAACATACCGCGCAAGTGCGGAGGCGCTCAAAGCCATCGATGATGCGCTGGCAGACGCCCAGAATGGCAAATTTGCCGCGGACGCGGACATAGCTGCCGCCTTCGCGCGATTCGGCAAATGAAGGTTCGCTATAGCCGGCGAGCAATATCAGATCTTAAAAGTATAGCAGATTATCTTTCAGGCCAGAGTCCGGCAGCGGCCGTTGCTGTTGGATCTGCGATCGCCGACACGGTCAAACTCGTCAGCGAGTTTCCTGCAAGTGGACGCGTTGTCGAACAGCGGCCGTCCGTTCGCGTCATTCCATTGGGTAGGTATCCGTATCTGATCTTCTACACATTGGAGGCAAATGAAGTTGCCATCCTCCATATTCGACACGGCGCACGAAGGCCGATGGAGCCGGACGAATTAGGTTGAGTGTGATCCCAGTCTTGGACCACTTCATCCTTTCCTCCCGAGCACCCGCAACAATACGTCCACATCGCCGCCCAGCCACCGGTGCCCAATGGGTTGTTCGATTTTGTCCGGCATACGGCCGAAGTGGCGGTCGCGATAAAGCGAGGCCCATCCATATCCGCTTTTCACTGGCCGTTCTTGCGCGACGCCCGCGAGCTTCTCGAACACGGACGGCTCATTCAGCCCTTCAACGGTTTTGGCAACGAGCCGGTGCAGCGCGCCATCGTCCAACGCGTACCAGTCTTCGCCCTTTGCCGCCGCCATCTCCGCCATGCACGACCAGCGGCTCAAGTGCGAACACATGATAATGGAGCGCGCGGCCTTTTCGCTCGAGTTCGAGCGGCAGCGTGCCATCGCTCGCGATGTCTTTTGCAGCGTCTTCGAAAATGCCCTTCGCCATCTGCCAATATTTGTCGTTGTCCGTTGCCAACCCAACGGCGGCGGCGGCAAGCCCCATCCAATACCAGTGATTGTTGCGCTTGATGCCCGGATCGCCAAAGTGCGCGCGTGCCGCTCCGGCCCACGTCACCAACCACGGTTCAATCACTGCTCGATCTTCGGCGGTCGCGAAGTGCCGCAACTTGAGATACGCCAGCGCGGTACCAGCGAGGTCCCATTTGCGTTGCGCCTCGGCTTGCTTTGAGTCCATCGTGCCGAGGTACGCGCCAGCTTCGGCCCAGCCTCTGATCCACAAAAGCCCGCACTTTGCCGTTTCAACCGGAGAGCTGCGCTGTCTATTGGCGCGGTCGGCCTGTTTGGTGATGAAGCCAACAAAGGCTGTGAGCGGCGCGGTCTCGGCTTTATGCGCTGCCATCTTCGCCGGATCGACGACGGACCCGGCGCTGTCCTCATAGAAGCGCTCGAGTTTCAAATCGCGCACAGGCGCGGGCACAGGCGGACAGTCGGCGTGAGCAAGGGCTGTAATCGGAGCTAAGACCGCACCAGCGAAAGAAATACGTGCCGCAAGTATGATTGCCGGGAGTATGCGTAACTCCCCTCCCGTTGACGGGGAGGGGTTGGGGGTGGGGTGACGAAACCGGAGGAATACGCGAGCGTGCCTCCGGAGGGTCATTACACGTTTGACGAAACGAAACATCACGCTCTGAATGATCCCCCTACCCCTCACCCCTCCCCGCGTCCAAGCGAAGCTTGGCTCCGCCAAGAAGGGGGAGGGGGACTTCTGAGTTCGGCTGCGAAGTTGCGTCACTGTATTGGTGAAGTCCACCATTGGGATCGCGAACGGTGTAGGTTCCGTTACCAAGCGCCGTGACGTTTGCCTCGATTTCGACTTTTCCATGCCCGCCGGGGATATCGAGAACATATGTCGGCAACGCAACGCCCGATAGCCGCTGGCGCAGTTCGCTCATGATGGCGCGGCCATCCGCAATCGTCGTACGGAAGTGTGCTGTCCCCGGTGCCAGATCGCCGTGGTGCAAATAGTAGGGCTTCACGCGGCATTCAACGAGTGCCCGCATAAGGGTTTCGAGTGTTTCTGCATCGTCGTTGATGCCTTTCAGAAGTACGCTCTGACTGAGCAACAGCACGCCTGCTTCGGCAAGGCGAGCGATTGCGGCCCGTGCGGCGGGGGTCAGTTCGCGCGCGTGATTGGTATGCATGGCGACGACGACAGTTTTCGCCTGTTGACTTCAGTGCGGCCACCAACTCATCGCTCACCCGCGACGGATCGACAACGGGGACGCGGGTATGCCACCGCAGCATTTTCACGTGCGGGACTTCACTAAGCGCCTTTGTGATCTCTGCAACCCGGCGCGGCGACAGCACAAACGGATCGCCACCCGTCAGGATGACTTCCCAGATTTCAGGGTGATCGCGAATGTAGGCGAGCGCGCCCTCAATATCGTCCGCCGACATGGCCTCGCCCAACTCCGGCCCCACCATGTCTCGGCGGAAGCAAAAGCGGCAATAGACCGGGCACACGCTCGCGATTTTCAACAACACGCGATCTTTGTAGCGATGCACGATTCCCGGAACGGGGCTGTGCGCATGATCGCCGATGGGATCGGTAAGTTCAGCGGCATGCGTCTCGAGTTCGCGCGCATCCGGCACAAACTGCCGTGCGATGGGGTCATGAGGATTGCCGTGATCGATGAGCGCGGCCATCGCCTGCGTGACGGCAATGGCATAGCGTTCGCCGACGCGCGCAGCGTCGTCGCGCGCCACGGCTGGCACAAGCCCAGATGCGACGAGATCATCGGCAGAGCGGAGCGGGCGCCGGAGGGAATTCCCCTCCCCCTCGTGGGGAGGGGTTACAGGTGGGGGGAATCCCGGAAGGAGTGGTGGGGGCAATCCGAATTCTCTCTGACTAGGATTCCCCCCCTCCCGGCCTCCCCCACGAGGGGGGAGGAGAAGTGTGCGATCTTTGCGGGCGGAACTCATTTGGGCGGCCAAACATCTGTATCGTGATCGGGGTGCTGGTAGGAGATAATCTTTTCGAGAAAAGGTGCGGCCGCAATGTCGTCTATGGTGTGGTGTCCGGGAAGGTTCGCGATATCGTCGGCATAGGGCAGCTTTCCCTCGGTGCCAAATTGGTGCACGGGAATAATCTCTTCCGGCTTATCGAACGCACCGATGGCGAGCGCGACACCGTCGGGTGCTTCATAGCTCAAAGGCGTACCGCATTTCTCGCAGAACCCGCGCTTCACGAAGTTTGACGAAGCGAAATACGAGGGGGTGCCGCGGGTCCACACAACGTTAGCACCCCGTGTCGAAACGAGTGGCGCGTAAAATGCGCCAAACGCTTTCTGGCACATGCGGCAATGGCAGACGGACGCATCGCCAAGTTCGCCCTCGACGCGAAATCTGACCGCGCCGCATTGGCATCCGCCGGAGTGAGTGTTCAGCATCATTGGTCTCGCTCCTTGCGGCGATCCTCGCGATAAACGAGGCGGTGCGATGAACTCCCCTCCCCTCGACGGGGAGGGGTTGGGGTGGGGTGAAGTTGAACTACTGGTCTATTGGTCGAAACTCAATGCCGCGCGAGTGTTTGTATGCAAAAAGCCAACACCTGTTTCCGGTCTTTACCCCGACCCCTAACCCCTCCCCGCAAGGGGGAGGGGGGTCAGGGCAGCGGTGTCCAGAGGACTTGATCGATATGCGTCGCACCGGTTGCTAACATCACGAGCCGGTCGAAACCAAGCGCGCACCCGCTGGCAGGCGGCATATGCCCAAGAGCCGCCAAAAAATCCTCGTCAACCGGGTAGCGCTCGCCGTAGATGCGTTCCTTGTCGTCCATCCATTTTTTAAAACGGCGGCGCTGCTCGGCCGCGTCGTTTAATTCGCCAAAGCCGTTTGCGAGTTCGACGCCGCACACATAAAGCTCGAAGCGTTCGGCGACGCGCGGGTAATCGGATTTGGGCCGGGCGAGCGCTGCTTCGTGCACCGGGTACTCGCAAAGCATTTCGGGCCGGTACAAGCCGAGATAGGGTTCGATCTTTTCAACCATGACCCGGCTGAAGATATCGCCCCATGTGTCGTCCGCTCCGAACTCAATGCCTCTAGCCCGCGCCCGTTCCGCGAGCGCATCGCGGTTCACAGATGTGGCGTCATAAGTTTCATGGAGAGCGATTTCCGCGAACTGCGTGAAGGCTTGATCGAGCGTCGACCAGTCGTACGCCTTGGTCAAATCGCAGGTGCGCCCGCGCCACGACCATTCGAAGCGCTCGCGTGGCATCTGCCGCGATCCTCAGTATCGCCGCGCAATCCTCCCACAACGTTTCGTAAGGCGCGCCCGCCCGATACCACTCAAGCATTGTGAACTCTGGCGAATGCAGCGGGCCCCGTTCGCGGTTCCTGAAACACGGCGCGAACGTGAAAATCTTTTCTTCTCCCGCCGCGAGCAGTTTCTTCATCGCGAACTCGGGCGAGGTGTGGAGATACAAATCCTGGCGACCTAAGTCTGTGCCGATAGCCTCGGTCTTGAACGCGTGCAGATGCGTCTCGTTTCCGGGGGACACCTGCAAGCACGATGTCTCGACCTCGACAAAGCCCTCGGCCTCGAACCATCCCCGAATGGCAGATTTGATCTTGGCCCGGGCCAGTAACTTCCCCCGCCGGTCGGCGTGGCGCCCTGCGATCCCACCAGGGGGAAGCATCGTTTTCTCGGCTTTTCATGAGATTTTGCTGGGTTCCGATCCTGAACATCGGCCGCACTTGGCCTTCTGGCCCGAAGCAGGTATGTAGCGGCTGAGAAATCCCGCCCATAGAAGCCGGTCACGGGGCCACATGGCCCCACTAGGCTGCTGAACAGACGAACGGAGACCACGCCGTGGTGAAGGTTATTGCAAGCTCGGTCCGCAAAGGCAACGTCCTCGAGATCAACGGCAAACTTGCCGTGGTCATGACGGCCGAGAACATCCATCCCGGCAAGGGTACGCCGGTCACGCATTTGGAATTGCGCCGCATCCAGGACGGCGTCAAGCTGACCGAACGTTATCGCACCACCGATCAGGTCGAGAAGGCCTTCCTCGACGAGAAGGACTACAATTACCTTTATGAAGATGACATGGGTTACAATTTCATGCAGCCCGAAACCTTCGATCAGATTCTGATCCCCAAGGACGTCGTCGGCGATCAAGGCCAGTGGCTGGTTGAAGGCATGACCTGCTCGGTCTCGCTGTTCGAAAGCAACCCGATCGCCATCGAGCTGCCGCAGCGTGTGACGTTTGAAATTGTCGAAGCCGATCCGGTGGTCAAAGGCCAGACGGCGTCCTCGTCGTTCAAGCCGGCGAAATTGTCGAACGGCGCCCGCGTCATGGTGCCCCCGCATATTGGCGCCGGCACCCGCGTCGTCGTCATGACGGCGGACGGCTCCTACGTCGAACGCGCGAAGGATTAACGCGCGGCGATCGCTTGCGCGGATTTCGGGCGCGACTTTTGGGGGAAGGGCGCGATACAACTTGCGCCTTTCTCTTTATGGTAACTTGGCAGACCATGCTTCCTTTACTTTAAGCCATGGAAGTCCCGGCATTAAGGTTTGCCCCGTGGCACAACCGGGATTGGGACCATAATTGGGTTCCAAATTTGGGCTCCAGCAATTTGTGATGAGTTGAAGGACGATTGCGCGTGAATATTCTAGGGCTGGTTTATACGTCTCATGATGCGGGTCTGGCGCTGCTGACGGACGGCAAGCCGAACATCATTTTGGAAGAAGAGCGCTTCAACCGCATCAAGCACACGTTGAAGTACCCGCGCATGGCGATGGATACCGTGTTCGGGCAGGGCGGCCGCCTCGATCTCTCGGACGTCGATGTCATCACCACGCCTTGGAACATGGAGCGCATCCGCCGCTCGCTTCTTGGCGCCGTATTCCGCGACATGCCAGCCAGTCTCAATTTGCTGCGTCCCGAAGCACATCGCACGCACACGACCGGCTTGCTCAATGTACCGCTACGTTTGAAGCTCGGAATGCTCTCTCAGTTCGGCTTAAAGAAGCAGCCACCCATCGTCCAAGTCGGACATCACGAATCTCACGCCTCCGTTTTCTTCGTCTCGCCTTTCGAAGAGGCGACCGTTCTCGTTGCCGACGGTTATGGCGACGACGGTGCAACGAGCGCATGGTTAGGTAAGGGCAATAAAATCCAGCGCCAGTGGTCAGACCCGATGTTTGACTCGCTCGGCATGCTCTACACCTGCGTCTCCGAGCATTTGGGCTTTCCCTTCTTTCAAGAAGGCACCGTCATGGCTTTGGCCGCCATGGGCGGCCCGGCTTACAAGGAGAAATTCAAGGATCTGATCCATATGCTGCCCGGCGGGCGCATCCAGATCAACAAGAGTTACATCAATTATCCGACGCACGGATTGATCGAGCCTTTCAAGCCGAAGTTTTATGCTGCTTTCGGTCCGCGCCGGAAATCAAACGAACCATTGACAGAGCACCATCACAACATCGCTTGGGCCCTGCAGCATTGGACCGAAGAAGCGCTGATCCACATCACGCGTGAGCTCTATCGCGTGCACAAAAACAAGAACCTCGTGATCTCGGGCGGCGTGGCGCTGAATTGCGTCGCCAACGGGCGCATTCTGCGCGACACCGATTTCGAGCGCGTGTGGGTGCCGCCGGTGGCGTCCGACACGGGCGTGTGTTTCGGCAGTGCGCTCTATCACTGGCACAACACGCTTGGGAATCGCCGCGAATTTGAGTTGACGCACGCCTTCTATGGCAAAGAATTTAGCAGCGCCGAGATCGTTTCCGCTCTCGACGCCGCCGGCCTTAAATACGAACGTATGGAAGAAGATGCGTTATTGAAACGTGTCGCCAAAGATCTAAGCGAACAAAAAATCGTCGGGTGGTTTCAGGGGCGGGCCGAAATCGGTCCGCGAGCGCTCGGCAACCGTTCCATCCTCTCGTCCGCGACGTCGAACGCGATGAAGGACTTGATCAACGCCCGCATCAAGCATCGCGAACCGTTCCGGCCGTTTGCGCCAGTTGTTCTCATCGAGCGCTTGAACGAATTCTTCGAATACGAGCACCCCGATCCCTTCATGACAGTGGCGCCGAAGATCAGGCCGGACAAGATCGCGCTCATCCCAGCGGCAGCCCACGTGGATGGCACGGGCCGCATCCAAACTATCGACCGCAAGGCCAACCCGCGTTACTACGGCGTCATCGAGGAATACGCCAAACTGACCGGTATCCCTGTGCTCCTCAACACGAGCTTCAACAGGCAGGAGCCGGTCGTCAATGCTCCTGCCGAAGCCATATCCTGCTACTTGCGCACGGATATGGATCGCGTTGTACTTGGGAACTATTACGTCTCGGATCGCAACGCGGACGCTATAAAGCGTGCCTTTGAAAAATTCGGCAAAGCGGGGTAGCGGCACCTCACTAAGTAATACTGCCCGGATTTGTATAGTAGGCGGCTTGGGAATGGCTACACCATTGATCGTATCCTGAATGCTTGCGGGTGCGGCCTTGATCAGCGCGGCTAATCTGCCGAGAAGTGCCTGCGCGCGGGTTGGCCGTGGCACAAGCTCTGAAACTGCGTCTTTCGGCTTTCTCGTATGAATGACCGACACTGAGACCGCATAGCCGGTCCGGAATTTGGATCGCTGAGCCGCCGGCACCTGGTCCTCATCAATGCTGAAATAGACGGTTTGCTCCTCGTTGCCCGCGTATTGGCCGCCCGTATCGTCACTCATGGTTCCGTCAAGAGTTGCGCGGATCAAAGGGGACCGGATGCTGGCACGCGGTCCAGGCCGGATGGCTGCACCATCACCCGCTTCGATTGCCGCAAGACCTTCAGGTGGAACCGTTGCTTCAACCAGAAACGATTGGTTGGGCATCGTCACTTCGACCAAGGGCTCACCTGCGACAACGCTCAAGCCCGACATTTGAATTCTAAAATTGCGCAGGAATCCGTCGTGAGGCGCGCGGATGTCGGCCTTTTCAAGTAACAGCTGCCCCTCGTCCAAACGGCTCTTGGCATCGCCGATTTTGCCAATCAGGTCCTCGATACGGGAATTGGCCTCATCACGCCGCGTTTTCATTTGCTCGTAGGCTGCAAGCCGCACGTTGTCCTTTTCAACTTCAATGTCGGCGATGGCTGCATCGGCTTCTGCAACTCTGGCCTGCAATGCTAATTCCTGGCGTGCAAGTTCGGAATCGCGGTTGACCGGAAAAGTGCCGCGCGCCACCATGTCTGAAATGCGCTGGCGCTCGGCGGTCAGGCTTGTCAATTGCTCGGTTGTCTTGCTGCGGATGAACTTTTGAAAGTTCAATTTGCGCTCAATCGTTTCGGCTTGCTTGCCGTTGACTTCCTGCCTTTGCTTTAGGTATTTCTGCTGCTCCGCCAAGCTGGCCTGCTGACTAAGAGTTAGCTGGTCGAGTGCGGCAAGCGCGCTTGATGAGGGCTCAACGATTGCCAACTCAGAAGCATCGATTTCGATTTTTCCGCGATCATCAAGAACAGCGGTCAACGCAGCCTTGTGTGCGTAATGCGCCGCAAGTTCCAAGCGAAGCCGCTCCATCATGGCAACAGTAGCGTCCTGCTTCACATGCGCGATGACGGCGCCAGCCTTGACGGGCTTTCCGTTACTTTCGGTTGCGAACTCAATCCGCCCCGAAACTGGGCTCTCGATCAGGGTCGAGGTGGGCTCAGATCGCACCACGCCTGGAAATTCCATATCGCGAGGGGTTTGACTGAACCGCTGCGGCTTCGGCGGCGGGCCTCGAAGTTGAGCCGTGATCATCAGCGCGGTAACCCCGCCAATGATGAGCAAAGACATCACGTTCCTCATTGAACTCAAATCGGAGTCTTGACGCATCATGGTCTCCAACGGATAGCAACGCTCCGCGCAAGAAACGCTGATACGCAGCGTGTATGCTGAAATCAAATTGCCGGATAAATTGGCCCGAGTTGCTGGTTATATTGACCCTGCCCCTCGGCCCGGCGAGCAGCTCAATGTATACCCCAATGATTGCCACCCATTAACCAACTGTCAAGCCGCTTACTGGGTCATTGGACCTTAGTTGGGCGACCATGGTCTTTCGCTTGATTTGGCGAATATGTTTCGCCTGCGTGCGCATTTTAGTAGCCGCCGCATGGCTTAGTCTTCGCCCGCGCCAGATTTGGCCAAATAGCACCAATTCACGATTCTGCATTGGCCGTTTAGTCGCGATAATTTAGCAGTTGCATTGTCACAAAAATTGTCGCGCAAATTGCCTCGACGCTTTGAACAACGATCCCCTAGCGCTTCGCCCACATGATACGAGTAACCTCAAAGGCACTTTGACTTTGGTCAATCGGCGGCGGGCGCGGATGGCGCGGACTTGGCAAAAATAATCTTCTGATAGACGAGCCCGATGCCGATCAATACGGCGCCCAGGCAAATGAACGATGCGGCACGCCAGAATCCGCCGATGCCAGCGAGATCGAACAGCGTCACCTTCAATGCGGCAAGTACGATGAGGGCAGCGGACGCGATGCGCGCTTCAAGCGATCCGCGCAGCAAGCCATAGCCCAAGAACACGAGGCCAAGCAGCAACCATGCAACGGAATAGGCCCAGCTCTCTGCATCCGAGGTTTCGAGCCACTGAACAATCCGCTCGCCTTGGAAGGCGTGGCGCACTTCGAGCGTCACGTAAAAGAAGATGAGCACGACGGCGAGAACACCGGCCGCGCGCGTGAACCAGGCGGGGCGGATGTTGCGCGCATGGCGAGCGACGAACAACGCCGCCAGGCCGGGAAGCAGGTAGGCGGTCATGAGAGATGAAAAGATTGTACGCCCGCCTACAATTTCATTCGTGAAGTAGGGATTTGCTCCAATCATCAGTCCGAATGCGGCAAAAGCAATCGACGCTGCTCCAAAAATTGATGATGCCGCATCGAAAACAGGGTTGGTCTTGCCGAGATGCAATTTCGCCAGGGCATATGAAAAGAAAATGCTGATAAGCGTCAGCAATCCGGATTCAACGTGACCAGTCCCTGCGTGAAAGACATCGCCGCCGTTGGTCAGGTGGCGAATTTGGAAGAAGGCGAGCAGGCCGGCAAACACAACTGCAAGCGCATCGCTGAGGCGCACGGGCAGATCGCCTTTCTCGCGCGTCTCCAGCAATCGTGCCGAGAGGGCGAACGCTGCGGCTGGCAAACCGTATCCAACAAGCAGCCAATTGAAGACCGGCGTCGTTCCAACGCCCGCGCCCATGATGCGCGGATCCCAGACGACGCGCGCAAGCACGAGCAATCCAAGCGCGGTGACAGCATAGCGCAACAGGCGGATATCGCGCAGCGAGGCGACATAGGCCGTGCCAAGGGCCGCAAGCGCGAGCGCGACAGTCAGATATCCGCGCTCCGAGCTGACGATGAGTGCGAAAGCAAGTGCCGCGATTGCCGCCGCCGCAAAAGCGCCAGCGGCGATATTATAAGCGGGGACGGAGTAGGATTGGTCCGCTTTGTCGAAACGGTCTGCGGCAATGCCGAAAGCTCCGGCGAGTGCGGTGCCGCCGAGAGCAAATGGAATGGAAATATCGAACTGCGTGATGCGCAGGTAACTCAAGATCAAAGCTAGAAGTGGCGGCACGGTCGCGGCCAGTGCGTAGATCCCGGTTGTCGCCTCTGGCAACAACGAACCGCGCCACATGCGATGAGCCGCAACGCCCGCAGGCGCGAGCGTCAGCAGCATGGCGGTTGTCATGAAACTCGAAACATTATCGGGCAAGCGCAACACGCCCGCCGCATAAGGCGCGAGCAATGTGCGGTCCGGCGGCATGTGCAAGCCCGGCCAAACAGCGAGCACGACAAGAGCGACAAGCCCGCCAAGACAAAGTGCGATTGCAGCAGGTGCCGTCAGCCAACCCGTTGCCGCGAGTCCCGCGACAGCAAGCACGGCAACCGGCATCCAGCCCCAGTATTGGAACGAGACTGCGCTCAAGAAAAAACAAACGAGCAAAGTCAGAGCCGCAAGCGCGCCGCCCGCAATCCAATCGGGCGCCGCGTTCTCGTCGCGCCTTCCAAGATGCGGCTCATAGGCCATGAAGCCCGCCGCCAGCGCTAATTGCAGAATTGCGTGCGCCGCGGCGGCGTTGACGAGAGATAGGTTCTCCATCGTCACCATGCCCGAAACTTTTGCGGTCATCAGAACGCCCCACAGCACCGCGCCGGCAACCGCGGATGCCGCGAGCCATAGCCACTGCCGCGTGCGCGCCAGCATATAGGCGGCGGCGGCGACAACACCGAGGTAGAGTGTCAGCGACCAGAAGTTGGGCGCGTTCGATGACACGAGCATTGGTGTTAGAAACGCACCCGCAAGTCCAAGACCGGCCAGTGCCGGTCCGTGGATCGCGGCGGCCAGCATGGTCACAATACCAACCGCGCCGAGCGCTAGAAACGCAAACGTCGGTCCAATGAAATCGTAGAGCGCGTGCGCGGCGTAGATCGTGCCAAAGGCGACGATTGTTCCAGCGGCCGTCAAGATGCTTGGGATATGCGCTTGCGGCAAAGCATCAATGGGGATCGTTATCTCGCCACGCCGCAACCACTCTCCGGCTGCGACAAGTCCGGCGGCGAGCAGCGCACCGAGCACGACGCGCACGCCCGGTCCGAGCAACCCGGCTTCAATCGTATAGCGCACGAGAAACAGCCCGCCGAGCGCCAGCGCTGCGCCACCGGCCCACACGGCCCATTGCGTGCCAAGCCGCTCTTCGAAGCTTTCGCGCTTGGGTGGACGCGGCGCGTCACCAGCTGGCGGAGGTGGCGGTGAGGGCGGTGGCAGGGATGGCCCAGACGGTGGGACACTGGCCGTAACTTGCGGTCCTGTTGGCGGCGTCTCCGCGCGCACCACTGCGGGCCGGACATTGCCGGTTTGCTCGGGGACAAAAATGCCGCCCGTCTCGCCTGAAGGTTCGCCCTTGCGCTCGGCGCGCATCCAGCGGATCTCGTTTGCGAGCGCATCGAATTTTTCTTCCGTGCGGCGCAGCCGGTCCTTGAGTTCAATCGAACGCTTGCGTGCGCCCAATGCCACGAAAAACGCGACAAGGGTCAAAATCGATCCGATCAGGCCGCCGAAATACATAAGGGACGATCTCCGGTTGTCAGCAACGACTCGGAGTGATTTAAGCCCGCCACATGGCCAACAGCAAGCGATACGCGCCCGAAGGCACAGCAGGCGTTATGCGTCGATGGCCTTCTTCACTTCAAAAATTTCCATGATGCGGCAGCCCTTGTGCGGCCCATCGACGACAAACGTCCACTTGCCTTCCGTGAAGGTGTCGCACATCTTGACGCCCTTGACCAAAATCCAGTGGCCCTCTTTGCCCTTATGAATGGCGAGGATGTAGTAGGCCCAGGCGTTGCGCGGCTTCTGCATCCAGGTCCAAACGCTCGGCCGTTCCTTGCGGGCGTTGTGCATGAAGCTCTCCTTGAGCAGCATGCGGTAGCCAAAATGGGCCAGCGCGGCTTCGACCTCGTCGGCATATGTGCCGCGCACAACGGGTTTGCGCCCCGGCGGCAAGTCGCGGCCCTCGCGGATCACGTCCTCGATTTTTGAAATTCCATAGCCCGTAATGGCCGAGAGCACATACGGCCCGCAAAATGCCACGCGGCCCGTGTCATTGGTGACCTGTACAAGGCTGGACGTTGGCCGTCCGTGGCTGAGGGTATCGGACATATCGGCATTTCTCGCGCTGACTATCGTGTTGCCATGCTGGTCCGGTATAGTTGATGAATGATTAAAATCCCCCGGGTAGGCATCACCCTGAGCCGGGCAAACGACAAGGATTGGAGCCTCGTGAACGTCTCGTTTCTACAAGAATTGCTCAACACCGTTGCCGAGCAGAGCCGGGCGCTGCTTCCGAAATCGCTCTTTGGCGCCGGCGACGAAGAAAACGTCGAAGCGTTGGCGCGGGCCTTGATGAAGGCCATCGAGGACGAGAACCGGCGGCTGAAGCGGATGTATGCGGACCTGAGCATGCAGGCGGATTTGCTCAAGGAAGCCCTTGGAAAAAAGTGACTCGGCCATCTCAACGCCGCGAGATGGCCGAGAATGCGGTGGCGCGACGCGGGGTCAGCATTGCCCTGGCCTGCCGGGCCTTCGGGGTCAGCGAGACCTGCTATCGCTATGGCCCGAAGTTGCGGGCCGAGAACGAAGAGATCGCCGATCTGCTGGTCGGGCTGACGGATGCCCGCAAGACCTGGGGGTTCGGCCTGTGTTTCCTGCATTTGCGCAACGTGAAAGGGCATCCGTGGAACCACAAACGCGTCTACCGCATCTACTGCGAGCTGGAGCTGAACCTGCGGATCAAACCCCGCAAGCGGCTGAAGCGGGACAAACCTGATGCGCTGGCGGTGCCTGAGGCGCCCAACATGACCTGGTCGATGGACTTCATGGCCGACCGGCTGGGGGATGGCCGGGCGTTCCGGCTGCTGAACGTGCTGGACGACTTCAACCGCGAAGGGCTTGGGCATCGAGGTCGACTTTTCGCTGCCAGCCGAACGGGTCATCCGCAGCCTTGGACCGGATCATCGAATGGCGCGGCAAGCCCGGCACCATAAGGGTCGACAACGGCCCGGAATACATCAGTGGCAAGCTGCTGATATGGGCCGAGAAACATGGGGTCACCATCCAGCACATCCAACCCGGCCAGCCCCAGCAGAACGCCTACATCGAGCGCTACAACCGCACCGTCCGGCATGAATGGCTCGACCAATACATCATCGAAACCATCGAGGAGGCCAGGATCACGCCACGCAATGGCTATGGACTTACAACAACGACCGCCCGAACATGGGCATCGGCGGCATCACACCCGCCCAGAAACTGAAAATGGCCGCGTAAGTTCTACGAATGCACCCCGTTAAAAATGGGGGGATTACCCAGCAGACCTCAGATCGTAGCTTCCGTCACTGTCCGATTTTCGGGGGGTAGGTAGCTCAGTTGACCACGGCATTTTGCCCGTCAGAAGTAAGCGTCCGGCCTTTCTCAAGCCGCTTCAGGAACATGCAGGCGCCCTGACCATCCCACCAGATCACCTTGACCAGATCGCCCCGACGGCCACGGAAGACGAACAGATGCCCGGCAAACGGGTCCTGCTTCAGCACCGCCTCGGCCTGCGCCGCCAGCGCCGTAAAGCCCTTGCGCATGTCGGTGACGCCCGCCGCCAGCCAGACCCGTGTGTTCGCCGGAACCGGGATCACGCCGTCAGACCCCGGATCAGCCGCGCCAATGCCTCAGGATCATAACCGCCGCTGATCCGCATCCGGTGCCCGCCCGCCAACTCGATCTCGATGTGGTTGTCGAGCGACGGCGGCTGCACCAGAGGCGCCTCGCCTCCGCGACGATCTCGACAGGCAGAAAGCGGGAAGCCTCCGCCGATGCCAGCGCCGGTCCGGCGCATAACGCGGGTCGCGCAACCATTTGAAGATCAGGTTCGCGTTCACCGCATAGCGAGCGCCACCTGGGCAACCGAAACACCGGGTGCAGTCGTCTGCAAGCAGATCGACCGCTTCTCCTCATCCGTCCAAAGCCGCTTCGTCCGACGCGCCAGACAGCACCATAGTGTCCACCATCGATAGTGGACACTATCCGGCACTCTCACCCCGCGGCAGAGCGGTCAGACCGGACGCTTACCGTCAGAAGCAGACACCTGCGAAAGCGCCGCCCCATGACCGGGCTGACGGCTATCAAGCCCGATATTTTTTTGTTTTTTCCGAACGCAAACGGCCTCCGCATTTCTGCGGAGGCCGTTTGATTGATTTCATCGTATTGAGGGATTATTTTTGCTTCTTACTAGGTTTGGCGGTGACCTACTCTCCCACGTCTTAAGACGGAGTACCATTGGCGCGACGGCACTTAACTGCCGAGTTCGGGATGGGATCGGGTGTTTTGCTCGTGCTATGACCACCAAACCGAGAAAGGAGCAAGCTTCCCTTTTGGGGAAGCTTCATCAGTATCTGTGACTTGTGTTTCAAGTCACATCCATTGTTCCAAATTCTAAGCTGCACTCCATGCGATGTGCAGC